>PBLV01000060.1 GCA_002721895.1 Verrucomicrobiales bacterium
GAGGGCCTTGACCTTTTCAGGATATTTCTTGGCAAGGTCGTTTTGTTCGCTGCGGTCGATCTCCATGTCGTAGAGCTGCCACGGGTGCAGCTTGGCGTTGCGGCCGGAATCACCGTAGCGCACGAGCTTCCATTTGCCGTCGCGCACGGCGCCGTTGAGGTGATGATCGAAATATAGTGCATCCTTGCGAACCAATTCACCGCCGCGGAAGGCCGGCAGGAGGCTCACACCTTCCACCGGCTGAATGTCGTGTTCGCCAAATTTGCGAGGATGCTTCACGCCCGCTGCATCCAGACAGGTGGACATCAGGTCGATGAGATGCCCGGCCTGATGCTCGATGCGGCCGTTGTTCTTGGCATCGATGCCCTTGGGCCACGACACTATGAACGGTGAGGAAATTCCGCCCTCATGCGCGAAGTGTTTGTATTCGCGAAACGGCGTGTTTGACACATTCGCCCAGCCACGGCCCACGCCGGTGAAGGTGTCCTCCGGCCCGGCCATCGCGTCGGGGCCGTTCTTCACCGGCCGCCCAGCACGCGTTTGCATCGGCGGCCAAATCTTGGTTTGGAAACCGTCCTTGCCCAGCGGTTTGTAATCCGTCCGGTAAGGCCTTTGGCTGTATCGACCGAAGCCCTCGGCACAGGCGCCGTTATCCTGCAGGTACATGATCAGGGTGTTGTCCAGCGTGCCCTGCCGCTCAAACTCCGCCACGATGCGGCCGATGCCGCGGTCCATGTTGTCGACCATCGCCGCGTACACTTCCATGTTGCGGATGTCCCACTCCTTGTGCGGCGCCTTTTCCCAGTCATCCGACTGCCGCGAGAGCTTGAGGTCCTTGCGGATCAACCCCAGTTCCTTCAGTCGCGCAAACCGCTTCGCGCGAATCTCCTGAAAGCCACCGTCGTACACGCCCTTGTAGCGCGCGATATCTTCCGGCAACGCGTGCATCGGCCAGTGCGCCGTGGTGTAGGAAACGTAAAGAAACACCGGCTTGTCCGGCGACTCCTTCGCGTGCTCCTGTAAAAACGTCACCGCATTATCGCTGATGGCATCGGTGTAATAATACGTCTTCGGCTGGTACTTTTTGTCATTCACCGGCGTGATGAACTGGTTGCCGCGACACAACGTCGCCGGATCATAAAAACTGCCCGCGCCAATGATCGTTCCGTAAAATTTCTCGAAGCCTCGCTGCAACGGCCAGTTGTCCTTCGGACCCTGTGGGCGGGTATGCTTGGTGACGTGCCATTTGCCGCTCATGTACCGCCGATAACCGCCGGTGCCCAGCGCCTCGGCGATGGTCACCACATCGCGCCCCAGTTCGCCACGATAACCGGGCAGCTTGTTGTCACCGGTCATGAGGCCAATGCCCGCCTGATGCTGATACATCCCCGTGAGCAGCGACGCCCGCGTGGGACAGCAGCGTGAGGTATTGTAGAATTGTGTGAACCGCAGGCCATTGGCGGCGAGTTTGTCGAGCACCGGCGTCTTGATCTCGCTGCCATAACAACCGATGTCCGAAAACCCCATGTCATCGGCCATGATGATGACAATATTCGGCTGCTTAGCCGCAAATAGTGGCAGAGCAGAACCCAACACTACCAAGAAAAAGAGGTGAATGCGTCGCATAAGTGGAGTTTCCGCCTGACCAAGCGTTAGGTCAAGCAAGTGCAACCAAGTTTAGTCCGACTGAGCCTTGTCCGGCAACCCGATGGGAGCCTCTCTCAGAGCATCGGTAGCCGGCTCGACTGACGGCAATCCCTGCCCCTCGGTGTCACCCACCTGCAGCTTGTTAACCCGCTCTCCGCTAGGTTTAACGTTTCGTTCATAGCTGCCGACGGCTGCGTTGAACGCCTTGCCCGCCTGATCGAGCCCCTTCCGAATTTTGTCGAAATGCCCGACAAACACACCAAGCCGACCATACAATTCCTGCGCTGCCTCAGCGATGATCCGGGCATTCTCGGATTGCGTGTGATACTGCCAACTCACCTTGACCGAATTCAAAAGCGCGATCAACGAGGTCGGCGTAGCCAAGGTGATCCGGCGTTCAGCAGCCCAAATGATCAGATCGGGATCACCTTCAAGCGCAGCGCTAAACAATGATTCCGCCGGCACGAACATCACCACACAATCGAGGGCCCCTTCAATGTGCTGAGGATAATTTCGGTCAGCCAGATTCCTAATCGTATCCCGCATTTTTTTCGCATGCTGCGCAATAACTTCCTTACGACGGGAAGGTTCACTTGCATCGAGTTCGTTAAGAAAAGACAAGTCCGGCATTTTCGCATCAATCACGATATGGCGATTGCCCGGCAGATGCACCACCAGATCCGGCCGCCCCTCAGCTGCCTGTGCCTGCTCGGTGAAGTCACAGTGCACACTGAGTCCGGACGCCTCCACCACTCGCCTCAAGGTTTCCTCCCCCCAACGCCCACGCTGCTGACTTGAATTCAATATCAACCGCAACTGCTCCGTCTCCTTGGAGAGAAGCTGGCTTTGTTTGCCCAGCGATTCCAATTGTTCCGAGACCCTTGAGAGTTGCTTGGTTTGGCTGCTGTCACTTTGTGCCAAGCGACTTTGGTAAGTCTCCAGTTGCTCCTTGAGCGGCGCAACAAGCTTGGCCACCGCTTCCTTGCTAGTATTCAAATCTCCCTTTGCAGTCTCGTGGAATTTGCCCAGCGTCTCGTTGGCCAAGCGCACCAATTCTGGCTGGGCCTCCTTGAGGGCGTCGCTGCTAAGTGCCTTGAATGACTCCTTCAACTGCGCAATCGCATCATTATTTGATTTTCGAAGCGCAGCCAATTGGTCCTCCATCGCCTTGCGCTGTTCCTCAATCCGAAACTCCGTGGCCTCACGCCCGGCCTCTGCCCGGGCACTTTTCAGAGTGCCGAGCAGCCATCCGATAACGCCGCCCAATACTGCCCCAATCAACAGCCCAATGATGACTTCAGGTTGGCTCATGAATCCCGGGAGGCTGCCCTTTCAACCGCAAGCTGGCAAACCGAATCAATTCCGACAAAGACAACTGAAGAATCATACTCGTGATTGCACGTTCCCCAGCCTTCCCCTTAAAACACGAAACCGAGGCTGAAACGAAACATCCCGCCATTGCCATGGTCTGAGACCCCCTGACGATCGTACACATCCTGCTTCCATTCTAGTCGAATATGCGCCGTGTCGTTGATGTTCCAGTACAGTGCTGGCCCCATGGAGAGCGTCCTGGATTCATTGTCCTCAAAGTGAAAGTCGGCCTCCCACATGAGCGCCCCATTGGAATCCCACACGTTAAAATTATAGCCGAGATCCAGTGATGAATACGATTCAAACGGCTCGTTGCTATGGTACACCCACCCGCTTGTACTCACATGAAAATGAAACTTCGCAGTTTCATGTTCGTACGCAAGGCCAAGTCCATTGCCCCATTCGTTGTCATACACCTCGTAATCATCCGTGCCCGACAAAGGCAAGCGCAGCATCTGCTTAAAAGTCAACGAGCCGCTTTTGCCATCCAAGTTGAAATACTTTTTCAGGGGCAAGGCAACGGTTGCATCCCCGATGCCATTGTCATGTTCAACTTTTTTCCCGCCAGAGCCATCGGGCATTTCGCGCCGGGCATCGATTACGTACGGCAACTTGGCGGTAATGCGGATGGATTTGTCCCACGTATAAACCCCCTGCAGATGCAACAAATGGACATCCTCAGAGAACCCCGGATGCTCTTTTTCACCTCCCAGAAGCAAATCGCTCTCGTGGCGATATTCATGGATGAACTGATACCCCCAGCCTTCCGACCAGCGGGGCATCATGTTCATGATGGGCTCATCGGCACCCAACGGCAAGGCCAGCATCCAGCAAACCCACAAGCAATTGAACCATGCCCGACTCACTCACCCACCTTCCGGAAGAGGTGCGCCTTCAGCTTACCCTCTTCCAGCGTGAACCATTCCACAGCCACATATCCCGCCGCATCGACCCCCTGATCCATGGCCACAAAATCAGGCTTTGCCCCAGTTTTTAAAGCAACGGAAAGAAGTTGATTATTCACGTCCATATCAATGCCACGTTTGAAACGCTTCCCATCGACGAACTTCAACTTGCTCAGCTTCACACGGATGCCGATAGCGCAGGATGGTCAAGTCATGCCCTTGACGTAGAGCAGGGCAATTTGATTTTGACTCTTCAGCTTGGCCGTCGCGGCCTTTGCGCGCACATCGCGGCTCACCTCCGGCACGCCATCTGCGGCAGTTCCAAGCCCAGCCAGACTCAACACACACACCGCAATCAATATTCTAACTAGCATGGGGAAATCATACAGGATTTAAGCCGACTCGCAATTCGAATCACTGCCTCAAATCGTTATCCCGAATCGCCACGAGCTTCGCCGCCATTTGCTTGCGGAACCGGTCGACGGTCTTCGCATGAGCGGGTTTGGTTGCAAGGTTGGTGAATTGGCCGGGGTCGGTTTTAATGTGATACAGTTCCATGCCGTTCTGGCCTTGCTCGCCGTAATGGATGAAGGCCCAATCGTCCTCGCGCAGCAGGAAGCCCTTGCGCATGGGGGCCACGGAAAAGGCAGCGGTGCGGACGGTGTGGGTAGGATCCTGAAGCATCGGGGAGATGTCCTTGCCCTGCAGGCGGGCTTGGGCAGGCAGTCCGCACATCGCGGCGAGCGTGGGATAGAGATCCAGCAATTCCACCAGCGAATGGCACACGGTCGGCTTTTGGCCGGGCACACTAATGATCAGCGGCACTTGCGAGGATTCATCGAGCAAACTCACCTTGGCCCAAAAATCGTGCTCGCCCAAATGAAAGCCGTGATCGCTTGTGAAGATGACAATCGTGTTGTCCGCCTGACCGGATTGTTTTAAAGCCGCCATCACCTTGCCCACTTGCGCATCCAAAAACGCCACCGACGCGTAATAGCCGCCAACCGCTTTCTTTTGTTTCCGGATATCCATCTGCATGTTCACGCTGGTGCAGTAATTGATGCCCGGCTTAGGGATGTCATCCCAATCGCCCTCGATCTTGGGCGGCAGTTTCATTTTGGAATACGGCAGAAACGGCTCATAATATTTTTTCGGGGCCACAAAAGGCACATGCGGCCGCACGAAACCGACTCCGAGAAAAAACGGTTTGTTCTGCTTCGCAAACTTGCCGATCAACTCCGCCGCTTTCACCGCCGTCTTGCCGTCCGAATGCACGAGATCATCGCCCTCGGCTTCCACCACCACAAAGGTATTGCCGCCCACCACCGGCCGTTTACCGTTGGCATTGCGCTGCAGCGTTTCGCCCTTGCCCGGCGCGCGCCACTCGGGGCCCTTGCTGTTGTAGCGCTCGTGCCATGAGGCGGCGTCATCCGCGCCATGCCCGCCATGCTCAATGCCGCCGGGCACGCCCATGTGATAAATCTTGCTCACACGGGCGGCGTGATAGCCGTGGTTCATGAAATGCTGGCTCCACGTGGCCCGATCGCCGATCTGCGGCCGCGGGTTGCGGTAACCCAACACCCCGGTCGCATGCGGATAGTAGCCGCTCATAAACGACGCCCGCGACGGCCCGCAGTAGGTGCCTTGACAATACGCGCGCGTAAAACGCGTGCCCGCCGCCGCGATGGCGTCGATGTTCGGCGTCTTACAAACCGTGTTGCCGTAGCACGACAACGCCGTGGAGGTGAGGTCATCAGAGATGATGAACAGCACGTTGTACTTTTTCGCCGCCCAAAGGGGTTGAGCCAACAAGCCAATGAAAATGAATGCCAAGAGTGCGCGCATGCTTCGAAACTAAAAACGGTGCAGGCCAAGGTCAAGCCACCGCCCGCAGTTATTCCTCGCCCTCAAAATAATCTTTCGACTCCGAGCCAATCAGCCGCTTGTCTGGGAGGGCGACGAGCCACTTGTTGCTGTCGGGATAATGGCAGTGCTCGCCGATGGGGTTGTCAGCGACGATGTAAAAGACGAGGTCGGCGTCGCTGTCGTTGATAATCTGATGCGCCTCGCCGGGCTTGAATAGAAAAGCGTCACCCTCCTTCACCGCCGTGCGGCCGTCCTCATCGCGGACGGTGCCGGTGCCGCGGATCACGTGGTAAAACTCCCACTGCTCACTGTGCGAATGGTACGGGCACATCTTTTTGCCGGCGGGAATGGTGCAGATCTCCACATCGAACGGATGGCGCTTGTCCAGATCAGTGGAATCCCTTTTCCGACCAAGCGCATAGGAAAGATTGATGTCGCGCATCGCATACACGCCCTTGGGCGATTCGAACTGCGTTTCCTCCACTTCGCTGGTGTTGACCTTCCTCATTTCACCGGCCCGATCAGTTCCACAAAGTTGCCATCCGGATCATGAAACACCGTGATGCGCAGCTTGCCGCCGAGTGAAGCGGGGGTTTGGCCGAGCAGTTTTACCTTGGCCTTTTTCAACCGCGCCAACGCTGCGTCCATGTCCGCCACACGCAGGGTCAGATAGCTGAGGCCCAGCGTGGAGTGGATGTATTTTTGGTTCGGCGCCACCCCCGGCCGCTTGGGAAATGACATGATCTTCAACCGCGTGGAATTTGGCGCATCGCCCAGCACGAACACCCGCACCTTGGCCGGTTGATTATCCGTGAGCCCAAACGCCTTCGCCTTTTCCGCCGGCGCCTCAAAGCCCTTCACCTCCTTGAGCCCCACCACCTCGGTGTAAAACTTGGCGGTCTTTTCGACGTCCTTGGCGACCATGCCGATATCCACCACGCCACTGGCAAACTTGGCCGGCTCCGCGGCGTTGAGGATGGAAAGAGACAGGACAGTAACGAGAACAAAAACGATGCGTGCTTGCATGCCGCAGCCTAGGCCGGTCGCGGGAGAAGTTCAATTTACTTTGCCAGCAGGTACGCCAGTAACGCGGCGAAATCCTTCTCCGGCAAGGCCGCCCCCAGCGCGGCAGGCATCAGCGACTGATTGGTTTGTGTGCGGCTCATGATGTTCACCTTGGGCACGGTGAATTCCTTGCCCGCCAAATCGGCAAATACAATCGACTGGCCCACTACGCGGCGTTGCAAGCCCAGCAGCGTGCGGCCGTCCTTGAGCTTCATCGTGCTGTAACGAAAGGTCGGATCCACGTTGCGATGCGGATCCAAAATATCCTCCACCACCCGCTCCGCGCCGCGTCTACCCAAGCCATCCAGTTGCGGGCCGATATTGCCGCCCTGCCCACCTTTGACGTGGCACACGACGCAGGCGGTTTTGAACACTGCCGCACCGCGGATCGCGTCGCCGCCCTGTTCACGATAAAACGCCAGCCGTCCGGCGATCAATTTTGATGTATCCGGCGAAGTAGCTTCGAGGCCGCGCGTCAGGATCGCCACGCGCGGCAGCATGCCTTCGGGCAAACGCAACCGTACTTCGTTATCCAGCAGCAATTGCGCCGGCACATGCCCGGCTTCCGCTGCATCCAACAACGCCCGTGCGCCGTGGGCATGATCCGTGATTGCCTGGGCAAATCGCACCTGCTCTCCCGCGGGAGCCACCGCCAATGCCGTGAGCGCATCGGCATGCAATGCCCGAACCGGCGCCGCTGCTGACACCAACGCTTCCCGCAACCCCAACGGTTCCCGCCGGTCTTTCAGCAACGCGGCCACCACCGGCGCCACGCGGACGGGATCCGCCAGGGCCACGTAGGCGCGCGCCGCATTTACGCGGGCCGGATCGCCCACGCGCCGGTTCAGCAAAACCGCGCGCAGTTTCGGATGCAGCTTTTTCAATTTCAACTCACCCGCCATTTCCGAACCGGCGGCCAGACGGGTTGTGATGTCGCGCGCTGTGATCAATTCCAGCTCCGGCAAGGCCGGCTCAAAACGGCCGAAAGCCAGCCACGCGTAGGCATCGGCCGGATCGCCATCCACCGCCTCCAAAATCACTTCGCGACCCCGTTCTTTTTTCAGCTCCCACACCACTCGTCGGGCTGTGTCGTTGCGTGGAGGGTGCACTTCACGCAACATCTTTCCCGTGCGCGCATCCAGCAGGCGGATGTGGTTCAGAAAATTGGCCGGCTTGCCGGGATACCCGTGATGACCGCACAAGTAAAAGGACAAGCGCGCCGGCAACTTGAATGGTGCTGATTGCAATCGGCCCGTGCGCTTTTCACCGTGGGGATGGCTGGACATCAAGCGCGCCTCCTGCCCGTCCGTACACCGGCGGATTTGAAAATCCCATGGATCGGCTGTCGACTGGGGCAATGGGACATTTACCCAAGGCGTTCTGCGCGAGGCTTCAGCCAACAACCTTTCGGCAAGGCGACTGCCCCACTCCACCAAGGGTTTTGCCAACGGTTGCCCGCGTTCACGCAAGCCAGTCCGCACCGCTTGAAATAATTCGGCTTGTCGATCGATATCCTCCGGCCACGTTTGTTCCACCAAAAGCGCAAGTTGATCCACGCGCCGAACCAGTGCCTGGGCTGCAATGTGTTTGATGAACGCCTCACGGTCAGCTTTCACCCGTGCCCAATGTTGCAACAGAAATTCAGCCGCAGCCGGGTGGCGAACTCCCAGCGCAATCTCGAGCACCAAATCCAGTTCCACGGCGTTCAGCTTGGGCGTCTGCAAACGGGCAAAGGCGCCGTCCTGTTGCAGATGATCCCTCAAGGCAATGCGCAGGGTGTGAATGAGATGATCGTCCGGCCCGCGATTGCCCGTCACTTGCACCGCCTCCACCACGGCTGCCTGACGCAGCGCCGCTAATAGCGGCCGCAACTGTGACGCATGCGGTCGGCCGCCCAAGGTCGCCGCCGCCGCCCGGCGCACATGCGGGTTTTTTGCCTTCAATGAATCCAGCAACCATTGCCGTTGCGCGCCGCTCCATGCCGGCCGGGCCGCCAACAACCGCACAGCGTGCACCTGCTCCAACTCCGTTCGACCGGCGGCCAGCCGGGCAAGTTCCTCATCCGTCAAGGCTCCCAACCGCTGCAAAGCCCACGCGGCAAACGGCGCGGCGGACGGATTGGCCAGTTGGCCGCGCAAGGCTGGAATGGCGGGTTGGCCGATGGTGTCGGCCAGATGGTTCATCGCCAACAGGCGCCGGGTGAGGTTGCCTGAGCCCAAGGACGGGGCGGTTTTGCTCGGGGAACTGAGCTCCAAAGGGGCATGCGGCTTACCCGGTGGCACGATGCGCCAGATGCGGCCACGGGTGCGGTCGCGCCCGGGATGCTCGAGATCCACCTCGTAATGACCAATGATGCGGTTGTAAAAATCGGCGACATACAACGCGCCATCCGGGCCGAGCTGGAGATCCACCGGGCGAAACCACGGGTCCGTGGTTTTGAGAAAATCCGCCGCCTCGCGCCCCTTTGGACTGCTGCCGTGATAGTCAATCTCATCGCGGTTGATCCGGCTGGTCATTACGTTGCCCACCAGAATATTTCCGCGAAATTTCGCCGGCCACCGTGGATCATCAATCAGCGTGATCCCGCAAATGGCCGTGGAGCCGTGCGTGTGCGTGATCGTCGTCGGCGCAAAGCCGAGGCCATCGTGCGGTTTGCCGAAGCTTGGATAATAACCGCCGTGGATCAGTTGATAGATAGGCGAGCTGTGGCAGTCGGCCGTGTAGAAATACCCGCGCGCATCCAAGTGCATGCCGAACGGATTCACCTGCCCCCATGTGAACTGCTCCACGCGCGCGCCATCCGGCCGGATGCGGTAGGTGTTGCCAGACTGCAACTCGATGCAGCTGCCGTCACGGCCGCGCACGGTGGTGGTGTTGTTGAACCCATGCGTCACGTGCAACCAGCCATCGAACCCGCGGGTGAAGCTTGAATGCATGCCGTGCGTGTCGCGCTCATAGCCGAGCGGTCCGTACAGTTTCTCGCGCCGATCCGCTCGTCCGTCGCCATCTGTGTCGCGCAGGAACCAGATATTCGGAATACTCCAGACGATGGCGCCATCGCGGTACGGATACACGCCGGTCGGGATGTTCAACCCCTCGGCAAACGTCGTCACCTTATCGGCGCGGCCGTCGCCATCGGTATCCTCCAGCACTTTGACCGAGTCGCGCCCCTTCGTGCCCGGCTTGGCGGGGAACGGATATTCCACCGTCGAGGTCACCCACAACCGCCCGCGCGCATCGAAAGCGATGTTCATCGGCTTGTTGATCTGAGGTTCCGCGGCAAACAACTGCACCCGAAACCCTGCCGGCACCGAAAACGTCTTCGCCTCTTCCGCTGGAGTTAGCGGATCCGACTTGCGCACCCCCGCCGCAAACGGATCGTCCGCCGCCGCAATGCCCAATGCCGACAGAAAAAAGGCCAACCCGATGCGCATGCCAAAGTGTGCGGCGACCATCGGGGGGCTGCCAAGGATTAATACGATTGACCCACTGCGCTGTGAACTCAGTGCTATTTGGTGAGAAACGCCTCACTCAAAACCACCTGTTCAATCAAGTCACGCAGACGGTGGTTTGAACCGCGGGTCTTGGCGATGATCATATCCACTTGCGGTCGGGCTGCTAGGTTGGGTCGACGGCCTGTGCCATAAGCCAGCAAACGTGCGGCCAGTTGACGTGCCACCTGCTCTTCTTGCGTAAGGAGTAATTTCTTAAGCCCCACAATATCCCGAAACGAATTCCCACGCCATTGGCCGGATGCATCCACCGGACCGCGCTGGCCGGGGGCGGATTGGCGCCAGCCTCCAATCGGGTCATAATTTTCCAAAGCAAACCCAAGGGGATCGATTCGCTGATGACAGGCGGCACAGGCGACATTATCCCGATGCGCCGCAAGTTGTTCGCGAATGGTGGTCGTGCCGCGGATATCCGGTTCGATCGCCGCCACATTAGCAGGAGGCGGCGGAGGGGGGGTACCCAGCAAGTTTTCCAACACCCACATGCCTCGAACCACAGGTGAAGTATCGATACCATTGGCGGAGGCGATCAATACGCTGGCCTGCCCCAGCAGTCCACCCCGGCGCGGGTCGGAAAGTTTCACTGCCTCAAAAGCACGACTCTGCACACCTTCGATGCCATACAAGCGCGCGAGCGGGTAATTGACAAAAGTGAAATCTGAATCGATGAACAGCCTCACGCCGAGGTTTTGATCCAGCACATGGCGAAAGTACCGAATCGTTTCCTCTCGGCTATTGCGTTCGAGTTGTCCGTGATAGTACCACGCTCCAAACCCGTTTTCATCAGGCGGCATGGTCCCAAGTTCATGGAGCCCCAGCCAACGATCGGTAAAGTGCCGCACGAACGCATCCGACCGCGAATCCGCCAACAGCCGGCGCACCTGCCCCAAAAGCACTTTGCGATCGCGCAGCCGGCCGGCGGCAGCGAGTTGCAGCAACTCCGCATCCGGCATCGTGGCCCATAGAAAATAGGACAACCGACTGGCCAACGCATAATCATCCAACCGACCCTCGTTTTCATGGAGATATAAAAACTGCGGCGCCATCAGGATTGCCCGCAAGCCATTGCGCAGGGCCACCTCTCGTTCCATTCCGTGGGCCAAGGCGGTCTCCACCATGCGCACGATGGGGTTTAATTCTCCCTGCTGCAGCGGGCGACGAAATGCCCGGGCCGCAAAGTGTTCCAGAAACGGTCCGGGCTTTAGTTCCGCCCAAGTGTTGGCTCCAAACAGAGCTTGGTGGCCGGCTGGTGGCCACATCTCCACCAAGGGGCCTTCGATGGAAACCGCGTGCAACCGCACCGAGGGGCCGCTATACACACGGGCGAGTTCGCGGCCCATCCGGCGCAACCACGCCCCTTTTTCCTTGTTGGAAAACTGTTTTTTATCCGCCGCCTCCCAGCGGTCTGGCGCATGCAATCGCACGAGTTCGAGATTCGGATGCTTAAGTGGACCGTTCAGCCAGCTCAACTTGGGAAACCAGTCTTTTTCCAGCCAGATTTCTGTATTCAACACACTCCGCCCGCCGTTACGAGGCAATGCCCATTCGCGCACCTGTACATCCTGCGGACTTTCACGCGTAGGCAACTCAGTTCCCCAGGGGGCCAAGGTCACGGCCAAGGTGGGTATCTCGGTGGGATCGTGTGCCACTTCGTTCAGCCATGGGCGGCCGGCATGATAGGAAGCCACCACGCGCAACCGATAACGGCCCGCAATCGGCGCACCTTCCCAAGCCTTTACACGTGGTCCGTTCTCATGCGGGGTCACCTCACCCGATGGGATCACAGTAAATCCTCCCTTGGTGCCTTGAGCCCGCGCAAAAAGGGAGAGGTATTCTTGCGTGTTCACTTCCCAATGATGGCGTGTCAAGGCAGTCTGCTTGTAGTGTGGTGCGGGCGGTGAGGCGGCCACGCGTTGTGAGCGGGGGCGCGGCCCAAATTGGATGGCTCGATCCAGCGCTTCAGACGCTGCAGCCAGTTGCTGACTCAGGAGAAAATCGGACGTCACCAGCGTTTCCCCTACATTATCCAATCCATGATCCGTTTCATCCTCGGGAAATCTCGCCGCGGGATCCCAGAAGGTAACATTCAGTCCCAGTAAATCACCCACCGTACGGCGATACTCCAGCCGGTTAAGTCGGCGCAGAATAGTTTGGTTCTTGCGATCTGCTTCCAACCGAGCCACCAGCGGATGCAGCAGGATTGCAACGGCTTCAGCGCGCTCGGCTACCGAAGGCTGGCGCTTGTTTGCAGGCGGCATACCGGCACGGTCCATCTGATCGAACACCCGGTGCCAGTTGGCCAAGTTTTCGCCAGTGATCTCCCTGCCAAGGGATTCCAGATTAAGATCGCCCTTTTGCGTTTCCGCATCGTGACAATCCAGACAATACTTTGCGAGGAATGGTCTCAGTTTTTCCACCGAAGGACCGGCGGACACCAGCCCGGCCGAAAGCAAAATGACCGCCACGAATTTCATCAACCAAATCCGTTAATCGTGCCCGTGCTGGTATTGAATCGATCTATCTCCAGCCCAAAATGTTGGGCCAGCTTAAGGTATAGATTGTTCAATGGCACCCGCCGGTCCCGGTCCTCCGGACTCACATGATGCCGCCCGTGCCGAAATCCACCGCCCGCCACGAGAATCGGCATATCGCGCGTGGAATGCGAACTGCCATTGGCGAGGCCGCTGCCCGCCAGTACCATGGTGTGATCCAGCAACCGCCCGCCATTCAAGGCATCAGGGGTGGCCTGTAGCCGATCCAGGAATTTGGCTAAACAATCCATTTGATGCCGCTCAATTTTCAATAGCCCTTCCACCAATTCCGGCAAACGGCCGTGATGGGAATATTTGTGGTAACTGGGATATGCCAGGCCAAAGTCCTCCAGGAGATTTCCGCCATCGGCCCAAACCGTAGCCACGCGTGTGGAATCGGTCTGCAACGCCAGCGCCATCAGTTCATAGTAAAGCGGCAGATTTGTCTTTTGGCCTTCGCCTTTTTTGGGCCGTTTGTAGCCAACCTTCGGCTTAGGCCGATCGATCCAGTCAGCGTTCATGCGCAACTTGCGCTCCAGTCCACGCACCGCTGTGAAGTATTGATCGAGGTGTTCCCGGTCTCGCGCACCAAGCTGCCGGGCAAAGCCTTTCGCTTGTTCGCGCACCGCATCCAGCACGCTGCCATCCAAACCCATTTGCAATCGGCGGGCTGCCAGTGTATCTGCGGAGTCATCCAAAAACATCGCGTCAAACACCCGGGCCGGATCACCCTCGCTGCGGACTTGAATGCCGTTACGTGTCCAGCTTTGGTTGGCGTTGTTGCCGAGGTGCAATGAGGGAAAACGCGTGCGTGCCCCCATCCAACCGGCCAACTTCTGGTCGAGCGAAATGTTGCCCTCTGGAAATCGCCGCGCATCGGCCACCTTAATGCCACTCAGAAAAGCATGACACGCCTTGTGCCCCCCGGACAAATCATGATCCAAGTGCGAGAAAATGGTGAGCCGCTCACGATGGACCTTTAACGGAGTCATTAGAGGAGGCAATTTAAAATCCACCCCGGCCTGTTTTGGGAAAAAGGCATCCGGAAAAAACCCAAACGGATTTCCGACCGCCACAAACCGTTTCCTCGACCGCGAAGCCCGATCTTGATCCGCCCACAATTCCAGTATCGGCAGCGCCAGGCACACGCCCGCTCCCCGCAAAAATGACCGCCGACTTTGCATCGGCAAACCCTACCACGTGTTGAGGTCAATGTCCGCAAAAAGCAACTTGGTGACTGGCCGAGCCATCTTCCTTCACGCGATACAGCTGGAGAATGCCCTGCGCGTCGGCATGGCTGACCACCAACCCGCGCAGGGCCCCATCGGCATGCCAAGGGATCAAAAATCCGAACCATGCAGCTGCCGTGATAGCAAATCGTTTGCGCACCGGTTAATTCCTTTCTGAATTCACCCCAACATTTCCCAGAATTGCCCAGCCGTTTCGAATGAACATTTGATTGGCAAACCGGATGGCGGGTTTCTTGGTCCACGGATCAATCACGCCCAGAGCCAAATGATAGACGCCTGTTCTTTTGGGAACGGCCACCGATGCTTTGAGTTCAAATTCACCGGGCAACCAAGTGCGGATGTCGTCGGGCAGTTTGACGTCTGAGATCACTGCCCCCCGAGCATCCAACCAAGCCAGTTTAACCGGCCAAGGATAATAAAAGGGCGCCACGCCCTCATTGGTGCCGCGGATCGCAACAGTGCCGGCTTTGCCCACCACGATCTGTTTTGAAAAACGAACTTCCGTGAGCCGGAACTGATAACCCATCCGACGCACCAATTCGTCACTGCGCGCCTCCAGTTTGCGGGCCACATTCGCATCAAGCGCCGGACCGTAGGGGCCGATCCATGAGAAATGCGAGCGCTGGACCATTTCCTGCGTGTGAGCCCATTGCGGGCCAAGCCATTTACCGGCGGCATGGGGGACCATCTCCCCGCCCACTACGTTGTGCTTCCAACTCGCCGTATGGCCGCCCCGGCGCATGCGGGCCAGAAACGACCAGTCCTTCCCGTTATCGGTGTCCTCGGGAAACATGTCGTCGTGAAATCCGATCTTCCGATAGCGGGCCAGCACCCCATCGGCATATCGGGACATCAGTTGCTTGTCGGGAAAAGCTCGTTGGTAGGCGCGGAGGACCCGGTGTTGCGTGGCCTCGGAGGCGAACCATTTAGCATGCGGGTACGTATGCCACTCGCCCCAAAATCCGAGCAGCCCCAATTGGATGAAAGCCACCCGCGGATGGCGATTGTAGCGTTTGCCAAACGCGGCGATGAAACGCTCCATAGCCAGAACCATTTGCGGATGATTATAGTCCGGGCTTTTCCCGCCACCGTGGTCGCGATACGGGCTTTCCTTGACACCCTTGTTGCGCAACCAATCCGGCAAACCGGACGGTTTGCTGGGGTAATCCACATACACTCGCAGCACCACATGCTTGCCCATGGCCCGGGGGTGAACCCACTTTTTCTCCCATGCCTCAAATGCGTATTTGCCCTCGATCGGTTCCAGTTCCTTCCATGAAACGTACTGGAACACCATGGAATAGGGCCGATGAATTTCTCCGGCATTGGTGTACAGGCAATATCCCTTGAGCGGATTATCGAGCGGCCCCAACGCGACAGGTGGCCGATACACGGTCAATGGAGCTGCCTCAGCCGCGAACCAAACAGAATTCAGGATCAGGCCCGCGAGCATGATCCGGCAACAGAAATGCTTCATGAGACAGACAGGATTGAAGGCCCGGTTGTCATCCTCAGGGCCAGCTGGTTACGCCATCACCTCTTCCAGTGGACCCTGCAAGTTGAGGTGTTTCAAGTTCGCGTCGGGTTGGCCGAAGGTATCGCCGGTGTTCATCCCGGCCGCCTGCATCAGGGACAGGTACAGATTACCCACGGTGCGGTGGCCTTTGGATCCGTATTTCGGGTATTCCAAGTATCGGCCCATGTTCAGTTTTCGGTCCATGCCGCCCAACAGAATAAACGGCCAATCATGACCGCCGCAATGGTGGTCGCCCGAGGAGCACGACGTGTAAATGATCAGGGTGTTATCGAGCATCGTCCCGTTGCCTTCCGGGATGCCGGCAAACTTCTCGGCCATGTCGGCGATCTGCTTGAGATGCAGTTTTTCCACCTCCATGCGCGCCTGATGGCCGGTCCAGCCATTGGATGCTTTGTTTTCCTGCAGGTGACCAAGGGCGTGCACGGTGTTCGTGAGCTTCAGCTCGGAGTACTTCACCCCGAGGGTATCCGGGCGTAGGGTGATCACGTTCGTCAGGCCGGCAATCAAGGCGGCCGCCGCAATCTCAAAGTGCGATTCAATCCGTGCGGAGGGAGCCACGGAATCATAACGGTCCGTCAGCTTCGGCGCATGTTTCCGAACCTGCTCGGTAAGCGCTGCTTTTTTCTCTTCAATTTTCCTCAGCGCATCGAATGATTCCAAGTACCGCGCAAACCGTTCCTTGTCGTCTCCCGACAACTGTTTCTCCACACGCCGGGCATCGTCCTTCAGGAAATCCATGAGATTGCCGTTCAGAGCCATCTTCTTTTCCAACTGCTCCGGGCTTTCGACAGCCGCGCCGAAGAGTTCGAAAAATGCTTTTCGGGGTGACCCCTGATAGGCGACCGGCTTGGCAGCGGCATACGCGGACAGGTTCGGGTAACAATAGGTGTCTTCCGGCTTCCAACCGGCGGATTCCAGCAACTGGCCATTCATCGCCATGCCATACATGGGATACGGGCCGGTTGAAAGATGCTGTCCGAGCAGGCAGTCCAGTGTGGGCGCGATGGCGACTTTCTCGGAGTCGTGCAGCGACAGGGTGCCGAACCCCTTCGTGTGATTTCCGCGGAAGCCCACCCCGGACAGGCTCTGGATGATCGTCATGCGATCCTTGAATTTTTCCAAGGCGGCCAATTTTTCCGGCAGCTTATGTTTCGCCAGCGGCACGTCCACAAAGCCCCCCTCCCGGCGTGATCGGTTGCCCAGCTTTTGGCCGGATTTTTCATCCACGAAATGGTTGGTCAATCCGTCTGGCACCAGATTGAATTTATCGATGCCGGAAGATTTCACCACGAAGACAAATCGCTTGGGAAAGGCTCCCGCTTTGCCGGCCGCGTGAACCCGGAGTGATTGCAGGAATGGCGCCATGGCCAGCGAGCAACCGCCCAGTGACAGGTCCCGGAGAAATTGTCGTCGTTTGTAGGTCATAAAAATTTGGCTAACGTCTGTACAAAAATGAATCCGAACTCAGCAGGGACACCACCAGCGCTTTAAAGCTGCCGCCATTATCCAAATAGGCTTTCTCGGCTTCAATCAAGGTTTTTGAATCACTCAACATCTCATTGCGCCCCATGAAGTATCGAAACAGATGGCGGATAAACGACTGGCGCGCGCGGTCTGAGCGCCCCAATCGATGCATCATCTCCACCGCGTTTTTCACCTGACCATCCACCTTGGGGTCTCCCGAAAAGGCAATCGCACCCGAGGTGTTGATCTTGCGGGTGGTCAGTTTGCCTTCCTTGAGCTTGCGCTCAAATTGACCGTCACGGCGCATATAAATTTTTCCATCCTCATCGAAATAACTGACCTCCCGAAACCGGCCCCAATCATCGAACATCTCAAACGGCTCGCCAAGCGGATTCATCTTGCGGTGACATTTCCAGCAACGCTCGGCGCGCAGCGGCTCCATCCGTTCCCGGAGCGTTTTATGGGGATCGATCGGCACGGCGGCTTCCACATCCGGCGGCACATCGCTGAGCACCCCCGCCAACAGGCGTTTGTACACCCAGATGCCGCGGTGAATCGGATCGTTATCTTCATTCAACGAATACGCCGCCAGCCAGGCCGGATGCGTCAGCAAACCCGCCCGCTGATCCTTGGGCATCTCCAACGGCTGCTCAATCGGCCATGCCCATTTCTGCTCCGAGTGACTGCCGTTGCTCGGCAAATTGTAAGGGCCGATGTAGAGCAAATCCGCAATCCCACGGCCCCGTGGAGACCATGGAAAATTGGGATGCCGGTTCATCCCCTTGTCCTGCGCTCCCTTGTAGAGTGAGGCGATCAGTTCCGCATTGCGCCGCGCACTTTCCAATGACCGCTTCGCTTTCTCCGGCATGTTCTCGTAATTGAAGTCGCGCTTGATCTGTTCCCGCTTTTTTTCAACCTGCGCCTCGACATAGCCCGCGCCCAGCACCTCTGCGATGCGCTTCTCGTAATGCTCGCGGGCGTATTCGTTATCGCCCGGGTGCGCAATGAAATATTGGTTCGTCGTCAGCAACTCGGCGATGACATCCTTGTCCTTTTTCAACACATGCTCAATTAACATACGCGCGTCATGGATCAGCATGTCCGTGTTCCATTGCTCAATATCCTCCGCATGCCGCCGGTCGTTGTCCTTAAACACCATCCCCGCACGATGAAAGCCAAAGTACTCGTCAAAAAACCGCTGGATCCGCGGCAGATCTTTTCGCGTCCACTGGCCCGTGGTGAGTTGTTCCTCCAGCAATTTTGAAACCAACCGAGCCACGTCCTCCCGGGTTTTCAGCTGCCCTTTTTCCACTACCACCCGAATGAATTGATTGCGGTCGGGCCCCTGATCGGTCATGGCATAAGCCACCGCGTGCGCCAGTTCGTCCGGCGACAAAAGCCGGCGCCCGTGTTCGTCCACTTCACCCAGCCCAAACTCCATCCGGTAGATCGATTCCGGGCTCAGGAACATTGCTTTGACCGTCGTTTTGAAGCCGTCCAGCTTGCCACCGATTTCGATGTTCTGCTTGAGGAAGCCCAGGTACTTCGCCTGCTCTTTCGGGGATGGATACCGCCCGATGACAAGCATATGCTCCACCCGCACCAGTTCCGTCAGTTCCGCTTCCGTTAACTTCTTCTTCGCATCCGTCAGGGCTTTGAACTCGCCACGCTTCTCCCGCCCCACCAAATATGAATCCGCCACAATCATCATCATCTGCACCGTGCTCTGATCCGCCACAGACATCGCAGCGTAGTCTCGAATCCCACGCTCAGGCGTCACGTAACTGTAAGGACTCTTCGCATTGCCAAAACCTTTGTGCGAAAAAATTTCCGAGTTAAACCGCCAGAGCCGTGCGGGAGAGAAAGGAGGCGTTTTGATTTCACCGGAAAACAGTTTCTCATGATTCACCCAGTTACCGTATTCAGGCGCGAGCAGCTTTTTGCGATACGCCTCACCAGAGCCTGCCGTCAGCAACTGGCGGTCAATCCACTCGATCATTCGATTCCGCTCTTTATCACTGGGGCGTTTCTCCTCATCCAGCGGTGGCATATCACCAGCAGTGAGCTGGGCAAGAATATCCAGCCATAAATCAGAATTGCCCGCCTTAGCAAAATTGAACGACAGATTATGGAGAGCCAGCTTATCCTTTTGCTTTTCCTCCCCGTGACAACGAATGCAGTGAGACTCAAGGAACTGTTTAGCAAAACCCTCTGCCTCAGCCGCTTGCATACCTAAAGAAAGCGCAAAAAACAGCAGTACAGATAGAATCCGCATCATTCCCATAAACTGTCTGAAGTATAGAGGGAGACTCATCTTTTATCAATCGATCAATGTGTACGTGAACTTTTACGAATCAAAAAAGACGGTTAGCGCCCAAAATTTGGAGGGCTGAGAAATACGGGCTCCGGAGATAGGACTCGCAGTCCATTTTCCGGTTATTTCGGGGATCTTCAGGATGTTTTTCCATATCGTCAAACATCCTCTCCATATGCTGGCATATGCCAGCAATTGAAGGTTTTGTTGAAGGTCGCCTATTGCAGGGCCACGTTGGGATCATTCTCGTAGGCAGAGTCGATCTGCACCAAGCGCATCAGTGTGGCCGCGAACAGCCCAAATAAGGCCTTCAGCTGTAATGTTTCCTTAATGACACCACGGCATTGGAAATACAGCATATCGACCCCCTCGGTCTTGTCGTCCCGAATCTCAAAAAGAATGCGTGGTTGCTTTTGGATCAACTGTTTGAGTGTCGCATCGTTCAGTAGCAACTTGATCTTGTCCTCGTTGTTTCCTTTGATGATGAACTGATCGTCAAAAGAGGCATCTCCAATCTCAATATCCTGCATCTTGAAAAACTTGCCAATGGAACTGAAGAATCCCTCTCGATAAATCTTGAAGCGAAGACCATCCGAGTTGACGAAGGGCGTCCGCATGCGTGTGTAGGTTGTGCTGCCTTTACCGTGACTCACGGTGTAAGTATCTAACAGAATTTCCCATTCGCCATGCCGGTACTTCAGGACGTCGGTTCCCCAAAAACCCGCATCGATGAATTCGCCGCCAATGTCTTTGGAGATCTGGGACCAAATTTCATCCTTGGAAGGACCGAAAATTGCGCGCAGCACACCCATGAGTCATGGTTTGCTCAAAAATAAATTATGGCAACAACTTATGAAAGTTGGCCCCAAAGGCTGGACTCGTGCCTCTACTTCAGCACATTCACCGTGCA
>PBLV01000061.1 GCA_002721895.1 Verrucomicrobiales bacterium
AACGACCTGATCATGCTCGATCACGAGGGCTACCTCACTCACTTGCCGCGTGCCCGTCGCGATGGCCGCTTGGTGCTCGACGCGCCTCAACGCATTTTCGAAACCCAAAAGCCCGGCTATGTTCGATTAAACACCCGCACAGCCGGCGGCAGCGGTCGGCGCAAACTGTGCGTGGTCGACTGGGACGGCGACGGTCGTCTCGACGTTCTGGCCAACAGCCCCAATGCCGAGCTGTGGAAAAACGTTGGCTCCCGCGAAGGCATGACCCGACTTGTGCTTCAAGGCACCCTATTCAAACGCAATATTTCCAGCCATACCACGAGCCCGACGATGGTCGATTGGAACGGCGATGGCGTGCCGGATTTGCTCGTCGGCGCGGAGGATGGGTTTCTCTATTACGGGCGCAACAAGCGAAGTGAGAAATGAACGGAGATTGCCACGATATTCAGGTTGTTTTTTTGAATTGATCCTGAATATCACGCCTATCCTTGTTTGATGTCTCCCTTGTTCAAGGTTTCGCCGCAGGCGTGGCAGTGTTTGGCGTCGAGGCGATGGCCCTCGACACCGCAGTTGGGGCAGGCTCGGGTGTTAGGGGCATTGGGGCCGTCGATCTTGGCAATCTCAGCAGACACAATCCCGGTTGGCACCGCAATGATGCTGTAGCCCATTATCATAACCATCGCCGCCAAGAATTGGCCCAGGGCGGTGCTTGGCGTAATGTCGCCGTAACCCACCGTGGTCAACGTCACGATAGCCCAGTAGACGCTTTTGGGGATGCTTTCAAACCGCGGATTGTTCTCTCCTTCCACCAGATACATCACCGCGCCGATGATGGTCACGAGGATAATTACTGCCAGTAGGAACACGGTGATTTTTGCATGACTGGCTCGAAGTGCGCGCATGATCACCCGCGCTCCTTGAACGTACGTAACGAGTTTTAAGATTCGGAAAATCCGCAATACCCGCAAGGCGCGCACGACCAGCAGGTATTCTGCCCCAGGGTAGATTGCGCTAATATAGGTCGGTAAAATGGCTAGCAAATCAATGATGCCGAAAAAACTCCGCGCATATCTGCCCGGGGCATCCACGGTCCACAATCGCAGTATGTATTCCACGGTGAACAAAATCGTGAACCCCCATTCCACCCCATTTAGCGTGTTTTCCCAATGGGCCATGCCGGGTACGGTGATGAGCATGACCACCACCACGCTGACGAGAATGGCCACGATCAAAGACACGTCAAACACTTTGCCCGCAGGCGTGTCTGCCTCGTGGATGATCTTGCGCATGCGTTCACGCAATGCGGACGTGTCAGTGTTTGGTTGGGCCATGCCTCCGGCCCCTTTATAGTTGAAAGTTAGCGATAAAACAACCGGCTTTAAGGAGGCAACAAACTGGCGGCCGCCCCGGCAACCCCGCGCCTATTCGTATTTCCACTTCAACACCCATGGATCCTGAGTAGCTTCCTGAAATTTCTTCAACTTGGCCGTGTATTCTTCCAAGACCTTGGCAAATTGGGGGTCAGCAGCGAGGTTTTTGGATTCGTGGGGGTCGGCGCTAATGTCATACAGTTCGAATTTTGGCCGGTGGATGTACTCGCGCACGGTTCGTTTCCCGTAGGGGGCATCCATGCCCTTTTTCCATTGCGCCTGCCAGCTCGGCGCTGCCCAGAGGTCGCTGGCGAAGGGGTACGGCAGCGGGTGGGCGATGTTCCAGATGAGCTTGTACTTACGGTCGCGAATGACGCGCATGGGGTAGTACATTTGAATTTCGTGGAAGGTGTGGCTCGCGCCGATTTGATCCCAGCCCTCGGGATTCTTCTCAGCGAGAATCGGCAGGAACGACCGGCCGTGAAATTTGTACGGGCCCTTCTTGGTGCGGCGCCCGGCGGGCATGGTAGCCAGCTCGGCTTTGGCGGCGCCGGTCTCCGCATCGTAACCGCCAGCGAAGTCGAGCAGGGTTGGCACGATGTCCACGAAAGAGATCATCGCGTTGTTCGTATTTCCGCGTTCCTTTTGGTACGGGTTGCGCACGAGGAACGGCACTCGCAGGCCGCCTTCGTAGACGGTCGTCTTGCCGCCGGCAAAGGCCATGCCGTGATCGCTCGTAAACAGGATGATCGTGTTGTCCCATTTGCCGTTTTTCTTGAGGATCTCCATCAGCCGTCCAAGTCCTTGGTCCACGCGCGAAGTACTTTGGTAATACTGCGCGAGCTCGGCGCGCGTTTCGGGCGTGTCCGGCAGAAACGGCGGCACGGTCACCTTGGCTGGATCATAAAACACTTCCTCCACACCGGGATACGCGCCCTTGTTGGGCTTGTTGCCGAAGCGGTCCGGCTGATGCTCCAATTCATTGGCGCGGCCGCCGCCGCGGTGCGGATCGCTGGTGGCGTAATACAAAAAGAACGGCTTGTCAGAATCGGCCTTGATGAATTCCTCACAATTATTGGCCATCTCCACCGTGCTCCGGCTGTTGCCGGGGATTTTGGTTTCAAAGAAGTACACCTCCTCCGGCCCGTTGTGGTGTTTCCCGATGCGCGCGGTGCGATAGCCGGCTTTGGCCAGCAGTACCGGCAGCGTTTTCACCCACGGGAAGCTGCTGAATTTGTGATAACTGTGCAAGTGCCCGTAGTGGCCGTTGCGGTGATTGTGCAGTCCGCTGAGCACCACGCTGCGACTGGCACTGCAACTGGCGGTGGTGGCGAAGGCGTAGCGAAACAGCGTGCCGTCAGCGGCCAGCCGGTCGATGTTCGGCGTCATCGCCGTCATGTCGCCGTAGCAACCCATCGTGGGGCTGAGGTCATCGGCAATGATGACGACGATGTTTTTCTCGGCAGCCGGGAGCGCCAAAGTCACGAGAGCCGTGAGAATCAAAAAAATTCGTTTTCCAAAAAGCATATCGAAAAGATTTTCGCCGTGTGGGAATTGCTTGGCCAATATGCGCTCAAAGGTAGCCCGGCGCAATGATATCCGGTGTCATTTTACAAACCGCCAAGGCGCGAAGACGCCAAGGATTACTTTTTCAAGAATGCCAGTAGGTCGGCCAGTTCCTGCTTGGTCATCGTTTTCTCGAGGAGGTCGGGCATGAGCGAAATGGTGCTGGCGCGGATGGCTTTGATTTCTTTGCGGGCGATGGTCTTCGATAAACCGAGCGGGAGCTTGAGGGTGATTTGCAACGGGGTATCGGCGGCGAGGAGGCCGGCGAAGGTTTCGGTTTCGTTGGTGTCCACCTCGTACATTGTGTACTGCGGGTAAACTTCCTTGTTCGGCACGATGATGTGCAGCAGCAGGGCTTCGGCGGGTTGGTTGCGCAGGCCTGTGAGGTCGGGGCCGACGGCGTGGCCTTGCGTGCCGTGACGATGGCAGGTGGCGCAGGCGCGGGTGAAAATCTTGGCGCCGTTGGCGGCGTCGCCTTTCAATTTCAAAACCGGCTTGGCGGCTTCGAAAGCTTTCATGCGGTCGCCGCCGGTGTGTTTGGCGAAGAGTTGCTTGGCGCGGGCGCCGGCGGTCTTGTGGCGCTCGAGGGTTTTGCGGCGGGCGGGTGTGATGGCGTGGACGGGCACGGTACCTTTCTCGAGGGCGTCAATCAGTACGGGGTGATGCAGGGCGCTGCGGGTGATGATGCCGAGGACAGCCTCGCGCACGGTGGGGCTGAAGCTGCCCCACGCCTTGGGCGCCAACAGGGCTTGGCTGACTTTCGCGTCGTTGAGGTTGCCGAGCGCCTGCACGGCGGCGGCTTGGATATCGGGCGTGCGCAGGGCGATGTCCACCAAATCTTCGCGCGGCAACAGCAGGCGCAGTAAGGCATCACCGGCGAAACCGAAGTCGGTGTTGCCCATTAGCTCAATGGCGGCGAAACGGCGCGGCAGGGAGATGCCGGCCTCGACGGAGTTGCGCGCGGAGCGCAGGGTGGACTTGATGGTGAAGTCCGCCACCACATCCGGTGGCAGTTTGTTGGCCTCGTACTTTGCCTTGATTTCGGCGGGCGTGAGCTTTGAGGTGAGCGGAATGAAGTTGCGCAGCGGATGCGCGTCAGGATGGGTGGCCGAGAGCTTCACGCCTTTCTTTTTCGCGCCTAGGATCAGGCCATTCAGAAATGCGGCGCGTTCCCAAACGGAAATGCGGATGGGTTCCTTGCGCAGCTCGGGCTGGGCCATTTGCGTGCCGAGATTCCAGAAATGAATCATCTGCGCCGGCGTGCAATCCTGCGCGACGATGCTGCCGAGCTCTTTCATCGTCGCGAGGTAACTCTGCTGGACGGCGCCGTTCTTGATCGGGCGCGTGGTGCGGATGTGATCAAGCACCGGCACGGCATCCCCTTTGCCCAGCGCATTGAACACCGCCGCGCGCAGCCATTTGTCGTCGGCATCCTTCATCAACGCGGCCGCCAGCGCGTTGGCTTTGTCGGGGTGTTTTTGTTTGGCGAGTTGCAGCGCGGCGAGGAAGCGGGCGTTGGCGTCGTTGGACCGCGTCTGCTCTAGAAGCGTCTTCACCGGCGTCTTGGGAAATCGGCCCTGGCGGATGGCGAGGTTTTGCCGAGCGGCGGCGGCTTGAGCGGCGGTGATCTTGGGCGGCGCTGGGGTGTTCAGCTTGATGCGCCAAATGCGGCCATGCTTCGTGCCGGCTTTGAAGGGGAGTTTGCCGCGGATGGCCTCGGGCAGGTAACGGGGGTGATCAATGTATTGGCGGACCATGTCGCAAACGTACAACGCGCCATCGGGGCCGATGGTGGCGTGGACGGGGCGGAACCATTGATCGGGCGTGGCGAGGAAATCCTTGCCGGGCGTGGGGTGCGCGGCGGTGAAGGTGGCGCCGGCGGGCGTGAGCACTTGGCGTTGCACGAGATTTTGTGCGGGCTCACAAATGAAGGCGTCGCGTCCGCGGATGATGATGCCGCTGGCGCTGGTGTAGGTGCCGGCGTGTTGGCGGCTGATGAGGCTGGGGATGTAACTGGCGGCGGTGGTGTCGGGGCTGAGGGGATACACCTTGGCGGCAACGGGCACGACGTTCTCGACCGTGTCGGTGAAGGGATAATGCGGATTGCTCCCCAGCAGTCCGGGCGCGACGACCACGTGCATGAGCGGATTGCGGTTGCTGGAGACGAAGCGGTTGCCGGCGGCATCAAAGCATTGGCCGAACTGGCCGACGCCGGCGAGCGGTTCATAAACAAACGTCTCCGGATGAAACCGGCCATCCTGCCGTTTGGACACCGCCGCTTTGCGCTTGGGATGCAGCGGGCTGGTGACGCTCGCATCGGAGAGGCCGCTGGTGACGTACACCCAGCCATCGGGCCCGAGCGTGGGACTGGCGACGCGCAGTTGTTCGCTGCTGCTCTTGGTGCCGAAACCGGTGAGCACCACGCGCCGCAAATCTGCTTTGCCATCGCCGGTCGTGTCTTTCAGATACCAAATATCCGGCGCGCAAGTGACGAACACGCCGCCTTTCCACGGCAGGATGCCATTGGGAAAGGTGAAGCCTTCGGCAAAGGTCGTGCGCTTCTCAAACTGCCCGTCACCATCGGCATCCTCCAGCAAGGCGATGCGCCCGAGCTTCGGCGCCTCTTTGCCCTTTCCATCCTTGGCGGGCAGGAACGGATAGCCGAGGCTTTCCACCACCAGCATCCGTCCCTCGGCATCAAAACACATCGCCACCGGATCGCGCAGTTGCGGCTCAGCGGCGGCTATTTCAATCTTCGCGCCCTTTTCGATCTGAAACAGCTTCAAAGATTGCGTCACCGAAGGCGGTCCCTCCAAGGCGAAGCTCAACACTGGAAACAGGCAGACCCAAGCAAGCTGACAGCGCATGAGTGGATGATAATGAGGTGCCCATGTTTGGCAAGCCATCGGCTCCACATGAAAGTCGCCGACAAATTGGATGCACGCCACCTCTCCTGAGAGCTTGCGTTTGATCTGTGCATTCGCAAACTCGCGCCGTGAAATTTTGCCTGAATACCAGCACCATCAAGCCGCAGCCGTTGTTGCGCAAAATCCATCTCGCCGGACAGGCCGGTTACGACGGGATCGAACTTTGGATTAACGACCTCTACGACCATGTGGGTCGGGGAGGTGAGGTGGCCGAGGTGGAGAAGGCCTTGGCGGACAATGGCTTGATCGTACCCAGCGTCATTGCAATTCGCCAATGGGGTGACATGGATGGCTGGGAATATGAACTTGTGAAAGACGAGGCCCGGCGGAGGTTTGCACTAGGGGCGCGACTGGGAGCGCCTTACATCGTGGCCACGCCACCTCTGGAAGTGGCGCGGCAGGATCATTTGCCGGGACGCTATCGCGACCTCCTAGCCATCGGCCGCGAAGAGGGCATCCGGCCAACCTTTGAATACATCAGTTTCTTCAAGAGCGTTTACAATTTGCCCGACGCATGGCGCATTGTGCAGGAGGCGGATGATCCCGACTCCACGATCATTCTCGATGCCTTCCACAACTGGAACAGTCACTCGACCCTCGATGATCTCCGGGCCATTCCTGTGGAGAAAATCAGCCATTATCACATTGATGATGCCGCCCCGGACAAGGCGCCGGCCACACAAAAAGATCCCGACCGCGTAATGCTGGGCGAGGGGCAGATTGACCTGACGGCGGAGATTTCCATTCTCAAGGAAAAGGGCTACGACCAGACCATGAGCCTCGAGCTGTTCAACGCAGCGCTTTGGGAGGCAGACCCGCTGGAAGTCATTACCACCGGCCTGGAACGCATGAAATCCCTCTGGAACACGGATTAGCAACTGGCGCGCACGTTGCAGAGCGTCCTTGAAACCCCGTCCCGAGTCTGGGCAGACTCCGCGCATGTCGCAACGGATTCTCTTCGGAGTCATCACGGTCTTTTGGCTCGTGATGAACGTCCTGCTTTGGCGCGCGGAACATTTCGGCGCCAAGGTTCCGATTGAGACCGTGTGGCGCCGTGTGCTCAGTCCGGAGGAGGACATTACGCACTACGACATTTATCGGACCCGGGACAATGAATGGATTGGATCCTTCACCTGGACCGCCACCGCGCTGGATGACAATGGCACGCCATTGCCCTTGGAAAACCTGAGCCGGGAACCCGCCGGCTATCAAATCGAACTGGATGCCACACCGCCCAACACCGAGGGCCTGGTCACACTCTCGAATGGCAGCCAGCTGGAGTTCACGCTGGACCTGCTGTTTGACAAGCAGCGCGAGTGGCAGGAGATGACCATGACCCTCAATCCTCCCATGACACGCCGGCAGGTCGGTGGCACCTTGGAGCGTGAATGGTCTCTCGCGTTGAAAAGCGCAACGACCAACGACATGGTGCAAATCGATTTCGGGCGTGGCCCTGGCGAAAAGCAGCACTTGGAAATCAACCCCAGCCGTGACGGGCTGGTGGGCACGGCCGCACATTTGATGAAGGAGATGGGCAGCGAATCGTTGCTCGGCGGCGACCAAGCCTACGGCGCACTTTCCAGTTCCGGCCAGATCCGCAAGATGTTGCAGATGGCAACGGCTTCCGCCGCCGCCTCAAGCGTGCTGCCCCACCGCCGGTTGAAGCTGGCCTGGGAGTCACGTTATGGGACATTGCCCGATCACTCCCGGACGCTGCGCGTTTACCGCGTGCATGCGCCGCTGGAAATGGGGGTGTTAAATTTTGGCGACATCGTCGCCTATATTGGCCAAAACGGAGAATTGATCCGGGCCGAGCTACCCCTCGCGGGGGGCATAGAAATCCGCAGCCGGCGCCATTACCCCCGGCCGCGCCCAAAGCGATGATTGAATTCCGCAACCTTGTAAAAAAATTCGGCGACCTCGTGGCAGTCGACCACATCAACCTGACGGTCAAGTCAGGCGAATTCTTTTGCGTGCTCGGCCCCAATGCCGCCGGCAAAACCACCTCCATCAAGATGCTCACCGGTCTCATCCGACCCACCGAGGGGCAGGTTCGAGTGTGTGGCTTTGATGTTCAGGAAGAGCCCGTCGAGGTGCGCAAACGTCTGGCCTATGTGCCGGACTTTCCGTTCCTTTATGACAAGCTTACCCCGCTGGAATTCTTCCGGTTCACCGGCCGGCTCTTTGGCATGGAGGAAGACCTGATGGACAATCGCACGCGGGATCTCATCCCGCGTTTCAGTCTCGATCCCTACATCGACCTGTCCATTGAAAGCCTGTCCCACGGCACACGGCAGCGCATTGCCATCGTCTCCGCGCTCATGCATGCCCCGGATGTGTTCGTGCTCGATGAGCCGATGGTTGGGTTGGATCCCCATCACGCCCGGGTTCTCAAGGATGTTCTGCGCGAACGCGCCACCGCGGGCATGACAGTCTTTCTCTCCACGCACCAGCTTAGTGTCGCCGAGGAAATGGCCGACCGCATCGGTATTATCCACAACGGTCAACTGATTGCCGCCGGCACCAAGGAGGATCTGCGCGAACAAGCGGGCAACGACGGCGCTCTGGAAGACACTTTC
Source organism: Verrucomicrobiales bacterium (assembly GCA_002721895.1). Next base: position 8,443 of record PBLV01000061.1, read on the forward strand.
CTGGCCCTGACCCGCGAGGATGAAAGTACGGTGGAGACCCAGATGCGCCAGCTCCATCAGGAACGAGGCCCAGAGACAGCTCCTATCGGCGACTGATTATCGTGGAACCCAACCGCTCGCCTCTGCTCCTGCTCCTTTCGCTGCATCTCAAGCAGCTCTGGCGCAAGCTGCGTGATGCCAACGAACGCTCCGGCTCCTTGACGTGGCTGATCGTAGGCTTCGTGGCCACCTATCCCATCATCGCCATGTGGCTGTTCAGCCGCGGCCTTCGCAAGCTCAACGCTGTCCAAGGCATCGGCCCCGTGCTCATCGAGGAACTCGTTTTTCTCCTCTTCGCGTTCCTGTTCATGATGCTCCTCTTTTCCAACGTCGTGGTCGGCTACACCAACTTCTTTCGCAACAAGGAATCCGTCTATCTTTTCACTCTGCCCATTCCCGCCAGTGGAATTTTCCGGTGGAAATTCATCGAATCCACCTGCATCGCATCCTGGGCGTTCCTCCTGCTCGTCGCCCCATTGCTGGCGGCCTACGGAATGCAGCAAAAAGCGGAATGGCACTTTTATGTTTTAACCCCCATTCTCGTTGGCCTGTTTATTATTCTGCCCGCTGTGCTCGGGTGCTGGACCGCCATCCTCCTAGCGCGGCACTTGGACCGGAAGCTGTTTCAGATCGGCGGCGTGCTGGTGGCCATTACCATCGTCCTCGCGCTTCGGGCCTATCTGCAGCCCGAGGTTGTGGCCGATGAATCCCTCATCATCACCGCTGGCGAAGAGCGCTCCCGCCTGCTGGCCAAGACCCGGTTTGTCCAGTTTCCTTTCATGCCCAGCTACTGGCTCTCCCGATCCGTCTCCGAGTGGAAGGATGGCGTCTATGACCTGTCCGTGTTTTATCTTCTGGTTCTCCTCAGCAACGTACTCTTCTTCGGTTTCCTCGGCTTCACCCGGACGGGGAAATATTTCTACAGCGCCTTGTCCACCACCCTCAGTCGCGGCAGCCTAGTCGCCAACTGGGCCCAACTAATCCGTCACGGTGGACGCGCTTGTGCCGGGTTAACCCTCCTGAGTTTTTTCCTTCCTTACCTGTCGCTACAGGACGCCCTCAACTCCGCCCGCAATGAAATGACCCGGCTCGGCGACACCAAGCAAAACCCTGTGATTTCCAACCGGGCCGATTGGCCCACACTCCGCGCCACTTCCCCCCGTGCCTACGAGTTCTCCTCCCAGTTGACCGCTGCGTTCGACCAGCTTGCTTTGAACATCGGTCCTCAGGGACTTGGCCACCTCGGTGCCCAGCCCGGGCAGATTAAAGGCGTCCGGCCCGCCTTTACCGGCCTGCCTCAACTTGTGGATCAACACCTCGGCTTCGTGGACCTCAAGCCCGTGGACGCAGAGTTTAGCCTTCGCATTCGGGATTACTTCCAAGCCAATCTATCCGGCCTCGCGCTGGCCCTTGGCGCCACGCCCATCACCAAGCCCCTGCGTCTCCAGCCGGTTCCGCGGCCTGTGATCACCGCCGCCGCCATCTCTCCTGATGGACAGCATGCCGCCGCCGCTTGGCCCGGCCACCTCGCCCAATTCCAGCCGGACGCAGGCGATTCCTTAACGCCTGTCCAAACCCCATTTCAGATCGTCACCGCCATGCAATACAGCCCGGACGGAAAAACCCTTGCCTTGGCTGGCATCACGCATGAAGGACAGGGGCGCATCCAATTCCGCAAACCCACTGGGGAAATAAAGAGGGATCATCCAGTCCCGGCCACCGCGCTTTGTGCCGCCTATTCACCCGATGGCTCCACTTTGGCCGTGGGCCTGGCCAATGGCTCCACCCTGCTGCTCCCCACTCAAGGAGACGGTGGATCCCGTGAATTTCAGCATGATGATGATCGAATTTCCGGCCTCGCATGGAGTCCGGATGGAAACCAACTCGTGGTCACCGGCCTGAAGAGCGAGGCCCACATCATCGACCTTGAAAATCCGTCCGACCCAAGCCACCTGTTCGTAGACGCTGACATCGTTTCCCTGCACGACGGCCAACGACTCTTGACCGGCCAAAAAGTGCAAAACCTCACAACCCGCCTTCCCCATCAGGACGAGCAAATTGCCCGGGCACCCCGCGAAAAATATGACACCGCCGCACAAACCGGCGATATCTACGCCATGGCCACCCTGCCCGGCCACGAACGCTTCGCCGTTGCCGGTGATTTCCCTGGGGCATACCTCATCCAGACAGACACACTTGAACCCGTGCAGCAAATCCCCGGTCGGCCCAATGACTTGAATACCGCCGTCAGTCTCAACGCCAACGGCGAGCGCCTCATTCTGGGCAGCCGCGATGGCCTCGTGGAAATCCATGACCTTTCCGGCAGCACGCCACGCCTGGTGCGAACCCTTCAGGTGGAAAATCCGCCACCGCCCGATTCCATCGGGCCGTCCCGTTCATTGCTCTTTCTCATTCCCGTCACCGCGCTCGCCGCCCTCGTGGCCAACCGGCCCGCCGTATACCTAATCGGCGGCCTTATGCCCTTTGCCATTATAGCTTGGATTTTTGCCCCCGCTCAGTCCATGCCGGCTTCCTCCCTTTGGGGTATTGGGTTGTGGCTCGCTTTGCTTGGCGGCACGGGGCAACTCGCCTCCCTCACATCCTTCTGGGAAACCTCTGCCAAGAGTGTCGAGACCCGCAAGCAGGAGCGTTTCCGCCACGGCCCTCTCGATCGGCTTTCCGGATGGCTCCCCCTCATCTCCCCAGACACCCGGGCCTTGCTCCTCAAGGACATCCGCGTCTTTTGTCGGGACACCGCCCAATGGGGCCAATCCTTGATGCTGTTTGGCATCCTCGGCCTTTACTTCATGAACATGCACTACTTCACCCAGAAGCTTTCCAACTTCTGGATCTATGTGATAACCTACATGAATTTCGCCGTCTGCGCACTCAACCTCGCAACCCTCACCACCCGCTTTGTTTACCCACAATTTTCACTGGAGGGCAAACGCGTCTGGATCATCGGCCTAGCTCCTATGGGGTTGGTTCGTGTAGTACTCGTCAAGGTCGGCCTAGCCACGGCCATTTCCCTGCTGGTCACTCTCCCGCTCATTTGGCTTTCCTGCCACATGCTGGATTTGCCCATTCGCCAAACCCTGTACTTCATCTTTGCCATTACCCTAATGGCCCTCACTCTCAATAGCCTCGCCGTCGGCATGGGCGTTCTTTATCCCAATTTGAAGGAGGATAATCCCAGCAAAATCGTCAGCGGATTTGGCGGAACATTTTGCCTCGTGCTCAGCTTCGTCTACATCGGCGCCTGCATCATGTTTCTAGGCATGGCCTCGCCATGGGGCTCGCCATGGCACCTCTTGGGAATGCCCCCTCTGGAAAAGCGCCTCGTGGCTTTTGGAGGATTTCTGCTCCTCTCTCTTTCCCTCGGACTATTCCCGCTCCTACATGCAAGGGATAAAGTCACAAAAATGGAGCACTAACCCAATATAATGTGGCTATATCTACTATTAGCCACAAGATATGCTTTGACAAACTGTCCTCTGCCCCCTTAGCCTTCTGGCATGTCCTCTTTGGATGGATCAGGATTATTGGAGGAGGATTTCCCCGCGGCGGGCCATGCCACTCCCAAGCGCGCGGTGCATCCCGAGCGCGAGGAATTGGACACGCAATCGGTGGATCTGCAGAAGCGGATCACCGACCTCAGTCGCGAACTGGAGAATGTCGAACGCGAACGGACCTCAGTTGAGGAATCGCGGCGGCGTTTCTCGGAATTTGAGACAGGACGCGATGAGATGCTGGAGGAGCTGACCCGCGGTCTGGGATTGCTTGAGGAAGCCGAGCACGATGCCCGCCGGGACGCTGAGCAAATGGGACGCACCATCACCGACATGCGGAAAGCTCTGGGCAAAGTGGAGGAACTGGAGGATGTCGATACCAATCAGGATGACTGGAAGGTGCGGCTGACCCGAAACCTCACAATCATCGAGAATGCCCGCATGGAGATCAACTCGGCCAAGCTAAGATGGCCCCTGCTGACTGAAAACTCCGAGGATCAAGGCTCCAGCGAAAACCTCGCCTCCCAAACCGTGGCGGAGCACAGCTTTGGCCATTACTGCCTCATGGGTTTGGCGTTCACATGGCCCCTCGTGCTGCTTGGCGCAGCCATCTTCGCCTATCTTCTTTTCAAATAAACCAGGTGCCCGATGGCATGGGGACGTAAAAAGCAACGCAGTTCGGAAAGACGCGCCAGCGAGTTTGATGACCGCATCGCCACGTTGCAGCGGGAAATCCAAAAGCTTCAAACCGTTCTGGACGAAGGCGATCCTCAAGGCGTTCGCGAAGCCCTCAAGGAAACCAAGCCCGCCCGCCGGAAACGCAAGGTCACCCCCCCCGAGGAATTGAATCTCACTCGTCCCCGGCCTGTTGAACCACGCCGCGAGCATCCCGGACTGTACAATGCCCAAGGCGTTCGCAAGTTTGACCTTGCCGGCGCATGGGAACGGATCACGGGACGAATTGCCGATGAGCAGCCGGCGCCCGGCACCGAGACGCGGCTTTACACCTTCATCCCCGGTGAGACACTGGACGGCCAGCCCGCCTTGGGCATCGAAAAACGCAAGGCACGGAACCGGTTCATTTTTCTGTTCCTCATTTTTCTGGCCGTTCTCTGGAGCGTGCTCACGCTCCTGCTGCCTCAGCTCTAGTGGCTCTTGCCAAACAGGTTTTGCAATCCTAGTCTTTCTGTATGGCCCAAACCATCTCCACGCCTCTGGGAAAATTCCACGCCCACTTTTCACCCCGTGGCTTGGCACGGCTTCATTTTCCCGGCGACACATCCGCCACGAAAAACAAAACCGCGCCGTGCACCGCAGCTTGGACGCGTCAAACCCGCAACGCCTTGGTGGACATCCTGAAGGGGAAGACCCCGAGCAAGCTGCCTCCCCTCGACCTCTCCTGCGGGACGCACTTTCAACAAAAACTTTGGCACGCCCTGCTGCGCATCCCCGCTGGCAAGACCCGATCCTATGGGGAACTGGCTGTTTCCCTGCGCCGGCCAAATGCCGCCCGGGCCATTGGCCAGGCCTGCGGTGCCAACCCCATCCCCGTGATCATTCCCTGCCACCGGGTCCTAGCCACCAACGGCGGGTTGGGTGGCTTCTCTGGCGGCTTGGGATGGAAGGAGAAACTCCTCCAGATAGAAGGACACATGTTTTAATAGTTGTTTAAAACGCCAATCAGTTCGCGCAATCGCGCGTAGCTCATCCGGTCAAACCCCATCGTGATGCGTGGCAGGTCCAGACAGTCGTTGTCCTCCTGTTCATCCGGAGATGGTTCTGCACCACGGATGGGTTCCCCCGTGATGATGTCCCCGAAATCCTCATTCAAGGCCTCCAAGGCCGAGCTTGAGGGCGCGTTCTGCAGCCGGATAACCAGTTCGCCCCGCACAAAACGATAGGAGTGGAAGTTGCGGTAAAACCGAGCCACCCATTTCACGGCTTCCGCCGGGTCGTCCGTCATCTTCCATAAGTTCAGGTCCTCCGGTGAAATCAGGCCGTCGCGCAACAGATGTTCGCGCACATGCCGTTCCCATGTTTTCCAGTAGGTACCTCCCGGCTTGTCGATCAACGCCAGCGGCATCAGCTGGGCCTTGCCTGTCTGCATCAGTGTCAACGTTTCGAACGCCTCGTCCTGTGTGCCGAAACCGCCGGGGAACAGCGCCACCGCGTGCGAATGCCGCAGGAATGTCAGTTTGCGCGTGAAGAAGTATTTAAAGTTGATGAGTTTCTTGTCGTGCTCGATGACCGGGTTGGCACCCGCCTCCCAAGGCAGGCGGATGTTGGCTCCAAAACTCATCTCCGAACCCGCGCCTTCATTGCCCGCCTGCATGATGCCCGGCCCCGCGCCCGTGATCACCATCCAGCCCTCCTCAGCACACAGGCGCGCGAACTCCACCGCCTGTTGATACTCCACCTTGTCCGGGCTTGTGCGCGCGGAGCCGAAAATCGTCACCTTTCGACGGTCGGCATAGGGCTCGAACAAATGAAACGCGTACCTCAGTTCGCGCACGGCCGTCTCGATGATCCGCGCATCCCCACGATGTTCCACGTCGTGCAACAGCTTCAGTGACTGCTCCACCAAGTTTTCCACCAAGTCGGCATTGTGACCGCCACCCTTGAACTCAATTAACTCGCGAATTTTCCCCCGCAATTCCTCACGGTTTTCCCGGCTGCTCATGCCCCATCCTAGTCCATGACCCTCCCGCCAGCCAGCCAATGCGAGTAGACTCCATAAAAAAAGCCGGGGCGAATACCCCGGCCATGTTCAGTGAATGAGCAGCTACTTTGCTTCCAGCCGGTAAATTTTGCCCTCAAATCCCAGCAGGTACATTTCTCCCGCCGCGTCCTCAGCAAAGCTGGCCACCAGACGAATCGGGTTGGGGCCAATAACCTGTGCGTATTCCGTCACCGTTTCGCCGTTGTAGCGCATGGCCCAGACTGTTCCCTGCTTGTAATCACCATAAACATACGCCCCCTGCAGGGCTGCGATCTTTTTCCCGCGATAAACGTAGCCGCCCGTGATGCTCAACCCGTGGCTGTGTTTGCTGAACTTGCTTTCCTTGGCCAGCGCGGGCTGATGGGGATACTCGATCACCGGATCCAGATATTTGCCTTCATGCTTAAAAGAAGTGGTCTTCCATGGATGCGCCGCCTCGCGGACCCGCCATCCGTAGTTGCCGCCCTTCACAATCAGGTTCACTTCCTCCCACTTGTCCTGACCCACATCACCAGCCCACAACTGACCTGATGCACGGTCAAAGCTCATTCGCCAGACATTGCGCAGACCGTAAGCCCAGATTTCGCCACGAGCATCCTTTTTGCCCACAAATGGATTGTCCGCGGGGATTCCGTAGGGCAATGAACCCGTTTGAGTGTCCACATCAATTCTCAGGATCGTGCCTAGCAGTGTGGTCAGGTTTTGCGCGTTGTCAAAAGGATCATCCCGTTTGCCGCCGTCACCGTGACTAATGTATAGCTTGCCATCCGGACCGAACAGGATACAGCCGCCGTCATGATTCCAGAACGGCCGCAAAATCGTCAGCAGAATCTTCTCGCTGGACAGGTTAATCGCGTTTGGATTGTCCTTCGAAACCGTGAACTCGCTCACCACGCTCCGCAGTGGTTCATGTTGCGAATAAAAAACGTAAAATTTACCGTTGTCCGAAAATTTCGGGTGAAAGGCCATTCCCAGCAGCCCTTCCTCATCCTTTTGGTAGGGCTTGCGCTTGGTGATATCAAAGAACACCTCCGTCGAGTCGCCATCCGAATTTTTGGGCAGAATGTGGATTTTGCCCTGTTGCTCCATCACAAACGTCCGTCCGTCGGCCAGTTGTTCCAGCCAAAGCGGCCGCTTAAACTTCAGGTTCGAGTAAGCGTTGACCAATTTCAACTGCGGCAAACTTGCCGCCTGAATGGTCGAAAAAACCATCAGCGCCAGAAACGCCAACACCGCGCGGGTGGAGAAAAGAAAGGACTTCATCGCCCGGATTCAAGGACGCCCCGCCCCGAATGTCAACCGCGCAAATGCCGCGCAGCCATTGGGGCCACGTCATGGCTGCTCGGCGGGCGGTTGAGTTGTCTTGATCCACTCGACCAGCAGCTTGACCCATTGCGCGTCCAGCGTGCGCGCCCCGATGGGTGGCATGCGCCCCTCGGCCGCGCCCACGCATCGCTGTAGCATCACGGAATGCTCCGGCCGACCGGGCGCAACGATGCGCGCGGCATCCCCAATGCCAAAATCACGGTGCACCGGCCGGGCATCAATTGTGCCGGTCTTGTCCAATGGTATGCCGTGCTTCAGTGTCATTTGCGCATTTCCTCCCCCTGCCTCCACGTGGCAGTGGGCGCAGTTGGCCTGCCAATAGGCGCGCACGCGTGACTCCAGCGGCAGAGCCGGGTCATAGGGATCGACCAAGCGCGCATCCTTTCGATGGGCCGCGCCATTGCCCGTATACTCGGACCATTTTGCGCCCTTTAACACACCCAGTTGGTCCAGCACCTGAAACTGGTGGGCTTGGAATGCGCCGTAGTCATGCGCCCGATTCATCTGCAGTTCGTTCAGACCGAGGACAAATTGGGCGGCGCGGCTGTGGCACATCATACACTCGGTGCGGCCGGGAATACGCCACGGGCGGTTTTGGTCCTTGTGATGCAAGGTGAGATCCTCGCCGTCACGCCCCACCAGTGTGGCATCGGTCTGGCCGGCATTCCACTTGTAACTGTAGCCGGTCCATTCGCCCTGCTGCAGGGTCAACAAACGGGTTTCAATCCGCCGCCCTTCCAGCGAAAGGGTTTGGGACAACACACTGCCCTCGGGGAGTTTCCAAGCCCCGCCACGACTAAACTGGATAGTGGTGTTGGCATCCCCGGGAAGCGCAATGTGATGTTGCGAGATTGCCCCATCATTCCAATGGGGCACGTTGACGGAATATGGAACGAGCGCGGGGTGGGCTTTCAGGTTGCGGGTGTCCGTGAACAACCCCGTTTGGCTCAGGCGAACGGGAAAGCTTGTTCGCTGACCAGCGTGCGGGTTGGGCTGAAAACGGTGGAAGCCACTGGCCTCATCGATGACCAACAAATTGCCGTGTGTATCGGTGCCAAAGCCGGTGATTTTAAAGACCGTGTCGGCAATCTCCTTGTGCCAGAGCAGTTCCTCGCCATTGTGCTTGGCGGCCCAAACCTTGCCGGTGGCATAATCGCCGTAAATGTATGCGCCGCGCAGTTGGGGCAGCGCGCCACCGTGATAAACCACTCCCCCCGTAAGTGAACGGGCCTCGCGGTGGTGATGCTCCAAGGTCGGCTGGCGTAGTTTGCCCGGTCCCAGCTTACGCTCCAGATAAAACGGGTGGCTGCCCTCGTACACGCTCCAGCCATAGTTCGCGCCCTTCTCAATCAGCTTCACGGATTCCCAATGATCCTGGCCATTTTCACCCACCCAGATGTGGCCGGTCTTGGCGTCGCAGGTTACGCGCCATGGGTTCCGAAAGCCATGCGCCCATGTTTCTGGCCGCGCATTGGGCGTGTTGAGAAAGGGATTGTCCGGGGGAATACTGTAAGCCAAGTCATCATCCGGCTCATCAACATTGATCCGCAGAAGCTTGGACAACAACAGGTCAATCCGCTGGCCGGTGACATTGATATCCGAGTCGCTCGTGCCATCGCCCGTGGTGATATACAGCATACCATCCAGCCCGAAAACCAAACCGCCACCGTCGTGTCCGTTGGATTCCCATTTCAGGATGTCCACCCGCGATGCGGGATCGGCCTTGAATGTTTCGCGGTCCACCATCCAGCGCGACACGCGGCTATGCTTGTTCTTGCTTCCCTCGCCCCGGCGCGGCCCATTGAGGTGCGCATACACAAAGCCGTTGTCCGAAAACTTTGGATGAAAGCAGAACCCGTAGGCTAGTTCGTTGGTCACGGACAACATGTTCACCTGCTGGCTGACACCCGCGCTGTCCTCAAACATCCAGAGCTTGCTGTAGGCGCCGTTTTTTTCCTGCCGATGATCCAAGTAAGCCAGTCGGCCCTCGACACCCGGCACATGTTTGAGTTCCAGTGGTTTTTTAACAGGCAACCGCGGCCAGACCGGTTCCGTGGTATAGGGCAACGCCGGCTCCGGTGAACCCTTCAAGCGCGAAGCCTCCCACGCCACCCGCCTAAGCGGCCCAAACCGGTTGGCCTCCTTGCCCACAAACTCGATTGTTGCAAAATCTTGAGGGCGATGGAAATCCAGCGCCTGGAATGGCGCCGTGCTCGACAATTCCGGCCGCTCCAAACCCACCGAGTAGTCATACCGGCACAGCGCAAACGTCCATTTGTCTCCCGATCCCGGCGCACCGCCGGTCATTTTGAGGTCACTCCAAGGAATCCGCCCCTCCACCGTCCAACCCGAGTCCCGGTCCGTCAGGTCATTCAGCGTTCCCCGCAGGGTGACCTCGGATTCGATGTGGAATTCATGCGCCCGCCGCAATCGCTTTAACAGCCACGCCCCGCGGTGCGGCAGGAACAGGTCAAATTTCGTGTTCGCCGCGCTGACGTGGAACTCGTAGTACGCCTTTCCGCCGGCGGGTTTTAAAAACAACTCCCATACGTCGTTGTTCCAGGTATCTCCGTCCGGCTCCGAGACATCCGCGAATAAATCCGTGTCCTCCATCTCCGCCGTGAAATAGAGGAACTCGTTGTCCCAAAGCAGGCGCGTGCGGGTCTTGGTTCTGGCCGGACGCACCTTGTCCCCCAGCCAGGCAAGCCGGTAGTCCTCGAACACCGTAGCGCCAGCCCATGCCGGTTCAGAAGCGTTGCCGTCAATGTTGATGGGACCCGAAGCCCAGCGGCATTCCGCGATCGGTGCAAGATTCGTGCCGCCGGAACTTGGAGGCGGAGTTGAGGGAGGGGAAATCTCCGGCGGAACAGGCGTGGGCTTGTCCGGCGCCTCACAGGCCAGCCAGACAATCAGCGCAAGGCACGCCGGCATCCAGAATCCCTGACGCAAAAGGGAGTGCATGCCCCATGGTGACAACCCTCAAACTACCCGTCAACCCTGCCAAGGGCCGGTAATGGCAAGAGTCAGGCCCCGGTGTTGAATGTTCACGAAAAGAGTCGTGCCATCCGGCGAGAACGTGGCGCCGGCAAACTCACTGTTGCCGCTGGCGTTGTGGGCGAGCTTGAAGTATCTGCCCTCCGGCGTGATGCCCACGATGTACTGGTCGCCGCCGCCATCCTCGCACAAGATCACATCGCCCCACGGAGCCACCGTCAGGTTGTCCGCATTGTCGCAAAGATCCTTGTCGTTTGGCTGGGCAAACAGTTCCAGCGTGTCTCCAGTCAACTTCCAGATCTGGCCGTGCCTGCCCGCGCCACCATTGGTGCAGGCAAAATAAATCGATCCCTCCGAGTACCACATACCCTCGCCGCGTGCAAAACGCGCCGCCCCCTGCTTCGCGCCGCGGTGCCGCAGATCGTCCTTGGACGACTCCACATCCTCAAGGTCCAGCCACTGCACTCGCAACTTGCCGCCAACCTGAATCCGCTGCTTGTCCCAATTGCGCGTATCCAGCGCGAATGCATCACGCACCACCAGCGCCTGCAGCTTGCCGCCCTTGACCAGCTGCCCTCTGACCGCGGGAATGAACCGGTACAACAACCCGTCACCGCGATCCTCGGTTTCAAAAACATACCCCGTTTTTGGATCCACCGCGATCGCCTCATGATTAAACCTTCCCATCGCCTTCAGCGGCACGGCCTTTGCCAATGCCGGTTCAGCCGTGGCGGGCACTTCAAAATTATAACCGTGATCCAGCGAACATGTCTTGCCGGCTCGTTCTGTAGTTTCCTCACAGGTAACCCAACTGCCCCAAGGCGTCAGACCACCCGCGCAATTGCGCAACGTGCCGGTGAGGCTGAGGAACTGGCGCAAGACCTTTTGTTGCTTCGTGTCGTAAACCAGTGTTGTCGTGCCTCCGAGACATGCCACGCGCCGGCCCACATTCAACCGCGCGCCGACATCATACATCTTTGCGCGAATGGCATCGGTCAGCTTCGCGTTGCCCTTGCCGAATGGCCCGGCCTCGGGGTTCACGGCCGCGCTGATTTCATGGTTGCGCACCAGAATGGTTGTTCCCTTGGGACCGGCAAACGCAGCCATGCCGTCCGGCTTGCCGGGCAGCATCAGTCCGTCATCCATCTGGTCGCCGGCACGTGAGATGATGCGATAGGAAAATCCCTTGGGCAAATCCAACACCTTGGCGGGATCTGGCCGCAATGGCCCGTAACCCTCCGTGAGCAGGGAATCCTTGTCAGCCAAGCGCGCGCTGAGAATTTGCAGGCCCCCAAAGCCCAAGGCAACGGCGGCGGAGTCGTGGAGAAAACGGCGGCGCGTGCTCATCCCTCAGCGATACCTCCGACCCGACGGTTTGTCAGGCTCCTTTTGTGGACGCATTGGCTGATGAGCCTCCTTGGCAAAGCCAATCATGCGATCCACCAGCCGAGGTTGCTTGGCTGCGTCGTTCTTGGTTTCCTCGGGATCGAACGCAAGGTCGTAATATTCCCATGGCGCATCCGTCGCGTGTCGTACAATCTTTTTGCCACCGGAACGCACCGCCTGCATCAGCGAGCCGTCCGGCCGCTGCCACTCCCAGTAGAGATACTTGTGGCGCGGCCGGTGCGGGTAACGCGCGCCTTTCATTGCTTCGACCATCGGCACACTGTGACAGCCGGCGGGCACGTGTTCCTCCGTGCCGGTCAACTGTGCAAAGGCGGCCATGAAATCGCCCGCGTAATGAATCTCACCCGTGGCAATGTCCCTAGGAATGGTCCCCGGCCAACTGGCAATCAGTGGCACGCGAATGCCGCCCTCGTACAACGACCGCTTGGCCTCACGATATCGCCCTGCGCTGTCCAAGCTGCCCTCAAAACGAAATGCCGGACCGTTGTCTGAGGTGAATAGCACCAGCGTGTTCTTCTCCAGCTGCAACTCGCGCAGCAACGCCACCAACTCCCCCACCTGACGGTCAATCATCGTGATCATTGCCGCCGCCACCTTCGCGCGCACCGGCCAATCGTTATCGAGATACAGGGACACCGCGGGATCATCCTTCGGCAGGTGATATTTCCCATGCGGCGGCGTCCATGGCGCATAACAGAAAAATCGGCGGTCCTTGTTCTTGCGAATGAACTCCAGCGTGCGCTTCGTGATTTCATAATGCGCGTACTGGCGCTGCTTCCCATTCTCTTCCGCAGGAATGAATCCAGCCGCGCGGCGCCGATAATCAAACCCCTCATTTCCCGGCAACTGAACCTTCCGCCCCGTGTCGATAAGATAAGGCGGATAAAAATCATGCGCATGCACCTGATGATAGTACCCAAAAAACTCATCGAACCCCTGTTTCTCCGGCACACCTTCCGTGCCCAGGTCTCCCAGCCCCCACTTGCCGAAACCGCCCGTGGCATAGCCTGCCTTTTTAAAAAGCTCGGCCAGTGTAAAGTCCTCATCGCGTAACGGCACCCCGCCGCTGTTCAAGCGAACGGGCGTCTGCCCCGCATGCATGCCCGTCATCAGCACGCTGCGCGAAGGCGCGCACACCGTGCAGCCCGCGTAGTACTGGTAAAACGCCACCCCATTTTCCCACAACGCATCAAGGTGTGGCGTCTGGATGGCCTCGCTCCCATAATCCGCCAAGTCGCCGAAGCCAAGGTCATCCACCATGATCAACACAATGTTCGGACGTGGCGGCTCCACCACCCGCGCCGAGGCCACCGTCGCCACCGACGGAGCAAAAGGCACTGGCTGCGCCTCCATCATTTCCCGCGTGATTGCCTGCCAACGCGGCTCCTTCTCAGCCGTGCCACATCCGATGAACAGTGCCATCGCAATTGTAAGTGGATGTTTCACTTTTACCTCAATAGCACGGAAAGCTCAGCGAAATCAGCAACAACAATCATCTCTGTGGACCTCTGTGCCTCTGTGTTCTCTGTGTAAATCATTTCACAAATTTCAAAACCGGATCCTTCACCTCGCGCATGCGCGCCACAATCATCGCGTGGAGTTCCTTAACCACAGCCGCATTTTTCTTTGCAGCAATCACGTTGCGCGACTCAGCGGGATCGTTCTTCAGATCAAACAACTCATCACGCTCCGGGTTGAGGAAATCGCGCACCAGCTTCCAGTTCGTCGTGCGGATCATACGCATGTGCGTCTTGCTCTGGTGATGCGTGCTGTACTCGCCGTAGCACACGTCCGGCCAATCAGTTTTTTCGCCGAGTAACGTCCCGCTGATGTCTCGCCCGCGAATGGTCTCGCCCTTGGGCAGCTTGATGCCGGCGAGCTTCAGCAACGTGGGATACCAGTCGAGATTGCTTACTGGTAGGTCCAGCACTGTTCCCGGTTCAATGTGCCCGGGCCAGCGCACGGCGGTGGGCACGAAGATGGAGTTGTCGTACATGTTCGGGCGTTGATTGCGCGGGATGTTCGGGTTGGTCACCGGCGGTGGCGGCTTGAGCGCCCAGTGACCGTTGCCTTTGTGCCAGATGCCGTTGTGGCCCATGCTGTAGCCGTGGTCGCTGGTGAACACCACGATTGTGTTCGCCGCCAGCTTCAGCTCATCGAGCATCCGCATCACCCGGCCCACGTTGCGGTCCACGCCCTTCACGCTGCCGAGATATTCGCGCGTCATCCGCTTCACGCGTGCCACGTCGAGATTCGGGTAATCCGGATTCGGAATTTTTGGATCAAGTTTCTCGAACGGCTTGCGATCACTCTCCGGCTGCGGCAACCACAGCGTGTGCGGCGCGCGATAATGCAGGCACAACAGGAACGGCTGCCGGCGGTTGCGCTTGATGAACGCCAGCGCATCGTCGGTCAGCACGTCGTACGTGTACCCCTCCGTTTTCACCCCTTTCCCGTCCTTCTCCAGCGTGGGATTGATCACCACCGTGCCGCCGGTTCGGAAGCCCATGAAATAATCGAAGCCGGTCTTGGTCGGGTGAAACTTGTCCGGCACGCCAAGGTGCCACTTGCCCACCAACCCCGTGCGATAGCCTGCTGCCTGCATCGCCTCCGTCCACGTCACCGTCTTCGGCGGCAGCCCGAGCTGCGGTTCGTTGCGCGGATGAATCCAGTCTGTGATCCCCAGCTCGCTCCCGTACCGGCTCGTCATGAGGCTCGTGCGCGAAGGACTGCAAACTGGCGTCACCACATACGATTTTTTCAGGTACATCCCCTGCTTGAACAGCCGGTCCAGATTCGGCGTATCCGCATGCGGATGTCCCGAGACGCCAAGCGCCCAAGGCGCCTGGTCATCGGTGAGAATAAAAACCACATTCGGCCGCCGCTCCTTGGCCGTGGTGGAGACCACCACCAACACACCCATCAAGCAAATCAATCGGGAGAAAAGTCGCATCCGCCAATGCTACGTGCGCCGCAACGGACTCGCAAGCACGTCCCTCCGCTGTAGCCCCGGACGGTGGCCGGGGCGCGGGGCCACCGGCCCCGCCTACAATAACCCTCACCGGCCAACAGGCCAAAATGTTCGGCCGGCTCTATGGCTGAATTTGTTTAGGTCGCTTTGGCGCCTTCATGACGCCAAAGCGGATCACCTTGTCGCCATAGATCGGGTCGTAGTAGTGGCCGTTCTCGCGGTAATCGGCGTTCCACTGAGGGGTGCCGTCTTTATTGGTCCGGTAGATGAAGGGCGAGAGGTGCAAGCGCTCCTTGTGCCATCGGCCGGCGGCGCCCGAGGGAATCTCAGTGCCCCGCCCGTAGATCATCAGGCCGCCTTCGCCGCGTACTTCAAATTGCGGGCTGATCTTCCGGTGCTCGTGACTCACATTGATGAGCTTGTGGCCCAGTTCATGGGCGATCGTCCGGCCGCCCCTCCCGCTTTGCCGGCACAGGGTGATGACGCCGCGAATGCGACGGGGAATGCGGTTCTCGAACAAGTAGGCTGGCAAGGACAGGCCGCCGGTGGGGATCGACTTGATTTTGGGCCTACCCTTCACGGAGCGATCGAAGTAGGCCATTTTCACCTGTTTAAGATAAAGCAGGTAGATCGTCCGGTCGTTCCCGGCATGGCGCTCAATGATGCCTTCAAAGGCGGCCTTGGCAGCCGGCGTCAATGTCCAGCCGGCGGAGCGGTAACCCACGTAAGCATTGATCTCTGTAGGCACCGCAACCCCCGTCACTTGATTGGCCTGCACCGACAGCCATGCGGGAGGAACGATGGCCCGCTTCACCCACAGCAGTTTCAATTGAACCCCGGCCTTGGCGAAGATCTCCTTGGCCCGCTTGAAGGACGCGGTCAAATCCTCCGGAGCGGCCACGTAACCATGCGGCTTGCCATCTGTTTCGCCCAGGTAAATGGCGACATTCACGGTGGGAACCCCGGCTTTCAAATCCCCATTGATTGTCGCCGGCCGAATCGACTTCAGGCCTTCGTAGACAACGCCCCGGCTTCCACTTGGGGTATCAGCAGCAACCGCCGGCAAGACCACTGCCAATATCAAAAGGAAGTGCTTCATGTTCGGGGAGGAATAAGGACGATTATTTCGTGGGGTTGCTGTTGATTCTGCAATTCGGCAACGCCTTCTTTAATTCAGCCACGCCCGCATCGGTGACTTGGGTGTCATTCAAGCGTAGAACCGTGAGCTTCTGCAACTTCGCCACCTCCTTGAGGCCTGCGTCGGTGATTTTGGTATTGTCCAAGTTAAGGTAGGTGAGCTTCTGCAGCTTGGCCACCTCCGTGAGGCCCGCGTCCGTGATTTTAGTGTTGCCCAAGTGAAGGGTGGTGAGCTGCTGCAACTTGGCAACATCCCCGAGACCTGCATCGGTGATTTGGGTTTCCTTCAAGGTAAGCGATTTGAGCCGCTGCAACTTGGATACCTCCTTGAGGACTGCATCGGTGATTGGAGCCCGAGCCAAGCCAAGCCTTTCAAGATTGTGGAATGTGGCAATATCCTTGAGACCCACATCGGTGATTTTAGTGCCACCCAAGTCAAGGCCGGTGAGCTTCTGCAACTTGGCCACCTCCTTGAAGCCCGCGTCGGTGGTTTTGGTGAAGGACAGGTTAAGGTAGGTGAGCTTCTGCAACTTGGCAATATCCTTGAGGCCCACGTCGGTGATTTTAGTGTCGAGCAAACCAAGGACGGTGAGCTGCTGCAACTTGGCAATGTCCTTGAGGCCTGCGTCGGTGATTTTGGTATTGTCCATGTTAAGGTAGATGAGTTGCTGCAACTTGGCCACCTCCGTGAGGCCCGCGTCAGTGATTTTAGTATCGTTCAAGATAAGGATGGTGAGCTGCTGCAACTTGGCAACATCCCCGAGGCCTGCATTGGTAATTTGGGTGAAGGACAAGTCAAGGTAGGTGGCTTTTGCCAAATCCGCCTTGATGAATTCGCCTGTGGGTTTCTTGAGTGATTTCCGAATCGCCTTCTCAACAATTGGATCAGCAATGAGCGGTTTCTCATCCGCCGACTGTACGGATTGCCCCACCAACACCGCCGCCGCAATCATCACCAGCATCTGCTTCATGCCCGCAGCCTACGCCCGCGCCATGGTCGGTCAACGCGAATTGCTGCGGGCTTGTGCCTGCGTGGGATTTCGGCAGACTCAGGGGCATGACCATCCGCTCATCATACCTGCCAGCATTTTTTCTAGTGGCAGGGGTTTTACTCGCCCCAGTCCCCTTGGCCGCACAGGCCGCCAAGGCGCCAAAGGTGGCGCGGTTTTCCTCGGCGCTTAATTGGATCACCAAGTCGCGCGAGTACAAGGCGGTATGTTTGCAAACCTACGCCAATGCCTGGGAAAAGGTGGCGGCCGCTGCCAAGAAGCAAAAGGGGCCGTGGGCCATCGTGATGGATCTGGATGAGACGGTGCTGGATAACTCCGGCTATCAACGCCGGCTGGAGGCCAGCGGGCAAGGGCACACACAGGAGGCATGGGAGGTATGGGTCGCGGAGCGCAAGGCCGGGCTGGTGCCGGGTGCCAAGGAATTCATCGCCAAGGTGCGCAAGTTGCCGAACGGGCGGATTATTTTTATCAGCAACCGTTACGCCCGAAACACCGACCACTCACGCGCCAACGTGAACCAACTGGGTCTCGGCGCCAAGAGTGACATTTACCTGCTACGCAAGGATCGCAACGA
>PBLV01000062.1 GCA_002721895.1 Verrucomicrobiales bacterium
AAAGCCCGAACCAAAGCCCGAACCAAAGCGACCACCGGCTGCTGTCACTCAACCTTTGCCTATAAACAAACCGAAGGCAGCAGGAACTCAGCCCATGCCTGTAAGAAAGCCGACTTTGGCTCCACAAGCTACGGGTGGTGCGCCCAGTGTGCCGAAACGGACGACTCCACCCAAGCGACCCGGTGGTGCGGGAGGTGTGAGAGGCCCAATGGCTCCCGTGCCTCAGCGTCCTGATGGTTCGGGTGCCTCCGGTCCGCCTCGCCGGCCTGTTGGTGAGGGTGTATCCGGTCCTCCAAAACGCCCAGGGTCATCAGATCGTTCCAGTGGCCCGGCCCCTCCAAAACGTCCCGGTGATTCCGGTGCTCCTGCGGTTTCTGACGGTAGCCCACCTAAACGGCCAGTTGAGGGTAGTAACTCCGCTGTTCCCGAGGGAGTTAAGCCACCAGGACAAGCTCCTGCCATGCCCAAGATGAGTGTTGGCCTTGGGAATGCGTCAAGTGGTCCGCCAAAACGGCCCGCGGCGGTTGCCGAGCCTCAAAAGCAGGGTGGTGTTTCGAGCCCTGCACAGGCGGCTGCAGCATCACGTGAGGCTGCTCTGGCCAAGTCCAAAGAGGCTGCAATGGCCGCCTCGGAGACTGTCGAAGGCGAGGGAATCCGATCAGAGGAACAGGAGCAGCGTAAAGGCAGGATTCGTATCGCCTTTTTTGTGGTTACCCTGCTGGCCGGCTTGGCGTGGTATGCGGTAATGCCATACTATGGCTGGGGGGGGGATGATAGATTCGTCAAGACGCGCCGGAATTCAAATGTTACCGTATTCCGACCTGTCTTTGATGCGAGTGCCATAAAGATCGATCCGGCTAGCCTGTCAATTAGTGCCGGGGAAGTCGGCCTTACGACCCTCAAGGGTAAGGTTAAGAACGGAGGTAAGGAATCGGCGCGCAATATCAAGATCACCTTGGAGGTTGCGGGTGGTGCGGAACCGCTGGAGGTGGCCCACACGGTGAATCAAGAGGTGAAACCCGGCCAAACATTTGAATTTAGCACACTACTTTCCTTTGATGTGCCGGAAAACGCCCAGATCACGGTCAAGACGGTTGAGATTCACTAGCGAGAGAGTCGGTCGTTATAATCAGGAAAATGTAATTTAAATGAAATAACTGGGGCTAATTATCTACCTTCCCTCTCTGTTGGCTGGGTGTTGAAAAAAGAAAAAACGAGAACGCAAAGGCACCCACTCTTTCCGCTAAACTAACAGCAAATTCAGATGGTGGGTCTACTTGGTGCATGATTTTCATCAAAGGAAGACAGGGAACAGCTGCGTCGCTTTTACGTAAAATCCTTTAGCGCAGGATCAAAGCCTCGGCAATGTCGAGGTTGAGCGTGGCCTTGTTGCCGTCCTTTCTGAATGCTGCGCCGGAGGCCACGGTGAGCCTCTTCTTCGCCAGATCGGCGGAGAGCGTGACTTCCAGTGCCTTCACGAAGCTACCGCTCCAGTTGCTGAGGATAACCACGCTGCCTTTGGGGGAATCGATGATGTTGGCCTCCACCAGGGGCTCGGAGCATCCCGCCGGATTGGCGCCGGTGGTGTTGGCGAACTGGAGGAGCTTGGCGATGCCGGAATCAAACCGGGTGGGAATGGAGTGCGCGGAGGCTTGCGCCGTGGTGCCGCGGTCCACGGGCACTTTTGGTGTGCCCGGCGCAAAGTAGGTGAGCCCTGGCAGGAAGGCTGCGTAATGAGCTTGGCCACGGCCGTGGGTATGCAGCGTGAGCGCGGGTGAGCCGGACTTGAACTGCAGCTGCGTTTTGGCTCCGGCGAGCTTGACACGGCTTCGCACGCCGTATATCGGCGTGCTAACAGGTTCGCCTGCTATTTCATCCACCGGCGCGGCGAAGGGTAGCTCCTGTTTGACCATGCCGACGAACGAGGATGCCGGGGCATCGAGTCCAGCGGGGCTGACGCCCAGCACGCCGCGCAGGACAGTGTTAGGCTGGTTCAATTCGTCAAACATTCCTGCGCCAGCAGTGGCAAAGAGAGTGCCGCCGGCTTTCACCCATGCGGCGATGGCCTCGGAATCACGGCGCGACACATGGGCGTCGGCCAGAAACAGGATGCGATAGTTTTTCAGGTCATCGCCCTCGATCACGAAATCGAGCGGCGTGCCTTGCTGGATGAGTCCGGCGTAGAGGGTGCGTTTGCCGGCTGCGAAAGAGCCTTCGTTGTCACCCCAGATGTCGGCGGTTTCGCTGAACCACATTGCCGCCTTGGCGGGCCGTTTGCGGCCGGACTGGATGATGTCCTCGAACTGCCCCAGCTCGCGGAAGCTGCGGAGGATGGTGCGATAGGTCTTGGGGTTGCTGCAGTGGTTTTCGGTGTAGGCGACTTGGACGGGGCGAAACTCGAAGAGGTTGACCACCTGCATGCCATGGCCGAGCGCACCATAAAAAAGGCGGCGCCAGTTCTCGGGGATCTGCCCGGGCCAATGCGGCATGCAATAGTAGTGGATCTTCTGCTTGGGCTTGCCACGCACACCGGCGCGCAGCAGGTCGAGATTGATGTTGTTCATCTGCTGCGTGGCGACGGGCATCTGGAAAATGTAATCCTCACTCCACGGCTGCGTCATGCCTTCCTCGCGAAAGATGGTGACCCACTTATGCACCTCGCCGAGATAGCGATGCTCGGCCGGGTAGTGCGGTGAATAGTTCGCGCCAATGCCGGCATTGGGCAGGTGCTTGCGAAGAATATCCGTGCGATTCTTGATGGCTTGGATGCCGTAGGCGTGCTGATAACGGCGGGACCAATAATACACGCCGGGTCGCGCAGCCTTGGCGGCATCGGTGGGTTCGTACTTGATAGCATTCCAATTCGCCGCGCCGGGGAGAACATCGGGGGGCTTCAGGCTGCGACTCTTTAGCCACGTAACCATGTCCGCCGTGGCTTTAGCGGCAGGCGGCTTAGGTAGGCTGATTTCATCACCTAGACTGACGCAACGAATCTGTTGCGCACGCGCGCCAAGATTTTTGCAATACTCTTCGAGTTTGGCGGTGGGCACGCTGCGCACGTCAATATAGGTTCCGTTCTTGGCGGACGTTTCCTGCAGCGCGAACATCTTGCGAAATTCGGCGACACCTTGGTCGTACTTGGACCCGAGTCCCGGCGCAAAGGTGAAGCCGTAAATGAGCGTCTCCGTCGGTAGCCGGCCGCGCAGGGGCTCCTTTTTTACCTCGGTTAGCAAATCTAAAAGTACGTCCTCCTGCCGACGCAGTCGGCGCGAGTAGCGTGTGTCGGCATCAGCGGCGAGCTTCAGTGCGCCCTCGCCATCGAAGGCGGCGATTGCAGTAAGTTTCCCATTTGCTTCCTTCACGGCAAACTCCGCACGATACTTGCCATTACCGGCAAAGCCCCATTGGCCGTCATTAAGCGTGTCCATCGTGCCGCCGACTTCCACCCAGTTGCTGCTTTTGCCGGGAGCAACTTTCACACTTACCTTCGGCCAGTTGCGCAGATGCACCCAGTAAGGCGAATGTTGCTGCCAGTTGCCGCCGCCAATCGCTTTTGCCCCGCCGAAGGTCAGTTCGGCGCTGCCGCGGTTGGTCACCTTCACAAACACATCGCCTGCCTGCGTGAGCATGCCGTCGAGCGGCAGGTAGCGTTCCTTGTCGATGCGCATCTTCACCTGTTCCTCGTCGGTGGTGAGCAGCAGGCAATCGATGTTGCGTTTGGCAGCGGGCGCGGGTTGCTTGCCGGTGGTGAGCGTGATGGTGGCAATGCCGGGCTGCAGATTGGCGTAGGCATTGTGCCCTTCCCACACGATGTTCTCCGAGGCCCCCCAACTCCACGCGTGCTCGGCCTTGAGCTTTTGACTGAAGGCCCAAATCTTCAGATTCTTCCGCGCGCCGTACAGCCGGTCCAGCGCGGCCATGCCGTTCTGCTCCACCTTCACGCGAAACTGTGTCTCAAACCGATACGCCGCCTCGTACCGCACCAACACCAAATACCGCCCCGCCTTCGGCACCCGCACGCGAATGGTCGCCTTTCCTTCCGCCTGTTCATCCGCGCCCAGAAATGCCTTGCGGCTCAAAAACGAATTGGCAAACGTGGCCGCGTAATAATTTTCCCCCCACGGCTTGGCCTTCCACGCGTCATTGGCGGACGAGAATTCCTCGGCTTCGATCAACAAATTCCCATCCGGCTGGGCGGCAACAGGATGACTGCCGCGAAAGTTGACGGGAGCGATGTTGGCAGATTTCTGTGCGGCTGTGCAGCCAATCGACAAAAGAACGCAACTGAGTTGAAAAATCGTTTTCATAAAATCATATCGTTACCGGGAGGGACGAATTCACTTCGTCCCTTATTTAGTCCTCTGCGTCTCCGCGCCTCTGCGTGAGAGTTGGGGCAAGGCGGAACTTGCCCCTCCCATTAAAAATCTCGAAAGGGCCCGCGCGGTTCGGCGTTCTTCATTTGTTTCTGCCAAAGCGCGAATCGGGCTTTGAGCATTTTTAAAATCTCGGGTTTGGTTTGGGACAAATCTTTTTTCTCAGCCAGATCGGTACGGAGGTCAAAGAGGCCGTTGCCGCGGCTGCTTTCGACCCATTTCCAGTGACCCACTCGGGCGCCTTTGTCGAGACGGCGTTGCCAGAACATTTCTTTGCGCAAAGATTTCATTTTGCCGCGCAGCACAGGGATCAGGTCAAAGCCGTCGAGCGGGATGTCTTTGGGCGTGGAGGCATTCGCGGCCGCAAGGAGGGTGGGGAATATTTCGAGCGCGGTCAGGAAGGCGTCGCTGGTGGCACCGGCGGGGACTTGGCCGGGCCAGCGGATGATGCAGGGCACACGCAGGCCGCCCTCAAACATCTGGCCTTTGCCGCCGCGCAGGGGGGTATTGTCGGCGGCTCCACCGCCGCCGTTGTCGCTGAAGAAAATAACGATGGTGTTGTCAGCGATTTGGTATCGGTCGAGCAGATCCAGCACGCGGCCGATGGCGGCGTCCATGGCGGTGACAGAACCGACAAATTCCAGCCGCCGCGCAGCGCGGTTGGGCACGGTGTACAGTTTATCGCCGTAACGACTGCGTTTGCGTTGCTCGGTGCCGGCTTGGGCCTGCAGTTTGGGGTAAAGTTTTTTGAACTTTTCCGGAGCCTGCGCGCCGGTGCGAATGGCGGGATCGAGGTTGCTGGCGCCGTGCGGGGCATTGAAGGGCAGGTACAGGAAAAAGGGGCGCCGATGATTCGCCTTGAGGAAGCGTACGGCTTCGCGCTCGAAAAGGTCGGTGCAGTAAGTGCCCTTGTCGGCAGTGGTGGGCGAGTTGTTGCGGTACATTGAGGGCACGCCGTAGCGTTCGTGGGTGTAATAATCGATGCCGGTGTTCACGAAGCCATAAAAGTCGTCGAACCCGCGCGCCAACGGAAGGAATCGCTTGTGCACGCCAAGATCCCATTTGCCAAAAATGCCGCTCACGTAGCCGGCCTTTTTCAGCACGACCGGCAGCAGCACTTCGCGCGTGTCCATGCCGCCGATGCGTTCGAAGGTGGCCTCGTACTCGCCGGGCTTGTATTGGTAGCCGTAGTCAGGCGCTTCATTGCGGATCATATCATAAATGCCATTGCGCTGTGGATAACGCCCGGTGAGTAGGGCGCCGCGCGAGGGCGTGCATGCGGGCCATGCCACGTAAAAATTTGTGAGCTTGGTGCCGCCCTTGGCGAGGCGATCGAGATGGGGCGTGAGAACTTCCCTGGATCCGAAACAACTGAGATCACGATAGCCCTGATCGTCGGACACGATCAACACAATGTTCGGCGGCGCGGCCGCCATCCACAGTGGCAGCAACAACAAAAAAAGGAAGCGCATGGGCGCATTGCAAACCGCCCGCCCACCTTTGGCAACCAAAAGCGAACAAGTGCCGCTTGACCGGTTGGCAGCGCGGGTCATTGAATGCCCGCGCATGAAGCACGAGGTGGAGAACAAGTACCTGAATTTTAGGAAATCAAAGATCCACAATTACGGCGCGTACGCGAAGCAGGATATTCGTAAGGGCACGAAGATTATCGAGTATATCGGCCGGGCGATCACAAAAAAGCGCGCGCAGAAGTTGCTGGAAGACGGCAATGGGTACGTGTTCACCATTAACAAATATTTCGATATCGACGGCAGCGTGCGCTGGAACCCGGCGCGCTACATCAACCACGGCTGCGATGCCAATGCCGAGAGCGACATTATCGACGACCGCGTGTGGATCATCGCCACGCGCAAAATCCGCAAGGGCGAGGAGGTACTGTACAATTACAACTTCGACCTCGAGGACGCGCTCGACAACCCCTGCAATTGTGGGTCAGAAAAGTGTGTGGGATACATGGTGGGGGATGAGTACTGGCCGAAATTGCGCAAGCTTTTGCGCAAGAAAAAGAAGCGCGCCTAGCGCATCCCCGGCTATTGCAGCCGCTTCAGCATCACGTTCAGTTTCACGCGACCCTGAGCACCGCTGACTCCATCGATGGAGAAGTAGACCTTGTCGCCCTTGGACAATGTGGCGCGGGCGATTTTCACCCGGCTTGAGGGCGCGGGCTGTTGCCGGTCATTGTCGTTGCCGGTTGATTTTCCGCCGGGCTGAACCACGGTGAGGGTGGTATCAATGGAACTGCCAATCGTATTGGCGTCGATTTCGTACACGCCGTTTTGCGGCACATGCAGCACCCACCAGACCGACCGGCCATGCCACATCCTGCGGCCATCCCCCGTGCGCACACCCGCGGCTTCGCCCTGACCAGCGGACGCACCCTGATTATGGCCACTGCCTTGGGCCTGCCAGCGGTTGCCCAGAAGCGGGCGCAACTGCAAGACGAAGCTGCCCTCGGGATTGTCATTGGGCACACGCGATTTCACGAGGGGCGACTTGGGATTGTTGGGCTGTGGCGGGCGGACTCCACCGGGGTTCACCGTGCCGGGAATGCCTTTAGCAGGCCGCGGGTTGACCGGGCGCGGCGCCACGGGGGAAACAGGCCGCGGTGGTTTTTGATTTCCCATATTGCCCCCGGACGGGTGCGATGTTCCGCCACCCGGCTGCGAGGGAGTCGACGGCTGACGGGGCGTGGTGTTCACGGTGGCACCAAGGCCAGGCCCAGCGTTGCTGCCAGTGCGCGCACCGGGCCCAACAACCGGACGCGTACGCGAAGGCTGAATGGCCTGGGCGGTTTGCCGCCGTTGCACTTGGGCATCAGGCAAACCACGAGGCGGCTTGTAGTAGAGAAGCGGATTCTTGGTCGGCGTGACACTGGGCACAGGCAGCCCCAACCCACGCGGCGGATTGAAGCTCACCGAGGTATCTGGCGTTACCCGGCGAGTCCCGTTGGAGTCACGATACAAGGAGACAACCTGACCAATAATGGTCATCGCGCGAGAATTGTCGAGGTACAGAGGTTGAGTGAAATCACCAAACGGCGGCGGCAAATAACGATTGTGGTGATATCCTGTCTGCATGCCACTCCACAAAACATTTGGACTGGAGAAGCGAGGGATGCGCGCATACGCCGTTCCCGGCAGGGCCATGATCGTACAATATGGCACAAACGGGTTGTTCAGACCCGGTGCGGTGAAGTGATTGCCCATAGAGAGAAACTCGTCATTAACGTAGTTATAATTCGACCCATACGGGCTGAAGGTATGGGTCGAATTGATCACATCAACACCCGCGTCGTCTCCCAATCCATGACTGCCTGAAAGCAGATGGCCAATCTCGTGGGCAAACGTATGGTTGGGCACAGCCTTGTTGAACTGAACCACTGCTCCATAAAAAACATCTCGATTCATCTGCGCATTAAACCCGAATATATTTTCTGCGGGGTTTCGGTACATCTGGTGCGTAATGCCATAGACCCCCAAAGATGTAGTTACCCGGATGACCACGTTGTCCACGGTCATTTGTCCCTTTTCACTGGTGACCTTCCAGCCGCCCCGCAAATTCTGCCACGCGTTGCCCGTGTTCACGGAATTAAATGTCTGTGTCATGCTTTCAATGGATGTCCCGTTAAATGTCAGGAATGGAACAAGTGACAGATCGGTGTCCCTATACAAATCCAGACGAACGTATTCATTTAAATCCACCACATTGTCCACAAAATTAACGGTGATGGTGGCAGAGCCCGGTCGACCCGGCTTCTCAAGGTCATAGAGGTTTTTCACCCCGGCCGCGTTCAGCGGAATGTTGTAAACTCGCACCTGATCAAGCCGGCCGTTGAACTTGGCCATTGGTCCCAAGAAATCATCCACTCCCAACAGGAAACGCTCTCCTGAAGCGTATACAGTCCCCGTGTACGAGGCATTGGTATCGATCACGCCATCGATATAAATCCGTTTCTCTCCCCCAACAATCTCAGCCACAACATGATGCCAGTTGCCATCATTGATAACCTTTGAACTGGACAAAATTTGATTATCCGAGGTGTCTGCAGTACCGTTGGTACTTGTATGGAATTGCATAAAGCCGGAGGTTGCATTGCATTCAATCATCCATCCCCGTGTCGAGTTGCCCTTCCCTCCCTTGCTCATAATTGTTCCGGATAGGTTGCCGCTGGAGGGCGGCCCCACCCACATGGACACAGCAAAATTACTACCGGGATTCAATACGGGCGAGTTACCCATATTGACTAGGGATGGGAGGGCAAGAGAGGAGTTGAACTCATAGGCTCCCCCCGCCTGCTGCAGACGATCCGGCACAGTCGAAACATTCATCGGAGCGCCGTTGAGGTTATAAACCCCCGCAGAATCAACCGCGTCACCATCCAGTTTCCAATATGCGACCATTCCCAAGCTAGGATTCGGAGGAGTAACGAAACCTCCCGTCAATTCATATCTATGAAGATCAATCACCTCCGAAACATTCAACGCTCTGTTATACAACCGAATGTCATCAATCGCACCCTTGTATGGAAAATGACTGGTCGCCACGCGGTACCCCGTGTCCATGACCATGTCGGCCCCCGTTGCCCCGTTTGCCAAGGTGGGAACATTTGCCACGCCCGTCTGAAGTCCGTTAACGTATATCGAGACAACACCGGAAGAATCACGGGTCACCACCAGGTGATGCCATGCCGATTCGTTCCACTTGTGATCCACCGACATTTCGCACGCCATTTGTCCCCCGGTGAAGAACTGCAACCGCCCCCCCTGATTGCCATTCTGCGGCTCCAAGTGAAGAGCGAGATGCCCAATCTTTTGGTTGGAAAACAAAACCCTTTTATCCCCTGCAACATCCATGATAGCCAAACTGCGAGTCTTGCCGGCAACCGCTCCACGAATCGTCGGTCCTGCAACAAATGTCCCCATCCCGCTGTTTAGAAAAACCCTGTTCACAGCCCCACTATTGCCGACCACTACATCCAGATCTCCATCTTCGTCAAAGTCGCCCGCAGCTAAGGCATTGGAGTTGTTTGTGTCCGTTGCATCAAGGGCTCCATAGGAAGAAAAGACGCCTCCGCCGATGTTTCGATAAACTGAGTTAGAAGCATTATGGTTGCCATAGATCACATCGTTGTCTCCATCACCATCAATATCCACCAACAAGGCCGTTGCCGTGTTGTTTGTTTCTGAACCAACCGCTCGGGAAGGCTGAAAGCCTCTTCCAGGGGGAAAAGCGGGATACCAAAGGTTTGCTTCATTCTCATTTAGCACCAGCAAATCAGGATACACATCCGAGTTAATACGTGCCATGACCACCCCCGTGGAATTATCGTTCACACCGGCATAGACCTTTCGGGATTTGTCAAAGGCCCCTGCCCCATCGTTTTCAAACCATATGTTCTCCTGATTATAATTCGCCACAAAGACATCAAGGTCATCATCGTTATCCATGTCACCCAACACCAACCCACGTGAATCCGTTGGAATAAACACAGGTGTCAACTGGTACAACTGAGCCACCTCACCGGGAATCAATGCACGATCATAAATGCGTACATCATCCAGTTGGCCGGAAAAATAGGACGAATTGCCAGCATCCGCACCCACCAGCAATGTCGTCCCAAAAAATGTTCCCGTGGCATTCCCCAGAGTGTCTTCTCCCTGATGTATTCCGTTGACATACCTCGTGACCGTGCCGCGAACCAATCCATCCTGATAACGAATTCGCCGCACACGGTAGGAAGCATCTCCAAAGTAAAGATTTCCAGCACCGTCAAAACCCAATGATGACCCCACCACGTCAAGACTTGTACTAGCTGGAGGCATACCATCTCCTCCATAGGACGGAGCCCCACTTCCAGCCATGGTGGAAATCGTGCCTCTCACTAAATCTACAACCCGAATACGACCTCTGTCAGTTACGTAAAGGTGACTGCCCGTAACCGCTATTGCCTTGGGTTCTTGGAAACCTGCACCAACGGCCTGCCCCCCATCTCCGGTAAAGTTCACAAATGCCGAGCCTGCAACGGTATCAATAATCCCTCCCGTTACCTTTCGAACCCGGAAGGCTCCAGCCAAGTTGTATCCATCAAGAATGAAAAGATTATCGGATGCATCCACGGCCAAGTCTTTCGGATATATCAGCATACAATTCGTGGTAGCCGATCCCCCATCCCCGGCAAAACCAACTGATCCATTCCCCGCCGCGACTGAAACTGTTGGTGTGCCCGCGGTTGGATTGGCAACACTGTGAACCCTGACTCCAACCGGATCGCAGACATAAAGCGTCCCGGCACTGTTTACCGCCAATCCACTAGTTCCATTGCCTGACGTCAGAGTCAGGCCGCCCACGGTGTTAATCACCCCTGAGGTCAAATTAATCCACCGCACCGTCGCCCCAGTGTGAATGTATAGACGGTTCCTCACCGAATCCACGGTCATTGACTGAATCTCCGCAAATGAAGCCAACGTCGCCTGCAATCCATCCCCGACATTTACCGTGCCGCCCGCACCCGCAAAATGCGAAATAACACCAGCGGTGTTGACCTTCCGCACTGTACGCGCTGTTGGGTCACCAATATAAGTTGTCCCATCGCTTGCCACAGCAATGATGGGTGTACCAACTCGAGCCTCGACAGCCTGCCCGCCATCCCCCTCGGTTCCGGCGACACCTGTCCCAGCAAGTGTCTCGGTATATCCGGATGCACTACTGCCACGGTCGACAACAGTTACCACATGGTACCATCCATCACTGCTGGAAGGAGCGCTTGTGTCAGCTGTACCGTTGCCGGCAGGCATCAACGGATCAACATCAGCAACCAGCCGACTGTTATTCAAAGCCATCTGATAGTTTACCTGACTGCCACCATCCCGATTGGCCAAAATCCAGTTGTTTGCCAACAATGAGTCAGGCTTGACCCAAGCTGAGAGAGTCAGGCTCTTGGTGTTGGGCATGTTAAAAGCGCTGAAGTTTCCTGCCGTCGCACTGGAAACCTCCAGATATTGCGCTGTACCATTAAACTCCACCGCCTTGTTGGGCCGCCCCAAACGATCCGTCACCCGGCGCACGGATCCCTTCAACGTGCCGTTATTACCCAAGAGTCCACTATCCCGCCCATCGCCTTCATCAAACTGGTAATGCCCCGCCAAGCCATAAGCTGCGCCAAACTTCTTGGGCGTATCCATGTTGTACAACTGCGCCACCTCAAAGTTTGTTAGTGCTCGATTATACAGCCGGAATTCGTCCATTTCACCATTGTAGGGATACATGCCCCAGTTTGGATTACGACTATCTGCCGCCGTAGAAAATCCAAAATCCAAGTTCAGGTTGGTGGCATTATTCCCCGTCAACACAGTTTGGCTCAGGATTTGGACTCCATCCCGGAAAAGTGAAACTGTGCTGTTATGAGACCGACGCAGAACAAGGTGATACCAGCGCCCTGGATACCATTCCAGATTGGCCGTGGACATCGTGGGAGAAGTCGCATTGCCGGTATAAAACTCCAATGTAGCGTTATTTGGACTCATCCAGTCTGCGGCATTCAAGCGCAACTCAAATTGTCCAGGCTCCTTGCCAGCCACCAACACCTGCTGCCCCGTTCCTGTAATATCGGCCGATAACAAGGCCGTCGTATTGCCTGAAGTACCGGGCAGAACCTGCCCCGCAGCAAATGTGCCGGTACTGTTACCCGCATAAAACCTGTCTGCCCCAGACTCATACCCAAGCACAATGTCCTTATGCGAATCCCCGTTCAAGTCGGCTCCCCAAAGGGCTGAGGCGTTGCCTACCGCTACACCTAGACTCGTAGGCGCCTTAAATGTGCCATTGCCATGATTCTCATAATAGAGGCTGGTTGAATTTCGTTCCGCGGTCAGAATATCAGGGCGACCATCACCACTTATGTCAATGAGCACCAGTGCCTGCGTGGCATTACCACCCGGAGAGATCCACTCGCTACTTACTACCGGAGTTGTATTGTAGGTCCAATTTCCAGCAGCGGCAGCGTTCAAGTAAACCTGATTGGAAGCATTGTGATTACCCACAACCACATCGAGACGCCCGTCATTG
This sequence comes from Verrucomicrobiales bacterium, assembly GCA_002721895.1. Next base: position 12,459 of record PBLV01000062.1, read on the forward strand.
TTCAGGTCTGCCATCTGGACCGCTCGGGCATCGGTCATGTTTAAATCCAAGTAGCGCTTCACACCATAATCAGCAGTAGAGACCCATGGCTCGGGGATGCCTGGGTTAAGGTTCTGCTGGTATAAGGCTGATGCATTATTGGGTCCAACCACCACAATCTCCTTTGAAGTGGCGTTGCCTCCCATTTCACCAATAGCGATGGCCAGCGTATCCCCCTTTGTTTCCGGAACGATTGGTGGACTTTCCTGATACAATTCCATCACATCCGCAGCTTCCAACACCTTGTCCTTGTAGAATCGCACATCATCCACCTTGATGCGCGGCGCAAATTGCGCATTTTGAAACTCAGAACCAATCTGAAGCGTTAGGCCCGTGTTTAGCAGCGAAGAACCCAGCGGAGCCGTATTATTTGCCCTCAAGACACCATTAATATAAGTGAGGTTCCGTCCTCTTACAGGTGGTCCCGGCACAAACTTATGGACTGTCACCACATGATTCCATACACCAACAGTCAATCCAGCAGTTGTTTGTGTGTCCTGCTGATTGTCTATCCCCCATTTCGTCAACAGTCGGGTATCGACAGTCGTTGTCCCCATCAAACGATATCTGGGCTGATTGTTCAAAGCCGCCGAATAGTTGATAATTCGGTCGTTCTGCAAATCCTGACCCGGGTCTGGCATAATCCAAAGCGAAACACTCAACTCCTGAGCTCCCCCAAGAATTGAATCCACGTCAGGAGCCGTCCATTCAATCTTGCCGACGCCGGTGCCATTGTTCCCCACCAGAAAATGCACCGCATTGTCCGGCCTCCCATGGCGACTAAGCACGGAAACAATGGCGTCCGTGGTGTTGCTTGTTCCATACCCCACCATTGTGCCATTACGATTTGCCGCGCGATCCCAGCCCACGGTCGCAGCCCCACCATCCAATGGCAGGTGAAGGGAAGCTCCGGTCGGGATTGGGTTGATTGGCATATAACCCTGCATTTGCTCCCTAAGCACAAACCCCGTATTATTATCATTATGCCAAATCTCATCCTTGGCAGAAGCATTGTTGCCGAAGATGAGATCGATATCCCCGTCGCTATCCAGATCGCCCGCCGCCATCGATAACGTGGGTGAACTGGATGCATCAATCTGTTGAGCCGGACCAAATGAACCGTTGCTTTCGATCATCAGACGGTACTGGTTGATCTGGTCATGAGCCGCCTCTATCAGGTCCGGCTTGCCATCCCCGTCCACATCCTGCAGTTCCAGCGCTACCGTGTTCCGGCTGCCTCCCAAATCACGCGCGGCCATGAACGAGCCATTCCCGTAACCGGGGAACACTTTCGTGACCCCTCCATACTCGCCCCGGACAATGTCCGGCATGCCATCGGGCGAAAACATACCCTTGGGCCGCACCCATAGGGATACGGTAAAGTCATCCGTGTTTTTGGGAAAATCCGTGGAAGTTTGGGTTTCGAGATATTGGGGAGATCCCACCGTCGGGGCCATCTGCAACGCAGTGGCAGCCGTTCCCATCCGATCCATAACAAACGACGCCCCATTGCGGCGCGTCGCGTGGTTTTTGGGCGCCAAACTTGCATCCTGTGTATCTCCCGAGAAAGGATAATAGGCCACCAGACCAATCAGATCACTGAACTGCAGTTGCGAGCTTGTCTCCAGTGCAGTGGGTGGCTCAGCAAAGGTTCCATCGCCCAATCCAAGATACAAAAGCGTCGTTCGGTTATTGTCACGCGCTACCAGCAAATCCACCCTGCCATCCCCGCTCACGTCACCCAGTGCAATGTCAGTCGTCGCGTTGGCATCCTGGGATTTCCACGTCTCCACAAACTCACCATTGCCGGTGTTAAGATACGTAACTTCAGGCTGATTCCAGTTGCCGGTGATCACATCCGGCAAACCGTCCGCATTCAAGTCCACCACCTCCACCGCGCGCGTATCATGGTATTTCGCCCCAGGCAACTTGTGGGATCCCACAAACGAACGCAGCGACCCGTTCCCTTCGCCCAGCCACACCCGGGATTCCTCCCCAACCTCGTTGCCCACAATCAAGTCCAGCCGTGAATCCGGCGCCAACAACTTGTCCGGCTTGATCCAAGCCGAGTAGGTGAACTCCTGCGTCCCTCGCGGAAAATTCGTCGTGCCCAGCGTGCGGAAATAAGATCGATTGCCATCCAGCACCAATGCCGAGTCCGCCACCCCAAATCGGTCCGGCACCGAGGCATTCGCCGTGCCGATTGGCGATCCATGGTTCGCACTTGGGCTTATATCATTCCGCCAATCCGGTCGGGTAAAAGGATAATGCAAAACCAAGTTGCTGGAGGGTGTAAACGGTGCAGAAATTCGCTCCGCCAGATAAATGTCGATGACCTCACCCGCCGTCAACGGAACCCCATAGACGCGCAACTCATCCAGTCCGCCCTGAAAGTTCTTGCCCCGGATCGGGTCCCGGCCGATCAGAAACTCATTACCCGTAAATGTCGCCGTGGCATTGTTCATGCCAATCTCGTCGTAGAGCATCCCGTTGATGTAACGGCGGATCTTGCCCGTTCCCGCCCAAGTCTGTGTGCCGCCGTGCATGGCGGCGATTTCCGCCGCGCTCAAGACACGGCTATGCAGTGTCACCTCATCAATCGACCCCGCAATTCGTGTGTCATTATTTTCAGCACGGTCAATGCCCACCCGCACCTCCTCATTCAATACGCTGAAACCCGGCATGGAGACATCGCTGACCTTGGTCACCGGCTCCAACTGGCCATCCAGATAAACCAACAATTCCTGCGTGCCCGCATCATAAGTATAAGCCACGTGATGCCATTGACCGTCATTGATCTGGTTTTCGCTCTGGTATTGCTTGGTCTGGCCCCCGCTATTCGTGATCTCCGCACTGAACCTGCCCGTGGGTGTCAGGAACAACTGCCCCCAATTCCCTCCCGAATCATCCGTGCTGACGATGCCCGCATTATTGTCCGAGGTTTTCACCCAAGCCGACATTGTGTGGGAGGTAAAACTGACCGTGGTGACCGTTTCGATGGTGTCATTGCCATCAAAACTATAGGCGCTGTCCGCGTTGCTGGCGCGATCAATCGCCAACGTGGGCGCCGCCGGGTTGGCCGCGGCCGGGCCGGAACCACTGCCCGTTTGCCGCTCATACGCGCCCATATCCACCGTGGCGGTCGTGTCACTATTCCCATCCACAATACGCGTACGCCCGGTGAGATCATCATTCCCCACCACGTCAGCATTCGAGCCCGCATCCACCGCCGGCGAACCAGTCTTCAGTTGCAATCCATCATCCGCCGTGCCCCAGACCCCATCCGCACCTATCAGGTTGGCCACATTCAAGAACTGCGGATCAACATTCAAGTTGCCCGCACCGGCATGACCGCCTTGGATGATGGAATGGGTGATGGTGGTTGAGCCATCTATGACCGAGCCTCCACCGGAACTGCCCCAGATGATGCAATTTTTCAAGGTCAGTGCCCCGCCATTGGTCCGAAGGGTCTGCCCTAAAGCCCCACCTACATTTTCAACTGAATTCCCGTAGAACGAACAATTCGTTATGACCGCATTGGCTTGGCTCATAATCGCGCCGCCCGCATCTTTGGCATAATTATTTGCGAAGACACTATTGTTGATGGTGCCCGAGCTGCTTCCCCCTAGAAACAATCCCCCACCCCACTGGTAGCCATACGGTGAATCCTTGGTGTGATTGTTGTAAAAAACACAAGACTCGATGACATAATTACCAGCCACATGCATGGTGCCAGCGGAATGCGACACGTTATCCTGAAAAATAGTATTTTCAATGCGTAATGTGTTCCCTGCGCTCTCACCATAAATACATGCTGACTTGGAGGCTGTATTCTTTTCAAAAATACAATTTCTAATTGTCAATGTGCTCGTGATGAGACGAAGGCCTCCGCCGTTGGAAACATCACCTGGAGATCCCCAAACTGCAGTATCGGCATTGCCTCCGGTGACAATCAAACCATCCAGCACCACCTCAGTAGCTTTATTCTGGATGTTAATAACATGGAGTGAATTCTCCCCGCGTGTGGGCTCGGTTCTTGAAATGTTGGCGTTGTCGTTACCAAAGAGGTCGCCGGTGAGGATGGTTCGGTTGAGGCGCCAGTCGCGTTGGCTGCGAGAGGTTTCGCTGCCGGCAAATCCGCCATAAATCTTCACGCCGGCCTTCGGGGTAAAGGAGGCGGTTCGGTCATTCAGGTTGGTGGTGGGCCGATAGGTGCCCGCGGCCACCCAGATTTCATCTCCACTGTTTGAAGCCGTCAACGCCGCCTGCAGATCCGTAAAGGCATCCACCCAAGAAGACCCATCATTCGCCCCCGTCGCACCCGGCTTCACATACCGCACCGGCGCCCCACCCCCAAAATACAAAGCCGAAACTTCCGAATCAGACAGAGCACGGTTGTAAACCCTAACTTCATCAATATTTCGGTTGTACGCTCCACTAACCGGGTTGCTAGAGCCACCCATTATAAAACTGTCATCAGCATCGGCCACGGTTGCGCCGCCAGTATTATCTGTACTCACCAAATTCCCATCGACATAAAGATAAGCTGTCCCTCCAGAAAAAACGCACGTCACGTGGAACCATTTTGATATGTCCGCGTAATCGACAATTTTTTTGGCTAAAATATTTCCGCTTACTGTATTCACCCTAAACTCAATTCGATACTTCCCAGGGCCATATAATCCCGAGTTTTGGTCTACCCCGATTGTATATTTTCCGTTGCCTTTCCAAACCAGACTTTCCTTATGGTAATTCCATCCTTGGTTAAATTTTGTCCAAAGTGAAATTGTCATGGCGTTTCCAAATGTAAAAGCTGAATTGCTGGGGACTTGAATTCTGCTATTCACGTTGTTAACAAAATTCCATGCCTTGCCCGCCTCATTGTTCCTATCTGCTGTTGATGCGGAATTCTGAGGTGTGCCGTGACGATTGTTGCCACTCTCATCATTCGCATTCCCGTTAAAGGGATAGTAGGCAACCAGGCCCGCTGTCGGGATTTGGGGTTTTGTCACCCCGCCCAGGATGCCATGGTTGTAATTGCCGCTAACATCATTGGGATTGCCACTAAAGGGGTAGTGCAGCACCAGCCCGGTTGAGGGCACTTCCGCTTCAATGGGTTTCACTCCTCCGTCTCCGCCTATGCCTTTTCGGTCATAAACGTAGGCAAGGTGCCTCCACTCGGTGGTGTTGCCCAGTGCGCTGCCCAGATTGCCGTTGTTCGCGGGTTTCAGGGGGGCGCTCTCGCTGGAGAGGCGGGTGTTGCGCAGTCCAAACTGGAAGTAACTGTTGTTGCCGGCGCTGTTCCACTGGGTGATAAGCCCGGCTTCATCCTCAATATCCGTGGGCTGTACCCAGCCGGTGATGGACCAACTGGTGTTGGCTTCAAAGTTGAAGGTGTTGGGCAACGCCGCAGTAAGGTGGGTGGAGCCGTCCAGCGAGAGGGCATTGGAGGCGTTGCCGTGCCGGTCCGGAATATAGGAGGCGGTTCCACCCACGGCGGTTCCATGATGGGCGTTGCCGGTCAAGTCGGACAGGTTGCCTTCAAAGGGCCAGTAGGCCAAAAGACCGGTGGTGCCCACGCCGGTTTCGCTGCCACCACTGTTGAGGTTGAGGATGGGCAAGTCGGTGAAGGTCCGGGAGATGCTGCTCCCGGTCAGCAGGGTGCCTTCATGGGTTCCAAACGTGCTCTCCTGCACGCGGTTGGAGGGAGGGTTGGGCCCGCGACCCACGGTGCGGGACAGGATGCCGTTGGGGGTGGCATTGATGTATTTGTTGGCAATGCCGTAGTCGCCGGCGAGATCCTCGGTAAGAAGCACGACTAGGTCGGCACGGGGTTCCCGGGCATTTTGCGTGGGAACATAGGGGACCTCAGTGTAACGGTGGAGGTTCGGGTAGCGGGCAATTTCCGTGGGGTGCGGAACGGGGCTGCCATTGAAATCCTGCTGGGCATAATCGGTCCCGTTGAGATCCATGCGCAGACCCAGGGTGCCTGAATAGAAGGGGTTGTAGGCGGTGCCGTAATGGGTCTGGTTGCCAGTACCGGGCGCGCCGGTGGCGGGGTTGGTGTCATCGTAATCGTAGTCGTAGCGATTGACAAATAGGTGGGTTCTGCTCCCGTCCTCCAGCGAGTGCCGCGCCTGGGGATGGTCCACGGGACCGCTGGCCAAGCCGCGGTTATCAAAACCGTAAAAAAGTTTTTCCATGCCCATGGTCGTGGGCAAAATGGTCCAAGTAAAGTTCTCGCGAACGTTGATGAATGGCTCGGATGTATGAACCTGCCGGGTACCCACGCCTACCTCCTGCAAAACAAGATTGCGCTGGGTATCGGCCGGGCCCGGGAAACTCTTGTTGACGGTCACGGGGAAAACACCGCCCAAGGCCTCGTCCAATGTGGAATGCATGGAAAAGTTCTCATTGGCTCCTCCACCACCAAACCAACCTCCACCGGTTCGCGCGCCACGACGAAAATATAGGACAGTGTTGGTGGTGATGGCACCACTACCCGCGGCGCTGGAGTTCACGTTGTGGGTGATGTAGGCGGTGCCGTTTACATCCGCGACCAGACCGCTAGGCGTGGACAAGCCGCTGCTGAGAAAACGCATGGGCGTACCCGTGGGCGGTTCGGTGTGGCTTCCCCAGCCCTGATTTGTCCTGTCAACGGTCATATACCGCTTTTTCTCAAACTCCTCCCCCAAAGTAGCATTAATATCCATGTCGAAATACTTGACATAATGACCATCGAAAAAGCTGCCGGCACCCCAATATTGATCTCCTCGCAGCAGGCTGTTGTTTCGGTTTGTCAACCAACCCAAATAGCCACTGACGGAAGTGGACTTCGCGTTGACCATGTAGGGCTGGTAAGTGGCGGCCAGAGCCTGTTTTTGGTTGTATGTCCCCACGCCAACGATGGGATTCCAGACAGTCCAGTTGTCCCGGTCCGCGATGCCCGTCATATAATCGGGCCGGACGGGTGCCTGAGTCTGGGTCCACATGGGGCCACTGGAGGGATAGCCCGAGGCCACCACCTCAGCCGCGTTGGTAGGCCAGGTATCGCCCATGGCGGTCATGCCCCGCGCCCGGGCACGGAAGATGAAATTGTTGTCCAGATTGGCCGGGTTGGAAATATTCACGGTGGGATCCAGGCAGGCCTGCCGAACCTCAATCGGAATCAAGCTATCCAGGAAAACCTGATTGATCGATGTTATCATGTTGTCGATGCCCACCTGAATGGCGGCATGCCCGGGATACGTGGGCGCCGCACCGCCGCCCTGCGCGGTCAACAGCGCATCGGTGTACAGGAACAGGACATCAATGTATTCCAAGAATCCCCTCTTTTGATATCTTGCGGCTTGGGGAGTTGTAGGTCCCAGTTTCATGCCGGTTGTCCCGTTATTGGGCAGGAGCGAATACTTGGCGGTGGACTTGCCTGCGGCGGCGGCAAGGATGGGCTGTGGCGCGCCCAGAGTCTCGAGCATCGAACGGGCACGTTCCATCCGCACCGAGGAACCCTTGGGAATTTGCAACGGATGGCCACAGGGGGCATACGGCACCTTGGAGCCCGCCGCCGCCAGCCGCCTAGTGAATGCGCCCAGATCGCCTCTTGAGGATGTCTTAACGCCCGTGGGCTTGGGGCGATTTTCCGCCGCCGGGCCCTGTTGCCGTTGCTTCGTTTCAAACGAACAGGTGCCGCAACTACCCGGTTTCAGGTTATCCACCTCGTAGACAACGTATTGATTGCCCCCTTTTCCCACGTTGGAAAAAATCAACTGCCGCCCGTCGGCCATCATGATGTTGCCCATCATGAAATCCCCGTACCGGTTGATGACCACGGTGGAGTCCACGGGGTCGTTTTCCAGATGCCCTACCACCGCCTGCCCGCCATGGGCATAAGTGCGATGGGCGCCGACGATGCCGGTCACATCGATGTCCGGGAAAAGGTTTAGGCGAAAACGGGCCCCAATCTCGCTTAGCGACTCCAGTCCCTCGGGATCGAGATACACGTAGCGCCACCTCTTGGCCACGTCCTGCCCCCCGAATGTCGACGGGTGCATTGCCTCCGGCAAATCGCCGAAAACCACCGGCACGGACTGGGCCGTGCGCCAACGCAATGTACCGAGGATGCCACCGCCCGCAATTACGAGCAGCAGCAGCCACAACCAAATGTGCCTGTATTTCTTGTCTGCCATTCCAGATGGCCCAGCGCTTTAACGCGCCATCTTCAAACGCACATTCACTCGCACGGGCCCTTGAGACCCGTTCACTCCATCCACGGCCACGTCAACCCGCTGGCCCTGCACCAGCCGGATGCGCTTCACGCGCACGGCACTGGCAGGCCCGGGCCGCCGTGGATCATTGTCATTGGCTCGCGGCGCGGCAGCGCCCGGCAGCCAAACCGCCAAGGTAGTGTCGATGGCACTCCCGTGCGTGGTGACTTCCAGATCATACACTCCCGTGGCCGGCGCGACAACATGCCACCACACCGAGCGCCCATGGAAAACCGGCCGCCCATCGGCTGTCCTAGCCGCGGCATCTCCCGCGCCGGTGGCGCCCCGATTATGGCCATTGATACTGGCCAAAAGACTGCCATCGGCCATTGGCCGGAAGGGAATAGGCTGGCTGTTGCCCCGCCCATCATTACGAGCCGCGCCACCGGGAATGGGCACGGTTGTGGGCGCGGTGGGGCGCGCGGCTAGGCCGCCGCCATTGGGACGCGGCAGCGGACGAGGATTGGGTTTCACCACCCCAGGCCGCACCGTGGCAGGCGGATTGGGTACCACTGCGGGTTGCTTGGGGGGTGCCGCCGGGGTTTGCGGCGGTGTGGCCGGGGCCGTGGTCGAGGGCGTAAAACTAGCACTCAACCCCACCGTGGATTTGCCGCGGGGCCGCATTCCCGGCCGAACAGGCCGTGGATAAATTGACGTCTGCCCTCCCTTGACGGGCTGGCCGGGCCGCACGGCCGTGGGAACACCCCGCGCACTGCCATCGGGCACGCCTCCCAAAGGCATGTTGACCTGGGCCATGGTCTGGGTGGCGTCGGCCTTGGGGTCCTTTTTTATAGGGCCGCTGTCAGGCACACCCTTGGGCGCCCAAACCGGCACCGAAAATGTGCCTTCTTGTCTTCCAGAACCATTGTCATCCCGGAAAAATGTCGCCATCCTGCCCATCATTGTGATGGTTCGGGTGTGGTCATAGACAATTTCCTTGATGTATTGGCCATGCGGCGGCGGCAGTTTCCGGTAATGCCCTGTCCCAGTAATGACCCCCTTATAAAGGACGTTGGGGCTGGAAAAACGCGGAATACGAGTGTACATGGTTCGAGTCCCGGTACCCGCTGCCGCGGGGATCGTGGGGTAGGCCATGATGGTGCAAAACTGCCCCCACATGGGGCCGGCGGGAGTTCCCGAATTGGCCGGTGAACCGGAATAATTGTAAACCAAAAAGTGGTTGCCCATGGCCTGAAAATCGTCCCGAATAAAAGTGCCCAAGCCTTCCATCACCTGAATGGTGTCCGTCGCGGCAGGACCGTTCTTGATGGTCACGGTGGCGTTGTTCCCGAAGAAATTGAAAGTTACCGCAGGATCATCATTCCGAAGACCGCCATCACCCAACCCGTGGTGAGCACCAAGAACGTGTCCGATTTCATGGGCAAAAGTATAATTCGGCAGGCCAGCCGTAAGTTGGCAAATCATCCCAAAAAACCTGTCCCGGTTCATGATGATATTCTTGTCCTGCAAATCCGAACCCAGCACGGAGGGGGGATTAACAGTGCCTTTATGGAGTATTGTGGAATCGTTAACCGTGATTTCCACCGACTCCACCACCGCCGATCCGGACAAAGCCGAGAGAATCCAGGCTCCCTGCTTGTCCTGCCACGCATTGGCGTGGCTTCCAGCCTCGAACGAATAGGATATCGAGGAACCGGAGGCGTTAAATTCCTGGTTGAAAAATGGTGTCTCGGCGAAATTGTTGTTATAGAGCCTTAGACGAACGGATTCCCCGCCCCCCACGTCATCCCTCGTAAAATTGATCTTTATGGCCGCCGTTCCCACGGCATTGATGTTCTCCGTGGAATACAGAGCAGACGCCTCCCAAGCCTGAATACTTCGGTTCTGGTAAATCCTAAATCCATCCAGTTTGCCATCATACTCGGAGCCTGCCGCGCCGCCCTTTCCAATCCACAAGTCTTCACCCGTCCCGTTGATATCCACCGCCACCGTGCCACTCGCGGCATCCTCCACGCCATTTATGTAGAAATGGATTCCGTTGCTGGAGTTTCGGTCAACTATAACCTGCTGCCAAGTATTGGTGTCTGTATCCAAATTGCCCGTGCTGGTTACCGAGTAATTTGACGTGGCGTTTCCCGCACCAAAGACAATGTTGCCGGAATTGTTCATGCCGATCCACCAAGACCCCGTGTTATTGCCCTCGCGATTACCAATAATGTCCACCAGACCCGCCCCAGGCCGGGTGTCCGGGTTGGCCCAAAATGAAACCACGAATCTCCCATTGCCCATGTTCGCAATGCCCTGACCCAAGTTGATATAGTTCGACACGCCGTCAAAGGAATAGGAGCCATTCACATCCACTGCCCCCCCGCGGCCATCTGCCAGTTGCGCCCCCACAACGGTCTGGGCCGTAGCAGTGATTAAATCGGTGACAAAACCATTGGTATCCGTGGCAGCCTCAACCGGATAATGCGCCACCAGACCCGTCAGCGTGTCAAACACCGGAATGGTCTGCGCCGCCTTTTCGGAAAGGAAAAGATCCTTTATATTATCTGCGGTGAGGGACTGGTCATAAAGGCGCACATCATCGATGCGCCCGGTCAGTGCGTCATTAGGCCCTCCAGCAGGGGCACTTGGGCTGTCTCCAAATGTGAGGAACATGTTCGTCGGCAGGGCGTTGTTGCCGTCAGCACCAATATTCCCGGCCCCGCCAACCTGCAGTCCATCCCTGTAAAATCTAATGTCGTTGCCTGTTCGAGTGACCGCCACATGATACCACTGACCCGAGGTCCACGTGAGAGCCGCTGTGTGATGATCGGCCGTGTTTGGACTGCCACCTTGGATCCCTGTGTAAAAACACAGGCTTCCATTCCCATCATGAACCCGCAGTTCAAACTGGTTGTCGGCATTATTGGCCACAAGCACCTGACCGCGGCCATTGCCGGCGCCAAAACTCGCCGTGTTCTTGTTCACCCAAAGAGACAAGGTAAAATCCCCAGCCCCAACCGGAAAACCATTGGATGTCTGGGTGGTGATATAGTTGCCCACCCCCAACTCATAGGCGTTGGCCGACGCACCGAACCGGTCAATCTGCGACGTCGGAGCCCCGCTGGCAGCTCCAGTGTTGCCTTGGGTACTGCTATCTGCAAAAGACCCAGCCGAGAAAAGGTAATGCGCCACCAAGCCTTGGGTAGCGTTAAAGACTGAGGCGGGCCGTTCCACCATGTATAGACTTTCAACCTGCAACGCGGGCAGGGCTTTATTGTACAAGCGCACCTCATCCACCATTCCATCCACCGCGTTCGCACCTGAGTGGTCCGCGCCAATCCGCATGGTTTGCCCCGAATCCCTCAAGCCCTGACCATAGGCAATGGTGGATGAATTCGTGGTGGTGACCCTGAAGCCGTCCACATAAATGACCATGCCGGCCGAACCAGTGCCATCATAAGTGGCGAGAATGTGATACCATTTACCAGTTTGGAAAGAAAAGCCACTGGCGACGCTGGTGTCACCGGAGTTGTCCGCTGCCCTCAGCGTAAAATGCACGTGTGTACTATTGGCTTCCAGTTTGAACTCCTGGTCGGCCGAACCAGCGCCGTATTTGCCCACCAGCGTTTGCAGGTTTGTGGGAATTGTATCCCATTTCACCCAGCAACCGATGCTGATATTGGACAATCCGCTGGTGCTCGCACTGTCCGGCACTTCCATATAATCCCCCGTGCCATCGAGAAAAAGAGACTTTGCCGAGGACACTTGGCGATCCGTTCCATTGTTGGCTGCGTCTCCATTCATTGTGCCGTCATTTTTGTTGGCTGTGGAGTCTATGGTATTGTAGGTGAACGGATAGTAAGCCGCCAGCCCGTCCGCATTTGCACCGCCTGCAATACCCGATGGGCGCAAATCCGCCCCACTGAATGTACCGTTGTATGGCCCCGCTCCACCATTGCCAATGACAAGGCCCTCGTTATAGCTGTACTTGCTTTGCCGGACTTCATTGGGCTGCGGGCTGGGTCCACGGCCTAGGGAACGTGCCGCGTTGGCAGGAACGTAGTTTGAATATTTGTCCGCCAAACCGACCATGCCGGTTACGCCGGCACCGCTGCTGCCCAAGGCATCAGCTGCCAGCACACAAACGATATCCGCCCGCGCATCCTTCAATGTCCCCCCAACTGTGTTGATGTTAAAAGATGCATTAAAATCCCCGGTCTGCCCGTGAAGAACCGGGTAACGAGCAGAGAGCGTGTTCACCAACACTGGGTCGCCCGTGAAAAGGGTGTTACTGTAGTCAGTTCCATTTAGATCCATCCGCAAACCCAGCAAGCCAGAATAAGTGCCATTGAAATCCGTGCCATAGGTGTTGTTGCCACCATCGCTGTCATAGCGGGCGACTGGTGTGTGTGCGTTGGGTGTCTGTCCGGCCTCAACATTGATATTCCAATCCGAGTCTGGATGGTCCACCGGCCCCGTCATCAGGCTGGGGTTGTCACCAATGGAATACTCCCCGATAAACTGAGGTGCGGGGTCCGGTTCCAAACGCCACAGGAAACCCTCCGGCAGGTTTATGTACGGCTCTTGATGCTCGCCAAACAAACCCGCGCCGAAAGGCCGAAAACGATCTGTTCCCCAGTATTGATCACCATAAAGCAGGGAGTTTCCTCGCCTATCATAAATCCAGTCCAAGTAACCCTCATAGGATTTCTCCCCAGTGGTCACGTTGCGATCGCTAATATCCTCGTACTTGGCTTTGTAAACGCCCACCTTGGCCTGTTTCTGCGCTCCAGTAGGAGTCCACACTGTCCAGTTGTTTGGATCCGGATCAGTAAAATCCGCTTCAATCGGCGCTTGAACTTGTTCCCATGCCGGACCGGTGTAACCCGACAACACCAATTCTGCCGGACTGAATCCCCAAGAACGATAACGGCCGGCAACCAAATCTGCCTGACGCACCTCGATGGGTATCGAACAGGTTGTGAAGATGGCATTTAGTGAGTCAACCAACCGGGTCACCTTGGCCTGAATCTGAGCCACACTGTTCGCTTCCTGAACCAATAAATCATTCTCATAAATAAACAAAATGTCGAGATATTCAAGAAGTCCCGAACGCTGGAAATTTATCGAATGAGGTGAAGCCGGTCCGAACAATAATTTTCTCGACCCGCCTGCCTCCAGCTCATATTTGCCCGAGGCCGTCGCGGCTCCGGCCAGCATTCCCGGCGACATCCCCATCGCGGCCAGCAACGGCCGCACCGGCCCGGGCACATTGGCCGCCATTGACTCGCAATCGCCACATTCGGACTGCATGTCCTTTAATACTTCCGGGTCCGCCATGGCCAGCCGGCGAGACCAAGCCCCTTCACCCAAGGCACTAGTTTTAACACCACCCGCCGGCTTGACCGGAGGTCCGCCACTTTTCGCCTCCTTTTGAATCGGCGCCATTCTTGGATTCACTCCCGCCATCTCAGCGCAGTTGCCGCAAAAACCGACTTTGGCCGGGTCCACCTCAATGATCGCATACTTCCCGTCCTCCACGTGACTGATGAGCACCTGTCGACCATCGGGCAACACGGCCACACCCATCATGATGTCCTGATGAAAAGACATCACCATCAGTGAATCCATGCTGTCCTCGATCAATCCAAACGCCGACTGGTCCTTGTTCCAGTGCGTCTTGTTGGCCATCACTGAGGCTTCCACCTGAAGATCGGGGAACAGGTTCAAAACCACGCGGTTGGTCTGTCCCGGTTGAAGCGACATCTGCCGCAGCCCCTCTGCATCCAGCCACACCCAACGCACCCGCTTGGCCAAACGCATTTCCGGGCACGTCTCCGGTGCCTCCTCTGCCGGCATCTCCACAAACAACACCGGCAGCCGCGCCGCATCGCGTTGGCGCAACAGCCCCAGCATGGCGCCCACCAGCAGTACCGCCAGCAGCAGCCAAGCCCACAGTCGTTTGCGTTTCATCAATAAAACAAGCGCACAGTTCCCCTCCTTATCTGGACGGAACTGGCGTCGGTCAGGTTAAACTTATTTTCAGTTCAGCAAATCGTGTACCAACTGTTCGACTGAAAAATAGGGAATTTTCCTCCCACGAAGCAATGGAGAAGCCCTTCCAGTGAATAACCTGTTTTTTGGGAATAAATGCGGGATTTGGAGAAAAAAATGGCGGGAGCGACGGGACTCGAACCCGCGACCTCTGGCGTGACAGGCCAGCGCTCTAACCAATTGAGCTACGCCCCCGACCGGAGAGGCGGAAAATTAGGACAACCTGCCACAACCGTCAACGGGTAAAAAAAGTGATCCGGGCAACAGACGCCAAGGAGGTGGGGGTGGAGAACCCCTCTGAAGAAACGTTCTGTCGCCCGAATCAAAAGGTGTCGGGGTGCAATGTGACGAAATTGACCGTCCCTGTCAACCGTCTAATTGTCCACACCAACACCCTCGCCCAAAAAAACCCCGTGACAAGACGCCTCCCATCCGTATCATGCCCCGCGCCAAGGCCGACCCCTTCGTCTAGTGGTTAGGACACCGGCCTTTCACGCCGGCAACACGGGTTCGAGTCCCGTAGGGGTCGCCATTTCATTTTGCCAGCGAAAACGCCTTCGCTCACCAAAAACAGGCTGTTAATAACTTGTGAACAACCCTGGCCTCATCGCCATCGTTGGCCGGCCCAATGTCGGCAAGTCGGCGCTGTTCAACCGCATCGCCCGCCGCCGCATTGCCATCGTCCACGACATGCCCGGTGTCACCCGTGACCGCGTCAGCGCCGAGGTCGAGTGGCAAGGCCGCCCCTTTACCCTCGTCGACACCGGCGGCATCGGCCTTGTGCCCGGTGAGAAATCCGACGACGTCATCGCCACCTCCACCGTTGACCAAGTCAACATCGCCATCGATGCCGCCGATGTCATCCTCCTAGTCGTCGATGTCCACGAAGGCATCGTTCCTCTCGACCAAGAAGTCGCCCAGCATCTCCATCGCTCCGGCAAGCCCGTCCAACTCATCGCCAACAAGGCCGACAATGCCCCTGACGCCGAATCCGTCACCGACTTCGCTTCTTTGGGCTTTGAGGAAATGTTTCCCGTCTCCGCTCTTCACGACCGCGGCATCATCCCCGTCATGGAAGCTGCCCTTAAACACCTCCCCAAAACCACGAACCGGGATCTGAGAACCGAGAACCCGTTAAAACTCGCCATCGTCGGCCGTCCCAACGTGGGCAAATCCTCCCTCATCAACGCCCTTACCCAAAGCGACCGCGTCATTGTCAGTGACATTCCGGGCACCACCCGTGATGCCGTCGATGTCCCCTTCACCATCGAGACCGACGGGCGCCAGCAACCCGGCCTGCTAATCGACACCGCCGGTCTTCGCAAGAAGCGCCGTGTCAAGGACAGCCTCGAGTACTTCAGCGTCACCCGCACCCGCGACGCCATTGACCGCTGCGACATCGCCGTCCTCGTCCTCGACGCCACCACCGGCATCCTTGAGCAGGACAAGAAAATTGCCGACCTCATCACCCGCCGCAACCGCGCCTGCATCCTCGTCGTCAACAAGTGGGATCTCGCCGAACCCAAGGTCAAGCAAACCCGCCGCGAACACCGCGCCAACACCCGAAAAGGCAAAAAGGGCAACCGCCCGCTTCTAACGCTGGCCGAGTTCGGGCAATGGGTGCAGGGAGAACTCTTCTTCCTCGACTATGCCCCCGCCATCTTCACCAGTGCCACCGAGGGATTTCACCTCGACCGCTTCCTTGAAGCAATACGCTACGTCGATGACCAACTTCAGCAACGCATCCCCACCCCCTTGTTGAATCGCACCCTCGCCGACGCCATCGATCACCGCCAGCCCCCCAGCAAAAGCGGCAAGCGCCTGAAATTCTACTACGCCACTCAAGTCGCCCAATCCCCCCCCACCATCCTCCTGTTCGTCAATACCCCCGAACTTTTTTCCGCCCAATACCAGAAATACCTCGGCGACCAACTCCGCAAAGCCTTTGGCTACGAAGGCTGTCCCCTCGTCCTGAAAGCCCGCCCCCGCCGCCGGGAAAATGAGTAGCATGTAGCGCAGGCTGCCAAGCCTGCATGTCAGCAACCCAACATTGACGCTGGCAATCCTCGCACTACCGTCCCCGCATGCAAACCACCCGCGGCCGTTTTGTGAACGAGGATCCCTGGCGCGTCTTCCGCATCATGGCCGAGTTCGTTGAGTCCTTCGAAACCCTCTCCACCGTCGGCCCCGCCGTCACCGTTTTCGGCTCCGCCCGCACCAAGCCTTCCAACAAGGAATACAAGGCCACCGTGAAAATCGCCAAGGCCCTCGCGGAAAACAATTTCGCCGTCATCACCGGCGGCGGCCCCGGCATCATGGAAGCCGCCAACAAGGGCGCGGCCGAGGGCGGCGGCCTCTCCGTCGGCCTCAACATCAAGCTTCCCCACGAGCAGGAAGGCAACCCCTACGCCAACCTCCCCATCGACTTCCACTACTTCTTCAGCCGCAAAGTCTGCCTCGCCAAGTACAGCACCGCCTTCGTCTACCTCCCCGGCGGCTTCGGCACCATGGACGAGTTCTTCGAGATTTTAACTCTCGTGCAAACCCGCAAGATCCCCCGCTTCCCCCTCGTCCTCTACGGCAAGGACTACTGGCGCGGCCTCTTCCGCTGGATCAACAGCACACTGAAAAAGGGCAAGTACATCAGCCCCAAGGACCCCGACCTCGTCACCCTCACCGACGACCCCGCCGAGGTCGTCGCCGTCATTGCCGACTGGCACCAGCGCCGCAACCCCCAGCACACCCCGCCCCTTGCCTATTTATAATGCGCCCGCTGATCGAGCACGCCCGCACGCGCCACACGCCGGAGACCCTGGCGGAGCAACTGCGCGGCGCGCCCGGATTGATGCTCCTGCGCAGCGATGGCGAACTCAAGGAACAGACGCGCTACTCGTTTGTAGTCACGCGACCGTTTTTAACAATGCGGACCTTGGGGAGCCGTTGTGAGATTCGCGCCACGGACTCGCAAGCTCGCCCCTCCATATCCATCCAGTACGGCAACCCATGGCATGTTCTGGACCATCTGCTGTCGCGATACGAGTTAATCGACGAGATTGACCTCCCCTTCCCGCTCGGCGGCTGCTTTGGTTACTGGGGCTACGACCTGAAAAACTTCGTCGAGCCACGCCTGCGATCGCACGCGGTGAATGACCTCGAGCTGCCCGATTGCGCCGTGGGCTTTTACGACAGCCTCGCCATCTTCGACCTTCACCTCGGCAAAACCTGGCTCGTCGCCACCGGCCTTGCTGCTGATGGTTCCCGCGACGAAACCCGCGCCCGCCAACAAGCCGACTGGTGGCACAAACAACTTACCCTCCCTCATTCCCCCCCTCCCCCCCTCTCAACTGGAGGGACGAGCCTGCGAGTCCGCCCCACCTCCAACTTCACACGCCAAGAATTCCTAAACACAACCCGCCGCGCCCTCGACTACATCCGCGCCGGCGACATTTATCAGGTCAACCTCTCCCAACGCTTCACCGCGCCGTGGCCCGGCAGTGGCTGGGATTTCCACCGCGCCCTGCATGCCGCCAGTCCGGCGCCGTTTGGGGCGTTTTTGAATGCGGGCGACTTTCAATTGGCCTCCTCCAGCCCCGAGCGGTTCCTACGCCTTAGCGGACAACACATCCAAACGCGCCCCATCAAGGGCACCCGCCCGCGCAACGCCGATCCGCAACGCGATGCGCAGCTCGCCTACGAATTGCAAAGCAGCGAGAAGGAACGCGCGGAGTTGGTGATGATCACCGATCTGTTACGCAATGACCTCGGGCGGGTGTGCGAATTCGGCAGTGTGCAGGTGCCGGAGTTGATGCGGCTGGAACGGTTCGCGCAGGTGCAGCATCTGGTGTCCACTGTCGAAGGGCGGCTGCGCGCGGGGCATTCGCATCTTGCCGCGTTACGCGATTGTTTTCCGGGCGGCAGCATCACCGGCGCGCCAAAGTTTCGCGCGATGGAAATCATCGACGAACTCGAACCCGTCACCCGCGGGCCGTACACGGGCAGCCTCGGCTACCTCGGCTTCAATCGCGAAAGCCAGTTCAATATCGCCATCCGCACCGCCATCATTCGCGACGGCCAAGTACACTACCAAGCCGGCGCCGGCATCGTGGCCGATTCGAATCCGGAAATGGAGTACGAAGAAACGCTCGCGAAGGCGGGTGGGTTTGCGAAAGCGCTTTCTTTCACCACAGAGACACATAGAGCACAGAGGAAAACCAGTTTAAAATCTCTGTGACCTCTGTGTCTCTGTTGAAAAATCAGTGAAACTCCTGAACGGTCTTCACTCCGTAGCCGGCTTTCTTGAGGGCGCGGATGCCGTTGACGGCGGCCTTGGCGCTGCTGATGGTGGTCATGATGGGCGTGCCGGTGTAGACGGCGCTGGTGCGGATTTGCACCTCGTCACTGCGCGGCACTTCGCCGGTGGGGGTGTTGATGACCAGTTGCAGCTCGTTGTTCTTCAGTAGATCGAGTGAATTCGGCCGGCCTTCGGCGAGCTTGTTGATGCGCTCAACGGCGAGGCCGGCTTCCTCAATGACCTTCGCTGTGCCGCCGGTGGCGACGAGCTCGAAGCCGAGTTCCACAAAATCTTTTGCGAGCGCGGGCACTTCGTCCTTGTGCATGTCGCTCACGCTGACGAACACCTTGCCCTCCAGCGGCAACGGCGAGCTGGCGGCCATTTGGCTCTTGGCATAGGCCACGCCGAGGTCGGCATCGAGGCCCATCACCTCGCCGGTGGACCGCATCTCGGGGCTCAAAATAATATCCTGCCCGATGAATTTGTTGAACGGGAACACCGACTCTTTCACCGCCCAATAGGTCGGCCAGATTTCCTCGGTGAAACCCAGCTCGCTGAGCTTAGCGCCCGCCATCACCTGTGCGGCCATCTTGGCGAGTGGTTTGCCGATGGCTTTGCTGACAAACGGAATGGTGCGCGAGGCGCGCGGGTTGACCTCCAGCACGTACACCACCTCATCCTTCACGGCGTACTGCACGTTCATCAGACCGGTGACCTCCAGCTCCTTGGCCATCGCGTGGGTGTACTCGCGCATCGTGTCGATGGCGGCTTGGCTGAGGGTGTGCGGCGGCAGCACCATGGCGGCGTCGCCGGAATGCACGCCGGCAAACTCCACGTGCTCGAGCATGCCGCCGACGACGATGGTGCCGTCTTTGGCATCGGCGATGCAGTCCACATCCACCTCGGTGGCGTCTTCGAGAAATTTATCGACCAATACCGGCCGCTCGGGCGAAGCCTCCACGGCGTGCTGCATGTAATGGCGCAGCTCGGTGTCGGAATAAACAATCTGCATCGCGCGCCCGCCCAAAACAAATGACGGCCTCACCAGCACGGGGTAGCCGAGCTTCTGCGCCTCGGCAACCGCTTCGTCCTCATTGGTGGCCAGGCCGTTGGGCGGTTGCGGGATGTCCAGCTTGTGCAGCATGGCGGCGAACAACTCGCGATCCTCCGCGCGCTCAATGCTCTGCGGGCTGGTGCCGAGGATGTTTACGCCATTGGCCTGCAGACCGAGCGCAAGGTTCAGTGGCGTTTGCCCGCCGAATTGCGCGATGGCGCCCCAGCAATTTTCGCGCTCATAAATGTGCAGCACATCCTCGAGCGTGAGCGGCTCGAAAAACAGCTTGTCGCTCGTGTCGTAATCGGTGGAGACCGTCTCCGGATTCGAATTCACCATCAGCGTCTCGAAGCCATCCTCCTTCAGCGCAAACGCCGCGTGCACGCAGCAGTAATCAAACTCAATGCCCTGCCCGATGCGGTTCGGGCCGCCGCCAAGGATCATCACCTTCTTGCGGTCAGACGCATCAATCTCATCATCGCCGCGGTCGTAGGTGGAATAATAATACGGCGTGTACGCCTCGAACTCCGCCGCGCAGGTGTCCACCAGCCGATACGCCGGCACCACGCCCGCCGCCTTGCGCTCCGCGCGCACCTCATCCTCCGTGCGCCCCGTCAAATGCGCAATCTGCCGGTCCGAAAACCCGTA
>PBLV01000063.1 GCA_002721895.1 Verrucomicrobiales bacterium
AATAAAATAAACTAATGAGAGAATATAGAAATCTAATCATCTGCGGAATCTTATACTGCGCAGTCGCCACGCTAATGGTCGCAGGGTTTTACCTTGGTTGCCTTCTCAGCGTCGCAACTAACTGATTGCCAAAGAGTTACGCTTGGCCGGGCTCCCCCCTAAGTCATAAGTCGTTGATACTCATACTGTTATGACCCAGAATGATTCGAGATGAATATTTGACCCTATTTGGCTTCAAAAATCAAGTAATTTCTCTATTTCTATTTGATTGATTATCAATGGTTTATAACTATTTTTATTCATTTGCAAAAAAGTGTTTGACTCAAAATGAGATTTAGTCTATTATAGTAGGCATAATGAAAAACGGAATAAGTCTCACCAAAAAGGAACTTCAAGAAATCATCGACCAAAATATCGGTGACGCAAACGAGGGTTGTATTCAGTCTCAACAGATTGTTGTCCACGCCCAATGGCTATTGGATAGGATTGCCAACCAATGGGGATGATTGGGATTCGACTTGCTTCACGGAGCAAGGACTGCGGTTCAACTCCGCACATCTCCACCAATTTTTAAGAATTATGAGTAAAAATAAAAACAAAAATATTGCACTAATCGACGAGAAATGGGAAGTCATTGGGCATTCAATGAACATCTCAAACGAGGCTTGCTCAAGGCTATTCAATGAGGTTTTGATTCCGCTTTCTGGGATGCAAGGCAAATTGAAGTTTGCCACAGGCAAAAGTGTGGTCGATGAATCCGTTGACTGCATAGAGAACAAGTCAGTTCGCCGTACAGTTGCCGAAGTCAGAGATGGCATTTCAGGACTCCGTGAGATAGTGAAAGATATATCCCAAAGTCTCAGAGAGCAATCGGAAAAATATATCCGCGCAACTCCTTAAGCATCAGCGACTTACGCTACAAGGGGGACCCCGGCCCGTCGTAAGTCATTGATCCACAACGGGTAACAGGCTAACCAATAATAAAACTATTTAGCTATTTAGTATTTACTATTTAGCTATTTAAGTTCCTCAATTAGCTCGTCTAATCGCTCATAGTCAAGCCCCGAATCATTCCAAGCAACTCTGTCTGGTGTTTCGGTAGACTCAAAGCAATCTCGCATTTGACAAGCGAAGTCATGATAATTCTCGCACTCTCTTGCGAAATTGTAAAGACCTTCGTCGTTTCCAATCCACAATGCAACATTCCATGTTGCGTGATTTTTCCATCCGTTATAGCTCATAGGTTTGTCGTATCGTGTCCGTGTTGTTCCACGTTTCGCAATGCCTCTTGCTTGGTCATGTTAAAACGACTCATAAGGTACATTAGAAGCGTTGCTCCTGTTAGTTCTGTTTCGTTACTCATTTACAAGTCCAATCGTATAAGGTGAGTGTTCTGTCGCTCTGTTCAAATCAGATTCCAAATCTCGAATAAGTTCAATAACTACTTGAAGCGTTCCTTCAAGACCGATTGACTTTCCGTTCTTCAAAACCTCGTAGTTTTTCACAGGATTGTTTGTTGATTGTCTAATCATTCCTTCTATTGTTGAATAGCTCATTAGTCTGATAAAAGAGATTGGGTATAATCGTTTCGGAGTTCATGGAGAAGGTCAACCCAAGCAACGCCATTCGTTTGAGCTTCACGCATTAGTCGAGTAATCGCAACTTCATCTTGCCAACCGAGAACATCATCGAACTTAGCAAGCGGAAGCATAGAACCATTGTGGAACATTGCAACCTCATAAGTTCCTTCGGAAGCGTTTCCGTAAAGCCCACCGAATTGCTTTTCTTTGTTCTTCATAGAGACAACGGAAATCTCAAATCCGTTTCCTAAATCAAGTCTGGCTTGAATTGCATCTGGATGGTTTGCGTGGTCGTTAAACTCCAAATCGGAGAAGGTTTTCTCATCTTTTGTTTTAATCATTAATATATTCTGACAGATAATAGGGTTTTTGTCAAGGCTTTTTTTTA
This sequence comes from Verrucomicrobiales bacterium, assembly GCA_002721895.1. The sequence goes on from PBLV01000063.1 coordinate 1,969, forward strand.
TAAATCTTCCGTTAGGGCAAATATTCTTCCGTTGTAATCAACTTGGCTGGAAATGTTTGTAAAGGTTCTCTTTTCTAAATTGGCTTGCAAGCAATCTTCGCTGATATAATATTCTCGCAACCAAGGCGTTTTCTTTTTCTTCTGTTCTTCTGCTTTTCTGTCCACCTCTGCAATGACTATCACGCCATCGTTTGAAAGTGAGAGTAAAAGGCTTTTGTCTCGTTTTAATTTCATCCCTTTATACTAGACTAATCGAGCCTTCGTGTCAAGCTTTTTCTTTCGCTCGCAACATACTGAAGTTCAACGACTTACGCTGACGCGGGGGCCCGCCCAGCCCTAAGTCCTTGACTATCTGCCGTTTAGGATTTTCAAAAGATGTTCATAAGCTGGCAAACCTGCATTTCCACCGTGAGCAATCCATTTGCCATTTTCCTTGCGATAAAGCAAATCCCATTTGCAAGCGCAATCATGCACTCGCATTAGACCATTGGGCAAGATTTCAGTTCGGTATCTCAAGAGTTTATCCCTTCCTGTACGAATCCTGTCTCATCCTTTTTTGCCATACCCTTTTCGATAAGCCCGACAATAACGCCTTGCTTGTCACGAAAACGCAAATCACTTTCATCGCCATTGATAACTTCGTGACCTTTCCAAGTTTTGGGTAACCTATCACGAAAAACCACAGCGACATTTCCACCCATTTGCAAAACCATATCGCAAAGCGTATCGTTATGCTCGGAGCGTGAAAAGGTCAAGTGGTAATTGGAAGGAAAATCATCAGCTTGATTGACGAACTTTGCCATGCGTTGAAACGACTTGGTATAATCATAAAATTGCGTGTCGGGAAACTTTTGCATAAGCGTTTGACCATTTGCATCTTCAATGTTTTCCCATTCCAAATCGCTTGTGAGATTAGGGCGAAAAACCGCAATCATTTCTTTCTTGATTGCTGACTTAATGCCCGAAGCAATTTCCTTTGCGAGCTTTTCCATGAATGCAAACTTTTGCTCAAAGAATAACTTTGTCTTGGCAATGCGAGAGTCTTGGATTTTATCCATTCGTCCACGACCAGCAGTATTCAAGCAAGCCATTGTGCAACCTTTGCTTCGCCATTGACAAGCTTCGTAACCCGAAAGATTTGCTGGAGCAAGATGAATGCCCTTAGTCATGAAGCCAAAAGCTTCGCCTTTTACGATTTTGGCATTTCCTGCCGTGAGTAGAGTTGTTTTAATCATGCCTTAATACTATCTTAATTCTGCTTTCTTGTCAACAATTTTCTTTGCTTTTTCAATTCCTTTTTCCATGCCGAACTGAGAAACCAAGCGTTTGAAAGTCTCCCAAGCAATCGTATTCTCGGGAAGCTTTTTCCATTCTTTCATTCTTTCTTTACTATTCATAGATACAATTATGGCAGATTCTAGGGGTGAAGTCAAGCCTTTTTTTAAAATAAAATCAAAAGAAACCTAAACCCTTCTAGACCAAGGACTTACGCACCGGCGGGGAGGCCCTTATGCGTAAGCAGGAGAATGGAAAATGCTTTTCACTAAAGAAGCTCCCATCCACCAAGACTTAGGCGGTAGATAGTTCGTCTTACTTGAACCTTCCCCACTAGTTCCCAAGCGTATGCATTTATAAAGCCTTTTGCCCTTGCTATGCCAATTGCCCCAAAAATTTCCAGGTTCAGCGAGAGATTTATACATTTCATAATCTTCTTGCATTTCCTTCATTTGCTCGTCCGACGGCACAAACTTTCGGATGCAAATAATTTCCTTAGTTTGGGCATCGTAAAATATGATAAGATAAGGAAGTTTCTTTCTCGCTCCAGATTGCCTCCAAGACTTAGACAAGAAATCAGTTCTTCCTTGGACATTCATGCGGATGCGATTCGGATTGCCAGTGTGCGGAACTCCACAGAATTTAATATCTGCACAAGGGATATCTCTTTCAGTCTTTGAATTAGGTGTGTTTCCTGCAAGATACCATTCTCCCCATTGCCCAAGTGATCCTTTCGCCCTATCATTCTTGAAAGGAGCTGGATTTTCCCTTCTTAATCTATCGATGTTTGTTCCCTTGGGTAAGGCTTTTTGTGCGTGGCGTAAAACTTCATCTATATCATTGTAATTTATCATACCTTCCAGTATGACAGAATTCACAATAAAGTCAAGGCTTTTTTTAAAATAAATTCACTACTGAAGGGGAGCCCGCCCGGGCCGTAACTCGTTGATACTCAGCTACCTACAGCGTGCACATAAACGCACAGGCTAGTATAAGTAGCAAAGGCAACTGCTATAAATATATATAATAGTCTATTTGCCATCGCATTGTTGGTTGAACTTGACAACCTTAAGCACCTTCCGAAAGGCTTCTTCCACTTCGCCAAGAAACTTCTTGCTTCCCATTTCTGGATAAATGTGCTTGATGTCATTAGGGTTGTAGACATTCAAGACATCTAAGATGACCTTGAAATCTTTTTTGTTTAGTGATGTATACATAATTCTAAAAGTCTGCTCCGTAGGTTTCTTGCTCTCCAAAGCAACCGTAATCTTCGTCAGTTCCGAATCCTGCGGAAGTCATGGCAGAATCAAAATCTCCATCCATACTTTCGTCGATATCTCTTTCGTCGTTGATGTGCCATTGCTCAACCTCTTCACAAGAAATCATCTTGCCGTGCCAATCGTAAACGGCAAATTGGATTCCAAGATTAAGGTATTCGCCAGTTTGATTAGCCTCATCTATGAGGACTTCTGCTCGCATATAAGCTTGCTCAAGACCTTCACGATTTTTGTTCCAGAAATAGTCAAGCGTTTCATTTACAATTACTTCATATCTTTTTATCATACCTATAATACTATACTAAAAATGGTTGTCCGTCAAGGATAATTTCAAAGTTTTTTCTGGTAAACACCCACGACATTCCCTCGCTCATTCCCTTGACGCCTAAAGGGCGAAAGAAAGTTCCAAACTTGGTTATGTTCCAATCAACAGCCCCAAACTCATCTCCAACTTCAAGTTGCCAATGGCAAATCTTGAGAGGGCTAATAACCTTTACCTTAATTTCCATTTCTACATTATGTCAGAATCCGGGACAAAGTCAAGCTCTTTTTGAAATAAATTGTGTCCCGCGCTGTGCCACATGACTGCACCCAGATTTATGAAGGTTGCGAGCCTTCTGTCTTGAGGGGTTTATGTCTCAAGTCTGACACGGGACTGAAATTGTGTTAAAATAATTATACCTATAAGTATGACAGAATGAGCCGTGAAGTCAAGCTTTTTTTCATTTTTTTATGTCGATGTTTTGCTGTTTTGTAAACACGTTTCTCAAATGTGTCGATGAGATAAACATAAGTTTGGTGTTGCAAGTCCCTAATGCCCAACGACTTACGCTGAAGCGGGGAGCCGGCCCGTCATAAGTCATTGATAATCAACGACAAAAAAACTCCCCTCGATCCTTATATTTGACCGAAGGGAGTTTCTTATTTAAGGTCAGTATTTGACCCCTTTTCGTTTCAATTTCTAGTTGGATTCAACTCCTGCAACAGGGTCAAAAGCATTATGGAAAATCTCAGAACGCTTAGGCAAGTGCATTACATTGCGTCCTTTGGACACTTCCGTGAACGCATTGTATAGCGAATTAAGATTGCGGTCTTGAAAGACCTTGTGGTCAGAATCTTTCCATTGCTCCCAAGCTTGAGCTAGGGTGGATTGACCAATTAAGTTGGTCTTGATTCCTGCCTCGTAGACATCGAAGATGAGGTGTTGAGCTTGCCTATCATTCAAAGGAATATCCCTATAAGCTTCGACTCGCTTATCTTGATGCTCCCACATGGGCAATAAAGCCTTGACAATAGCATCCACTCTCTTGAGTAGCTCTTGCTTTACTTCGCCTACATGCTTGCGAGTAAAGACGACATCGTTATGAAAAACGAGATTGTCACAAATAAATGGTGCTTCACCTGCACACAATCCTGCTGCGAAAAGCTTATCGTGTGAGTTACGCATACCGACAACTGTTCCTCTATCCGAACCAACACGATTTGGATGAACAACTTGAAACATTCCGAAATAATGGTCGGCTTGCTTGCCAAGATTGTGGCATTCATTTACGATTTCAAAACCCGATTCTTCAAGGTTGTTGCGAGTTACATCGACAACAGTTGCGTGAGGAATTGGTTTCCAACGATTAGTTTCCTTGGGAGTCGGAACACGACGAACGGTGTCCAAATCCACAACGGAACTTTTTGCTCCACAAATGCGGAGGTTCAACTTAGGAGTTTCTGCTATTGTATCTGTCATAATTTTTTGAGTTTCTATTTTTATCAATTGTTAAGCTATAAGTATAGGTGAAAATATGTTAAAAGTCAAGCATTAATTTTGCTCAAATGGTCTTTTTTCTCGCCCATTGAATCCAGTCATGTTCTCGTAGCATTGAGCCTTTTGGGCAATTTGCTGAAGGGTAATTCCAATCATGCTAACAGTATCAGTTTCCTCATCACTTAACTGACCCTCTAATGGTTTAATGCAAATCTCCCATAGTACATCCATGCACATCTCCATAATGTTCTCTGCGTTCAAGTTTTCGTCCGAGGCTTCGTTATTCAATATATTCATTTTTTCTTCAATCCTTTCTCAATTATCAATACAAGTATTCTAGAGGAAAACTAGGGTAATTGCAAGCATAAAATCACTAAAACTAACATTTTTTTTAATGCTTATCCCATTGGATATCAGTGACTTAGGGCATCGCCGGGGGCCCCGCCAACGCGTAAGTCGTTGGGGCCGAGGACTTTAAGTGAAGATCCGCTTCTCTAGTTTATACAGCTGCTCAAGTAGATTGTCGTGCTCCTTTTTCTTCAAAGCCCAATCCTGACAATATGCTCCCGACTCCTCAGCCAATGCCAGCTCATAACCGAGCTGGCGAATCTTGGCTAAGAGAGTATAGTGCCGTGCCATAATTAGCTTACGACTGTTACCAACCTATCGTAGCGAAACCTACGATAACCTTCACGGTTGTGGCAATATGCCGTAAATCCGACAATGTTCTGACCTTCATTGGCATTGCCAAATTGGTCTTCTTGTACTGGCTCATCGACAGTATAGAGTTCCGTTCTTCCGTCGGAAGTCTTGTATACGACTTGCCATCGTGTTGCGTTCTTGTTATTCTTCATTTTCTTTTCCAGTTTCATATTCGTTTATATCTTTTTTAGATTCTTGTTCTTTGGTTTCGTAAAGTTCTAATGATTGCTTGAGAGTTGCTTGTGCTTCTTCCAAAGTGTCAAATGGAATGCAAATCAATTCTTGCTCCAAATTATATGGGCAATACTCTTGCTTCTCAGCAAAATATAAATCCCATGTTCCAGTATCGTCATCGTATTCTGGGCGATTAAGTGATGGAAGTTCACAGTATTCTTGAATATAATTAAGCATTGCGATTAAACTCTTGAGCCTTTCTGACTTTTTGCGTCACCATTACATTTGGGTCGTACAAGGATTCAACGAGAGGTTTGTTTCCCGTGTGAGAATACTTCTTGCACATATCGTGAAGTTGTTTGTGTTTTACTGGGTCTGAAACGCCCTTTTCTTTTGCTTTCTTACTCATCTGTCGTGTTTTTAATCATGCTATAATTATCGCACATTTTCGTTTCTTTGTCAAGGGTTAAATTAACCTTTTAATACTTGGAATGTTTTGCATCCATCCAAGCACGATTGTAAACCTCTTCGGGATGATAAAAATACTTATCGGAATCATTTGTCTTTTTATCTTCAGCAAAGCAATCAACAACGATTTGGCAAAGGTCATCAATGTTGTCGTTTGTAATTTCGTACTCTCTATCCAGTAAAGGGTTCATGTACGCAATAATGTTCTCTTGGATTTGTTCTCTTATCTCTTCGTTTGTCATAAAACTTTTGCACCCACTTTGTAAACTGACCAATTTCCATTACAGTAAGGATAAGAACCTTCTGCCCAACTTACTACACCATCAATGGAGCGAAAATAAATCGGTGATTCGGAAGGACTATCATCGTCAACGAGTGCGTATACTCCTTCTGCTATGTCACAAGGTTCAGTCATTCTTTCTTGCTCAAACTGAGACTTAATTTCCATGTAGTCGTGTCCGTCTATGCAATAATTCATTTTACCACCAACAGTTGTAGTAAACCTTTTGTCCATCAGAGATTGCTTCTCTTGCGTCTCTGATAAAATCTAGGTCAGTTTCCTTGTAGTAATAGTCTCCATCTTCAAATGGCTTATCGTTTTCATCAGTCCATGAAAAGGAATCATCTCCGAAAAAGAATCCACCTGTTTCGGGTAGTGACTTGTTCTCAACATGAGCTTCAAGTTGCTCAAGGTCAGAAAGCGTAATCTCTAGCTCGACACAATTAAACCCACCTTCTTGTGCGTTTGGTCTGCCCTTATCCTCCCAAAGTTGTTCCATCCAACCTTGGAGTCGATTATGCTTTCGCCAGTAAGCGAGTTCAATGTTTTCTTCCGAGGTTTCTTCTGGAAGCCTTCTGTATGCGTATTGGTCTAATCCCATTTTTTTATCCTTCTCTTTCTCGATTGTTAAGCCTTAATTTTGACAGAAAAATGCCCTAAAGTCAAGCTTTTTTTTTAGATTGCAAGAACTTCTTTTGTATAAAGCTTCACGAACGAAGCGAACCATCTTGGTTTTTGCGTACTCACATCAACAAAAGATGAATGTTTGTAAGGATTGTATGTGATAGCGGTCATTTCCCACCATCCTATGTCATCCCAGCACGCAAATGAAGGGTCAGGATGAGCAATGTATCCGCTGATACCTGCATGGACATTTTTCCTTTTCTCTCGAAGAACTTTTTCTCTCCCTTTCGTGTTCACCTTCATCATTGCTGAATATAAATGTATTGGTTTTCCGTCTGAATGAGCCTTAACGAGACCATCTTGCTTAATGCTCCAACAATCCTTGTGAAGATTCTTGTAGACAAAAACCTTTCTGCTTTCATCTAGTTTGTACCTTGGGTCTTCTTGTTTTAATTTAATCATACCTTTAATACTAGACTACTTCCATGGGCGTGTCAAGCTTTTTTTACACCCGTAAACCACTGCGCCCCAAAGAGTTACGCATAAAGGGGGAGCCGGCGCCGTCGTAAGTCGTTGATGCTAAGTCGCTTGGGTCATCGCCTCAAGTGAAATTATTTTTATCATTATTTATATTTGAATGATTCACATTTGTATTTGTATATTTATTCATACCATTCTTGTATAGCAATTTTTATTCCGAAGCATATTCCAATCAATATAATTATGCCTAATTCCAATTGTTATCCTTTCTTTAGTTTGTGTTAGAGTATTCTTTCCAAATCTCAATATCTAATTCTCGCACACTTTTGTTGCGAAGTCGAGCCAAATCCTTAAAAATGTCTGCCCAATAGTCGTATGCCTTTTTACTCCCAGGAGTGCTTTTAGGGGCGTTCACATATCCTTGATCTCTTAACCAAGACATGATGTGAGTATCCAGCATAGGTTCATCAAAGTCCTTTCTGGTATTCGAAAGAAAGAATCGTGCGGTTTTCATTCCTATTCCACGAACCTTCATAAGCTCTTCGAGCGTGACATCCCTCAAACTTTTCCAAGGGAAAGAATGACTACTACTTAATTTAATTACATCAACATAGGAATTATACCGTTCTCGATAAGGTGCGATTTTCCTTGACCGCATAAACGATTTAAGTCCACCGTCTTTCTGTAGAAGTCGTATCCACTCAAAAGGAGATACATCTAGCTTTCTCGCACCTCTCAGAAACGCTTCTAATTTCGGAGCTTCGACCGCAGACTTCTTACCTGCTACATTTATACCAAACAATAAAAACTCTTCTAATTCAGATTCAGTTCTATTATAGTTCTTTACTTCTGCTGGATTAATCATGATCAATATTGGTAACCGTATTCTCGTTGCAATTCATCAAAATAATTATATGAGTTATGTCTATTACAATTATAAATAAATGATTCTAAATCTTTTACTTTCTTCTTAGCCTTTAGTGGATATCTTCTCCTCAGTAGAGATTTGATTTCTTCCCTTGTTGTTTTTATTTTATCCAATTGGTGAAAAGGCATCTCGCCTTCAAACTCCCAATCTAGAATGTCGTTATCGAGGTCAATCAAGAATCCTTCAACCATTTCAGTTTCGTTTGCGTATTTCATACAACTCCTAGTACTGATTTTAATTTACGAAATGATTCGGACTTGATAAAGACTTGTCGAACATAGTCAAGCTTTGAATCCTCCACTTCTTTAATCCGCTGAGCAACTAAGTCTGCGTGCATCGGTTCACGAGGCATCCAACCCCATTGGATGATGAGTTCTGTTTGAGGGAAATACTGAGCAAGTTCCGCACATTGCTCTGCTGTGACAAATCCCCATTGGTCAATGATTTCTTTTAGCAATTTCATACCTTTAATACTGACAGGTTTTGCCCTCGTTGTCAAACAAAAAAAACCTCCCCTTTCGGGGAGGCTTTTAGATGAGGCTTTTATGTAGTTACCTCAAGGGTGATGATAGTGACCAGAGTCAATAAACTCCGCTACATTACCCAGTACGACGAGAAGGGACGCACAAATTGGAGTCGGGCTTACGAACTCCGAAGCCCGAATTATATTCACGATGCAGAGTTATGCCGACATAAAATAGATGGGGGATGGAAGGTTGGTACTCCACCAACATTAACTATTTGCTTGGGTTATGCGACCTTCCGAAGAAGGGTGAGACACGACTTCTCAGCCTTTACTCACAACTTGGGGCAGACTATTATAATAGTTTCTGAGTTAATCCCAAGTACCTTTGTCGTCCACCACAGACTTACCTCAAAATCCCTTTTCCCACTTGGGCGTTAGAACTCCATCGGCGTGCAAACCATCGTTCACGACAAATTGCAATCACGCACATAGCAATGTGCCAGTCATAAGGTCTGGCGACCCAATCCTCCATCATTTGACTTTGGACTCCCTCGGTAGAGGTGATGACTATTGCACTTGCAGGGCATCTACATACCCTGTTTACAAGTTTCCCCGTAGGAATCTCCGTCGAGCTTCCTAAAGACTAAAATATTAAAGAACAAAAAATACCTGTGGGTTTTTCCTTTCGGTTATCGAGAACCCACTAAACTCGATTTTGATTATGTAATAATGATACTATATATTTGATTAAAAGTCAAGCAATATTTTGAACTTTTCTCAATTTTCTTTGAGCTTGCAGTTCCTTGAGCCTTTTATCTGCTTCCATCTGTTGGGCTAATATACTATCCTCAACTACTGAGCCATAATTGGCGAACTTGGCTTGTTTAACATAAACCCCTTTAGAGGCTTTCGACATAATGCTAGATGCTCTAGCGTTTGATGCAATACTCATAATTTTATATTAATTAGTTGTTGTGTGATTAAGCCCAGACTTCTGGGTCAAGTTCTCGTTGTTCTTCTCGTTCTCTTGCGAGTTGTTCCTTAGCTTGAGACGAGAAATCGAATACTGCGTTCAAGGGAACATCATTAAAGAGTTCCTTTGCACATTCTTCAGTCTCCTTAGCGTCACCCAAGATATCGGTAAAATTACCACTCTTGCGTACATCATTTATAGTAAGAAGAAAAGCTTTCTTGACCGCATGGCACATAAAACCATAATGCCCAATCAGTTCTCCTTCTGCGTTCTGCAACTCAAGATTGTAGTCATCTACTCGCACGATGGAGTAATCACCCAATCTCAATATTTTTTCATCTAATCTGATTTTCATAACTATAAGTCTGGCAGGTTTTGCCTTCGATGTCAACCTTTTTTTTCAACTTTCTTTGAATCTTGCTCTGGTAGTGGAGTTCCTTGGTATAGATAAATATTTTCACCAGTGATTCGATACCCTTTCGTCTTGCTTCTGCACTTCTCGCACCAAGCTATAACTTTATTTAGGTCGGAATCGTTCATAATTGACCCTGTCTCACCTGTTTTCAAAACTATCAACTCTCCTTTATATATTTTACTTGGAGGAGCAGGATATTGGTTATTTGGCACATCGCTTGTCTTCATTTGGGTCATTTAAATAATATTGATTAGTAAACATATCTCTAACAGAAGTAACATTATTCATTAATTTTGTTAGTTCTTCTTTTATATTATTTAGTTCAGACTTATTCTTATTTGCTTGTTTCGTGTTATTATATTTATCTAATAAAGCATTTATATTTCGAGCTTGTTCATTCATATATTTATATAAGTAATTATATATTAATGAAAGCCGTGACCCATGTGACTTGGGCAGTCTACCTCAGTATAGAATTGTTTATTTCCACCAATGGCATTCTGATTTTTGAGCCATATTTGGAAGTTGCGTTCTTTTATTGAAACATATTTATCAGTATTATTATTTGCAGGGTTGTAATCCACCCCATCAATAGTCATACATCCATTATTTGTTAAAATAGTAATAACAATCAATATATTTATAGCAATCTTATTCATAATTCTTTATTTCTTCTTGTTTAATGTATTTATATTTAGTATAGTTCAATCCAAAGGCTAGATTCTTATTAAGAACTTCAAGCTCACTCAATTTAACTTTATTAATTTGCTTATTATTATTTGTATCAATTAAAATATATGTCGAAATTGGCGTATTGTCAGTTTGCATAGTCGGTTTTCGATTGTTATTGAATGAGTATGGGCGATATTCCAACAAAAGTCAAGTTAAAAATGACCAAAATCAAAATTAATTTATTAAAATCAGTTAAAATATGTTAAAAAGTGCGATAGAACCTTTAATTGGTTGAAATTGAGTGAAATAAAGTCTTATTTGTATGAAGGGCATTTATATTTTTACTATTATTTATATAAATAGAAGACCGAATACCCACTCTGACCCATTTTCCCCCACTATGCTCCACCACTTAACTTCTTTATTTATCAACAACATAGAAAAAAATCAATTATTTAATCAATCTTATTAATGCTATCTTCTTCTGTATATTGGTTATTAAGTTTCTCTTTATACTCTTGTATGTTATTAATAGACTCTTGTAATGCTTTTATCTTGTTACCATCATATGTTTCGGGATGGGCTTTAAAGAGTCGCTCTTGCCTTTCAAAAGAGAGCGTTGCGACCTCTAGGACGGCATTTAAATCCCTTACGAGAACCTTCTGATGCTCCATGTCCATTAATAAATCGCCATCTTTAATCGAGCTTCTCTCGCTCTTTGGCATCAGCTTATTCTGTGTTGCAATATACTTTAAATAATCTTGCTCGTTGTTGAGTGGAATGTTTTCGGATTTCATTTCTGCTTCTTCCTTTAACTTCTTAATTTGTTTATGGTAGTAATACCGAATCTCATTCATCGTCATCTAAGTATGCAGTTGCAATATGCCCGATAAAAATAAGAACGCAAAACATAAGTCCAAAAAAGGAAATCAATTTTATTACTTCAAATAATTCTGGCATTAGTCCTCTCCTCTTTCTTCTTTTAATATATTTAAAATAGTTAAAGCTAAGTCATCAAAATCTTCATTATCCAATTCTTGCATATATTTATTCAAGTCAGACAATCTCAATTTTCTAGTCTTTGCTCCATCTGCAATTAATGTTTTAATATATTCTTCTGAAAGCTTTTCAAGTCTAACCAAATCTTCTGGTTCACTTGGATTGATTTCTGCTCTTATTTTTTTAAGTTCATCAAAGAACGGATGCTCAAAGTTTCCTAACATTTAAAAATCGTTTACAGGGAAACATGAACTAAGATGAGCAATCGCATTATCAATGTCATATATAATTCTCCATCCATTATTCGCTTTACTCCAAAAATTACAACTGGCAACTAATGTATCTAAATATCTTACTATATATTCAGTAGAGGTATGATTTGGATATTGTTCGCCAATTTTTTCGAGCATTTCGGAAAGCGTATTCTGGAGTTCGTTGATTAACTCCTGTTCGCCCATCAAGAAACTTCCATTAAAGCGTCATGGATGAGGTGACGAGTTTTATAGTCTAGTAACCTCCCCTCATCATCTTGAGGCATAGCGTTTAAAGCGTCCGTAAAGTCAAGATTTAAGACCTCACACATACAGGCAACCTTGCGATAGATTCCGATTTCCTTATACTTTAAAATCGCCCACAATGCGTCTACTTGAGATTCCTGTGCCTCTAGGATAGAGTCGGTCAAAAGATTAGTTTGTAGTGTTTCCATGATAATAGTTCCTTGTTAATTAAGATACTGTCCATGCTGACAACGCAACATCATCGGATTCATTTAAGGTGAAACCAAGGTCTTGTACGATTACCGCAACATCCTTGCATCTCCATCCTTCATCCCTGCATACCTTGAGTGATGCAATTAAATTAAGCGAAGGTTGTATTCCTTCATCCAATTTATTTTCAATATAGTTACGAAGTTCAAGTCTTGAAATATCTTCATCAGTTACCTCATCCTCGTAATCGCACTCGCAATCATCGCAAGAACCTTCACATTCTCCATCGTCCTCATTTGAACCATAGATAGGCTTATTCGGTTGATAGACAATCTTGTTCAACTCCACTCTGGAATCTGTAAGGTCTGCAACGACTGTGTACTTACTGACTCGCAACTTCTGGAAGGAGCAATCCGTAGGAACGGAAACCGCATCTTGTGGGTCAAACTCCACAAGCAACAAGCGACCATCGCTACCTGCCCAACCATCTGCATAGTCATAAGACCCAATATGCAGTCCATAAGAGCAATGCCTGTCCTTGTTATCGTCCACGCATCGGCGTTGAACTTCAATAGTCGCACCCACTTCATTAAGAATCTGATGCCTTTCGTTAGTCTCTCCTTGCAAGACAATGGTATCAGCATTGCCAGTAGACGACCAAAAATCTTTCTGTACTCCCTTGTACCCCAAAACCTTGCCTTCTGGCGTAATCGGTAATGATTTGTACCCAAGGAAAGTATAAAGTTCCTCAACAGAGTTTGCGGAAGGGTTCTCCAAAAGCCTACTAATGTAATTGGTCAAAGGAGTTGAATCCTTCAATCCTGCTCGCAACATATCAAGCAGTTTATCTACCACAACTCCATGCAAACGATGTCCGTTGTAATAAACTACCTCGTCTTTCACTTCTAGTGAACCTTCAACGAAATCTTCTACTGCACTTTTTATATCCAACAGTTCTCCGACATCATCGTATCGTGCGTCAAGCAATGCTCTCCGCAACCTACTAAAGTTCGCATTATCGTTTCTGACTGTATAAGGCTTGCCCTCATAAAAGACAGTAATCGAGGTTTCGCTCAAGTTGTACGCTAATTTTTCGCTCATAATTTTTTTCTCTTTTTATTCGTGATTAAGTTATATATAGTAGACTATCTGGTGTTTGTTGTCAAGCCTTTTTTTAAAAGATTCGGGGGCAAGGAATCAAACCTTAACCCCCTCATCACACATAGAAATATATTCACCAATGTTTTTGCCGAAGTTTCCTTCTCTCATGTCCTCCCATTGGTAGATTTGTTTAGATATATTCACCAGTAATGGGTATCTGTCTTGAATATCTTTGCATAAGTAATCATATTCTTTCCAGTTGTATGTATCGGGAAAGTTCTTTTTTACCCATTCTGGCGATTTTTTCTTCAAGAATTGCAACAGATTGTAGAGAGTCTCAACGACTTCATCATTTGCCGTTCCTTCTCTGCAAATAGTTGAAGCAATAATAAAGTCATGGTCTTCGCCTAATGAATCCTTGAGAAGTTTCAAAAGAGGAACTGACCCTCGATTGTTCAATACGCATTCGATTGCCCGATAGTTTTTCATCTCATACTGATGCTCCTTGAACGCAACCTTCTTCTCTCCTGCTTTAAGCTTTTTTCTATGCTTTACAAGATGTGTTTGAGCAAAATGAATCCTAAAATCTTCCCAATTCATCCATACGCTTTTATCAAGATTGGCACAATCTTTACGCCGAATACCATAAACAATCGGAAAGTTCTTTTTGTCGATATTCCTCATCTTGAAATATTGTACCTTGAGGTCGCTCAAGTCCATTATGGACTCTTGGCTTTTGCCATTTTCATTAACTATTTTATAGTTAGCAATGGGAACATATACTAGAGGCACATCGTCTCCTAAAGATTCAAGGTCATCAAGTCCCAAGGCATTTTCCCAATAGTCTGTATTCCTGTAACGATGGCGTTTTTCATCCGTTATGAACCCAAAGACAGGAACATCTGCCCGACTTTCGCCACTATGCCTAGTCCCTGCTTTCAACTTGGCTTTTTCAACCTTAGAAAGCAAATTGATATTGTCTGAAGAGATTAAATCGAACCTCATACCATCGGTATCAGTCCAAAGGTGTTCTTCTCCATCCTCTGTTGAGGCATAAACGACATAAACTGCCGTAGCATCTTCGTTCTCGTTAAATAGCGTCCTCGCTTTTAATGCGTTTCCGTAGGAACTTCCACCATCTTGTACCGCAAGAATACTTTTGTCGTGACATAATACCCTGCGTTGCTTACTGGACTTTACTCTATACCCATCAGTTGCATCTCCATCTGTTAATTTAGTATATTCAGTAATAAGAATATCGTCAGTAAGCTTATAGTCTCTATCAAAAGATGGGCTAGTGATTTTAATTCCTTCCCATTCAAATGAGTTACGAAACAGTCCTTGCAAAGTATGTGGTAAAGCATTCATTACTTGAGCATACTTGCATTTGGCATCCCATAGGCAAGTTGCACTATCAAGTTTTTCCTTTGCAATTTCTTCAATATCAACTTTAATTTGTCGCAACTTGTCAATAATCGCAAGTTGTGTCTGCTTGTTATATTCTAACGACTCACGACTATGGTGGAGTTTGAGTTCTCCAATGTCGAATCGTATATATAAATTATCTTGTTGACAAAGTTCACGCAAATATCCTGCATCCGATTGAGTATCATCATCTTCGGATTTGCATAATTCATTAAAATCAATCGAACCAGTATTAATAGGATAATGCACTCTTCCCATAAAGGCATGAGCCTCATGGTGAGTCTTTGCCCAATAATCTTCATTGTCGGATATAATTTGCCAAGTGGAATCCTTTGATTCCATAACAGTTTTCCATTCGGTAAGGAATTGTTCATCCTCACCTATTCCACGAAAAATCGGCATTTCATCATCTGCAAAGAACTTAAAGAAACTTTTGCAAATATCTTTAAAGTTGTTTATATCCGAATCAGCAATAGCAACTTCAACGGACAATCCAGTTGGTTCACTAGATGGTTCTTCATCTAGTTTGACGATTTTAGTATCATCATGTTCATCAACAAATATATTGTAAGAAGTTTTCTTTCCACCATGAAATGAAACACAAGTGAAATTATTCCCATAAGACAATGGTGCAAACTTCCCGATTCCAAATGCTCCAATATATGAATTAGAGTTCCGTTTGGTACTTTTTCCGTACTTAGAATATAATCCAAAGACATCTTCTTGGCTCAAGCCACTCCCAAAGTCCCTAACGCAAAAGTTGGGGCTAAAGCGAGAAGGAATCGAGATTTCGACTTTCCGTTTTGCCTTTGCTTCAATGTTTGCGTCAAGTGCGTTTGCCGTAATTTCTCGGACAACCGCAAGTTGAGGATTTGAGTAATTGTTCCGCAAGAGTGATGCGACATAACGCATATCTTCGGCATCAATGGTACATTCTACTGAATCAAAATCGTGTGAGGATATGACTCTTTTCTTTTTATCTTCTGCAATAATCATTTTTTTACTATGTGTGGTTCTTGATTGTTATTCTATAAGTTTGACAGGTTAGATTGGTTTTGTCAAGTCTTTTTTTTAGTCTACGAGAAGATTTTCGTCTCCGAATAACAAATACTTAGAATATAACAAGCATTGGATTTCGTGGATGTATCTCTCCTCGTTTTCTTGTGTGTCAATTGAGTAGTTTTCTATCTCCTCTATCTTTAAATTAATTAGTTCTTTTAGCTCGTTCATTTCTTAATATAATTACACTTTTTAAAGTTATTCTTCCCACATATATATTGGAGTATAATCGCCAACGGAAGCACATTCAATGTTGAAGGAAAAGTATTCCATTGCTTCCTCGCTTTCCATGCCGTCACGCTCAATTAATGTCTGTATAATACTGTCTGCAAAGTAAATCGCCCGACCATGAGAATCGAACCCTGCCAAGGAATCGTCAAACCCATCTGCGAGCATTGCTTCTGGATTCAGTTCTGAAATAGTATTCTTGAGAGATTCTATGCGATTCGCACGATTTTGGCGAAGTTCCGCAATGAAGTCCTTAGTAGATTCTTTTTCGCTTGTCATAGGAATAATACTGACAGATTACGCAACCATTGTCAAGCTTTTTTTTCGCTTGAGTGGTAAAACCCTCTCTATCAAGAAGTTTACGACTGCAAAGGATATGTCCACCATTTCCCTAACTGCTCTTTCATTACCTCCAAAAGTTGCTCCTTGTCCACCAATGGAAACTGTATAACCTTCTTGGTCTTGTAGAGGCACTTGACTTTGTTGAATATTTTGCCATTGCCCACTCGCATAATCTTGTTTCCACTCGTATTTATAGTGTTTCGAGTGAATATATACTAATGAATGAGTTTGAGTCTCGCATTGATTCCCTTGACTATCCAATCTTGGTTTGGGAATCCTTCCTTGAATCGGATTTCCATTTAATGCACCATACCTCCCATTGTATTTGTTGAAATCAAGGTCTGCACAAGGAAACTCTGATTTTATATTAGTTAGAGCAACGGCAACTCCCCAAGGATAGGATTGATAAAAATCAGTTTTGTTTTTATATGAAACAGTATTAATGTCATTCAGTTTATTGCTGAACATATTACTCTTGATATAAATATCTTCTGGAGTATAATCGTACCAATGGATGTTTTGTTGTTGAAAATAATTCATACTATGTGCCTTTTGTCGTCTTTTCCTTTTGGGATTGTGTGATTAATATATTCTATATAGTGAAATATATGTTGGACAATCATTTTTCTTGTCCCTGCATTTGACATATCAATTCTTTTAATATCCTTGAAGTCCTCTAATGCTTCCACTCCTAATTTTATTTTATCCTGTAAGTTCATGTGCATACTTGTTTGCATTTCTTCTAACTAAAAGCCTTTTTCCTATTTTTCGCTTTTTGTTATGAACGCTAGTTTTCTTTTCTAATTTTAATAATACCTTTGGATAACCGCATAGTTTTGCAACCATTGCATTGCCATACGCTAAATCGCTACAAAGTAGTTCTTCTCTTTTTATACTCATTAGTTCTCTAGGCAATATGACCAGTACCTTGAGTTGCGTCTGCCTTGCACCTTATTCCAATATATTTCTCTTGCTACATTTGGAGCAACTCCATACTTGTTGCATCGGTCAAGCCACTCGTTTTCCATTTGCTCGTAAACCTTGAGGCTACTTGCGTGACCATTTGAAAGGTCGTGTCCCATAAAGCGTAGAAGGTGAACATCCAAGCAACAAAGTTGTGATTCCGTTGGGTTACTCAACGAAAGAGCGTAGGTCGTTTTAGCGTTTCCTAGTCCGTATATAGTTCCAATTAAACGATTCCGACATTCTTGCCAAGTCTCATCCTCTCGCCTTTTAAATTGCTCTGGATTCTCCCGAAACTTTTGTGCAAGTTGCCATAAGCCTTTGTTCCTTCGTTCGTACATTCCGACTCTCGCATCAAAGACCATTTGCTCCAACTTATCCTTGTCGATTGTCCAAGACAAATCTTTCATTGCCAAATTGTACCCTCGTACATTGCTTTCCCAAGTTGTGTGAACGCTCATAATGGCGAATACCCAACGATTAAAGCGTTCTGCATCCGAAGTGACAGTAAGGTTGTCCCAATAATCGGTTTCAGTCTTGACTAGCTTCAAGGTGAGGTTGTCGAAGAAACTGTCAACCTTTTTAAGTTGACTTACCTTCGCAACTGCCTTTGCCTTTTCAAGAGTATTCTTGAAAGGAATTAGCATTTGGTCAAATGCCGTAGTAAGGTTAATGCCTACTGATTTCTCAGTTAGATTTTCTAGTGTGTTTTCCATGATGATAATAAGTCTTGAGGAAAAAGGCTTGAAAGTCAAGCCTTTTTTTTACAAGACTCGTAAGTTTCTCATTAATAATTAGTTATGACGCAAAAAAGTTTATTCGTAATCTCTGAAGGCAATCGCATAAGGGAATCTTGGTATGCCATCTGGCGTAAGTTCAAAGAACTTAATCGTAGCTTCCTTATTAATATATTTTTCTCGATTGTTCAAGATTTCGGCAAGATACTCGAAAGTGCCTTTTATATTTGAATTAAAGGTTTGGTCTGTCTCGCTACAATAGCATACAAGATGCTTTGCAGTTCCTGCACGATTTCCATTACCTTCTTCAATGTCAATAACTTTATACTCAGCGTCCATGAAGTCTTTTCGCTTCAATAGCGTTGCACTCCTCTTTTGCTCGTATGGGGAATCTATCCGAATCATTTGCCCCTCGTATCCTTCCTCAATATATTTTGAGTAGAGATTTGTCAGTTGTTCTTCGTTGAAAACTTCTGAAGTAGAGACAAATTGGCAATGCGTACTAAGTGGTAGCATCGGTGAATCCGAATCCATTCTATTGAAGAATCTTTCAGAGAAATTACTCGATTCGTTTTTCTTGGTTGTTCTTGGTATATCATATATCCAATACTGAACCAATTTCTTGGATTCCTCCAATGCGTCAACGAACTTATCCAGTTTCTTTTGAAAACTTTTATCTGTATCACTTTTTGAGCGAACTGGTTTTTGCTTTCTCACTAATGAAACTATTTTATTGAAATCATGCTTCAAGTCGTGATTATATAATTCTCCATCAAAAACGAGTTTTTCGTTATCAACAAAAGTTGGCTCAAGAGTCTTTAAGATATGTGGGATAGTCGCAATTGTTCTACCCTTGCGAGTCCTTGCTACAACTTCACCATTTTCAAGGCGAACGATGCAACGAATCCCATCCAACTTTGGCTGAGAATATACAAATCCATCATCTTTCCATTCTGCGTTTACCCTATCAAGTCTGTCCTCAAACTTTTGGGCGAGCATCGGTTCGTAATACTTCTTGCTCTCCGCATCTTCTGGAGTGAGTGCGTATCCTTCTTTTAGTTTCTTGTCCCAACGAGCCTTAGCCTCAAGTTCTGCCTGTTCCTCATCAGAGGTTTCATTGCTTCTGCCAACATTCTTCGCAGTTGCGTGTGTGGGTTTATCTTGAGTCAACTTCTTTCCGACCAATCCCTTGACCGCATAAAAAGAGTCTCCTTCTATGTGCATCGTCCATTCCCTAAGTTTCCCTAGAGAGTCAATCTTGTATAACTTTTTTAATTTAAGCATGGTTTAATACTGACAGGTTTCGCCCCACCTGTCAAGCATTTTTTTTGACTTTTTTCAATTTTTCCCTAATGTGTTGAATATAAAGGGCTTTCGCACGGATTTTTCCCCTCGCTGAAGGGTGGACGATTTGCGTGTGGTCAATTTTGAGGTGAGTCAACATTCTTCCTACAATGTTGCCCATTCCTATTTTCTCTCCCTCCCATTTATTTATCTTATTTAGAGATTTTTGGTCAATATTTTTGTCGGCATATTTCTTGCCATCCGAATCGTCTGTAAATAGATTAAGAAATGTACACTTATTTGGGTCAATCCCATTCGCTCTTAATGCTCTAAATAATTGATTTGCACATTGTGCTTCATCTTCCCAATATACTCCACGCTCTTGAGCAAGCCGACTTCTTTCCTGTCCTATAAATAATAGTTTCATTTATTTGTTTCAATCGTATTCGCAATTCGCTCCATTGTTTTATTTAAAACAACAACTTGCGAGGTTAAAGCTTCAATAAAAGTGCAAACATCACCTAGTCCGTTATCAATTCTTTTTGCACTATTTTCAGAATTGTGATTAAAGTCTGACCGCAAATCATCAATGCACGATGCAATATCGCTTATGTTATTTACTTGTCTCTCTTTTAGTTTGTAGTCGTAACCATTCATAAATCTTCTTCCTCTATACCGCAAGCTTCTAAAGTCTCAATAAAATGAGCGTCAGATTTCCAAAAAAGCTCAACAAGGTCGTCATAAACATACCTCATCAAATCATCCAAACTCATATCATCAACAATGTGTTGTGCGACTTTTTCTATATTTTCTTCGTTATATTCCATCTTACTCCCTGTTTGCCCACTCCTCACACTCATTTTTATTTTGAAAAGCTAGATTCTTTTACGGCATCAAGCTTTTCATTATCAATTCTTTTCTTAAGGTCATCGTACTCATCATAGGTTTTATCAATCAACCCCTTGAGCCTGTCTGCACTTTCCCTGTCATCGGGTTCATACAGATTATAATAATCTAACTCCGCTTCTAGGTCTTTTATTTTGAGAGTTAAGTCTCTTAACTGTTTGTTCATTGTTCAAGCCTTTTTTTTAAAAACTTTGCTATGTCAATTAAGTCCTTGTCGTCTGCCCACTCTGTTAATAATAAACTGAGAACCCAAATTGGGTCAGCATGAGGCATTGCTAGGGCATTATTCATTGCATTAACTGCTTCTTCTGAATGGCTATGTGATGTGTCTAATTTCATTGTATTTTTCGTTCGACATGATTTAAGACTGACAGATTTCCTCCAACCTGTCAAGCCTTTTTTTAAAAAAAATTATATCCGCTTGTTACTCAAGGAGATAACGATTCTTTGCTTATTTGGTCTTTTCTCGTTCGCAATTCGCTGATGCTATATTTATTTCATCTTCTGCAAGCATTATGTCCCTTTCCCTTTCCTCTATATGGTCATAAGGGTCATCGTATTTATATTTAATACTTTCAATGGAAAAATTAGAAGTTCCCATACCTTCGATATGGACTTGATACTCATCCTTCCAGATTGTTATTTGGTCTCCTTTTTCTAATTTATTTGCAATAAAAGAAATATATTCAAGGTATTTGTCGTGCGGTGATTCAGCCTTCTCCATAACTGCCTTTTTCTCCAAAAAGAGCATTCCACTCGTCACGAATATCAATATCGGGCATATTTTCAAGACCCTCAAATCCATCAAGAAGCATATTAATAATATCAGGTGTGTTCATATTCATTGCTTCTAGTTCTGCTAGGTCAAAACGCATATCCTCTATCGTAGGTTCGGTCTTTCTTATTTCTCTTGATGTCGTTCTCATTTTATTCTTCTTTATACAGGTGGATTGTTATTTGAACATTTTCATTTTCATTAGTGGGAAAAACCCACTCAAAGCTTTTATTTTCATGCAGCATTTCTTCAAGTTCTTCGTTGCTAAAAGGTATTGAAATACTGTAATCTTCGTTCATATTTTTTGTGTTATTATTTAATTTTCTTCTTGTTGCATTATATTCTAATTCGTCTATATATTCATAGGTTTCTAAGAACTCTTCTTTGCTTAATTTATTAAAGCTTTTTACCAAATCCTTGTCGTGGCAAAAGTCTTTATTCGTAGTCATTATTTAGTGAAGTGCCACAAGCAACTGCCTCCATTAAGGTCATGCAATATTTGTCCACTTCCTTTTCGATTTCACTCGCTAGTCTCCGTCTATTAAATCCTCCACCTCGTTGCTTGATATGCTTATTTAACACTTCTAAAATTATTTTATTTAGTTCCATCTTTTTCTTCTTCCTCAATAAGTGATAATGCCAATGATTCCAGTTCAAATCCAGCTTGTTTGTATGTTCCAAAGAAATGCCTATCATCCATTTCTAGCCACATATTATATGCTATCCCTTTTCGCTCTTTATTTGGTAGCATGGAAATCGACTTCACCATTTTTTTCCAAAATGAATAAGATATTCTTTTTCTTATTAATGCTCTTGGATAATGTATTTTGATAGGGTGTGAAATAAAATCTTGTGCGCTCTTTGATATTATTAAATTTGGCGTATAATGATTTGGGTTTTTACTTCCCATTCCTAATGATGTCCTTGAGTTAGTAACTACTGGTATTCTGTTTTGCATTATTGTAGTCTGGCAGATTCGGGATTATTTGTCAAGGTTATTTTCCTTTAATTCTCTAAATACATCTTGCTCCTCTTGCTCATGAATATATTCCATCCAGTCATCGAACACCGAAAGAGCAACTACATAGTTATCGCTTTCTGCACAATATCCATCATTGTCAAGTTGGTTCATGTGCATTTTACAACCTTCCACCACTAGGTCGATGGCTTCGCTGATGTGCATGGGCTTATTATTTGAATCACACACGCTAGTATTTTTTACCTAATCTTTGTTATATTTAAATTCCTCGCAGTATGCAACTTCAGCATTTTGTTTCCATGCTTTGCTTATTTCCCAATCTTCATCGACTGCATCAAGAGCTAACTCCTCTGCTTTTTCTTTGGATTCTGCTTTGATGTCATAATGGCGATATGTCGTGCTACTTATTTCTACTTGATACCATTTAGTTTTCATTTATACGACTTAAAAGGGGACATCTTGGCTATCGTGATCCAATTCTCCGACATAGGTTATTTCCCAACCATGCGTCCAATCTGAGCTTCCTCTTCCATATTCGTCAGACATTTCCATGCACTCCCATGCTTTATTCTTTGCTTCTTGTACTGAGGTTGCGTTAATTTCAACTGATTCTCTTTTTAGAACCGAAAACTCAACCTCGTACCTTTTATTTTTAGTCTCCCCCTTCATTGTCTAGCTTTGCTATTAGTGATTCTAGTTGGCGTATTTTTTCTAGGTTAGATGTTGTAAACTGACCTATGCCCTTGGTTACGATGGAACGCTTTAATTCGTCTATTTTACGAATGAGGTAATTGTCTGCGTCCTCCATTGAGCATATTTACACTAATCAATATCGACAGTCTCTCCCAAGAAAACTATAAAAGACTGTTTGGACGCTTTTGCTAATTTCACGGCGGTTCTTCGTGCCTTTGTTCTTCCTTGAACTTCTTCGACCACATATAGCCCGTCATATATTTCATAATAACCATCAAAGCTAGGATTTTTTACTACTTTAATCATTTCGTTTCCTTTTTATCCTTGTTTCTCTCTGTGCGTATTATGTGTCCAGTTAGGCATCTTATTCGCTCCTGTATTTGCCGTCAGCCATATATTTGCATAAACTGCTTGCGTCAGTAAAATGGATAGTTTTAAGATCGGAATCCTCGTCCCATCGAGAAAGAATTCCATCCATCATTCCACTTTGCTTAACCTTCTGCCACCAATCATCTGGGTACATGCCCGCTCTTGCCTCTTTGATTGCGTCACACGCATCCCTCCAATCTTGGGGGGACTGACAGGAGTCCAACCTGTCGAGTTCTTCTTGAGTAATATTTTTCATTATGGTTTAATGTTAGACTAATTCTTGGGACTTGTCAAGGTTTTTTTATAAATTAAGTAAGATTATCCCCATTGATAAAATAGATTCCCGTTGCCTTGTATGGTCATTCTGTAATTAGATTTGCATTTCGGGTAATCCCATTTTCCCGCAAAAGAAAAAAGAGCGTCATTTATGGAGTGATACTTCTCTGCGTAAACTTTGGTGCCAGTACGCTTTAGCACGACTTCTAATGTATATTGCTCACGGAGTCTCCTCAAAAGACCTCCCCGTTTTAAGGTCGTATATTACGAGATCTGAATGAGATGAGCTATACTCCACAACATATTCGTAAGCTTCGTTATGAGTTCTACAAGTGAACAGTAAATCATTTCCTGCATCGTTTACTTGGCGAACCTCATAACGATAATTAACTTCACGCACAATATAAGAGTGACCCCCTTCAAATTCGCTCATATTATTTCGTTTAGCATATTCTTCTGCCTCTGCTTTCGTCGCAAATACGGGATTAATAAAAGGGTCATTGCCCCATTTCTCGTCATATGCTTGATATAAAATAAAGGGTTGTTTTCTTAGGTCTGCGATTTTGCCATTTGAGAGTGCATGGAGATAGTCTACAAGTCTCATATTTAAATCTGAAGCCTTCGCCCTCAGAACATCTTCGTCATAGTTCTCCATAGGAATAGGAGAGGTTACTACGGGTTTTTCCGTTGTGACGCAACCCACCATTAGGATTGCGATTAAGATAATTATGTCTGCTCGTTTCATTTTAATTTAAGTCGGAAAGGTCTCTCCCCGTGCATTCCGTTCGCCAAAACTTTGGGTCTCAGGGTCTAGTGTGAACTCAGCCTCTTCTGGGAACCACTCAAAGGCATCTGGCGAAAAACACTCGTCAACACTTTTGGGGTGATACCCCGCAGAAACCAATAACCCTTTTATTTGAGGGATTAGCTCTGCTAAATCTGTATCGTCACCTTCGTTTTCCCAACTGAAGGTGCCTCCGTATGATTTAATCGTTATTTTCATTTCTTTGCTATTCTTGCTTTAAGTCTGGCGCGCTCTTTCTTCGCTCCTTTGTTTTTTCCTAAAAGTTTATCCAAGTGGGCAAGTTGTTGCTTGTCTGAGCGTTTAGCTCTTGCTTCTGCGCATTTCTTTGCACTTTCCTGTCTGCGTTGCCGTTGGGGATGGGTGCATTTTTTTTGCGTAGAAGTAGTAATCTCTTCGACAACCCTTTTTTGTTCTTGTGGATATTTATTCGCCATGTTTAAATAAATTGAAATAGTTTAAGTAAAATGATCACTTGCAAGGCTACCGTTGCAAGCCCGAATAGAGTTCGCAGGAACTCCATTTTATGATTATGCCTATCAAACCAACGCTCTAGCTTGCTTCGGGGGCTCAAATTGTAAGGTTTTTTCCTTCTCCTGTTCTTGTTTCTTTTTTTATTTTGAAAAGGCGGTCGTGTTAAATCTTTTGGTTTATTGCTCATTGCGTTATACTCTACTACATTTTGCTCCTCTTGTCAAGGAAATTATTCAATTCCCCATTGTTTCTTATAATCTGCTCTTTGCTCGTCAGAAAGCTTATCCCACCAGTGTTCATCAAAATTCTCCGCTATTGTGTCCCTGCCAAAATCATCAACAGACCTGCCTTTTGGCATCATGGACTGAATCGCCTCCAGTACTACTTTACCGACACTATCATGAACGGTATTAAAGTTGTAAGTCATCATGTCCTTGTCGCTACCATAACCAAATTCAATAGTAATATAACAATCATCTATTACATCTGTTCTGTCCGTTACTGGACACTTCATGTTGTTAGTTATGTTGGATTCGCTGGGATCGGTCATTTTAAATCTCCTTGTTTTATTAATTCTTCCATACATTCAAAAGTCGCATCGCAACGAAGTTTATGAAGTTCCATCATACCAATAATTATATTCATCTTTTGGTCTTCAGTTAAGCCCTCTTTTGTGTCGAACTCTTTATGCATCATGGCGCTCAAGTCTTCATTCACTTGATACAAAGATTGTATACATTCTTCTAATTTAAATCTGTCGTATTTCATGTTGTCCTTTCAAATGCTGACTTTTGCCAATCAGCTGAGGAATCTTTTCCTCGATCATCATACTTAACTATATAGGTTTCTATCAGAGAGTCAAGAAAAATATCCTCAATTATTGCTTTTATTATTTTCCAATTACCTCCTGCAAGCCCACAGGAGATGCCGTAAGGCAAGCCCAATGCTTGGCGGTTGCCTGTCTCATGTTGAATGAAAAGCAAATCTTCTTGCATTGCCTTCATTGCTTTCCAGAAATATTCATAATTGACTTGCCTGCTCTTTGTTGAATACCCCGATTGGGTATAGAGATTGTAAATTCTTCCTTTGTTGTTTGGTAGAAACATACTCTTGATTTCGGCTTTAGAGTAACCTCCTAGTTGGACGCGCCAATTCCCGCCGTCATTATATTCATTGCTCCAATGCTCATGATCCGCTTCAAAAGCTTGAGGGTAACGATCCTTTATTTGCTTGGCAATACCCGCGCCCATTACATTTTGACAATTACAGGAGTGAGCAATGTTGTTGATGCCCAGGTATTTATCGGGATCACTTTCGCAGTGAGTTGGAAAGTCTAAAAGATTTCCGCCGATGATTTCTACTTCTTTTTTCATTGTTAAAATAACACTACGTCATTATGAATAAAATGTCAAGAAAAAATGGTGGGTTCGCAGGGACTTGAACCCTGAACCTGCCGATTATGAGTCGGATGCTCTAACCTATTGAGCTACGAACCCCTAAATTGGTGCGGATGGTGGGACTTGAACCCACACGCCCTACGGGCAACGGATTTTAAGTCCGTAGCGTCTGCCGATTCCGCCACATCCGCAAAAAAATGGCGGAGAAGGTGGGATTTGAACCCACGGTTGCGTTTCCGCAACACAACATTTCCAATGTTGCACAATAAGCCTCTCTGTCACCTCTCCTACTGCCTTACCTATTCATCATGTAATTTCCTCTTTTTAACTATTTTCCAAACTTTGCCGTCTTTATCAAGGTCGCAACTCCAAAGCATCACTTTGCTGTATAGAGGGTATAACCAAGCAAAGCAGTTAAGGCGCAAAAACTGAGAAATAAAATCTCCAATGTAGTAAAGAATCTTACTTAAAAATACTTTCATTTATTTTATTTTTGATGGAGCCACCTGTCGGGATCGAACCGACGACATCCTCATTACAAGTGAGGTGCTCTACCAGCTGAGCTAAGGTGGCTTATTTTTTCTTATCTATTTCTTTTAAAATTTCTATTTTTTCTTGTTTTGTTAAGGCTCTATATTTTTTTTCTGCGCAAATCCATGCCGAGCGAATTCTTTGTGCGTAATGTGCTTTAAAAGTTTTATCGCTTATGAACTGGACTGTAAGATAGTCAATTATTTTGTTCTTCATGCTTCATGGTACACCCCTCGTCATTCAAAGCAACACACTAATAATAAAGCCAATTGTTTTAAATATTTTTAATTCTGGAAGAGTGATGAACTTAAAAAACCTTTTACTACCTTGAGCTTGAAGTACTAACTCTCTAGTATTTATATACTTATGTTTTAAAAAATTCATCTACCAACTGCCAAAGGTTATATTTTCTCTATTATTTGGATGATCTTTGATCTCTTTTAATATTTGTCTTAGAATATCTTTTTGGGCAAGTATTTTTAGCCTACCCCCTGACCTTGGGCATTTCTCGCATTGCTTATCGAGAGTCTTGATCATATCCTCTATTATCGTACGATCAAACCTCCCCTTGTAAGACCACCCCAAGTCAAAGCCCCTCCGCAAGCCCTTGTCGTGAGCTTTCTCAAACTCATTATTTAATCCGTCCTCAAACATAATTAAAGAGAGTGTTTGCTTCCTATTCTCGCCATTTCTGTCATTGTTGAGTAATGATCCTCAATAAACAGGAGCATGGGTCTTAATACATTATTGATAAGATGTTGATCTTCCTCATTATGACTTGAGGATAACCTCTTTATTTCGCGTGAAATAAGATCTTGAAGGGTTGGTTCTGATTCTGATACAATACTCATTATTCCCCCGATCTTCCTCCAGTGGATTCCCACAACGCTTGTTCGTTGCTCATTTCACCGCCAATAGGCTCTTTTGCTTCATCAATTTCTTTTTCTATTTCACTTGCCCGTTCTGCATCAGCCTCTGCGAAATCTTCAAATCCTGGGGGGTAATCGGGAATATATTGCCAATGAGTCACATCCCCCGTAAGAAATCCGAAATTGCCACCAAAGACATGACCTGTTTCGGGGCAATAATCTCCATCAATTCCGAAATAAAACCCCACCGAAACCCCTGTTCCTTCAAAGAAATAAAGCAACCTCTCGCCTTTGGGCGGTGTTTCGTCCTCTATTTTAATCCATTTCATTTTTTAAATTTATTATCGACCCAAACCTTGTAAGTATAGAGCATCATCAACATAAATGTCAACAACAATCCATCAGCCCATGTCAAGTCCCATAATTCTTTTATCTCACTCATTCTCTGCTTCTTTTCATTTGGTTTATTGATTTTTCTTCTTCCGAGGGTTCCTTTTCTGTGATAAATTTATTTAAAATTCCTTCTTCTATATATAATTCAGATTCTATCATGGGAATTATTGTTTCCCCTATCTCTATTTGATTATCGACACAAGACAAAGACTCAAGTAGTGAGACTATGCTTTTTCCGATATTAGCTCTACTCTCTGTACCACTAAGGAACAAATTGTCGGCAGTCACAAGCATAAGGTCATCAAGTTTAATGATGATTGCAGATACTTGATCTGAGTTACCTCTTATTCCTAGTTTAATTTTCATGTCGATATTTCTTATTTTGTAAACATATATTTGTAATGTGTCGATTAGACAACCATATCGTAAACCATGCACATTACCAAAAAAATAGCAATATAGAAAAAGGGGTCATCGGTCATCTTCTCTTAATTCTCTTAATAGTTTTACCCACTTATTGGCATCGTCCAGCTCATCGAAAATTTTACCCCAATTATTTTTATTTGGCTTGTTTACCGCATGAAGTAGTTCCACTGCTAATTCGTTCAGTTCTTCGGCGCATTTTAAGAATATGTGCCTTTCTTCTTCATTTAGTTTCATCTCGTTTGGGGAGTGTGGTTAAAAATGCCTTATAGCTCTCTATTGCCCTCGCAACCTCTAATCCAGCCTCAAGGTCTTGGGTTTTATCTAGATAAGATTCTCCTTGGCGAATAATTTCCTTTACGGTTTGAATGTATGCCTTGTTTAATCCTCTTACTTTTTCGGGGTAATATTCTGTTGGATGGTTTTTTAAGTCTTTCCTGATTAATCTCGCCCGAACAATGCCCTCTTGATATGCCTTGAAGTGTTTGCCTGCACTCTCCATGCAGTATATTACACTTCTCCTAGCGCTTTTTGAACAATCATAAACTGTTGTTCTGTGACGAGAATTTGCTTTTCGCAAACGAGCACAATCTTGTAAACTATATTTGCCTTACCTATTGGGACGCTTTCCTTGAGGTACGAAACGTTATGTATCGGAACGTGATATACGTCCCCGCTGTTATCTGGTATTGTTAAGTACATTGTAATTCCATCTCCTTGCACACAGCCATCCCTCCGCTTGTTATCTTTCGTTTTCCATCTATTTCTATAAAGTTTTTATTTAAAAGGTATAGCTCATGATCTTTCTGGAGTGCAGTTTTACTTAGCCCAATCTTCGCGGCAAGACCAGTAAGAGTGGCTGAACCGTGATTATTGAGAGCCTCCAGAATTTGCTTTTCAGTATAAGTTATTCCGTATGGTAGTATAGAAACATTATCGCATAATTCCTTGAAATTGTCAAGATTGAATACGTAATTTCTTTTTGCGCCACAATAGAGAGATATTTCCTTAGCCCTCATGACTGCACTTCTTGCGTTGTTTCGTACGGTTTTCGCAACTTCTGGAAGACATCTTTTGCTGATGGCTACTTCTGGGGAACACAACTTGAGAATATCACCTAGTTCGTCTTCTGAGTAAGGGGCGAAATCAACATTTGTTAATCTATCTTTAAGCGGGGGAAAGATCTTATCGCTCTCAGTCGTAGCGAAAATAAAGGTCTGCTTTTTAAAATCAAAAGTAAAGGTTTGCTCGTTCCATTCCAAGGATTTAGTTGTAGACGTTTCCGTATTAAAAACTGTCAGAAACGCCATGGTTAAGTCCTTAGGTAAAGCGTGGCACTCATCAAACAAAATTGTAATCTCATTATCTGCGACTAAGGGTAGGAATATTTGCTCAAAAAACTGTTCATTATTTTTAATGGTGGAGCAGTTTAGCTCAAGGAACGCCCGCTTGCTTTCATCTCTATTTTTGAGATTTTTTGCAAACTCTTTTGCGAATTGAGTTTTGCCTAGCCCCTTTGCTCCAGTAAGAAGTAAAAATGGGCATACTCCAGTTTTATTAAAAGCATCCAAGTAAAACGATAGTTTCTTCTTTACGGCATCTTGTCCGATAAGGTCTGGGAAATAATTAGTCTTCATCAAAATTAGTGAGTTGATATTCTATTTTAGGTTCCTCCTTCGGAGGCTTGGATTCTTGGATAGCGTTAGAGTAAGTGGTTGTTTGGGATATAAGTGACTCTAGCCACGCTTTCCCAACCTTAACTAGAGACTTTCGCCCAACATAATCCCCGAGTTCTTCGTAGGATATTTCAATATAGGGGGAATACCCCTTTGGTCTTCCTCTGCTCATGGTAAATATACATTACCTGATTAATTATCAGAAGTCAAGATAATTTTAATTTCTTCTGAAGATTCCTTGAGTGCATCCCTTAGGTTCGCCGTAACTAACTTTAATTCTTTAAAGCTTGCTGCGGAAACCTCCCTTTCGGGGGGAATTGAAAAAGCGTTTTCTTCGTAAAATTCTTCAAGCTCCATGATGGTTGTAAGCTGCTTATTATAATAATTATCAAGCCCTTGCTCAACTTCATTAAACTGAGACAACAAATCATCCTTATTTATGGGCGCCTCAAATGACTCGCCCGCCTCTTGAGCGAAATAGTCATGAACTTGACCAACTAAGAAATGATACTCATCTTCAAGCATGGCGACCTTACTTAAGGCAAAATCGTGAGTATCCCATAAGGTTTCTAAATCGCTCATTAAAATGCCCCGTATACAACTTCCCTATCCTCCTCAACATAATCCCAATTATCTGGCATGAGGCAATGATAGTCTTGATATACAACTTCCATGTTGTATCTAAAGTCATTCAAGGTCGTGTCGTCCTCTAGTTGATGATTTTTCACATACTCCGATATTGCTTCCGCAATTAACTTCATGCGAAATGGATCTGCCTCAACCTTCAGATGGTGTTCCGATACTCTTAGCGTGTCCATGTTATAGAAACTTATAGAGGACTTCTAGTTGCGCTCTGCCAACATATTTATTGAAATATAGGCAGAATTCCGCTACTCTTGACCTACTCCAGCCTTCGTTATTAATTATGTCCCCTACTTTAGTATAGAGTCCATCATGCCACATTTCTGTTAGTTTTATGAATTCTGTATTTTTCATGATGGTTTAAGTCTGGCAGAGCTTGGCGGGAATGTCAAGGTTTTTTTTGTTTTTTATCAATTGTAAGCATTAAATGGTAGTCGTCATCCTCAAGAGAGACCGTGAACTGCACTGAATGATTTCCTTCCTGAAACATAAGGAAGGCAATGACGTCTTGAATTTGGTCGGGATGGAGTCCTCCGAATGTCGTCCCTTTATTGAATTTACCCTTATTTGCTAAAATCTTAGAAAGAATTTCCTTTAAATCGTCACTCGTAAAAGAGCTTAACTCGTACCCTTTATTAAATGCTATCACTTCTTTTTCTTTTTCTTTTTCCAATAATCTGATTTTTTTGTATACTTGCGCTTGGGCTTCGGGGCAAGTTCATCCTTTATAAATTTTTGCATATCTTCTGTGGTTTTTATTCTCCCCTCGTCGCTGGCTTTTTTGAATTTATTAATGGTCTCTGCGTCAGACATATCTAAAACGGGGGCATTGCACTCTAGGAATGCCGTGGTATTCTCTGGGTTTGGTACCCATCCTATCTTGTATTTTTTATGTGATAAAGCGGGGTCATTTGGTCCTGGATTCTGCGCTGAGGCTCCCCCTAGGTGAACTTCTGGCCAATCAACGCCTTCTTGTTCTTTTTGGGTTAATTCTACCATATTTATTACATCCCCAAGCGTTACAATTTCTAATATTTTCTCATTTTCAATTCTTAAATCAAAAACCTCTTCAATAAAAAACGCAATTTCCATCAAGGAAAGGGAATCCATGCCGAAGTCCTTAAGGATCTCCGAGTTTTCGTCTAACGCAGTAAAGTCTACTTTAAGGTCTGGATTAATTATATCACTCGCAGGCGAATAATGCTCTAAAACAGCCTTAATTATTACAGTTAGATTCTCTCTTGTTTTGCCTTTGCCGTGCGGAGTTAATAAATAATTTATTGCAACATCTTGAACCTCTTTATTGTAATGACGGAAATGATACTTAATCCCGTCTGGAGTACTTAAGTTAAATTTAGGTTTCTTTTTATTAAACTCCTCGTCGATAGCCTTTTGGACTTTGTCGTTGTCTCCAAGTGTATTTGTATTTGTCATGCCATTAAAGGTTGTTAAAGTTAAACATAAAATTACTGATGATTTCGTTCTGGATATATACAATAAAGCAAAAGCCGAAAAAGATCAAATTAAAAAAGAAGAACTTATGGCTCAATTTGAGTTCTTTCGTAAACATATTGGCGAATATTTGGTTAAATCCAGCTAGGGTTCCAGTAAATATCTTTAAATAATACAAGATCACATACATTCCCGTCTGTATTCCAGCAATCAAGTCCGATGGGTTCCCCTTCTGGGACACACTCATCTGTTTCTTTATAAAAGAATTCCTCCCATTCGCCAGCATAGACTAGATCGAATGATGAAGCATTAAAAATTGCATTCGTTGCCGTTTCTTCGTCTGAACGAAAGCTCTGTCGCATTTGTGCAAGCCACTCTTTATTTCTATCCATAATTATTAAGATTCTCCAACTTCATACTCGCAGAACGTGAGCTGATTGGGGTCGTATATCTCTCGTTCTTCAATTGTTTGAGTCGCATCTTGATTTCGCTTATTTGGTTTTTTTTGATTTCGCAACCAGTTTCGCTGTGCCATGCGAACAACGAAGCGCATGAACGCAAAAGCGTATACTTTATTTAGAATAACCCTATTCCCGTCCTCTTCTGTAATCATAAAGGATTTCGTTTCTTCGTCCCATTCGAAGGTTGCGTATTTTAGTTCTTTAGTAATTTTCATGATATAAAGCGACACTTCGGAGTTAAGGACTAAACGGCGACTGAACGCCATGACTGCTTGAACTCCGACA
Organism: Verrucomicrobiales bacterium; assembly: GCA_002721895.1. Next base: position 34,710 of record PBLV01000063.1, read on the forward strand.
GTGTTTTAAATTATTTGGTTTCATAAATGGGCGCTTCGGGGTGAGCCATTTAACTGCGACTGAACGCAATGAGCACTTGAACCCCGACAGCACTTTAAATTATTTGGTTTCATAAAGCGACACTTCGGAGTTGAGTTATAAACGGCGACTGAACGCCATGACTGGCTAAGCTCCGACAGTGTTTTAAATTATTTGGTTTCATAAAGGGGTGCTTCGGGGTAAGCACCTAAACTGCGACTGAACGCAATTAGCTTTTGAACCCCGACAGCACTTTAAATTATTCTCTTTCAAGGATTCGCTTCATTGCTTGAAACATATCAATCAACGCCCTGCGCCACTTCCTTCTATATTTTTTAAAATGAGCGTCTTCCTCAGGGGTAAATAGTCCCCTATTGGACTTCTTTGTGAAGTCTAAATTGTTTGGGTTCTCTTCTTTCCATTTGCTCCTAATAAAGCTCCTCATGAAATGGTGCACAAGGTTGCTGCGCGCCAGCCCTCCTCTAGTATGGAACGCAGTCATGCCGAACAAAAACTCCTCGGCGAAGGCCAATCCCGGCAGGAGCCCTGTTTCCTCTCTTGTCCTGAGGTCGCCGTCACCGTCCATCAACATTCCTAATATGCTCGTCATGGCCCCGTATTTGGGGGCACCGGCTTTCACTTTCCAGTCGCCCTTTTTGCCGTATTTGCCGTCTTGCTGATATTTATTCTCATCGGTCAAGCAAAAGATCTCCAGGGACTCTTTTCGTGGTATTTCCGAAACAATGCTGTCCAGCATTTCATCTAAGCGAGATCTCATTATTGTCCCTTCGTACTTAGCGTTCCGCTCGTAGTTTAGAATGAGGTTTGTTTCTTGTTTAAAATCCCACCCCTCTACCTTACGGGGATCCTCCTTGAACGACAATACAGGCTTCTTTAGCGTAGCTAGAAGTTCAGGTTTATTAGTCAAAAGATTGTGTATTGCCATTGGGTCAATAGTGTCAGATTTTACATCCTTCACCTCTACCTTGCGGTCCTTGTTAGCCCAACTGGCTCTCTTGGCAAAGACTGGGTGGCTAAAATAGAGAGCGCGTGGTGTTAATTTTTGCGAGAATAACAATAGAGTAATGCCTCTCTCCTTGCACAGGGCGTAAAACCTTAGGAGTTTTTCTTCTTCAAATTGCTGTGCCAAAGAAAATTTTGATCGTGGAGCGCCGACATGGGCGTCTTCGGCTACTAGGTAGCTGCCAAAAGGAAGCATATCAGGAATGTCTAATACCTCTTCGATTGTCAGATTGCTGACTTCGCTTTTTGCCAACTCAAGCTCATCTGGAGTCATTTCCTTGTTTATACCCCTATGAGCTAGAGTGGCACTATTTTGTCCGAGATCTAATACATATAAATTATTCATAATAATACAATATTAACATAATATTTGAGGCAAGTCAAGGTTTATTTAGGCCTTTTTGTCTAAGAATAAACCAATAGTCTCTTCCTTCTGTGGCTCCTTTAACACATTAGATATTAACGCTCTTGCCTCTTTGAATTTATGCGGGTGATGCTTCTCGCACCACGCTAATACCCATTCTTTTGTGTGAATATTAATTAAATCTTCAGTATCTACGTTTACGGTATAACCCTTAAGTGAAAGTTTATTTGGACTGCCTTCGGTCATTTCACAATCCGTATTCGTTTGTTTTGTGGGGAATCAAGCTCTCTGAGTTTTACAAAATGAGGAAAAAGCCAACCCTGATGAATATCAGCAATTTCTATAGGTCTGATATTTTTCGCTCCTATTTTATTCACTAGATATGCTAAATCTTCCATTGGGAGGTCCACTCTAGCGCCATTCACCCAAAGTACATAAGGCGACCTACCATTTAGGTCAAAAGGCTGTGGAACGCTGTTTATTTCCATTAAGACAGGGCTTGTTTCGGGATATTCAAACGCTTCCATGACCGCAGTCTGAGTGAGGCATCCCGAAGTAAGTAAGAATAATGGCAAAAATAAATATTTCATATATTGCATATAATTGCGATAGCTAACATTAAAAAATAAATAATAAAATAAACTTTCAAAAAATACTTATAAGGATCAAATGGTGATTGATCTTTTTTCATTAAAAAACATTCTCTAATCTGTTTATGATTTTCTGCTGGACCTTTTCGTTGTTTATGGAAAATTTCTGCAAATGCTCCGCCCCTATCTCCCTGTATTCTATTTGATTGAAGGAGTTTTTTATTTCCTCTAAATGATCTATTGCTGAATTCATATCCATGCAATTGTAATAATAGCCGAAATCTTTAATAAATCTAGAATTATGCACAAGGGGTATGCCAAGGTGCATTGCGTCAAAGTTGATATAATTCAACCCCCAGTCGTCACTGACATGCGAAACGAGGCAATTAGTTCCATTGGTAAAAATTTGATTCAGTGGCCTTCTTGGGAAAAGACTTGTCTTGAGGCCGTTTATTTCGCTCACATATTTGTGAAAAGTTAAAAAGTATTGCGACTCCTTCATTTTTCCCTCAATACAATATAGGTCTGCATGGTTAATTAATCCGGGAACCTGCTTATTTGCCCTCGCTGCGGTTGCAAATGGAAAAAGTGAATTTTTACTATATATTCTATTCATTTCGCAGATTGCTATACCTAGGCCATTGGACGTATCTATCGGTATTGCTCCACCGCATTTTCGCCTAAGGTAATCCCTCTCATAGAGAAACGGAACCGTAAAAACCCTCTCTGTATTATAAATTGTTTTAAAATAATCATTCGCTAAACTATGGTGGGCCAACGTCCATATTTCGTGGATATATTCCCTCCCCCCTCTATAATCTACGTCACCCAAGTTGCAATAAATCATTTCGGCAACGTCTCCGCAATACTCATTGTATGTCGAGTGCAAAACGATCTTTGTCTCATTGAAGATCTCCTTTCTCCACTGGTGCCTTGGTAGAAATCCAAAGCAGATTATAAGGTCAAGGCTTTTATATAATTCTAGGGACGGCGGGGCATGCCTCACCCCTTTGGGAATGTTGTCGCTATTTGTAATCGCAATGATATCGTACCCTAGATAATCTATTAATTTATAAAGGTAGTATGCGTGCTGCGGGGCCCCAGCGTGCCAAAAGGAAGTCTCGTCGAGAATTGCCGTAATTCCAATCTTCATTTTGTTTGCTCGTGACCCAGGGGGTTAAAGGGGTGATCCGCAAGGTGGGGGTTGTCGAAGTTAAGGTGGTCCTTCAGGGCTTCGTTGCAAAGTTCGTTGAAGCTTATTCCTTTTTGGTGTGCGAATTGCATGTATTTAAATAATTCATCATCATCGAAGTCAAGCTCCACGGTCTCCATCTTAACTTTACGTATTTGGATTGAGCCTGCTGGCGTCGTTGTAAATTTTACGTCGTCCCCCTCCTTCCAGCGCAGCTTATTTAAGAGTACGGGTGGAATTTCAATAAATAAATCCCCAGTGGAGTCTTCTAATTCCTTGACTTCAATAATATGTGTCTCGCTCATCTAGAATAGATCTTCTCATATTTAGAGATAAATGTCAAGGTTTATTTTTTTTAGATTCTTTATATTCCTTTATTCTTAATCGCATATATTCCTGGAAATAGAAATGATACGCCGCTTCGTCTTCATTATCTATAGCGATCCTCATTTCATTTTTATATACCTCAATCCAGTCTCGCTTATTTTCGTCGAATGCGGTGTCGGACGGCTGGGGCGTATCCGCGACAACGCAGCCTGTCATCAATAATAATACAAAATATTTCAGCACATATTATGTTACACTTATTCTCTCTTGTCTCCCGTTTGACGCTTTGATCTTACTTCTTCTAAAAGCGCTTTTTGCGCTTCTTTAATTGCTTGATGTTTGTCTTTATTTGCCTCCTTAAAGGCTTTAATTAATTCTATAACGTCCTCCTTGGACTTACCCTTAAGATCTGTGCGTAATTTATTGCGCTGCTCATTCATTTCTTTTTTCTTTTCATGTAGAATCTTGATTTTCGCCTGCATTTCTGGCGAAGGCTTAGGTTTATCTGGGCGCGGTGGTCGAGCCTTATCTTTCTTTACGTTATTTAAAATCCATTTCGCTAACGTACTGCTTCCCATACCAAACCCAAAAGGAAGTTTCTTGAAATCCTTCGTCTGTACTGCAGGTGGGCGTCCCCAGTGAGGCGGAAAGGGTTTGTTCGAGGGGCGTGAAATTTCGGGTTTGCCCTGTTCTGGTTTAGGTTTAATTTTTGGTCTTTCGCCTAATGCGCTAAACGCAAAGGCGGCGAATAATAGTATGGTTAGATATTTCATTATTTATGATTACACTTTCTTATCTTGTTGTATGTTATTTATTTACGGGACAATAATTATTGAGGAATTTGAATATTGGTAAAAGGCGATGCCGCCTCTATTGAGACCATAGAAATACATCCAGGTGGAAAGATCGCTCGAATAAATAAAGGGGAATACTCCTTGTTTTGTCCAAATCCAGTTTAATCCTTCTCTCCATAGCCAAAACCCCTCCCCTGATCTTTTTGGGAAAATCCACCCCAAATGTTCGTGATACATCCATATCTTATTTGATTGATAGAAATTTCCTAGCCAACCGCTACGCCTCCAATTTGGGGAATTGTCGATTACTGAGGAGTCGGTCAGGGTAACGTAGGTAAGGCCAAAATCCTTAAAACTGGACAATATAGCGTTTTCAATTTCACTTTCTTTTTTTAGTCTATATTGGTTATATGCATCCCCTATTTCCTTAGGGTAGGGCCTTGTTTGTGGTTTTTCTCTAGCGGGACAATCATCCATGAAGCAATTAATAAGGTGCCCGCAAGTCGGAGAAGGCTTTATTTTTCTACAATACTCTTCGTACTTTTGCTGTTGCTCAGGGCAAATATACCTAACTCTTTTGACCCCAAGGCAACTCCCTGCCAATAGGCTAAAGGCGACAAAAAGAAAAGTCCCTCTATGCGCTATTATTTCCATTTGCAGTAATTTGGATTTTCTTCTCTTTTCCGACGCATATACTCTCTTTTTTGTCTGCGCCTTCTCTCTATATCTGCATCATCGTATTTCTTGCGCGCACGCAAGCGCGCCTCTTTGCCTTTATCGCTCTCTGCGTATTTCTTTTGTCTATCGTCCACTATTGCTTCTTTTTTTTGAATATTTTTTTTTGGGTCTTAGGCTCACTCCAGTTTATGTCGTCGTAATTGTTTTGGTATTTCTCTGAGAAGATACTTCTCGGCGAATCTCCCTTTCCTGCTCCTCCGTCCCTTCGATTGTATTTGTCGTGGAACTCAGAAATAATTTGATTTTCTGATTTTTTTTTAGAATTTTTCATCATATAAACCAGGCTATGCACCTATTATTCTTTTGATCCTTTTGTACCTGTTGGCACCGATACCCTAAGTCTAGCATACGAATACAAAGCTCGGGGAAAAATTCCATTTCAAGCTCACATCTTATTTCGTCCGTTTCCTTTAGGTCTTCAAGCGTTCCACTTAGAACGCGCGAAGCCGAAACTTCGCTGCAAAATTCTTGACATATAGCCTCGGCTCTTGTTATTTGCATTTGCAGTCTTGACAATTTGAGTTGCAAGCGCATGCTTCGCAACGACAGATTTTGTCACCATTGCATTTGTGTGTTAATAGAGCACATTTACAACCAGTCAGGAAAAGCAAGGTCATTATGATTACGATTAATTTTTTCATACTAAAATATAATACACTAATAGGTTAATAATGTCAAGTCGCTTCTGGGTTCCATGGAATTAATTTTTCTTCCCCACTCTCTATTCTCTCTGCAAGCTTCCTAAGCTTGCCCCCCTCCTTTCTAACTGCTGAAGCTGAGAAGCCGAAAAAGGTTATCTCCCATAAAATGTGAGCAGCAGCTGTTGTATTGTCCATCGTCACCGCTTTATATATTTCACTATCAATTAATTCTTCCCACTCAACGAGATCTATTGCATAAAGTTCATCCTCTACTTCGTTATACCAGCAAACATCAATAAACTTTTGATTGTCATCTTCTTTCTCCGTAATGTAAACCTTCCAATCTTTATTGGGATTCTTCTGAAGCTTGTAAAGATTTTGCCACGCTCCAAGAAAGCTCACGTCCGCATCGCTGATCTCTTCATTTGACTTATCTTTAAAATAAGTCTTATGGATAATATTGAATACCGATTTGTAGCTACATACGTAAATTAAATCTCTTAAAGTCATAGCGGATCCTTATAAACTGGAGGGTGTTTTTCTCGATAATAAAATATATTGGGGGCGTTATTGGCTGGGAGTTGATCAAAAATATACTGGACCTCTTTGATGTATTTTCTCTGCGTGTCTAGAAGGGTCTTCTGGCTCTCAATAATAGACTTTAGCTCCTCATTCTCATCTTGTAGCTCATAAATATGAATTGCTATTATAAATGCAAAAATAAAAATCCCAACGGAAACAAAATCAAAATACTTCACTATCTTCTTTACACTTATTACTGTCGCACTTATTTGAATAGGTTCCTACGCCACAAAATAACGCCACTCCAAAACTAAAAAAACAAAACGGATCTCCATGAATAGCTGAATTTATTGCAAGAAAAACATTTATAACGCAAAGAACAATCAAAAGCTTGCCCCTCCCGTTTAAATATCTCCACGCTTTCATTCTCCCTCTCCGAGCATCTCGTCTCCGATGTCTATATTCCCCGCATCAATCAACTCCTGCATTTTCTCCCTCAACGCCCCAATCATTACGAAAGTATTAATATCAAACTCCTCCAAGTACCTCTCAACCATATTATCAAGCTCAAAGCGAAACGCGTCCGTTTGCTCGTCGTAATCTTGGGGGCCGTCAATATAGAAATCGTCATCAATGCTCATTTATAATATTACACTCCTGTATTATATATTATATATACGCGAGATGTTATTCAAGTTAAATTTAAAACTGGCGCGGGAGGAGGGATTTGAACCCTCGACCTACGGTTTAGAAGACCGTTGCTCTATCCTGCTGAGCTACTCCCGCCAAAAAAAAGGGACAGCACAATGCTGCCCCTTTTATTCATGAGTAACCTTTGTGGTTTTACTCAGTGTTATTGTTTTGCTTTTGAAGTAAAGCCACAACAAGTAGGAGGGTAATTAGCCCAGCCAAACTTGCTCCTTCACCAACAAATCCATTTACAATGGATTGCAGGTTTGCGATCACGTTCATTCCTGCGGCTTCACCGAAGACAACTTGTGCAAGCACAAGCAAGCCTACGATAGAGACGAGGACGCTGAAGATACCGCCAACGGCGGATCTGACTGTTTCTACTACGTTATTCATAATAAATTTATTCCTGTTTTTAGAAAGTTACGTTCAGGCCAATGCCCCAAACCGTCTCATTATTGCGGGATTCTGTATCCGACAAGGCTACGTCAGCAAAAACATTAAACTGATCATTAATCGTTCGAGAAACCTTTGCAGTCAAGCCTGTATAGGTTTCATTTTTCGAGATCAACGTGTCAGTAGATCCTAGCGTTCCTCCCAAATCAAGCATTGCAAGGTCAAGGTCCACGCTATAGGTTAATTGCCCTTCAAAAGTCTGAAGACTCTCGTCTGTGTTTTGATAGAATGCAATTGTAGGAGTAAGCGCAGTGTTAAGCGAGATGGAAACGAATCCTTCAAGATCAGAATCTGCTGCCGTGCTATGATCTGTATTGTATACTCCAAGATAAGTATTCAGAAGATTATCCATAAAGGACGTACCCACCCCTAGAGTTAGCTCATCGGTATCTCCTCCGAGAGAAGCCGTGCTTTGATTCGTTTGGAAGTTTCCAAACACGTCAACTCCCGAGAACTCACTAGAGAATCCAACCCGTGCCTGGACTGCTTCCTCTGAAAGTAGAGCTCCCCTTCGTGCATAATCCGAAGTGTATTTTGTGCTAACGCTTCCATTAAAGGATTCGTTGGCGGCGTTTAAACTTACTGCGCCTAAAATTAGGGCAGCAAAGGATATTGTTAGTTTTGTTTTACTTTTCATAAAATGATAATTATAGTCTATATTTCTATATTTGTCAAGTAAAAACTTAATCTATTCTAATAGTCTTCCATGAGACGCAGTTATTCTCTATTAATTTTTTAATATGACGTTGCTTTGTGCTGAGCTGAGCCTTTCCGCTTTTTATTTCTGTGAAAACCACCTCATCATCCTCAAATACAACATAATCTATAGGCTGCCCTAAGAATATTGCGTTCTCTGGATTGTAGGTAAAGTCTTCAAGGAAGGGCGCCAACTTCTCGGCTATATGCCCAAGCCTAACCTCTCCGCTTTTCTTTTGGGATAGTATCTTCTTTCTGGCCTCGGTTTCCTCTGTTAATTTTTTAGATAACGCCACCGCGCTTTCTTCAAGCTTATTTTTTTCCTTATTAAAATAAGATCTCTCTATCTTGAGGTTATCGTCGGCTGTTGCGAGGGTCTCTCTTAGACCTAGAATCGTGGAACAAAGTGTTTCTTGAGATTTCGCACAAGACTTTAACTCGTCCTTGTATTGCTCTAATTGATCGTCAGCAAGCTTAAGCTTCGCATCCGCCCGAGATATCTTGCCGCTTTCCCTTAGCAATTTTACATTCAGAAAAATAACTACCGCGACAAGCGCGGAGATAACCAATGATAGGCCAAGTATCATTCAGTGGATATATTATTCTTCTCGCAATAAGCGACACTATACCCCACCTTAAAGCTGAAACGCTCAACAAATAAAACCATGCCCATAATGACCCATGGCTCCCACGTATCAATCTTAAAATTGGAGAATATTAAAAACCCAATAATAATTAATGGACAGAATTTATTTAACGAATAATCAAGAATCGCCTGCATCTTTTTTCTTTTTTGAGGGTTTTTTATGCGCCCAAGTCACTGCGGGCTCTATAATAAATTTCCTATTAAGTTCATCTGTAATATCTGAAGCTATGGTATCCACTGTACTCTCTTCCCCAAGAGAAAGTTTATACTTTTTATAACTCCCAATGGTTCTCTTTATTGTGTCTTTTAGATTAATTTTGTTCATGTTTAAATGTCTGTGCTCCCAAAGCCTCCGTCTCCTCTGTCGGAGTCGGAGAGGTTGCTGTCTTCTGTTATTTTCATAAATGGAATTTCAAATACAAGTAACTGTCCAATTTTATCTTGTATATCATACTCTTTATTTGTATCATTGTCAATACTAAACCTTAATTTTATTTCTCCCCTGTACCCTGCGTCGATAACGCCAACGCAATTTCTTAGCATTAAATTTGTTTTTGATACGCTTGACCTCGGAAAAAGAAGGCCGACACAGAAAGCCGGGATCTCCATTGCAAGCCCCGTGCCATACTCGATAAAACTGTATTTTTTATTTACCTCTTTAGAAATTGCCACAAGATCAATTCCTGCATCAGTGGGATGCGCTCTGCTTGGGATCTGCGCTTTAGGGTCTAATTTTTTGAATTTAATATACATTGCTGTTCTACTGTTATATTTGCCTTTTTTAAAAAATTGATCGCCTCCTGAGATTTATAAAATTCCCTAAACACGACTCTTTTTATTCCTGATTGAATTATTAGTTTTGAGCATTCTACGCATGGGGATATTGTTATGTACATTGTTGCTCCATCGCTCGACTGAGTGGATTTCGCTAGTTTAGTAATTGCGTTACTCTCCGCATGAAGAACTTCCGGCTTTGTTTTAAGTTTGTAGGTGCCCTCAACTAACTGACCCTCATCATCTACAACCAACTTAGGAGAAGGAACCTTGATTTCGCACTCATTATTAAATCCCGAAGGGGTTCCGTTGTATCCGTCTGAAATAATTGCTCCATCCTTAACAATTAGACAACCCACTTTTCTTCTTAAGGCTTTAGAAAGTTGTCCCCAAGTATTCGCCATGTCTAAATAGGCCCTATCAAAATCTGCCTGCGACGGCATATTAATTAATTTCCCATGTCTGGCGATTCATTTTAAATTGCTTTACTTTATACCACCAAAAAAAGGGAAGTGCAAGGGCGTGTCCTATAACATATATAATTACTAATGTCCCAAGCCACACCCAGAAGCTACTGAAAATAAATTGAAAAAAATCTGTCACTTCTCCCAAACCTGTGCGCCTTCAAGTTGAATAATATCCTTGGAAAGGATCTGCGTAATTTGACATCGAGTTTTAGGGTTTTGGTAAATTCTGTATTTCGCTTCTCGCGGCGTAGCTACAAAAGGTAGATCCCACCTGATTTTGCCCTTGGAAGAATTAACGTAATCAAGTAAGGCTTTCCTGCTCACCACAATGTAGTCATGACTTCGTTCAAAAGCAATAAAGTGTGCAATTCCATAAATCCAGCCATCTACCCCTCCGCTGCCTTTAAATTCAATCCAGATCCATCTGTCCAAATACTTTGAGGGTTTCGGGGACTTCCTTCGCTTGACCGCGACAAGCATATGCACCTCTTTATTTCTTGCCTTATAGACTCCCTTCATGTTGAAGTCTATTCCCTTTCTTGACATCTCTCTGGAGCACTTTTCTATTTTGTACCCCCTATCTAGGGCCAAATCGAGGAAACTTTTCGCTTCCGGCTCTATGACTTCCATTTTAGGTTACCAAATTTTATTAGGTTTTTCGACTTCCTTGACGATTATTTCGCTATCTTCCTTTGACAGGCCAAGGATTTTATGAGATAAAGCTAGTGCGCTCCGTAATTTTGCCGCTCTTTCCTGGGCGGATTTACGAGAAGAATAATTTATGTCCTCGACCCTTCTTCCGTTTCGAGTAACAACAAAGACGCTAGAAATTTTAGGCATTTTTGCCAACGTAACTATGCCGTTGTCGTTGTGGTTTCCTCTGATGTTTCGTCAGTGGTTTCCTCTGATGTTTCGTCAGTGGTTTCTTCTGACGTTTCACTAGTGGCTTCCTCCTCGCCAGGACCACCTCCGGATTCCCTCAACTCTTGAGCAATTTCTTGCGCGCGAATATTTGTCAAGACCTCCTCAATTTGGGCGTCCTCCATACCTTCTACCTCTTCCTTTGCTCTCTCGAGCGCCTTCTCTTGTACGATTTGAAGGGTTTGCTGCAAGGTGGCTTGCTGTAGGAAGGAGTTGGCGAGGGCCAATGTGACTTTATTTTTATCTGTATCTTTCATATGTAGTTAAGTTATTGGGTTAAGGTTCAATTTAATTATAGAATCTAAGATGCACTTTATAAAATTTATTTTTCATTTTTTTTGTTTTTTTCTCGAGCAATATTTATCTCTAAAACTTTCGCGGTGCATCCCGTCAGGGACCCACTCCTGCAGGTCTCATTAAACATTGCTCTTGCTGTTTGCTTATCCAGTGCGTGATAATATCTTTTATGAGGGGACTTGTCCCCATCTAGCTCGTATTTAACTAAAAAAAGACTCATTGCTTATTACTCTTGAGTACACGCTTAATTCGTATCTTTTCCCCATGCATTAGTAATAAGTTTAGAAATTTAGAAATTTTATTTCTCTGAAGCGTTTTTCGTGACTCCTTCATAGGAACACCATAGGTTCTCGTCGCTCCTAAAAAATCTTTATAAGCCCTATTGAAAGATTTGAAATCTTCCCGAGATAACTCTTGCTCGAGCGACAAAATATCCGCATGATTGCAAACTAAGGTTCCTATTTGAGCTACAATGGTTGTGTTGTCTTTTTTGGAAACAATCCTTTTTCCTTCCACAGTCGCGCCAATATTAGGCGCATCTCCTGGGGAATCTTTTGACTTGAAGAAGGACTTTAGTTTCTCGAACATAAATTGGTGGAGGTGGCGGGAGTCGAACCCGCGTCTTGTATATTATTCCATATTAGGTCTACAACAATAGCTTATTTTCTTTTGCCTTTGGATATAAGCATCTTAGGTTCGGATCTATTATTTATTTCAACACAGTTTCTTCTCCGATGTCGGTTGTCTGTGCTTTGCAGATTAATGACCCCTTATCCTCCCTATCTGCGTCAAGAAGTAAGAGGTAGCAGTTGTTTAAGCTGCTAGGGCGAGTTCTTCCCCGCAAGCAGTGAAGTCCTCAAAACGAACAATGTTATTAGCATTTATCGCTGTATGCCTTTTAACGAAGCCTGGCATCTCTTCGTGTTGCTGTAATACTTTCAAATAACAATCGAATCCGGGACACCCCCAAAGGATTTTCCCTAGATTAATATTACACCAAAGCAGCGGGAAGTTCTTCGGAAGCTTTCTCCGTGCTTTCTATGGACGCCTGATCGGTGGCCGTTGATGCAGTAGCTTCAGGAGACACCGAGCGATACATAACGTAGTCAGGTGCGCGCTCGTTCTCTGTCTTACCCTTATTGGAAAAGACTACCACCTTCACCTTTTCGGTTACCCCAGGCATGGTTTCAATTTCGACATGACCAGTAAGGTACTTCTGGCCTTTGCCCTGGCGTACCCACAAAGCTCCGAGCTCTCGTTCGCGCCATTCTGAATTAGTATTTTCTTTTGTTTCACTCATGGTTTTTAATGGTTAAGGATATAGTATAGGTTATTTTGAATAGAATGTCAAGAACTTTTTTTGTGTAAATTGGGATGTGTTGCTTTTAATTGATTCTGAACTCACTGAACCACCTTCATCGGTGACGCTGTTTAGGGATATAACACTTTATGCTGCCACCTTTAAAAAGATGGACATAATTCTGGAGGCAAAGCCCGTAATGCAGGACTACTATTATAAATGGCTCAAGGAGCGCGGCGCATTTGACTTTATAAAGGACATATTGGACTACGAAAAGGAGTACGGCAAAACAATTCGATATAGGTTCGGCCGTCACGCAGGAAACGTTAGTGTGAGAAGTATAGGTTACCACAACTTTCAAAGGATTATAGGCTCAATTTAATACTTAAAGTAGTCAAAAGACGAATGATTATAGGAAAACCTTCCCAAATATATCTTTCTAGAGTCTCCGCCTGACTCATACCCCTTTGTAATCGGAGACCAATTTGGAAACTCACCTGAGATAACCCTTAAGAGGTTGTGTTCTATTTTCCATGGATCAACACTCTGGAGGCTGTTGAAAAGAGTGAGGTACTTAATTGCAATCTTCTCTCTTGTCTTTGACGGAAAAATAGGATAGACCGTAGCAAACGTTCCTGCCTTCCGCCTGGAAAACTCAATCCCGTGAGGGTTTTTGGGTATGTGAAGTTGGAAAAATTTATTTAAGAAAAATATTAATGGCCTGCTGAAGATATATGAGTATCTATCTTCGCTCACCTGATCGCCAGCGAAGCTGATTACGTTCACTTTCTTTGGGCAAGTCTTGATATATGCTGACTTCGTAATTACTTGGGATTCAATATTAAATTTGAGCCCGAGATTGACACCCGCAAGGCCAGTATCCCTGTTCCCCAGGCAAGCGGAGCTATTTGAGCAAAGATTTAATAGGGCTGATTTATATCTCGAGCTACTTGTGAAACCCCTCAAAAAGCGATCTGAAAATTTTGGAAATTCGTCTAGTATTTTGCAGTATCCCTTGATGGAGATGATCTTGTCGCGCGTATAATTAATTCCTACTCCATCCAGGCACCTGTGGACAATTTTGAATTGCCTGCAATAATCCCCAAACTCCTTGAACTCCTCGCGCGAGAAAGTTTTATGGAGGTGATTAAGTATGTCGTCCACTGTCTTTGTTTTTTTGTCGAAAAATTTTTTTCAATCTTACGTTATATTAAAATGAGTCGAGTATGCTGATTTGCAGATTTCATAGAAAAAATAATTCTCTTTAGGGGTATACTCAGGGGAAAGACAAACAAAAAGATAGTCAAAATCTATGCTAAGTATTTCTTTGTTTAATCTAGTCTCAACAAATATTGAGGGCTTCTGCTTGATGCAAAAATCCTCGCTATCGTGCGTAAAGGCAAGCTTGCTAGTAAAAAGAACATTTCTCGCATCAATAATGTCATAGCTTCTGTCCTTGTAATACGCTTCACAGAACAGTTCCACCATCTCTTCTGAGAATTCCTCTGAATAGGGCTGCTTGATCCAAGTATAAGAATTAAGATTTAAGTTTAGCGCAGACCATAATACCCAATCTGATGAGCCTGCTATGCCCGCTCGAACTTCGGCAATTGATGCTTCCTTCTCATAAAAAATATCATGATGGAGATCTACGTTATAGATGTCGAGCTCTCCGTCGATGCCGTTAAGCATATCTAGTATATCTGCATGATACTGTGCCAATGCCACCCTAGACTTATCTTTTATCCCATGCAGCGCTTTAATAAATAAATCGAAAACCTCGACCATATCATGTGTGTCCAGGCAATAATCTATATCTATGGATAATATTTTTTTATTCATTGAAGCAAAAAACATTTACCTGAATCATTGGGGCGTCACATTCAAGGAGTATGTCGAAAAACCTATCTGCCTTGGGCGGCGCGCTCACTAACCTATTATGTTTGGGGTGACACCTATGATACTTTGCTTCTTGTCGTAATTGCAGAGGTAGGATCTCATTAGGGGAATAAAAAAGAGAGCCCCCCGTAAAGTTGGCGCCCTCGGACAAAAAATATATGACGTGTCTATTAATATCTCTGCCGTCATACTGCTGGTAATCATGAGGGCCCAGGGGTATGCTCTTGGCGGAAAAGGAATTTACGAGACACCCGTGGTCAGGCAAGGGGTCTTCGTATCCAAGGTCCTCAAGAATACGAGCAGAAAGCCTGTTGAAAAATTTATTATTTATATTTTTAACGCTGTCGTGTAGAATTTTCGATTTGAATTTTCTAAGTTTATAGCGACGAGTAATATCGCTTGCACAAAAGTCAGCGAGGCGCGTCGGCAGAAAATCATCTTGGACTTCAATTTTCACTTTTCGAAAAAGACTTAAGTAATACCTGAGACGGTACTACCTTGTTGAAATTATTTTTTGTAGTATTAAATATTTTAAGCCACCCAAACAATCTTCCCGCCATCGGAAAGTATGATATATAGTCTCTGGGAACTTCCGCATCTAAAAGTAAAGCGGACATAGCGCAACCAACATTCATATGTACCGGCAACATCTCTTCCAGAGTAAGACAAAACCTCATTCGCTCCCTAATAAGATCCGGGAATGAGCGTATTAAGAATTTTACGCGGGGATCTCCGCCCCTAATTGAAGGATGTCCAAAGCCCGGAACCCTTTGGTCGGCGCAATGATATTCTCCGTAGACAACATCGGGGGAGCGTTGGTAATTTTCCTCGATAAAATATGCTATCTCATTGATTAATAAATGCTTGTCGCTTACGCAATTTAGCCCTGCTGCTGCAGCGCTAGGAAATGAGGCCCCGCAATTCGCCGCAAGCGCAACCACGCAAGAACTCGGCGGCTCTGCAGGTTCCGGAAACTCAATAAAGCTTGAGCAAATCGTGCTGCATAGCTCGTAAACTCTTTCGTCTTCCGTCTCTATGTTTAAATGAGAAAATATTGTTTTAAAAAAATTATATTCTACATTCATATTTATTCGCTACAATCTCGTAATCTAGTTTGGATTTCTTTGCAATATTTAAACAGCTATTAAATGAGGGTTTATTGTTTGTGGATATTTCCGTTAATACAAATTCAATACCTTTAATCCTGAGGGCTTCAAGAACCTTCGCGTGTAATTTCGTCGCAAGGCCTTGATTCCTATAAGCCTTTGCAATGACCGTAATAACTCCCACTGCGATTTTTTTATCGAGATCATATACTTGATTGAGGCATGTAGATGCGCAGCTAAAGGCAATTGGAACACTGGGCTCCTCAAAGGGGCCTGCGGAGACAAGGTATGCCGGATCTTGATTGATTAGCGTAGGTCTGACCTCTAGTGAGAAAAAATTATCTACATTCTTTCTTGTTGCCTTGAGTGGAAGATGGAGGCCCTCGTTTTCATTGAACGCCGCAAGGAGTAAATCCTTTATTTCTACCTCATCCGCCAGAGTGGCCTCCCTCATTAATCTATCATTAGGTAATAACTTCACAATCCACCTCCAATAGCGATGATAGATCTCCACCTCCAGCATAACTAATTGCACTCTGGAGGTCTTGTTCAATCTCTAAAAGTTTTTCAGAATACGAGAGCCCGCTTGCAGTAATCTCTCTCTGAACTCCCTCGACGTGATTTCTGTGACCTTTATTCTCTGCGCTGGCAGAACCAAAATAAGCTTTTCGTTTTAAGCCATCGGCACAAAGAATCGTCTTCGCCGGACTGTCGTTGCAACCCGCAAATAAAGCGCCAGCCATAACCATAAAGGCGCCCGCATGAATTGCCTTAGCAATATCCCCGGAGGAAGTTATGCCCCCATCGGCAATAATTGGAACTTTGTCGTCGCCCGTTCCGGCATATACTCCAGCACATTTTTGCACACAAGAAAACATTGGCATTGTGAATCCTGTCTTATCTTTTGTAGTACAAGGACTTCCTTGTCCGATGCCCACCTTAACTATAGACGCTCCCCATTTATATAAGTCCCTTACCGCCAACTCTGTCGTTACATTGCCCGCAATGATTTTGCACCCATCCATAAAACAGGCGGGCGCCTGCTGGAGTAGGAACTTAATCATTTTTTCCATTTTCCTGCAATGGCCATGTGCAATATCGATTGTAATATAATCTACTCTAAGATTTTCGTTTGAAATTTGTTTAATTATATGCTCATCTTCTGTTTGTACTCCAATGCTAATTGAAATTGTCTTCCAGTTTTCTTTATTTGCTTTGCGCACAAAGTCTACAATATCTATATTAAATCTATGCATGATGTAGAAATAATGATTCTCTGATAGCCACCGCGCCAAACCCTCATCTATGACCGACTTCATGTTTGCGGGAATGATGGGCAGCTTGAACGAATCTCCATTGAAAAGGGAGACTGAGGTGTCGCATTCTGAGCGAGAACTGCAATCACTATACCTAGGGACTAGGCAAACATCTGAGTATTTAAACAGTTTCATATTGTCGATTGATAAGGGAGTTAATGGTTCCGAAATGTGCCAGATGGACTGCCCGACTGAAAAGATCACTCTTGAACAATCCAGAAAATAAATAAGCATCTATATTTCTATCATCTATAAAGTCCCTACTCACGCTAATTGAATTCGTAAGGCTTTCTGCGTAATGCCCCGTCATTGATGGAACATATATAACGTCTCCGGCCTGGATATCATTAACATAAACATCGATCGAGCTCATAACTTCTAAAAGTTTACCTGCTTCGGTGGAATTCAATTGAGAAACAATTCTAATGCTGTCCCCCTCTAAAGAAAACCTTAACGATTCCAGTAAGGGATTATCAAACTTACCCTCAAGAAATATCTGTTGATCTGGAGGAATAATAAAAAACCTTTTAATGCCACAACACTGCTGAATCGTCGTGTGAATATCGTCATGGTCGCTGTGTAATTCGCTAAGTGTTCCTTTGGGGCCTATAAAAAACCAAGTGTGCATATGCCCGTATACTACCGCATCCCTGAAGGTAGGTAAATATCTGTCGAACCAATCTCCAAAAAATGACGGGCAAGAGACGTGCTTTATGAAATCTTCTAGGTGCTCGCAATTTAACGCAAGACAATATAGTTTATCTTCTATAGTGAAATCGCTAAAAGTCGTATCTCCTGACGAAGGGTGGTAAACCATTGCATTCTTGAGCGGACTGCCCTCAATAATATAGTCTATATATTGATGTAGGGTTGCTGTGATCTGCTCCTCATTTTGACAGAGCGAGCGCTTTAGCTTAATCTCCTTGTCTGGTAATCTTTGTTTAAAATTATCAAAATTTAATGTTCTTGCTAGCTCGTTATCTATAGCGTCTTTGAAGACGCAAGGCTTATCTCTGTCCAGCTGAAAATCTACCGCAGAGGGGCGCGGTTTGTACTGTAAGCTAAGCTTAGGTTTGACACAAACCTTATTCACTTGTGAAAAACCCAATACCATCCCTAATGCACCAAGATATGCAAAGTCCGGCGGCGCCCACAATCCAGTCTCCCGGAAAAAATTCTGGGTAAGTTGAGTTTGCTGCTGCTAATAGTTCGATCATCTGAATTCCTTTCTTAGTAGTCTCCACCTATCGGAGTCGATTGTTTTTGTGCCATCATTAATAGCATATAACATATCAACGATTTCGTCAAGAGAATTATAAATATATTTATGTGGAAACATTCCTAACATCCAAAGCGGGGTCTTTGTTTTGCCTCCCTCCATGCTTACGAAGACGGGCTTCTTCATTCTTACTGCGGTTACAATCTCTTCTGCACTTCCCCAGCTGGCAACATCAGGAACAAGATGAGCTATAATAAAATCGCTTCTATCCACAAGGTTGAGATCGTACGCCCTTACAGTCTTCATTCTTTCGGTTACCCGGTCATACTGTTTAGTTTTCATCCACGTATCCATTTCTTCTCTCGTACCTTCGTCCTCCTCTACATCTTTCATGAAAGGTTTATTATATGGATCAAAGCAGGTGACCCCGAGCGACTTTAATCTATCGGTGACTTCAGCCCTCCAGTTCCTTCCTGAGAGGTACTGCATGTGCCCAACTAAATATGTCTTGGTTCTATACAATAAATTTGACATATTATAACCTTACCATATCGGTAAGGATTTGTCAAGTGTTATTCTTCGGGGGTTTCGGGGTCAGATTCAGCCTTTGGCGCTTTACCACCCTCCCACGCCTCATTGTAATCGGGCGTTGAGGGATCGTCTTTCATAAATTTGCCATGTACGTCACGAGCTCTTTTAGGTTCGGATTCTGCCGGCTCTAAGCCGGGATTGGGCTCTCCTCCCTCTAAATTCATGTCTATTTCGCAGCTTTCCTCTAGCCGCACGAGCTTATCCATGTCGGGACTAAGGGGGTCTTCCCCGCTAAGCTCCACGACTTCAGCCATCTCGTTTAAAATAGTTTTTAATGTGGCCTTATATTTAAAATCCGGAATCTCCGGCATTTTTAAATAATCCACCGTACCCTTTTCTAGCCAACCCTTAGAGTCCGGCAAATCCCTTAAGGCTTGCCGGTATATTTTTAACGCAGATATTTCCTCATCAGATAAGGCTGAATCAGGCATAATCATCCAATCGGAAGCCGCCAGTAATTTTTTTCTCATTGCTACTGCGGACGCAACCTCCGGGAGGGATGGGTCGGTATCAATGGACCTTGCCTTGTTGAGGGAATAATTTAAATCTTCTAACGCGGAAATCATACTCTCTGGCGAGAATAGATCAGCTTCATTTTGGTTAATTTGCTCTTCTAGATTCATTATAATTAAAATTAGGCGCCTGACCCGTAAATATCAGCGGAGCCGAAGGTCTTTGCTGTGCCCGGCATGCTTTGGTTCCAATAAAAGGGATTATGCTCTGGCCACCAGTATGGTTCCTTAAGTAAATTGATCCCAACCGTAAGGCTATGTATGGCTGGCCGAGACTCAAGGTCAAACCAATACATGATGATCTCGTCCTCAGCTACGCCCGTGGTCCAGGTTGTCCTGTATGTTGCTAACGGCTTCGGTAGGTGTGCGTGCCCAGTGGCGTCGTCTGTATTGGCTTTATAATTTTGGTGACTGAAATTATATTGAGCAGCCCCATGCCCCGCCCAAGTGCCGCTATTGGCCGGAATGGAGACCGCTTCATTAATTACGGGTATCTGGGTTATATATAAATTTCCAACACCGACGCCTGACGCGGCTGAATTGCCGGCGCCTATGAATTCTTTGAGTTCTCCAGGATAGTCGCTGAATTTAACGTATTCACCTCCGCCGATTATTGGATAATTCTTGATCTCATCGCATAATACGTTATGATCTACGAAAGCGTTGTTTTCTTGATATCTAAATGCGCCATGCGCGGAGGTGGTAGTATTTGGGCAAGGATATACGTTCCCGGGGAGCTTTGTAAAATGCGTTCCCGAGCTTGTGTTTACGTGCCATGAGTGTGTAGTTATTCCTCCGTAAAGATCATTATACATCTTAAAAATACCAGTCTGATTCGTGTGCGGGTACCCCGCCCAATTGTCAGGAATATAATTCATTACATTATAATGTCTGGATAAGTAAATTTTTGCATCCGCAGATCCGAAGCTATATGCCGAAGAACAAGGGCTATTAATCGTTGCTGCAATCCTAGTATTTTTCCCGCATGAATAATGCTGAAGAAACTTTGCATCCCCGTGCTGGGCCCCATGCACCTGGTCGACCCCGTAGACATTCTGGGAAGTTAATTGCGAATTTGACATCATGCTTTTCATCCAATGCCTGAGTCCCCTACCGTCCCAAAAGCCGTAACTGCCGTTTCCTGCGGTCCTGGCGCCAGTAGTATCGTCTCCTGTCACTTCTGCATAGTTATTGGCGTGGTTATTATTCACGACGTAAGGCCCTGGAACTATTCCTGGTATTAATTCTGCGTAAACACCTCCGGCGTTAACTGATGCCATTTTCCACGCCTGCCAAGGACAGGCGGAGCTCGCCTTGCTGACGTCCCACTTATATGCGGCATCGCTACTAGTTCCCACTACATCAGTGGTACTCGTTGGGGTCACGCCCAGATAGTACCAATTTAGGGATTCTACATCATAATGTTCCCAGCTTGTGTCGTGCAAATTTGGATGCGAGCCGGTCAACCATTCGTAATTCTCCCATTGCCCCCAATTAATAAAACCGGCCTTTTCGGCGGGCACTTCAGCTTTTGTCAACTCTCCACCGCTTTCAAGAGTTGTGCCATCATGGTATACTAGCGTATTTCTGTCTGCCGTAAGAAGGCCCAGCGACCGGTACCAGCCAGAGTATAGCGGGTCAAAAATTACGGTAGATCCACCGCTAACGCTGCTGCCCGTGGATCCAACTTCACAAATTCTGACTATTTGCTGTGGGGCAGCCTTAAAGGCATCATAAGACAACCCAACGTCTGCCGGCGAGAATGCTCGACCATGACCGCCTGCCCCCCACGAAGTTCCGCCAGCATTGTTGACATACTGTTGCCGTCTATCGTAATAAGAGGTTGTTGTTCCGCAGGAATAATGCCTTAGGTTGCACATAATGTAAGCGCTACCGCCCTCCATGACCTCCAGAATTGTCGAAGAGGCATGTTTTGATATAAAACTATTTCCCCTCTGGTTTGCTTGAGAATGTAGTGCAGCTTCCAAATTACAAAGTCCCTCCCCGAACATGTGGAGCCTTCCATTGCTAACCCTAAAGTATCTTTGATTTCCGTGTCTGGGCCCATGCGCATAATCCCCCCAAGTAATGCCGCAAATATAGATCTTGGGTATATCCCTGAACCACATCCGCAGTCCGGAATGGCCGGCAAAATGAACATAAATATCGTTAAGCGCCTCGCAGGGCTCGGCACTGATACCCCTACGATCCTTGTATGCGTCAATTGTATAGGTTCCCCTGTTAACGCTTTCACTATTCGGACCGCCTTGGCCTTTGGCGTCTGGTATCCATCTAGTCCAGTTATACTTGTCATCAGCGTGCCCTTTTCCCGTATCCCAGACCTTGAGGTCCTCATTGTAACTTCCAACAAATCTATGCTTTGTAATAAAGCTTATGGTTCTTAGGTTCATATTAGCAACCATGTTGGGCGTAAATTGTCCGAGCTTATCTGCCCTCTCGAAGCAATGCGTAGAGGCAACTATGTCAAACTGCAACTCCCAGCCTCCCGGTACGTTGTATCTTGCCCAAGTCATGGCTTCATGGAGATTTATAAACGGGCGGTTCAAGACAAACATTGGTACTGGTTGTTCCACTGCGACAAAATGGCAAAAGTCGGTGGCCTTAATATCTTCCGCAGTATTTCCTCTACCGGGAAATACTAAGTTCCACGCCTTGTCGTCCCAGTAATCTGAGGCAGACCTTTCTACCCCAGTTAGATCTGTTAGTGAGGAGCCGCCCCCAACCCAGATTTTTGCACGAGTAACCATTGCTGTCTCTCCGCTAGAATCTGAGGCAACCATGCCTTCGGAAATTAATCTATTAAGGGGAACCTTTTTTGTGGTTCCATCTTCTTGGGCTATCAATAAATAGTCATTAGCCTTAAGTGAGGAGGCATCTCCCAATTGTCGTATTGTTGTATTCGCCATGGTGAGTTCTTTACTATAAATAATACACTTAAAATAAATAAAGATCAAAAAATATTTACCTACCCCGGTTTAAGTGTAAAGGTATCTATGCCAAAGAAATTTACAGACCTGATTGATCGCGTAGCTGACTTTAAATCATTCGTTGATGAAAACGGAGATCTTATTTTTAAAAACAACAGCTCCCTTATTGAATCTGGGGACTTAGATGGAGGAACCTTTTCACTTAACCGAGCATACCTGCTGGCTAAAACGGAATCGATAAGAAATTTCTATCCTCGAAGTCTTAATCATATATTGACAACTTATAGCGAATCCTCTGGCAGTAGTGGCTCAGGCAGTAGCGGCAACACTACTCCCTCCGGCAATTCAAAAAAAGCCACATCTACCGGGAACGCAGGAATCGGAACTCCGTATAGCGGAAACAATGATGACGCCACTGCCGCAGGTACTGGAAGCGTTAACACCAATACTACCGAAGGTAAAAAAAAGATAGAAGTCTCCGATCCTTCAAATTTTCAAGTTGGAGATGTTATAATCGTCGGAGATGATCATTCTGCTAAAATAGAAACTGTAACAATAATCGCAATTGACGGCGACACTGTAACTGTCGACCCTCCCTTTGAAAACGACCACACCGGAAAGCCAATTAAGAAAAAAGGTAATTCCTCCAATGACTGGTATCAGAATGATGTATGGGGGTGGTACTGGGTTGATTCCTCTGGGGATTGGATTTATAGTAATAAATATAGCACCTGGATTTTTGTCGGTCGCCTTACGGAAAAGGGAGGTAAGACTTGGGGTTGGTGTTTTATCTCTGGAAATGGAGGAGGAGAGTGGGTTAACGTTGCCGGAGGGGCGCTAGTTAAAACAAATGGCTCAAGCTTTACCGGAAGTGATGCCGGAACAACGGGTCTGGGAGGAGATAAAACTTCTAGCTTTAATAGCTTTAAAAGTCAGTCCACCTCTACCGGCGGAGGCTCTGGCGTTGATTCGTCTTCTATTCCCTCTGGATTAGAGGGTAATGATCTTGGGTCTGGGACCGATAATGGAACTAAAACCTTCAGCAGTCTTTTGGGCTGGTTTATATGGGATGGGTTCTCGAAGAGGGTTTGGTCTATAAAGTTTGGAGGATGGTTAATTTTCGGGGACGAAGATGATCCTGGTGTATTTGATCCATACGATCTGAAGGACACTACCGTCTGTAAATTTTATCCGCCTGGGGGCCCAGAGAAAACTTGCACTTTGACTAAAAACCCATTAGCCCTAAAGGACGATAGCGATGATGATATCAGTGTAGTCGATAACACGGGAAGTGTGAATCCGACTCAAGAAGTCAGCGTTACATCTGAACCTCCTGCCGAAACAACCGTGGCGCTCCCGAATGGCTGGCATCACAGTGATCATTTTGGATTTTATTATGACTCGCACCCTTGGATATATTCTGATAGATTCGACGGATGGTTTTGGGTAAAAGAGCTCGGTGCAGACGGCAAAGGTAATCTTGGCTGGGTATTTTATGAGGCTAATAAGACCTGGTACTGGCTGAATTCACCGCATTTATTTAGGGCGAGTTCCACGCCTAATGATATATTTAATCCTGGAGACGCAGACGACGATTCGGGCGCTAACGTAGGCCAAAGTCCTGGCGAGCAAGATAGCAAGGATGGCGTGGACGTCGGAACTACTTTTCCAATCTTTGAAACTGACGATACCTTCGGCCTTTGTATCGCTTACTCGAATAATATTCCTATATATAATGGATGGTTCTACAGTATAAGATTCGGTTGGGTTTGGGGTAACTCTAATATCAATTGGTTTTATGTTAGTAAGTTTAAGGACTGGTTTTACTTTGGAAGCATTCTGTCGGAATCTGCCGGAGACGGATGGGTTTATTCCCAAGGGAAGGGCGGCTGGTTTTGGAATACATTTGGAGTCCTCACTAGCGAACAAGGATTTAACTATTTACAGACGGGAGATGGAGGGCAAAATAGTACCGCCCCAGTTGGAGGCTCTTCTCCTCCTGATGGCAGCACTCCAAGCGGATCTGGAGGAAGCGTTCCCGATGTAACGGAAGAGCAATCTTCATTATCTTTACGAATCGCAACCGACACGCAGACAGAAGTACTAACCTGGAAAACAATCACCGACGCAGATGGGTCAATCGAGGTTCCTGATACAGTTTCAATTACCGGCGGCGACACCATTGTTACTGACCCATATAATGCAACATTAGCCTCGTGGGACTCTACTAGGGTCCTCTCTGAGGCAGATGTAGGCATCGTTTATGATGCCTTTATGTCTCCACATGGATTTGTGAACACTAATAGCCCAGACGGTGGATGGTGGGTTGGTAAAACCTGGGGAGACTTAGAGTCTGCCCTAATAAACACTCATAACGTTAACGGCGATTGGAGATATATGAATAGCGGCGACAATATTGTTGTCGAAACCGACGAAGGTCAACAAATTAATTTATAAACTATTAAATTAATATTTATATGGGTCTTGTTTACCCTTTAGTTCTTCTATCTCAGACTTGAGTTCTTTTATTGCTTCTACTAATAGGGGAACTACTTTTTGATAGTCTACCATCTTGTAGTCTGAATTGGGAAGACCTTTAACGACCTGTGGGAGCACTTTTTCTAGCGATTGGGCCGAAAGGCCTACCTGTTCCTCACCTGTGATGCCTACCTCTTTAGCGGCGTCATTCCAGTCGAATGAGAAGCCTTCGAGCGAAGCGACCTTGTCGAGTGCGTTGTCAATTTTATTGGTGTTAGTTTTTAGCCTATCATCCGAAGCATTATTCATGGCCACTACGTCGCCATCGGCGATTATGCTTTGCCCGTCGCCATTTTTGCCGTGGACCATTAGTATGGCATTGGTCCCGTTGCCTGTTGTGGTGCCAATAGCGAGCGATGTTTCGCTGAAGTCAACATTTAAAGTCTGTGTGTGTGTTCCGGTCAATGTCTCGAGGGAGCCAGTCAAGCCCGTTCCTGCAGTAATGTTTACTCCGGTAATGTCTCCACTGCCCCCGACGCTGGCGGTTGCAGAGGTTATGGACGTTATGTGCCCATAGGTGTCTACGGAAATATCCTGTATGAAGGTATTGCCGGAATTATTTACGCTTGCCTGGGTGCTGGTATCTGCGTGAGTTAATGTTCCAGAATCAGTTATAGTTCCACCTGCTAAACCACTCCCTGCGACAACTGAAGTTACCGTTCCTGTGTTTGTTGTATAACCCTTGCCATTCGTCAACTGATTATTGTTAGTTGGAATAGTTGTAGAGTTAAATGCATTAGAACCAAATGTAAATGTTTTATTTGCGGCTCCATTTACAGAAAATGTAAGAGTATTGCCGTTTTTAGTTATGCCATCTAGATAATAATTTGCGCTAGTGGTACCAGCAGCGTCGTCTCGCCAGGCTGGATTGCCACTGCCGTCTGTTTTCCAGACCTTATTGGCTACATTGCCAGGCGCAGATACAAAACCATCTGTATTTTTACTGTTCGTTGCTACATTATTTGTATTGAGAACCTCATAAAAATTATTTCCACCGTTAGTGGAAGACTTAACTTTTCCGTCGGTGGAATCCAGAAATAATACTGCATTTTGAGCTTGAAGGCGTAATCGCCCATACTCGCCTGCGCTTCGGTCATACGACATCACGTAGCCGATGTCAGATGAGACCCCAATTTCAAGGGCTCTGCCGAGAGAATTGGAGCCTGCTGTCCCGAACGGAATATTATTCCAGGCCGCTCCGTCTGTGGTTTGGGGTCCAGTAAACCAGCCGGTTGCCCTGATTTGGTTACTGCACGTAACGTTTCCGGCGACATGCAATCGTGAGGATGGCGAGCCAGTCCCGATTCCGACGTCGCCGCCGGACTCAATAGTTATGCGGTCTGCGCCATTGGTGCGCAAGCCCATCGCGTTAGTGGCATTGTAGTATGTTACTCTCCCAATAGACTTGTTGTCTGGGTCACCAAGTAACAGGGAGGCATTCTTCGTGTTATGGCTTGTTATGCCAACGTAAGCGTGGTCATTAGTCTCTTGAACTGTAAGCCGATATGCCGGATCGCTCGTTCCGACTCCGACTTTCTTATTAAATGACCATGCATTGGGGGTGGCCTTATATATTAAAGACGCATCTGCACCATCCACGGTTAGGCCTGCTCCATCAGCGGCTGCTGCATTGGACGCTCCTGATGCTACTGTAATATTTAAATCTTCTACATCAAGTGTTGCTGTGTTTAAAGTTGTGGTCGTTCCATTAATAGTGAGGTTGCCAGAGACCGTAAGGTTATTGTGGAAACGAGCGTTGCCTGATCCGTCGATTACAAATCGGGTTCCGTCTCCAGAGGCGCTATAGTCTGTCACTACGAATTTTCCCCCTCCTACTGAATTGGCGTTACTAGAAGAATATACCCCCCAATCTCTCCCTCCAACATGTGTATTATCAAGTCTTATTTGGGCGTCTGAGCCATCAAACTGTAAATGTAATCCTGTAGACGGCGTATCAATGGTCCCGATTGCAATGCCGTCCGGAAAACTGCCGGGGCCTTCGGATGTAATAGACATGGGGTTGCTAGCATTACCGAAAGAGACCTCGTCTGATACGCTGTCGAATTTAAAAAGATTTTGAAAGTTTATTGAGCTCATGTTGTTTTTTCTGTTATGGGCCGCTTACCAATACAAATTGCGGAGGCATCGTGTCGTGGGGCGTATTGCCGGAGACTTCTAAATGCACGTAAAATTTAGCGTGAGGGGTACCGCCTGAATCAATGATGGGGGCCGGTAAAGTTATCGGATATCTCACAATAGCGAAATCGTATGGGGAGGATCCATCCTTCAATGGTCCTGCATGGTCAAATGAATCTGAAACATAGGACGTTACTTCCCCTAAGGTAAGGACTCCTGTTGCTGCTTCCATTAGGGGTTCTCTATACGTGTCAGGTGGGTTGTTGCCCTGTTCTCCATCGCTCTCAAAGTAAAGAAATGATTCATCTATGATTGATCCTCTATTAATTGTTCTTGCGGAATAACTGCCATGATCGTGCCTTGTCCCGACAATTCTAAGTCTGTAATGTGTTCCGAGCAGATCATTATCAAATATCAAATGAAAATAATACGTTCCTCCTGAGGGTTGCTCAAAATAGTGAACCCCGGAGTATTCTTTCTTTGCTGAAGAGCTATAGTCCAGGGTGAGTATCGTGGCGCCCGCTCCGTGTTGTGTCGCCTCGCTCGGAAGATAACCTGTCGTTTTAACGGCTCCACTAAAAATAGAATCTCCGTTATCCTTAAACCGCACCGGAACCTTCCATTGTGTATCTCCATTATCGTCTTCGTACTGATGGTAAATATTAAGACCTCCTCCGCCGAGCCCGCCGCCGAAATCAGTTTCGTCCGCACCGAACCCGATGTGCCAGGTTCCGTCAACATTGGTTCGATTGCCTCCTCCCGTATGCTTGAACTTAATGTTCGAACCGAGGTTGGCGTTCCCTCCTTCTAGTAAAAGTTGAGCACTATTGCTTCTCGAAATTTCAACACGATCCGGGTGGAGCGCCATACTTACGTGCCCGGTAGTATTGAAGACCGAGTCAATTGTTGTGGAGCCTTGGGCTACGTTATAAAAATAAGTTGCGCCCTCTGAAAGGTCAAATTTCATTCCGGCGGTTCCTCTGCTGGAGTCGGTATAGCTATATTTAAATCCGTCCTGATCTGTACTAGCTTTAAAGCCGCTACCTAAATATAAATCGCCACTACTATAAGTTGTTCCAATTGATGCGTAGTGGTTTTCGCCTGTAGGGCCGCCCCAAACGATAGATCTTCCTCCGGTCCCGTTGCCCATGTCAAAGGCACCAATGGGGTTCGAGGTTCCGATTCCGACGTTGCCATCGTGCTTAATATATAACCTGCTATGGAAACCTCCATTCAAATCACGATTTTTGAAATCTAGGTTTGATGCGTAAGTCCGATTCGTTGTTGCCGTATTGCTTTGAACAATATCAAAAGTAGAACCCAAGACCGTGCCGTTCGCACTATCTGTTCTTAATCTTATCGAATTGCTAGAGTTAGAAGCAACCTCTAGCTTTGCTCCTGGCGAATCAGTTCCGATTCCGACTTTGCCAAGAGAGTCGATCCTCATTGATTCTTTCCTTGAGGGGGCGCCGACGCCGTCCACCATTCCTGGCGATGAATGAAATACGAGAGCGCCTGCGTTAGTCATATCTTCTTCTGCTACAATACCTACGTAACCTAATACGTTTTGATTATCAACGTTATTAGGCGTCGTGTCTATGCTTCCGTCTTGGTTGCCGTAAACATTCAGTTGAAGACCTGTGTGGGTTCCTGCCACAATGCCACCGCTGTAGCCATTTCTAAAGGAGCCTGTTACATTTGAAATTGTTGGCATGGAGCTGCTGGAGTATGTCGTCGAGTTTGGCGACTCCACCTGTAGTTTTGCCGATGGCGAATCAGTCCCGATTCCTACACTGTTGTCGGGCTTGATGAACACTCCGCCGTCGCTGTCCGTGTTGGCAGAAAGCCGCAAATTGCCAATGTTACCCTGAACGGTAAATGTTTTATCCGTACTACTTCCGAAGCCAACATAACCGCGCTCGACGTTGTTGGCATCTCGGTAGCTGATAAAGCCTGTTTGCTTGACGTCGTCACCACCGTCATTATCCTTTAGGATTAAGATGGGCCCAGTACTTTGGATCGTTGCTGAGCCGCCAATGTGTAAAGCAGTTTCAGGAGAGGATGTCCCGATTCCGATTCCGACTTTGCCCGCCACCATCATAGATGTGACGGTGTCTGCAGGCTTTAAATAGTATGGGGAGTACCCAGACTCAGTACCTATCCAGTTAACGTTGCGAGACCCATAAAAAGTATCTGCAAAGAGCGCGTCGCCGGGTTCTGTGTTGGGGGTATTGGCGTTCCAATCTGCAATCGTTACTCCTGTGGGTGTATTCCAGAATTTATATTCATCGGAATTGCTCCAGTTCACCCCGGTCGCAATTCTTTTGGTACCTGAAGATAGAGAGGTAATCTTTACTCTCACTCCGGCGTAATTTTTAAGATCTAAATAGACGGGTAACACCGCGACATCATATGCCCCGATATTTACCGTGCTATCGCTAATGTCGCTGTCTCCGGCCTTGGGCAGGCGAATTCTAAAAGAGCCTGCGTTGGGAACCGAATGTGATTCTAAAATCTTAAGCGCATAGTCCCTGCTGCCGGGGTCATCTAAGTCTCCGCCGCCTGTACTTCCATCATTTGCCGTGTCTAAAAATGTATGACACAGGCTGTATTTTACATATTCGCCTGCGTTCTGGTAGTCTGACCAAACCTCAATGATGAAGGCTGAGCCTTCATCTCCAGTCGACTCGTTGTCGTCGTCTATCTCGGTTGGGTATGTGAACTCAAGGATTTTGTATTCCTTTGCGGTGTCGGTGACTTTAATATATCCCGAATACAAGACTTCTTCGCCGGCAATACTAAGCATGTCTCCGCCCAAGGTCAGTTGGCCATCAATCGTGAGGTTACCGCCCGTTGGTCCCGAGCCTGGATCTACCTCTTGTAAAAATGCATGGCCGTATTGGTCTAGTTTGAAGAATGCTACATTTCTTGTGCCCAGCGTTAAACTGTGCGCAGTCGTTGTTCCTATATCTAGGGAGTCTGTGGTCGCATTAATGTTTAGCTTACCCTCGACGCTTTCGTTTCTATCCGTAAGCATAAGGTTAACCTTGTCGTCCCCTGAGATCTCAACGTGACTCGTACTATTGGTATAGGAGCGATTCACCTTACCCATCGTTATGCCAGCATTGGGCGTGACCTTAAATTGAATGTCTGTCCCCCAGGTCGCTGAGTCGACCGATTTGATTTCAACGCCCGCTGTATCTGGGTTGCTAATTAATAGCCGGTTGTCGGCGCTATATGAAATTGTCGCCCCACTGTCATCTGAGGGATTACTTGCAAGTGAACCTATTCCATAATCTCCAGAACTATCCTGAAAGAAAATGGATGTATTGTTCGCTAATAACATGTTCCTTGTTAGCTGTAGTTGCTCTTCCGGAAGAATTGTAAGATTTGCCGTACCGGTGCCCCCTTGCGCTCCTGCAGTGACAGTAAAAACCTCACCGATAGTATTGGAGGGTGACCCAAAGACTGTAAAGTCTGTGTCGGCCCCACCTGCACCATCATTGATTGAGGCAATGGTATATGTTTTGCCTTCAGTCAGGTTGCCCGCAGAGGCGATAGGGCCTCTCCCCATGCCTATTCCGACGTTTCCTCCATGGGGATTGTCTCCGCGAATGTAAAGTACTGAGGCGCCATCATCTTGAATATCTAATATTGCCTCTTGTCCTTTTTGGTTGATGACCACGGCGGGACCCGTCCCGTCATTTGTAACTAAAAGCTGTTCTGAGGTTTGGGTGTCTGTATCGAGTATTGTGTGGGTGCCCTCAACTAAAAGTTCGGGAACCCTTAATTTGGTCTTAATTGAAAACTCGTTCCCTGCGGTAGACGAATCGCTAGAATCTCCCGTATATTGAAAAGGGGAATCTCCGAGCTCTTCGAATGTATTATCTGCCTTTTTTCTTACTAAATATATATCGTTTGTGGCCATCTTATTGTATTACACCTATTTTAAATATTACCATTGACTTATTGGAAATCTTTTCCACGCTACCAGGCTGTTATTGGTTCCATCGCTATCCTGTATGCAGATATATATGAAGCTGTCATTGTAGATTAGCGTGCCTTTGTCTCCCGCCGAATATGTATGTGCCGGTTCTACTACCGTGTGTCCATCATGATCGTCCCCAATCTTTGGAATGACAGGGTAAGTTTCAAATACATCGGTTGCAAAAAGCTTGCCGGAAATTTTCACATCACCAGCAACATGTAGTTTAAATTTATCTTGCGTAACCGGAGATAGGTCCACCGAATTAACATTAATTCCAACGTTCGCATCAGCGGAGAATAAAACATCATTTCCTGCTTGCGCACCAGTGGTCGGGTGCGAGTTGGTCGTACCCTCAAAGGTTACGAGCTTCTTGTCTCCAGCTCCGATCATTACGCCCTTACCTGCGGTGCTGGACATGATCGCTAAATCCTGGCCAGAACTCTGAATATAGCCGAGGCTTGTCCCGTATAGACCAAGATAGGATGCGCTTAGATTTTCAGAGTGACCTATTTGAAGGTGGTCTGTCCCGCCCCTCTTTTGCAGCTGAAGCGTGGCCCGCTGATCTTGAGGGCCGGTCACATCAATCCATTCGGGATCGCCCTCGTTACCTTGGGTTGAGCCGGGCCCCCAATTTGCCGTACCTGGCGCAGAGTGGTCGTGGTCGCCGGCCCAGTTTGAAGTGCTGTCGCCGTCTTGACTTCCATTCTTTCTCCACGATTTTCCGTCGTATTGAACATAGGTCGGTGTATTCGTGTCTTCGTCGTCATAATACGCGATTGACGCATCGTAGTTAGGTAGTCCGTTCGGATCAACGCCTCCGGCGGCATGAATCCTTAATCCTTCATTTCTATCTACAGACTGCTCGACTGTAAGAGGAAAAACTGGCTCGTCGGTTCCAATGCCTACGTCGCCTTCTTGGGTTATATGAAAATTATTTGTGGTTGTCGCTCCCTCTGTATGTCCAATACTTAATATTTCTAGTGTGTCACTCGGGTCTGTTGGGCTATTCTCGTTCTGAAAAACTTTGAAGTGTCCGTTTAGTCCAGTTCTTGTTCCCAGTACTAGGTTGTCTTTTACTGTTGCGTCTCCCGCGACATCAAGTAGAGTGCCCGGCGTCGGCGTTCCGATTCCGACGTCGCCGGCATTGAGAAAAGAGTCTCCGTTGGTGTTAAGTAAAAACTTATTATCATTGCTGCCATTACCTCTGCCTAAGAGGTAAATATCGGATCCGGCATTATTTACCTGAAACTCGCCTCCCAGTCCCGCGCCTCCCACTCTCAAATTTGTGCCGCTAAAGGTTTGGTTTATATCTAGTTTCGCGGTTGGTGAAGAGGTTCCTATTCCAACGTTGCCCGAATCTAAAACTGTGACTGCCGTCCTGTCTGTGACTTTATAGACTGGCTCAATCGAATGAGTGGAGAATCCATCGGAGGGAGTGGCCCCCACTATGACAAGGTGTGGCTCCGCCGCTGGGTCCGAAACTAATACCGATTTCTCTTCTCCCATGACGCGGATTTTGTCTCCAGCATTCAGGGAGCTAGCTATGTTCTCTCCGTAAAGCACATTGAGCCCGGGGACCCCTGTTGTCGCCCCCGTATTCCAGTCGCCAATTAGTTCGGTGCTTGTTGACCAATTATCTGTGCTCTGAGCGCCCACTCCGGGGTAGGTGGCGGTTCCGCCGTCTGTTCTTTCCCAGCGGTTCGTTCCTGAGTTCCAAAATATGTAGTCTGGGTTACCTGCCGTCAACCGAAAGTAAAGCGGCTTCCCGTTGACGTAATTTTCGGCGGGGATCGGGTCCGTCACCAGGCTATATGTCAATCCTTCTAGGCTGACAGAGAAATATTCTGGGATTTCCGCAACAAGCGCCCCACTATTTCCTTGAAGCTGATCTAACGCTGAGCTTTTGAACTCAAGCCCTTTATTCGCTGCGGTACCTTTGGTTCCTGTGATTAATCTTTTTGTTCCGGTATTGTTTTCTAAAATTATTCCGTGGTCTTCGTCGGTGGATTCTTTGATGTGAAGATTTTCTTCTGGCAAAGAGGCGCCGATTCCGATGTTTCCGTTAGGTATAACGGTTAAACATTTAGTAAAAGAGGAGGTAACTCTGCCAATGTCCAAATGCCCGTTGGAGTCGGAGCAAAACCTCCAATTGCTGCCATCGAGCGCACCTCCGCTAGAGGTATTATTTAGGTAGAAGCTTGTTCCTTGAGAGGCATCTGATTCCACTTGAAGATCTCCGTCTGGATCGCTGGTTCCAATACCTACACTGCCTCCTGGGAATATTGTTTTCGTTGTGCTACTGCCGCCTAAGAATAGTGGGACCCCGCCGCGAACGGTGTCTTCCGAAGCAATGTAAACCCCCGCCGGAGGATTGTTGTTCGATGCCGAGGTATATTCTCCTATTAAGGCATCTCCGGTTCCTCCGTATATTATCGAACTGGAATCGGAAGTTTTACCCACTCTTAAATATCCTTCTACATCTAATGATTGTCTCGGGGCAAGCACTCCTATTCCTATATCTCCGCCATCCTCAATGGTTATTCCCTTCGGGGATGCGTCGCCTGCAATATTCAATCGGGCCTTATTGTTGTCGTTGTCATAGCTTAGTATGACCCTTTTGTCTGTCGCAGTGGCGCTGCCGACAGATAATGTAGAAAGTCCTGTGGTTACTCCCTCCCCTATGATCGCATCCGCCTTTATGGAAACCGCATCATTAAAGGTGGACTGGCCTGAAACATTCAAGGACTGCTTTAGGGTTGAATCTCCTTCAACATTTAAGGTTCCCTTTAGGTCTGAATATCCCTCAACTATTAAATTGGAGTCTAGTGATGTCTTGTAATCATCAACATTATGAAGGGTATTGTCTGTCCAGGGACTCGTGGCGCTTCCTGTTCCGCCTGAGAAGTTTGCTCCCGTAACTGCTCCTGCATTAGTGAGAGTGAGGGTGATGGTATAGTTTGTGTCCTCCCCTGCAAGGACCGTCGTAATATTGATATGCTCCTGGTCGGAGGTTGCACTAAAGTATGGATGCCCGTTAATTTCTGCCGCTAAATTTGCCGCAGTTGCGGTGTCGTCTGCGCCTATAGCGAAACTATTTGTTCCTGATACTGCCGTAAAAATAGCCTGGTTGGTGGTGAAGACGTCTTCGAGCCTAATCGTGTCCCCCTCCACTAAATTGTTTGACTGGGCGACTGTAAGTTGCGTGGTAGCCTTGGTTGACGCAACCCCGGGCTCATCGGAGGTAAGGGTGGGGCCTGAAGCCTTCCACGCCTTTGCAGAGCCGTCGTCCGGCCACTTGACCTCGGCACCCTGAGCGTATGGTGCAGCGTTGCTCCAAGCTGTCAGCCCGTCGGGAGAAGCTCCTTCTTGGAATTTAATATTAAAAATATCACCTTTAACCGTCAAATTCTTTTGTATGGTAACATCTTCTTTGAAGGTTGCGGCACCGTCCACTATAAGTGTGCCACCCAGGCCTGTATTCTCGGAAACCTGAAGCTCGTCATTGGCGTAAAGAGCTGAATCTACGTTAACCTCTCCGTCGACCTGGAGATCTGCGCTCATTTCGCAATCTCCCACCAAATAGCTTTTTTGGTTTACTGTGAGCTGTTGCGTAACTAAAAGATTGGAGTCCAGTGTCGTAGAGCCCAAGACGGAAAGGTTTCTCCCAACCGTAAGGTCTTTATTCGCATTGACAATTAATCCTGCTCCAGTTCCAACTTTCGTGTCTGTACCATCTCCCCAAATTAAGTCGGCGGTAGTGGTTTTTAATGCACTCGTATTGGATATGGAGACATGGCCATCAATGGTTACCTGTTCGGTTTGGTCTTCTGTATTAACGCTTAGCTTGCCAACGAGAAAGGTGTCTTTCTCTGACTTGAGGTCATTTTTGAGAAAAGACTTCCCGTCTACTATTATTGTTCCCTTGGGTTGCCCCGCAAAGGAAACACTTTCGGCTCCTACATGTAAATTGGAATCAAATTGTGTGAGATATTGGTCTACGTCGTGGAGGGTATTGTCTATCCAGGGGGAAACTGCGCTCCCGACGCCGCCTGTAAAGTCAGTTTTGCTCCACGCCGAAGCGTCCGCGTAAAGCGTGATAACTGTATTTCCTGTAACTCCTGCCGTAACCTGAGCAATATTAACATTGGCCCCATCTGATGTGGCTGCGAACGCAGCATGCGCATTAATTGCAGTAGCAATATTCGTTGCTGTTGCGTCATTTGTTCCCCCAATGGTCCAATCTGTTCCTTCGACAAAATTGACCACATTTGAAGCTGCGTCAACAAGCGCTATACTGTCGTTATTAACTATTAGGTTATACTGAGCGACGGTCACTTGTCCCGCCGCCGCAACACTCGCAACCCCGGGCTGGTCATCCGCTCGAGTCGTTGCTGAAGCCTTCCAGACTTTTCCTGCATGGGTGACCTCGTCATTTGTATTGTATGCGGCAGCAGACCAGGGGCTTAGGTTCGGATTGTCTGGGGCCGTGCCTGCCTCGAATTTTAAATTAAATATATCACCTTTAACTGTTAAATGTCCGTCTATACTGACGTCCGATTCAAAGGCTGCATTATCCTCAAAGGTTTTTGCTCCGCCTATGGACTGTGTTCCGGTAATAAGTACCGAATGATCCAAGATGGAGGTCTTGAAATTTTTATACTGTATTGTCTCATTTTTTACCTTAGACCTGGCCAGCAGGAGCATGGCTGCATCATCTGCGTTTTGTGAGGCGCCGTCTGAAAGTAAAGAGGTCTTTTCGTCTAAATCTGAAATTCTACTATTTGGCATAACGATTGGGGAACTAAAGTTCTCTATATTATACACATAAAAAACGGCATGAAGATTTTTTTGTTAGTGTAAGTAGGACTATGGCACAAGGTAATCGGTTTCATTTAAGCTATGAACGTATGGCTATGTTTGTTGATGGGGCTCCGGCATTCAAGGATGCTGGGCCGATAACGCCAGAACTCTTGAAAAGAATTCAAAATATTTCTTATTCTTTTGACTATGGCGCCCAGCAATTAAAGGAAATCGGGTCTCATGAATATATAAAAGACAAATCTCCTGCTATATATGACGGCGGCACCCTCGTCGCTCCCGCAACCTCAAGGGTTCCGATTATAACTCAGCCGCAAGTTGAGTTGAGTTTTAGTTATTTCTTTTTTACAGGAGGTAATGAGGAGGCGATGGGATTGAACGTATCTTATGTCAAAAACGAATCTCTATATCTTAATCCGTGGGTCTCGCAAGCCTATTCCGCAGATGATACCGTCAAACACTTAACTAAAGCGTGGAAAGCGAAGCAAGACACTGTTGACCCTGCGAGCTTACAATCGTGGGCCGCTGGCGTATACCAAATTGGTGACAGCGTTCAACATAACTCTCAAGCGTGGCAAGCCATACTATCTGCGAGCGCATCGGATATCCCTGGCTCGTCTCCGACGATATGGGTTAATGCAGACGAGCCTGGGACTAGCGACAAATGGGAAGACATTACCTATACCAGAATAACCGGAGACGCATGGGAGGCTTTGGCCGACTCAAATGAGCAGGCGAAATACTCTGCCGGCATATTTAACGGCTCAAAATTATATGCAAAACCCAACTGGGCAACCTATGGGCCCACAGCCGTAGCCGACAAAGGGGATGTAAATTTTTATGTTGTGGCCGAAGACACCAATGCTAGAAAAGATATAGTCGGGAGAAAAGACTCTGCATTCGACGATATAGATTTTATAGGATTTGGTAATTGCTTTCTTACTAACTATACCTTGAACGCGGCAGTAGGAAGTTATGCCTCCTGTGATCTTACTTATGCCTGCAGTAATCTGGCTTTTGATATTTATAAGGATGATAATAAGCCGAAATGCCCCGCTGTTGATAATGACGGCGCAAGGTCCGCGCTAACTGTTGCTCTTCCGGACCTAACAGACGCATTTGAATCCACTTCTGAGGGGGAGCCTAGTCTAGTCATGCGGCCGGGTGACATCGAGGTTAAATTCACAAATAATAAACCCAACCAAGGCGAAGATGAAGGCTTTCATTCTCTGGATCTAAATTTTGAGAGAATGTCTATTCAGAACATGCAAATCTCGCTGGACATAGAACGCAAGGACATTAATGCATTCGGCTCGAACTACATGAAGGACAGAAAGATTCAATTCCCTATACTGGGAACCCTTCAAATAAGCGCCACGCTAAGGGAGTTCGCCCAGAAGGGTTCAATCGAAAACATTTTCAACGACGATGTTGATTACGATGTAGAAGTTATTTTATACGATAGAACTTCTCTGTCGGACAAAAGGAAGCGCGCCACGTGGAAAATCAAGGGCGCCAGACTGAACGCGGAAGCACATTCGGCGACTATCGACGACTTTGCCCAGATTGGCGCCTCATTTGTATTTGAAGTCACCACTACAGGCGGCATGGATATCGTTAGGGCTTTTTAATTTCTAAGCGTTACTACTTCCAGGCGCCTGCGTCAATAAACGGGGCAAAATCTGTAAGGAAATCGGCTGCTACTGCCCCACGAGATCCCGCGACCATAAGTCCTCTAGCCGTATCCTCTGGGCCTCCGACTTGACAGGAGAACGTAATGTCCACTGATTTATTGTCTCCAATTGAAGAGCTGAAGGCTTCCCCTTCTAGTTGTGCTCCTCTGACATAAAATGCCATTGCTACGGGGCCGGTTCCATCTGGGGTAGGCTCTCTTAAGATAAAGTGGAGATCATGATTCTCAAAATCAAATAGTTGGTCCGCTACATTGCCTGCCTTAAGGTCGGAGACAATCGCACTAACCGAGACAGAAACTGTAAGCGGAAAGTCCAATGGCCTGGAGTACGCATAAGGTGTTCCAAGTCTTTGGATAGGTGTTCTCCCCATGGGAACATCAATGCTAAAGCTTTGTACATGACAGGAGCCTGCGGTATTGTCCGTCGGAGGATCTTCTCCGGGAAGCGTATTCATAACTCCCGCTGCGCCCGCTGCCCCTAAGTGCATTTCAATGTCACCTGGTCGCAAGCATGACCATCCATCTGTTTGGCCTGAATGGTCGTCTTCGTCGCCGTCTGTCCCGTCGGCCGCTGCGTCGTTCAAGACGCCGCTCACTGGTGTTGGTAAGGTAAAAGTTAAACCTCCGTTGCCAGTACCATTAACGGGAGTTCCCCGCTCATTGTTCACTGCAGGCAGTGGAACATTGTGAAATCCGCTGTCAGACCTAAGGTTAAGGCCCTCAACGGTCACGGAAGCTGTTGGCATCCCGCCAACGGAAGCCTCAACTCCGTAGTTGGTAACGTACCCATTGCCGAGTGCAATTGTTGAAACCTTAGAGGCTCCTCCGGGGTCGTCGTCCCCGTCTATGCTATCAAATACTGAATTTCCGATAGCATCCGTGCCCTGAGGGGTCGTAAGGATAAAGAAGTTTCTTCCCCCTTCGTTTTCCGAAGCTGAGTCGGTTTTAATAAAATTGGTAGCGTCCTTGTCTTCAAGCTTTTGCAATGTCTCTACATTAAATCCAAGGAGCGCTTCGTTTGCGCCGGTAGAGAGGTAATAGGAAAAGTCTAAAGAAACAGTAGGAGGATCAATGGCAACTGAATCTATCCTACTGAGTTGGCCGAACTGGTTAACGTCTTGTCGGTTAATTGTGAAACTATAATTTGCGCTTTGTACCCTTTGGAGTTGTTTGGCGCCTTTCTTGAAGGTCCAGTCGCCTATTACGCCGGATTTAAGAGATTCTAGAGAAACAAGCGGAGCCTTGTCGTTTGTGGCGTCATCTGCTTTGGCTTCAAAATAATATGTGTGTGACTCTCCTGCTAACGTTCCCGCCATTTTGCACACAGTCCCTTTCGTGATTGGCGAGCCGGACGTCCAGTCGCCAACGGTCTTATCAATCGGTTTGTTGATTAAGACAAGGTTTGTCGCTTCCGGGTTAAGTACCACGAGCTCGTCGTCTGTTACTGGTATGCCAATCAATCCAACGGGGTTTCCGCCGTCGTATCCTGCTTGTTGCGCTGAAGCATGATAGCCGGTAGCCAGGGGCTGCCCAACATATAATGCTTCACTCTGATAAATTACTCTGTTTCTAGTTGCCATAGTTTGTCTCCTTTATTCTTGGATTCCTTTGTTATTACATTCTTTTTAAAAAAATGAGAACTTTAAATTCTTGGATATCTATATGTTACCACTTCGAAGTCAATAAATCCTATAAAAGTGTTAGGGTCAATTTTCTTTGTAATTCTGTCGCTGAGCTTGGAAACATCTACCCTGTCGATGTAATGCAACGCCGCCGGATTTGATGTAAGGCGTGCATCGGAAAGTGTTTTATAATTAAAATCTGGAGCGTCACCAAACTCGGTGACGGGGTAGTCCTCAAAGCTAAGCGCAGCGAAACACTCTTTATTGGAATCATTGAAAATAGATAGTATTCCGTCTAGCTGATAAATGTTCTCTGCCATAATTACGCACCGTATATCTGTCATTGTCTGGTCTTG
The DNA here is from genome assembly GCA_002721895.1 of Verrucomicrobiales bacterium. The sequence continues at coordinate 73,908 of PBLV01000063.1, forward strand.
CCCCCCAAAGCTGAATGGGTCGTTGAAGTTGCGTGCATTATTAATAAAGATCGCGGGCGTCACGTGCGCGTACGGGGGGATGGGAATTTCCTCGGCCTTAAATCGACTATTAACTTCAAATTTTGATTCAATAATTAAATTTTCTTCTGTTTCATTTGTTACATATATATTGAAATCTTTTACAGAATAATTCGCCGTTATGGTGGAGGTTGTTGCTGCTGTTGTTATTACTCTGCCGTTTTGGTGATCTATTATAAGTTGTGGATCGGCTCCTGAGCCGTCATTTCGAGATACCGACGACCCGTCGATCATTACGCTGTCGGGAATCTGAGCCCCCGAAATACTTTCATCGTAGACCCATTGTTTGTAGGGGCTAGAGAAGCCGTTGAGTCCTGGCCCCAGCCTTGAGTCTTCAAGATAGCTTAACGCTCCAGACTTGTTCTGGTATGCTTCTCCTCTTTTTAATAAATAATTATCAAGCCAAAGGGTGAAGCTGGTTGTGATTTCGTGCTGGAATTGTGGTTTCATTAAAATCTAATACCTCTGCTCTGTAGTTTTTTCTTAAAGTTGTTTAATATAATAGATATATACGAGGAGTTTCTAAACCTGCCGCCTACGTTGCCTTTTACTTGTATCCCTTCTCCTGACCTGCTTGACGCAGTATCGATATTCATGTATTGCCCCATCCCTGAAATGCCGTGCTCTATGCTCTTTAGCCAGCTCCTGCCGCGAGCCCATCTTAGGGGTGTTGCCCTGAAAAGCTGCGACCTTGTTGGTATTTCAGCTGAGTATTGGCGAACGCCTCCTTTGAGATTTTCTTTAAAAAATTTAATCTTGCACCCTCGCTCCAGGACCTCTCTTAATTCCTCTGTGGGTCGATCTCCGTCTTCAAATCCCAGGAAACCAAAAAGGCTTCCCCTGCTTACTAGGCCTGCATCTCCCTCGTTGTTAAGATCTCTAGTAATGGGGTGATTGTCGAATTCCTCGAGCATCTCTGATTTTGCTCGCTCGAAAAAATCTTGAGCTTTTGCGTCCATTGCCCGAACGACCTTGCGGTCTTTGAGTAAGGCCACCTGTAGTGATTGCTTCAATGCCCTGTCTCGAATCATTGTGTTTCTACTGGTTTAAGATAGAGCGTATAAAAATCAACGTCAAACAATCCGTGCGGCCTTGGGTCGGAATCTACTAAAAACATTCTGCCGTCGAATTCAATGCGCTTTGCGTCTCTGATGTAATCGTAATCTACCTTTTTTAATTTAATCCTCACCCTACTTCCGGAATCTACTCTAGAGATTTTTGTTGATGTCCCAAATTCACCAAAGTATTCTGTATCCCTGTTGTCATCGTAACGAATGCGAGCCTTGAAGACCTGCTTTTGCGGCACATTGGTAACGCTAGAAGTGCTCTCGCTCGTCTGGTTGTAGATATAATTATAATTGGGGTCAGTACTAATCACAACCTTCTGAGCTTCCTTGTATACAACGATGTCCCTGGAGAACGTATCGTGCAGGTTGTTGAATTGGCTTGCTATTATTGATTTAGCTGCATCAGAAAGAAAACTTGACATATATTATTCTACACTAAATAATATTGTGTATTGTTAAATAAGGAATAAGGTTATGGAGGCAGAGGATATTTTTCGCAAACACTGCGAGCGGAATACGGTTACTCTTTTTAAGGGTTTCCTTGTTATGTTGGAAGACCTACAAAAGGAGCACGAAATTAATTTTGGCAAATTAAAAAGGAACCTTCCAAAGGAGTACTCCCCGCTCATTGATCAAGCCAATTATTTTGATCAAGAAAAGGTTCAGCACCTTCGAAAGCGCACCCTGGACATTGGCAATGAGGCCATTAGGAATATCGAGGGCGGGTTTGAGAATTTCACTATAGATTTTGTCTTTAAGTAACTATAATAAAGAAAGGAATAAGGATATGGCAACTGATGTTTTAGAAAAAGAGGATACCGACGCTCCCGTCAAAATGCGGGAGGTATATAGTTTTACGGTAGATAAGGTTGAGAAGGTTAAGGTCACTGAAACCGAGGAGCGAAAGAACGAAGACGGAACGACTGAAGAAGTTGAGGTCACTAAGGAGGTCGAGGAGCCCGTCCCTTATCGAGTAATTATTAAGCAGCCGAACCGTAGGGAAATGGAAGAAGCGGAGCTTGAATATAGTATCGAGATGAGTAAATGCATTAAACAAGGAATTCTCACTAAGGCGATGTTGTCTAAAAAATATTCTGACAGCGGTGGGCTTATGGCTGAAGAGGATGCGTCTGCACTCACTAGGCTCTATATGAAATTCGGGGAAATCAGTAATGACCTTACGAGGTTAACCACTAAGGTTAAGAAAACCGATAAGGACAAGGAGAAAATTAAAAAATTATCCGGCAAACTCGGGGAGACCCGCAAGGATATAGTTGATATGGAAACCAATTACGCATCTTTATTCAACCACACAGCGGATTCACGCGCCCAAAATAAAGCCGTGACCTGGTACCTCTTAAACCTGAGCTACCTCCGCAGGGATAACGAAGAGGATGCCGAGCCCATTTTTAAGGGCGATACCTTTCAGGATAAAATCGATGAATACTACAGGCTTGAGGAAGAAGGTAGTGAGCTCTATGATATTATATCCTCAAGGCTCGCAACCTATATTAGTTTTTGGTACTACAGCGCCGGAGCCGTTACCGACGAAGACTTTGAGACTCTACAAAAGGACATAGATGAAGGAAACGTCTAGTGTCCACCACCAATTACCGTAAGGCGTTTAGGGATATTGTTCGAGGTTTTTCCACCACCGAACACAACGGAGCTTTGATATATATCAAGCACCTGACTCCCCACGACCAGGTGGAGCTCGAAGACATTACCGAGCTATATAAAAAAATCGCCCAAGACCGAGGGCTTCCCACGGAGGAGGAGATGTTAGAGATATTGCGTGAAGGGGGAGATTGGACAGAGAAAGACGAAGAGGAAATTGAGCGCCAAGAGAGATTCATTAACACTATGGAGGAGTCCAAGAAGAACCTAGTCCTTAAGTCTGCTCAGGATCAGCAAAATAAAATTATCGAAAGAGAGCTCGACAAGCTTAATAAGAAGAAACAACAGCGACTGGATTTACTCGGCAATACTTGTGAAAGATACGCGGAACAAAGAACTCATGACTTCTACATCCTCCGCAGCTTTCAAAAAGATAAGGCCGGAGAGATTCCTCTATATACCGAAGAAGAATATGATGAACTAGATCAAACATATGTCTCATCTCTTGTTAATTTATATAATGATATTTTTAATTCTTTTACCGAAGAGTCTATACAGTATTTAGTATTAGAGGAGTTTTACCAGCCTTACTTGGGCTTCTCTGATGACAGTATGCAGTTTTACGGTGTCCCATTTTGCAAGCTAACATATAACCAAATAAGAATGATCGTATATACCCGAATCTTTAAAAGTATATACGAAAATAACCGAAACATTCCAGAAAAAATCAAAAAAGATCCAAAGGCTTTGTTGGATTATGGTAGCATATCTGATGAAGAGAAAGAAAAAATGAAGAGCAAGTTTGAGGACGCCGACGGGGCAACGCTGGTTGGGGCGACGGACGAGGACTATGAGTACCTCGGCATGACTAGGCCCAACCAGGGTGTTAGCCTGCATGAGGAAGCAAAGAAAAAGGGCGGATCTCTAAGCATGCAAGACATGATGAAGCTTTCCGGGGCTGGCTAGAATAATTTAGGTGTAATACCTTGTCAGGGTATAAGGTATGAGCATTAATGTAAACGTCCACGCTAACACGGATCCTTTGGTCAGGGATGTTCACGCTGCCGTAGACAGAATTAACAGGTCGGGAAGACTTAAGATTCGAATTGACGATAAGGGAGTTACTCAGCCGCTGGGTAACATGAAGCGCGGCGCCGACGAATTTACTAAATCCCTTGAGGCTTCTAATGCTCGTGTTCTTGCCTTCGGAGCTTCCGTGGGGGTTATTAATGCTGTTGCCGGAGCGTTCAAGGGATTGGTTCAAGCTACTATGGAGGTGGAGAAAAACCTAACCGATATTAATGTGGTTATGGGGCTGACCACTGGCCAACTTGATAAATTCGGCGGAGGATTGATGAAGGTCGCCGCCGAAACGGGAGCCGGATTCAGAGCTGCGTCGGAAGCTGCCACGGAATTTGCGAGACAGGGCCTTTCTGTTAACGAAACCCTCAAGCGAACAAAGGACGCCCTTATCCTAACGAGACTGACCGGGATGAAGGCTGCGGATTCAGTGAAATCTTTGACTGCCGCGATGAATACGTTTAAGGGGGAAATAGCAGACTCAACAGCCCTAGTAAGTAAATTCGCCGCCGTAGATGTTAAGTTCGCGGTTAGCGCGGAAGACTTCGCCCAAGCAATAGCGCGAGCAGGGCAATCCGCCAGGAGCGCAGGGGTTGATATCAATCAGCTTATCGGATTGGTGACGGCAGCTCAAGAAAGAACCGCTCGCGGTGGCGCAGTTATCGGTAACGCCTTTAAGACAATCTTTACTAGGGTCCGGCGTAGTTCTACTCTGGCAGAGCTGGAGAATCTTGGTATTGCCGTCCGTGATCTGCAAGGCAAAACTTTACCTGCCATGAAAATCATGCAGAGCCTGGCCAATACATACGACACCCTAACGGACGCTCAAAGAGCCTACATCTCACAAAACGTCGCAGGCGTATTCCAGATCAACATTTTAAAAGCCGCCTTGGCAGACTTGGGAAAAACAAACAGCGTAACCGCCCAAGCCACTGCGATAGCTGCAAGCGCAACAGATGAATCTAACAGAAAGAATGAGCAACTCAGGCAAACCATGTCTGCTCTTGCAACTGAAACGGGAGTGGCCGTCCAGGAGCTCGCAAAAAAAATAGGAGATATCGCTCTTGCTCCAGGCATAAATAAGGTTTTAGATGGAATCAAAGGTATGGCCGAAGGGCTAGGCGGAATACTTGGCGACGGGGAACAGGAAGGAAATAAATTCGCTCAAGGCCTCTTGAGGGGCGTGGGCAACATCTTGACTGGTCCGGGTTTGGTGATGTTCGCTGCTGTCGCAGGAAAACTATTTGTTAATGCCGTTAAATATGCCCAGCAAAGCTTGGGCAGTCTTCTGAATATTAATAAAACCGCTAATGCAAGACGAAACATTGAGCAAAGCTTAATGCAGGTTCTTACTCAAAATGCAGGGCTACAAAAGGAAATGCTGCGGACAGACATAAGCCGAGAACAGAAGGAGCGAACTATTCTCCAGCTCATTCAGCAGCAAACCCAAGAGGCTAGCCGACTTGCGGCCCTGACTAAGAGCATGGCCCCCGTCATGATGCGACAAGGTATCGGACCCGGCTTATCCATGAGGAGTGGGGGCCGTGGGGCGTTAGGTTTTATCCCGAATTACGCAGCCGCAGATGACGAAAAGGCTGAGGCTAGAAAAGGCGGATATGCCCCCGGCGCAGTGCGCACAATGAGGATGCCCGGCGTCGGGAGCGTTGTATATAACACCGCTGAAAGGGTTAAGAAATTTCCAGGGCTGACGCAGCCCGCAATTATGCCTCCAGGAGGTAAGGCGAAAGATAATTATGCGAAGGAATTCTATGGCGCTCACGGTTTTGACCCATACATGGCGGGAGGATATGTTCCGAATTTTGCTATAAAAATCTTAACTGGGAGGTACCCCAACCGAACGGAACGAACTTTCAAAACTCCAGAGGACGCTATCGCCGCTGGGATTAGCCCAAAGCATAGTGCGTTGGCTCAATATAATTTGAAGTCAAGCGCCGTCACAACACCTGCCACCGCTTACAACGCAACCGCGCTTGCTAGCATGCTAATTCCTGAGATGAAAAGCGGGGTCTTGCCTCCAATTACTAGGACACCTACGCCAGCAGATAGGGCTGTTATCGCCGGAAAATTCTTGGGAGATAAAAGTCTTTCTGAGGACCCTAGAATTAAAAGGCCATATATATTTAGGGGTTTTGGAATACAAGAATCTGCAATGGATAAGTTTTCTGAGAGTAAGTATGGGGGTATTGACGGGCTACTCAAAAAGCAAATTATTGGAGCAGTGACTAATTACGCTAACCGAATAAAAATAAAAGGCGTCGAGCCGCTTGGTAAAAGTCATGAGGGAGCTATAGAGGCTAAAATTTTTGCTACAAAGGATGATCGTAGTGGTATGAGCGGGGCATTAGGGGCGTTGTACGGAGCTATATTTGAAACAGCACTAGAAACAAGGCTAAAGACTGAAGCTTCAGACCCTGAAACTCCAGGAGGAGACTTCGACGTTAAACGTGTTGGTCCAAATATTAGGGCCCTCTTTGGAAAAGACGTAGCCAAAATGGCCGACTATAAGGCTCAGGATACGAGCGAAAATAGAGAGAGTATGGCCGCTAAAATTGCAAAAGAAGTTTTATGGAAGTCTGGCGTTAAGGCCACTCCGAAGCCAAAATCAAAGAAGGCCTCCATGGGTTTTGTTCCCAACTTCGCCGACCCATTAAGTGATGCCATCGGGAGAGAAATGAGCGCCGGCGTTCCTGTTTCTAAAATTAGAATTGGCTCACATAAGAGATTAGTCGGGCGCTCCAACCCTGCTGGGCTCGGCGTCACCAATACAGATGACGAACCCAACGGATTGCGTGATGTACTTGGTGCTACTGGAATTGTGCCGAATTATTTCCTTGGAGCTATGAATAGCTGGGTTGGCAAATCTAGAATGGGGAAGTTCTTTGGTAGCCAGACAGGAATACAGGAGGCAAATGATGCCGCCGCCAAGACTGCTGCGGAATATGACAAAACCAGTAAGAAGCTGGATAAAGGCCGAGACCTGCAGGACAAGCTCCAAGGGAGGGAAAAGAGGCTGCAGGAGCAGAAAGAGAAGCTCGAAAAGGAGGGGCGCCAGTCACGACTGAAGAGCCGCCGTGAAAGGCGGCGTATTGCGCAAGAATTTTATCAAAATGAAAAAAAGCTTTCGGCTACAACGAGGGCGTTGGCCAAGGTAAGAACACTAAATAAACAGGCAGGTTCCGCGAATGCCGCCGCAGAAAAAAGGAATGCCGAGGCCGCCAAGAAGGCAGGTAAGAGGGAGCGCGCGGCGAATCGGGCTGGCATGGCTGGTATGGCCGCAATGATGGGAGCAAATATGATCGCCGGGCAGATCCAGGGGTCGGAGGGTTTCGAAACGAGTGGCCTTGCCCAGGCCTCCGCAGGAGCGCTAAACTATGGAGCAATGGGGGCGTCTATGGGTATGATGATCGGCCCGTGGGGAGCTGCTGCAGGAGCGTTGATTGGCGCAGGCTGGGGGGTATATGATGGAATTAAAAAAGCGGAGGAAGCCAGTCGAAAAATCGCAGATGAAATTAAGAAGGCTGGAGAAGCCGCTGAAAAAGCATCTGACGCCCAGGAGATAAGCGCCGCAACCGCGCTTCTTTCGAGAACTGATTTTATGGAGGTTCTTGAGCAGGGGAAATTCGGAAGTGGAAATTTAAACCAACCGTGGAACTCGGAAATTTCAAGAACCGGTAACATATCAGCGAAACAATTTGTTAAAGAATATTTTGCGGCGGCGATGGGCGCAAAGGTCGGCGTGGGTAATACTCTCGCGAAAGCGGGAATGAGCCAAAGAAATGCCAAAAATACCACGACTCTAAGCGGCGCAAGAGTATTCTTTAGGGGCGACGAAGAAGCCGATGGCAATGAGGTCCTGGCAAAATACAGCGGGTACGATAGCAAAAGGAATTTCACGAGTAGCGGCGTATTTAAGTTGGCGAATATGACTCCCGAGCAATTTAGGAACCTGCAACTGGCCGAGGAAAAGAGGGGCGACCCAGATACCGTGTCCCACCTTAAGCGGATGGAGATGAGGGCGAACAGGGGTAAAGGTGGGTTCCGGAAAAAGAATGATCTGCTGGACATGGCGGAGGTTGTCGGCCCCAACGCAGAGGAGGCCTCAATGCTGTCTGTGATCGCTAGCCTGGGAGGAATGAGGACCTATTCCAGGCCGAACCTCCGAGAGTATATGATTACAGGCGCCGAAAAAGACGGAAAATCTGCAGGTCTAATGTTTGACGCTATGCACGGGAAGGACAGAACGGGCGAACTCACTGAGAGATATCGGGGGCTACTTAAGTCTTGGATACAGGAAAACGTGGATGACTCAGTCGCCCCTCAAACGTACATGGTGAAAAGATATACTGGGCAGGAAGTTTCAATCCCTGGGGATGAAAACAGGCAAGTGATAGGTGATGATGGGAATACCGCGACGATTCCCGCCAAAAGGCCAGCAACCATAGACGCAACCGCCGTGGGTCAAACTATAAGCGCTGTAGAATATGCCAAGCTCGCGGAAAAAGACAAGGCAAAATGGAAAGAAGTTAAGGTAGAGCAGCAACTCGGAAAGCCTGAACTTCTTGCTGCTATGGACGAATGGGATGCAGACACACTAGTAGATGCCGCAACCGCCTGGGAGGCCGCAGCCATAAAGGGGACAACCTCACTGCTGGCCGTTGATAAAGCAAACTCAATGATTCTTCAAACGATGGAATTGCATCTCCATGAGGATCTAAAGCTAATAGATTTAAAAAGAGACCAAAGCAAAGGAATGCTGGATTTTACCCACAGCATTAACAAGACTCAAAACACCTGGGAGGGATTGACTAGTGAAACGTCTAAGGTCTGGAGTGATTATAATATAGGAATGCGAAAGGCTTCCGATAAGCACGCCCAATCCTTGCTGGCGGCTGATGTCGCTGCTAGAAAAGCGCTCGAAAAAATGATTATGGATGAGAGGGGTGAGGGCACTCAAGGTCTGAAGGTAAGGCTCGGTCTTCGTCCTGAGGCTGGAGACAATGAGCTTCGCGATGCGATTCTTGCGTTAGACACTGAGACGATGATAAGGGAGGCGGGCCAAACGGTAGGCATGGATAAAAAGAAACAAGGAGACCTTAGGGTAATCCAAGGCAATAGAATGAAGGCCGTAACCTCAGCAAACGTCGAGCTCTGGAATTCCGAGGGCAAACTTAAGGCGAATAGGGAAGAGAACTTAATTATAAAGGAGCGGGTGGTGCTAAAAGCTAGAATGGCCAGGTTCGATAAAAATACCCAATTGAAAGAGCGGTTGAACTTATTGCAGCAAGAACTTCAGCTCACCAGAAGTATTGGCGCTGAAAGTATTAGCCTCGCAGAAATGCAGGGCGGAACTGCGAGACAAAGATTTTCCTCTTCGCAAAGACAGCGAAAACTAAAATACGAAGCGGGGGTGGAGAGTACCCGCACTTCTCAAGGACAGGAACTTCTCCAGATGATAAAGCGGGATCCCGCGCTAAAGGCTATAGTTGATAAGGAGGGAGGGTTTGATATTAAAACATATCAAGGTCTCGATAGTTCGCAAGCTAAGGCCGACTACTTAATGGGGTTGACGGGAAAACTCAAGGCAAGGAGAAATGCTGCTGAGAAGAAAACTACTGACAAGCTGGACAGCCTCGCGCGGCATCGCGCTCTTTATAACCAGACTCAAGTGGCCATCTCTCAAGGAGATCTAAGCCACTCGTCTCCCCATATGATAAAGAAGGCCGAAATGTACGACGCCATGGTTCTTTCCCCTGAGCAGGCTCGCACCCGCCTTATGCAGGCGTTGAAAACGGGATCGCTCGATCCGATTTCAGTGGAGGGGGGCGAGATGAGAGACTCCTCCCTCCCCGCTATCACCGGGGATGACTATCGAGCATTGAAAGCGATGGGCAATAAAAGATCCGCCCATTTCAAAGCTGCCTTCGATGCCCGTAATGCAGGTAGTACAAAATTAAATTTCAAGGACGGAAGATTTACGTTAGGCGAAGAGAAGGGTGCTTGGGAAGGTGGTGTAAATAAGAGAGGTGGGGCGAGTGGGGACCCCCGCGACTGGCAAAAATCTTATACCAAAGCTGAGCGCGAAGCACTGAAGAAGATGGGCTTCGACTCGCTTAAGCTGAGCCGTAGCCCCGGAGCTCTAACAGAACTAGCTGGTAAATATAAGGAACGAGCTCCGGCAATTGATAAAGAGGCTTCTCAAGCATCTTTGGATATCGCAGTACGGAAAAACCTAGAGGCGGAAAAGCTCACAAGGCAAAAATCTAAAGAGATTGGTCTAGAAAGTCATTCTGCGGAGGCCCTCTCCCAATCGTTGGAGGCAATACGCGGTAAATCCGATGAGCACGCAAAGGTGCTCGCTAAAATGGAGGCCGAATATGAAATCGCTAAAAAATTAGCCGAAATAGAACATGGGGAAAAGCGCGGCGAGGGCGCCTTCGGTAGAGGGATGAACCGCGCAATGAATCAAATACAGGACAGGGTTGAAACTTTTAATCATTCACTTGGCGAAGCAATACCTGAAGCATTTTCAAACGGCATGTCCAACGCAATGATGAATGCTATCCGCAACGGAGGCAAGCTTAAGGACGTACTGCGTGACGCAGCCCTAAGTTTCCTGGACACTTTCAATCAAAAAATGATGGGCCATTTCGCCGACCAAGCTACCATGGCCTTGTTTGGCTCCGGGGAGCGGAGGACAAGAAAGGGGTACGCCAAAGGCGGCCTAGTAGGATTCAATGATGGCGGGCTCGCCATGGTTAGTAATCAGGAGTACCGCATGCGTCCGGAGGCCGTAAAAAAATACGGCGTCGGCATGATGGACGCCGTGAACTCAGGCCACTTCCAACGTAAAGGCGGTGGTGGCCCAAGCTGGGCCATGGGACTAGGCGGCATCGCAGGTAGCTTTTTGGCAAGCAAGCTGTTCGGCAAAAAGGAAGAAGACAATTGGGAGGTCAGAAAGAAAGACCGCTTCGAAACCGACGGCCAGTGGAAGCGCCAAAACATGTCTGCACATTATATGCAAAACAATGCCCGCGTTCAGGAGTACGTCGGTGAGCTAAAAGCTCAGGACCAGGCAAACACTCAAAAATTTATAGAAAAGGCAGAAAAAAGAGCTCAAATGGGCCGGCAGATATTCACTGCCGTCGCCAGTATTGGAGCTCAAAAACTTGGCGCACACCTAGAGAAGAGCGGCGCATTCGGTAAGGCTGACATGGCGATGGGTTTAGGCAAAAACATTGAAATGTCCGACGGGACGCTAGCTAAGATGTCTCCAGACGGACAGGTGTTTAAGGTATCCTCCGACGCCGGCTATGGTATGAAGGCCGCAGCAGAGATGAGCGGGACTGGCCATTCTTTTGATTTCAAACAAAGCTCAGGAATGTTCGGGGGAAAGAAAGACTATGGATATCTTGACCGAGGAGCCATTGAAAGCTACGCAGAAAGTCAGGGGGGAGGCTCAAGCTGGTTTCATGATGATGGCAGCTTTAAATTTTCAAGCAGAGAGAAGCCAGGCAGACTCTCAACATGGGCTAATTCTCCCTGGAAAAAAGGCAGCGTTGGCGAAAAGGCGACGGAGGCCACAAAAAAACTCAAGGAGTTCATAAAGGATACGGGTAGAAAAATAATCCCCCTTAGGAAAGCAACCGGCGGCAAGATCGTAGGGCAATCCGGCATCGACCAAATTCCCACCATGCTTTCAGAGGGCGAGTACGTAATAAGGGCTGACGCCGTAAGAAAAATGGGCGTGCCCACCTTGGATAAAATTAACGCCGGCAGATTCAACAAGGGAGGCATCGTTACCAATGCCAGCAGTGATCCCGGCGGAAGCTTGGGTGGCGCAAGCACAAACAATGTCTCTATAACCGTCAACGTCGATAAGTCCGGCGGCGAATCCAGCGGTGGTGACGACGAGAGGTCTGGAGATGGCGGAGAAGATAAAATGGATAAGTTCTCCTCAAGAATCAAGGATCAAGTCATCACTGTAATTAAGGAGGAGAGCCGACCTGGAGGGCTGTTAGACGACGGCGCGTAAGATGAGCTTCTCAAGTTATGAACAGGAATTTATTGTCGACAACCAGATTATCTCTGGCATAAGTTCGGTTAGTGTTTCCTACGGGTCGGATGTTACCCCTCTTTATTTGGCCGGCATAGGCTATGTGGATAGTTTTATCAGTGGTCCTGTTGAGGGGGAATTTAATATTACCCGCTACATGATTGGCGAGGATCTGCTCGCAGGCATTAGCGACACAAGAGATATTTCAGGAGGGTTTGCCTTAGGGGAGGGGGTTCTTCAATCTGGCTTTACTAAAGGAAGGGTGGTCTCTAGGAAGGTTGCCTGTAATATAGGTGAAGTCCCCACGATTGAAAACACTATCAAAATCTACGGCAACTTCGGCGGGGGTATACCCGCCATAACTGACGTCGACATCACTGCTGGAAGCTTTGTCTCTGGACTTACGTATAAAATAACCTCCAGCGGAACCACCAACTTTCCGGGCGCCGCAGACAATAACGTTGGCACAGTATTTACAGCTACTGGAGCAGGCTCAGGCACAGGAACGGCTACGATTGTCTATTCTGAGCCCCCAACCATGGAGGAATCTTTGGCGGCATACGACAGGGTCAAGGTGGATGCAGTCGACAGAGAGTACATCATTCCCACTCAGGGAAGCATCAGAATAACCATAGGGACAAACAATTATAGCATATTAGGATTCAATTATGATAGAACACTCAATATCGATGCTTTATACGCTTTAAATAAGGAGCATATTGACTCACTAAAATGGTATGAGGCACACGACACACAAATTACTTATCCCATTGAAACAAAATTCGACTTTACTATAGCTCAAGAAGATTATAATATTCTACAAATGAGGGAGTTAATGGATTATGATTCTATAAATACGTCTGTTGCTGATTTGGATATTAAGATATATGATCCTCAGTCTATGGAAGGGCCTGCCCCGAACCCTGCGTTTGATAACTATGATGCCGCCGTAAATTACGCCGACAAGGCTCAAGTAAGGTACGCCGACCCTGGATCTCCCACTGGCTACAGGAACTGGCAGAAGGTTGGTGCGGAAAACTCTGGAGCACACCAAGCTCCCGGAACGGACCCGAATGAATGGAAGGAGGTGTGGATTGTCATTAATTCTTATTTCGCTACACGCGCCAAGATGTCTTCTGCGTCCCAAGCTTCCGCCACTGGAGACGACACCACTGTGAACTTAACGTTCATTGGCTACGAAACTGACCCAAAAACCCCAGACCAACACGAGGGTACTTCATACTTGTATCCCGACGTAACTCCAGGCGATTTTGACGACGAAGGTGATCAAGCAAACTCTGACGAGAGCGTATTAGGAGGGCTTACGAGTGAGTGAGTTTACAAATTTCAATAGATGCCTCATTGAGCTCGGCGACCAACAAATCTATGCCACCTCCGCTTCGTTGAGTAGCTCCACATCGCTAGCGAGGGACACCCGACTAAATGGGTTCAGCGAAGATCTCGCTGGCGCAACAGTAAACGACCCGAATCTGGTACCCTCTGGCCCGCTAAAGGGTTCGCTGTCTTTTGAATTTATTATTGCCGAACAACACTTCAATCCAATTAAATCTATTTTTGATATAAGCAAATCAATGAGTGATGGTTTTATTCCTATTGGTCGGATTGGTTCGTATAGATTTTGGAATGCAGCTATAACTAGTTTTTCATTTACTATGGAGCCGTTCCAATTGGTGAGGGCAAGCGCTGAGTATGATATATTTGGTACAATATTTGAGGTCGGTGACAAGAACCTTCCTGATCCACCGTATATTAATCCTGCAGAAAGCTTGAAAGGCTTCGGAGAGGTTACCGCAAGCGGGATCAACCTCCAAGACGAAAACGAAAGTTTTGACTTGAGGATGCTCAAGGCCGAATACACAGCCTCAGTTAATAGAAACATAAACTATACAATCAGAATGAACGAACAGCCCGGGAGTAAACTATACTCCGGGGGAGTGCTGCCGTACAGGGCTGCGCTTAATGAGATAGATATTAATTGCAATGTAAAGGCGAATAAAATCATAAACTACATCAATCACAAGGGCGTAATCCAAATGAGGAGCGGCGGAACTTTTCCTGAAGAGGTTGCTGTGCAGTTAAATTTGTATGGAGCATTTAAGGAGAACGTATATACGAAGATCTCTGACTCCTCTGAAAAAATCGACGAGAAGGCATACCTCGATCTTCCTGATGGCGGTGGCGGAAAAGATCTGTACTCTGGGCCAGAAAGGGAGTCAATGCATATAGCCTCGTTTGGCTGCTCGGGAAAGGTTACCAGTCAGGCGTTGAACGCCCAAGAGGGAGGCTATCTTAGTGGAGGGTTCTCTGTAAGGCAGGTGGTAAAATAATGAGCGACAGGTATAAAGGTTTTTGGTCTCCGAACTCCAGTTATGGCGCTGGTGATATAGTAACATATTATCCCTCAAGCTCCGATGGCGGCTATAGTGGTTCTCCCGCTTTTTATAAGCTGAAATCTGGCTTATCCACCGGACCCGTAAGAAATAACCTAGGGTATAACGCATGTCCGTTGAAAAACTTTAAGTGGCCCGTGCTGTCATCCGTCGGAAGAGATTTAAAACTTAGTGAAGATCAAAATTTTGACCCCACAAAAGGCGACCAACTAGATCAAACGATATCCGAAATACTCTCCGAGACATCTGACTGGACGCAATATAAATACTACAAGATAAATGTCTGGGACGGCCCCAACGGGAAGTCTGGTAGCCTGGAGATAAATAGCGTATACTGGGAAACTCATACCCCAACCGCCGGGGATCCTAATGCCGCCGACACCTCAACACAAACATTCTCCGCCACAGGAATGACGACCGTAAGCGTGGGAACGTATAATGCCCCGGAGGATGTTGATGTTACTTTTGATGAGGTCAAGGACTCGGAGGAAGGTGGCGAGCTCGAGTCTGATAATTACTATATATCAAACGTTCAAAACTACAAGGGGTACTGGAGCGCGGGCCAGAGCTATAAAAAATTTGATATTGTCCGCCATCGAGACAGCAACAAGTTTTACTACGCAAGAAAAGATATTACCTCTCCCGATGTAGCTTTTAATGTTGCGGATATAACTTTTCACATCCGTCCCCCCGTCCCAAATCTTACGGAAAATCACGTAGGAAATCTTGAGTTTGTGGGGCATGCCTCATCGGGGGGGTTTAAACAGGCAGGATTCGAGTCAGGGCAGTCTATCCAAATAGAAATAAACGGAAACTTAAAAACATATTCCATCTCAATGCTGACGGAAAAAATAATTGTGCTGTCAATGTATCAATTTGGAGATCGGGAAGTTAGGCAGGTGGTGGAAAGCGATCTACTTGAATCTGCCGACAGCCAAACTCAGACCGTGCTTGTCAAGACTTCTGATCTAGACGATGAGAATTGGTCGAGTAATTCATTTTTCTTCGACGCAGACTATGGTTCGTCTATTTCCTTTAAGGGTTATAATGCGCAATACGAATATGGCGACGGGTATAAGGTTGTGAAGCCAAGGGGAATAAATAGCCTGAGCGTAGATTTTAATTTAAAATTCACAAATAGAACTAGCAGAGAAGCTAATGCAATTCTTCACTTTATAGAAAACAACCTTGGGCAGCACGAAGTTCAGCAAGAAAAATATACTCTTGAATACGATCAGGGTATAGATGGATTTAATATGGACGGCGACTCGCTATTCTTTCCCTATAATAATACCGAAAATCTAACTAGAAAATTTTATTGTTTTGATTTTAATCATACTATTGAGGGTGAGGACGTTCATACTGTAGATGCTAGGATATTTAATAATAATACTTCCATCCTTCATCGCAATGATTACCTGTATGTAAATAAACCCGAAGTCTACGACGCCGAGCAAACATACTATAAGCACGACATTGTATACGTCCCCGGTTCTGACGCCTACTATTATTATCAGGGAGAAGAAAATGCAAGGGGCGATCCTCCGACCGGGTTATATGGGGTGTCAATTAATAAGGATAAGTGGACCAGGGAGTTTTACTGGAAGCCGTCCAGTAGTTTTAATGTTAATCACAGCCCTAGTATTGCAGAATTGTCCTCCAAGGCTTCCGCATATAAGCAGTACTTTCCGAAAAACAAAAACAATGTTAATCTGCTGTCGTTTTCCGTAACCTTTGCAAATAGGAGTGAAAAGGAGGCGTATGCTATCCTTCATTTTCTAGAATCCCATTTGGCTTACAAGTCTTTTTTGTTTATTCCTCCTGCCCCCTATAATCGCAAGCGTAGATTTATATGTCAGCAATGGGATCACACCTATACCTTTCGAGACAGTCATACCATCACCGCAAAATTTGAGCAATATTCGCTGGGTCAAAATACCCCGCTGGACGACGATGAAATGGATAACCTTACTCCTACGGTAGAGAACCGATCCGCGCGACTGGCCTTGGTTAATCCTGTCGAATTGCGCTCTTCGTCTCTGGGGGTATTCGTTCTTAAAAATCAAATCGAAATAAAGAACACCGGAGAAACCGAGGCAAGCAATATTGTAGCGTCCGTTTCTGGCGACTTTACTATGTCAAGTTTAGCGTTTAATAGGGATGATGGGGCCTACCTTTCTGCAGTTGACGGGATCTCGCGAAAGACCAATACCGCTAATTACGACAATAGTGAAGGCGGAGCCTTTCTGTATGAAGAGAGTGGTAGCGCAAAGTCCCAAGACAACTTAGGTCGGATCGGAACGCTAGACTTTGCTGCGGGAAAACTAACTAACCGAGCCGCAGCCGGTGTGGCACACATTAGTAAGGATTTTTTGAACCCCAATAAAGACCCTACGCTTAAGCCTGGCGAGTCTGCGTTTGCGGAAATATATTATACTACTGGCGCCGCTGAAAAGGGGGAAGTATTAGGAAATCTAACTGTCACGTATAAATCTTTGGACACAGATAAAACATCCAAATACGAAATCACTGCAACCGTCGCCCAAGACCACATAGTTCCCGAAACAATTGACGTTGCTATCGAGGGGACTCCAGAGGCAGACATATATAAGAAAAGCTACAGCATAGACCGATACTCTGAGTTTGATTTTATTTCAGAGGAAAACGTGTTCCAAACCATCCAGCATAGCGCGATCCTGGAAGACTCCATTATGGCTGAGCCTCAGGATCTAAGCGAAGTGACAAACATGCTTAGTCAAAACGGGCTGGAAGGGAAGCTCGCCCTGGGCATAGTATACGATAGTGAGTGGAAGTACCTTTCCACTTCAGTCGCAGTTGGCAGCTCCCTAGGGGGCAACTTGCCCACTGGTACTGGCGGGGACATTTTAGTTCTGGTCGTTGAGTCTGACAAGAAGACATATACTTTTGGGAAGATGACAAGCACAGAAATCGTTGATGGCGCCATCTTCGAAAAAACAGAAATAGATACCCTACATAACGTGAACTTAATGGAGTCCCTGCTGGGAGCTTTGGATGGACAAAGTCTTTTGGATATCGGGATTGTAAACTTTAATGTTTCTGGAGTTATATTTTCCGAGTCTACTAGCCTTCCGGCGATAAATTCTGGGAACGGTTATTTGCCTGGTATGGATATAAGGATAAATCTTAACGATACCGCCAGAATTATAGGTAGGGGCGGCAAAGGTGGAACCGGAATGGTTTCAGAGGGGAAAATATTTCAGGGGGACGGGTCTTACGATTCTATGTCAGACTTTAGGCCTCCGTCGTCAGGTGAAGATGGGGGCGATGCTATAGAAATTCAAGAACAAAACCCTAATGTAAAATTTACAATTAAATGGACCGGCGACGCAAAGGTCTTTGCTGGAGGCGGCGGCGGAGGGGGAGGTGGCGCCAACCTTGATGCGAATGCCGAGTGGCCTGGTAGCTCTAAATATAAAATAAACTTCGCTGGGAGCGGTGGCGGCGGCGCAGGCATGGGCTTGGCCGGATATACCTTGGCTAGCCATGGAGCGTTATTCAATGGGGGCGAAGGTGGTGGCGCCGTCAATAATAACTCCCGCTTGACCCTTGTGTCTGGTGGCAACGGTGGGGATTCGGGGGAGGATGGGGGCGGCAGCTCCGCCCTAAGGTTTCCTGCTAGTGGAGGAAAGGCTGGTAAGGCCATATTATACTATGGGCATACTGTCGGAACGTCTCTAATTCTCGACGGCAATACTGCAAATAATACAAAAGGACAGATATAACATGGATAGCGACAGCGCAAAAGAACGAATAACAGACGAAATTTTTAAATTAGAATCTGATGCTATTATTGAAATGTTTGAAATTGATTTCTCTAATTTGCAGAATGATTTTTCCTTTCTAGATAAACAGTATAAAATTAATCTAGGGTCTGAGCCTGTATATAGGTTTTGTTCATCTGTAAATTTGACCAACCCAATAATTTGGCAAGGAAAACAATATCAGCCACTACCCGTTCATACTACAGATTTTGAAATTCCATCTGATGGGAGGCTGCCGAGGCCTAAATTAATAATCGCCAACCCTTCAGGCTTATTGTCAACTATAGTGTTGATGAATTACGACTTTCACGGGTGCAAGGTCACTCGAAAGAGGACTTTCGTTAAATTTCTTGACGATGCAAACTTTAGGGATAGAACCGACAAGAATGGCGCCGTTGTTAAGGAGGGCAATCCTAGCGGTCAAGCAGACCCTCAGGCGTTCCTCCCTGACGAAGCTTTCTACATCAATAAAAAAACCGCCGAAACTCGTGAGAGCCTGGAGTTTGAGCTAACTTCAATTTTGGAAATGGAGGGAGTTAGGTTTCCTGCCAGGGAAATGTTGGCCGACCACTGCTCGTTTAGGTATAGGGGGTTGGGATGTAATTACTGCGGGATACCCTGTGAGACAGAAACTGGAAAATCTTTCGCTGAATACGGTATATCTGCGTATACTCATCCAGACAATGACGCGCCTATACAGCTCGCCAATCAATCTGGGAGAGATATAATTGAAACAATCAAATGGAGCGTAGACAGGGGGTATAATAAGGGTAATGTGGTCAACTGGCCCGGGCATAAGGAGCCGTTGGTGCCCTCGCTTTTTGTTTGTGTGCAAACCCACGAAGAGCCTTCTCCAAACCCATACATATCTAAAGAGTTTTGGATCATGGACAGTTGTCAAAAAACCCTTAACGCCTGCCTTAAGCGGTGGGGAGCGGAAGTTCGAAGCGGTAGGGGGATACCCTTCGGGGGGTTCCCTGAAACGGACGGGATGAAGCATGCCTAAACTTAATGAACGAATTCTCGCCGACGCAAGGAACTTAGCCAAATCCAATCCGGGCGAGGAGGCTGCTGGAATCCTCTTTGAGTTCGACGAGGTATTTTTTTATCCCATGAGAAATATCGCTCGCGATAAGACTACCTCTTTTGAGCTAGACAAAAGGACCATGCTTCTTAAGGATCGTATCTACGCTATATTCCATTCTCACCCCGAGGGTGACGCCTATCCATCCGACTGGGACAAGGGGGCGTCGGAGGCGCTGGGGGTTCCGTTTTTGATCTACAGTTTACTCTACGACAATTTTTTATTTTTTGACAAGGGAAAGTGTAATCCCGTACAGGAATAAGGATGAAAACGGTCTATTTACATGGGGAGTTTGGCGAACGTTTCGGTGAGGAATGGGAATTGAACGTAGATAGTCCGGCTGAAGCAATAAGAGCGCTAGATGTCAATACCGAAAATCAATTTACTCAAAGCGTGTGGGATTTTGAAGATCCTGACGTTAGGTTTGCTATCGTATGCCTGGGAGACCGAGAGCGAAAGCGTATTGAGGAATTCATTAAAGGCGACTCGTTTGATGAGGGCCTGCTAGACGCTATATTTGTTAAACAGGAAGAGCTTCCGCTCTCTACCTCCAGAGATGAGATACATTTCATTCCGATTGTCGAAGGAGAGATCGTAACTGCTGCGAAGTTCATCGCAAAAGCGGCGATTAAAATGGGGGGCGCACTAAAGGGCGCCATGGGCTCTTTTAGCCTGTCAAAGTTCGCCTTTAATATGTTGGTTCCTATGGCTATAAGCGGTATAGCTAACGCTCTTTTTCCTTCGCCCAAGGTTACAGATCGAACGAGGCAAACAAAATCGTACCTATTCGACGACCGCCCAAATACAGCCCGCCAAGGGGCGCCTGTTCCTGTAGGGTATGGAATATTAAAGATTGGATCTAATACTCTATCGTTTGGAAGGACAAACAAGGATAAAGCTGGCGCCCCAAGCGGAGGTCTCATAGAAACCTATACCATGTATACCGTTAACGATATTCTGTCCGAAGGACCAATAGGGGGACTGTGCGATAATTTTGGAAACCTCGCCGGCCTAAATGCGGACGGAAGAATTCATGGTTATAGCAACTTCGATCAAAATATGGCTCTTAAGTCGATCTTTCTTAATGACATGGTGGTTATGAACCACCCAACGAATACATTAAATTTTTTAATTAACGAAGATAATTGGCAGCCTAAATGCAATTTGGGCTTCATGGACTCTAAGGATGAGCGGCAGGCAAAATTAATAGCCGTATCAGAGGTAGAAATACAAGGGTCCACCACGCTTCCAGGGCCCGAGGTGGACCCGGGACACGTGGCTAAAAGCGGGTCTATAAAACTCGGAGGTATGCCGGCCAAAATTCAAGATGCCCAACAGCGCGGCGCTAAAGTTTTTGCTTCCCCCATAACCAAGAATAGAGTTGGAGAAATGAAAATAACCCTGTCTCCCAAGCAGATGTTTCATAACTGGACCGACCAAAGGACTCGGAAGGGCTTCTTTGGGCTTGGCGCCAGAAGTACCGTTACTACTGGAACTGCCGCTCAATCGGTAAATATAATTGCCAGAATAAAGGACGGCCCCAAGAGCATTCCTTTAATCGAGCCCCCTCAAGGCTTTGGCGGGGGTAAGGGGGGCACGGTCTGGGCCGCAGACGACTCAGCTAACCAGAGGGTTGTTCATGGAGCCCTACGTTCCAGCGACAGAAGGGCTGATCCGATGCCATGGACAGATAATAAGGCTGCTATCGCGCTGGGTTTTTCTGAGGCGTTATTCTCTGGCGGGGGTAATGGTGATATTTTTTCTAAGGTTCGTGGTATTATAGATTTTTGCAAAAAGTTTCATAGCGCATGGACGGATACCACTATAACTGTAACCGTCTCAGACGCGGGAGGATCTAACAAAAGCTTCCAGCAATACCTCAATGATTATTCTGATGGATGTCGGGCGTATGACGCCTCAAACCAGCCTATATATACCAAAGAACCCCCTAATGCTTTAGCCTCTACCTTAATGTCTCTTGCGGCCCAAATACAATCCGGGGTGACTCCTGCTGATTTATCTTATAGAAATTATGATGAAATCATGGGTTTGATTAAAAAGTCAATAATTACCGATAAGGGATTAGTGCTGGGCGCTGATGGGTTTATATATAATTTGAAGGGACGAGATCATTCTCAGCTGGTAGTTAAAGGTATTGCTACTAGCCCTGCAGGGTTGGACGTTCATGTGGGACTGCCTTACTTCGGAAAAACAGAGAACTTGGTCTTGAATTTATGCCGTCTAACCCAAGAAATTACCGACCCAAAAGATATGAAGGAAAAGGCCAGAACCCTCCACCTTTCTGCAATAACAAAAATAGATACCCTTATGGGTCGGCGTATAACTTACGAACATCCTGGTATAGCGATGGTACAGGTTCCGTTCGATGCTGTAAATTTTCCCCAGCTCCCTGAGAGAAACTATGTGGCCAAACTTAAACGGGTCGCTGTGCCGTCAAACTATAACACGAAAACCCGAAAATACTTTGGTGCATGGAACGGTCTATTTAAGGGCCAAAAGGAAACAGAAGACTACCACTATGGAGCGATTTCGGAAAAACACCTAGAATGGACAGATAATCCAGCATGGATACTACTAGATATACTGCTTAATCAAAGATATGGTGTGGGCACTTTCGGTTTTACTATAAAAGAGGTTGACGTTTGGAGGCTTTACGCTGCAGCGAAATTCTGTGACGAGCTTGTCGAAACGGGATTTCCCTTGGAACACCCAAAGCGGTCATTTACTAGTACCCATGCTAAGGAATCTAGGGATTATTTTCTTGCTGGCTCTCCTATCTTAAATTCTTTTGATGTAGATCTTCCTGGGCTAGATGCCGACACAATTAAAGCTGAGTTTAATGGTGGGAGCTCTGACAAAAAGCACTCCAGGGGTAAAAGCGTCGCATTCTTTATGTCAGATAACACCATTGAGGAAAGGGAGATAATATCTGTGGACCCCGAGGGGAAGACGCTTAAGCTTATGGGTCCGTCATTCGCTCACCACCCCTCCGCGACAGGTAGTGACTCCGCTAAGGTCGCAACGGGAACATGCGTAATGTCCGTAAGTTACCCAATTGTTGAGCCCAGATTCTCTGCAAATATACTATTTAAGGAAAAAGAAGAAGCTCTTAGGGTTATTAAGGAAATATGCACAATTTTCCGAACGGTTGTTGTTTATTCTGCGGGAAAAATATCGTTCGCATCCGAAAGAAAAAAGGACCCCAGTATGATGTTCACTGACGCAAACGTTGGGGAGGAGGGATTCTCTTATTCGGGGAGTCCGAAAACATCTCGGGTCACCGCCGCTAAGGTAAGGTACGCAGATAGGTATGATAATTTTCGCAGTAAGGTCGAGTACTTTGAGGACTCTGCGGGAATAGATAAATTTGGGTACAATTTGGAAGAAATACTTGCCGTTGGTTGTACTTCGAGGGGGCAGGCTAGGCGCTTGGCAAAATTTACAGTGCTGGCTCCAGGGTTGGAGAATGAATACGTCACTTTCGAAACTGGAATGGAGGCCGCGCTCTTGGTTCCCGGCTCTATATTGGAAATTTCTGACTCTAGAAGATTTGGGGAAAATGTTAACGGCAGGGTTAAGTCTGTTCATGTAGGTAATGATTTTGATCCGTACATTAAGGTAGATAAAATTATGAATAACCTTTCCTTTTATAATCCTGATGACCCTACTGATGGACGCGATAAGGTCGAGCTCGCTATCGTGTGTGGTAGGGGTTATGAATTTGTTGGGGATTTAGGTAAGGGCCCGAAAATATCCGAGGAGCAAGGCGGGGCAACGGGGCTGTATAGGAAAATGTTCGAACTATCCAATACGCAGGTGTCTGGCGGAGCCGCAGGCGCAGACATGTTTGACGAGCAGGAGCAGTTGTCGTTAATCAGTGGAATCTCAAGGCCGCAAGTAGTTTATTTTGATGGATACGTTGGCGATGACAAGAGCTCCATAGAGGGCATTAAAATTAAGTTTCCTTTTCAGGCTGTATTGGGATCAAATTTAATAGCTAGCGATAAGCATGGCCTTGCTAATGGAACTCAGATTAAATTCACTTCCCTTGGGAAGTTGCCATCCGGTATAGACTCCACAAAAACTTACACAGTGTTTATTGACGATGCAGACCAACAGATTAATTCATTTAAAATAAAAGACGGCGAAGATGTTGTTGAGTTCGAGGATATAGGATTCGCCAAAAGGGATACGAATAATCCATCTGTTCCTGGCGGAGAACATTTCTATTACATTGCTAACGAAAATGACATTCAAACTAAAATCGCACTTGGGAAGGTCGGCCCGGGGGCAGTTTGGTCTATACGGGGCTATCGAAGGGATGTAGTTAAGTCGCTCCCGGAATACAACGATGATGAACTTAATGAAGTTCACCAGGTGTTGGGAGGGGTAGAAATTCCAAGGTCTTCATATAGGATTTCCCCGGCCTTGGGTCGATACAGGATTTTATACATAGGCAATCATGGCAATAGTGGAACTGAAAAAATAGTTCAGATTCTTCAGCAGTCTGCTAAGGGAAAGGGGCTCGGAGACACTACCTTTATCTATAACGCAGGAATGGCATACAACTCGGAGCGTCATTATAGATACGATGAGGGCGGAGGATGGCTCCAGACTACTAAATTCGGCTTCGTTAAGCAGTTAGACGCTGGCGGAGACGAGTTTCAGATTGAAAAAACCGGAACCACCTTGGCTCCTAATTCGGCTGTAAATATTCGTCGAGTAAGTAAGGAGGATGATATATTTTCTATTGCCAAAACGCCAGGTGGAGAGGCTAATTTAGATGGCACGTTAAGTATTTTATTCTCAAATTTTAAGATCACAACGATAGATGGCACAAAATATATAAGGGTTTCTGGCGGCAATGTTTCCGAAAGTGAAGTTGTTGGTGCTAGCGAGCCGAGCAACAGTACTGTGAGCGCAACCCAGCACAATGAGTCCCTAACCCTTGATATCAATAGCTTCAAAAATGTGGGCAGAGTTCAGTATAGGGTTCAATCTGTTTCTGAGGCAGAGCCCGGAAAGTACAGGATCAAGGCTTCAGAGTATAATCGCGACAAATTCGATTTGATCGAGCGAGAACTAAATATCGAGAAGCCCGTGTTTCCTATTCCACCTCAAGCATCCATGGCAATCCCCACTGCCCCTTCAGATTTTTCTGTAATAGATGTTACTAACTCACTAGGATAGTCATGCCAGCAACAAGTATACTCCTTAAATTTAAGGTTCACAGCCTAACCGACACCTACCACGCCGTCGGGACTTCTGTGCAGGGGTCTTTTAATAAGGAGCTCGGCCGAGGTAGGGATTTGATTGTCGGCGGCGGAGTCGTGACTGAGGATGATCTAAAGCTTGGGGTTGGAATTGAAACGCAAATCTCTCTAGACGGTAAGTATGGGGAATTCACTATTCGAGTTTACGCCGAAAATGAATTGGGCCTTAGGTCGAAATATGTTGAGGTTGTAAAGCAGGTTCTAGGTCCGTCCGTGGACGGAACGTATTCCTTTGGGGACGTTCATGTTGCTGCGGGGGAGGTTGTTAGTAGGGAGTTTGTGGGATCCGACACTTATGATATCGGTAATACCACTAAGGTGAATTTAGATTTTAGGGGCGCGTCCCCCAATCTTAACTGGAGTCTTTTGGCTCCCCCGGGCCACGCCCTGGAGGGGAATCAATTGGATTCATCGATGGTTAAGGAAGATGGATTCTTTGACAAGTTTGTCATATCATTCTGGCGCCCAAACGGCTCTGGCGACTACGATATTTTGGATAGTGATGATGAGGTCAAGATGATTGATGATATCTTTGGGGATATTTTGGAGGATATGGGGTCTGGTAAATGGCAGTCCCAAACATTTTTCCTTAACTTCCCTGAATCCAGCTCGACTAACTTCTCTGGGCTGGCGGGTGGAAGCAACAAAAGAAAACTGTTAATTAAAATTGAAGCCCATGCAATTAAGTTTAATGCAAATGATCCAGATAAAATATCCCACCTGGAGGTAATTCTTGAGAATAGTAAAACCAAATTAAAAACAAATTTTGTTGAGACTGTTGCTAATGATTTTATATTTTCATATGAAGCACAAGATGTTGACCTCTCTCGAGTTGAGGTATTGCAGTATAGGGAGAAAACCGCAGGTAATTTTGAACTAGTTAAAACGTTTGGGGGCCCAAGTGATAGCGGGGCCAGTAGGGTACAACTGGGGACCATTAAAGCGCAGCAAAAATGGTCTAATGGAAGGGGTAGCGACGGCATTACTCCTTTGGTTAATATTTATAAATATGTTATTGCTGTTTACGACTCGTTTGGGTTATCCTCTGCTTATGCCCCCAAGGCCGATGGGAGTTTTCAGGAGGAGGATAGTATAGCCGACGCGCTGGCCGCTTCGAATAGAACTTTCCAGTCTATTGTTAAGATCGGTGATGTGACCATTGCTGATGTCGCCGACAAGTTTAATATTTCGTGGAGCCTGGTGGACGCAAGGGGTAATGGCATAAGTTTTGACAACGATTCAAATTCAGATTTTGCTTCTGTTGTAAGCGGGGTGGTGGGGTATTTTCATCGAGAAAACGACTCCCAGGGGACTCACGAGGTAGTTGATGCATTTAAAGTTAAGGATGTTGACGGAGGTGGTTTTGAGGCCGGCGACAGGTTTACGAATAAGCTTACCTCTCTTGACATATCTGAATTAAAGCAAGAATATGGTGTCACGCTAATCCCCAATATATCCAAAGACGAAAACAAGCGGATACAGGAACTCTTGGGGGTTGGCTCGGAGGCCTCTCGGTCGATATATTTCACCCTAAAACTTCTGGACTCTCGTGGGGAGGTTATAGATGAGCTTGAGGTGTCGGGCACCAATGAGCAGCCGCAAATCCTAGACTCGGGAGAAAGCTTGAAATATCATCCTGCAGACCCAGTTGGGTCTATTCGTTTCGATTTTAAGTTTAATGAAAATATAGAATACATTAAAATGTTCCGGAAGCCAAGGCTGCATCCGGCCGGAAATAACATTAGGTACGCCCAAAGAAGTACGCGCGTAAATGTGGCAGCACCTTTTGGGCTAACGACCAATACTCCGTGGGCCGCAAAATACAATACCGAGGGCTCCGGTTGGTTTGGTCACTACTCAGGCAATACTGCAGGCGAAGCCAAAACTTATGCCGAAAGTATGGCTGTAGCGGAATATTGGGTATCTGATCAAAAGCTTTCAGATCCAAACTCCACAGAAACCGATACGGGAAAAAGTAGTGCAACCATAATTGATAAGGACGTTCCTTTGGTTCAGAGGTCCACTGACGGCTTCAGTGAGGAGGTCACCACCGACATCACTACTCTTTACGATTATGTTATCGTCCCTTATGATACATTCGGCGCGGGCGTTCCATATCTGATTCCCGGCGTAGAGGTTATCGCCTATCAGGTGGCAACTAAAGATGACGAAGGGTTTGTCGGATTTTTAGATGTAATTCCTCCCCAAAAGCCAGAAAACTTTACAGTTAAAACATCTTTTAATACCTTCTTTCTTGAGTGGGATCCTGCCCCCGCCGGCAATAAGGTTGTTGCCTATAAGGTGACTATGGTTCGGGATTCAAGGCCCCTAAAGGATCGCAGTGGCGCCAAACTTATTGAGGACTCAGACGGGCTTATGTATAAGGGGGCGGACCAGCAGGGTAATGTTTCCTTTAATAAGTGGATACAAAGCCTTAATAATAGCTCCTGGGCCGCAGTCTCTACGGAGAGCGGCGCGGTGAGCAAGGCTGGCGTAGTGGAAAATCCTAACGACGCAGGAATAATAAGAACCAGGTCTAAGAATACTGATGGGAGCCACGAGTTTACAAAAATAGACGGACATTTATATATTAGTGATGACGGCAAGAAAATGTATAAACATAACGCTAGCGGGTCGGAGGAAACATTCGACGATAAGCTTACTGTTGAAGAATATATAGTCGAAACCACCAGCCTGGCGATAGAAGGAGAGAAGAATCAAACTGGATACTTCTTTATTGAGGCTATAGATAGGGTGGGTAATCATAGCCCACTGCATGATCTACACGGCTCATCTGGCACCCTTGGGCAGTCAAAGGTAACAGATATATTTGGGTTCGAGCAAGAGATTACCAAAAAGTTCCCGGGGTCTATAGTCCTCGTTCCGTCTGAGCCATTCTCCATTGCTGGAGGAGTGATGTCGTGGGACACTCACATTCTATATTCCAACGGGGTTGGCACGTTGATGAGTGGAGGCTCCATAAAAATGCGGCCCGCATTGAATGAAGCTGGATACGAGTTTTTGGGGCCAGAGGTAGTTATTAACGCCACTGACATGGTTGATGGGGAAACATACGAAATCAAAACCTCGGGAACTACGACCTGGTCGTCGGTTGGTTCGTCTAGCAATAATGTGGGGACCGTGTTTGTTGCTACTGGCCCAGGCACCGGAACCGGCACGGTCAAGGTGGATAAATATATACAGAGCATTTATTGGGATCCTGCGGGCGGCTATGATACTAGCACTCAAACATTTAAATCCACCGCTACTGGTGGTGGAGCCGAAAAAGCGAATGAGGTCACGGGGCTTGAGTCCGTAGACGAAAACGTGGAATATGAGCAAACGGGATACTATTCTTTCTCCGTATTTAACCCTGCGAGCGCGACTTATAATTTAACTGACGGCGGAGCTGGGCACCCTATTCAAACCTCCAGTAAAAAAGATGATATATTCGGCGTCTATACCACTATTGACTCCACAGGAAACTACGCTTTTGCCGACTTTTTTGATTTCGCTGACGACGGAAATATTGTGGCGAAGGCTGTAGATGTCACTAAGTTTTGCACTCACTGGAAGGATAATTCTCTTTCGGAAAATGATGACCTGGTTAAATACAACAACAATAACACGGGCCTAGGTAATCCCCCTGCTAATACTATTGATAAAGTAAGGGCTGGCTACGGAATACATATGCCCCTGGAGTCAAGGGGGGAAGGCGTTCCTGTATCCTTGGGCAAGAGGAATCCGTTGGTCAAGCCCCGAGAGAAGGATGTTGTTGGAGCTATAGTTGTCGGACAAATAAGACTAAAGCCCGACATGACTTTTTCGGTGACGTCCAGCTGGCATGCGTTCGCTAATGCGGTAATCGGCACAGCGATGATAGGGGACGCATCAATTAAAACTGCCCACGTAAATGATATCTCTGCCGACATATTGACTGCGGGGGAAATTAGTGGACAAGAAATTATTTTGGGAGAAAAAAGAACCGAGGGAGAATCTGTAAGCCACGGATCTATCCGAAGCAAGGATTACGGCGGAATATATGATCAGGGGGCAGGTTTTGTTATTAGCGGCGACGGAACATTTTCCTTCTCAAAGGAGGGCACCTCCCTTAGTTTTGACGACCATGGATTAGTCTTGAGAGGAACGCTTACTCAGCCAGACGGACGTCCTGCGGCAAACATAAGGCTGCGCGCTAGCGCCGACCAAGTCTTAGTGAGCGATTTTCAGGTTCCAAATCAAGACTGGACTCCAACAGTACTTTCTCCTGACGGGGGAGAGATTACTATTTATGCAGACATTAATAATGCATTTGACTTTAAAGGCAACCCGCTAGGAGCCTCAAATATTGACGTAAAGGTATACCCCGAGGATCATAAGAACGCAATACAGAAATCCTACAATGACTTAACTACTGGCGGTGGCCCGCAGACTCCTGGAGAAGTTTGGTGGTGGCACGGAGAAACAAACGACGGATTGCGTGTCCCTCAGGTTGACAATCTTCAAGGGGGCGCCCTGGGCGACAACTTAAATGACGGAGCGTCCGTGTCTCTAGACTTCGGTCCAGAGGGCGGCGCAAATAATAAATTCATTAAACGGGAATATGGCCAGGACGCAGTGCTGGCCGACTACTTTTCTGTAGAGGTTAGATTGAAATATGTTAATAACGGCACAACAGGAAACATTCAATGGGTTCCCTCCGTTGACGGCGTTCCCAAATCATACAGGTCGGGAGATTTCGTTGTAAATGGCTTGCACGTCTACCAGGCCGAGAGGGGTAATACGGGAGTGGAACCTTCCGGTACAGCTGATACTGATGACTGGAAATACATTGGGCCAGGCCAGGATATGGTTGTCGCTTCAGATATTTTTGAAATTAACCAGCTCAGAGAAGCTTCAGACGCCCTAAGTTTTCAATTACGCTCCAATGAGGGAACTGTTATAAAGGGAAGTGGGAGCACGTTAGATTTTACTCCGTGGTTAATTTATGGTTCCACCGCCTCATATAATTTAACTGAGAGTGGCAATGATGAATGGGTAAAAGAGGCTACCAAAAACATTAAGATTTTTCGAGAGGTTGTTGCTGATGTAGATTCTTTTCCAGCGTGGACGGCCGGGGTAGGTTATACTCCTGGTGCCGTTGTTAAGCATAATGCAAAAATATATACCTGCCATACTCCCCCCGGTCAGACCGCAACTTTTGACGCAGGCGACTGGCAAGAAGAAACCCCAACTGAAATCTACAAGGGAGGAGACACAGAAGTCTCGTGGGAGAAGGTCCGAACAGGCAAACCGGAGGTTGGACAAAGCTCGGGAATGGAAATCGATGGGAATCAAGTTGTCAGGGATTCATTTGGTGCAAACGGATCCGTAAAGTTCCAAAATATACTGTTCTCTATGAAGCAGTACACTGTTAATGACGACCTCATTGGCACGCTGGACACCGTTAAGTTTACCCTTCTTCAAGATGGTAACAGCGCCGGCGAATTGAGTTTTTATGAGAACGACGCGCGTACGACACCTAAGTACGCAATCTCTAGACCTCTGAACGGGGACGGAAAAAGGGATGGTCTGAGTGCCGAAACCACGTTTTTTACTTGCAGGTTTTTTGAGGGCGCGACAGTTTTGCCCGAAAAAGTTGAGGGCAAAATATCTATAACCACGTCGGCGGGGAACAAAATTCAAAAGAGCAACATCAGCGTAACTGACGGCAGCGGCAACGATTACATCGGGCCTGGCACGGTAGAGTTGTCCGCCGATGACGACGCGGACGTTGGTCGTATAACATTGAGGGTTAAGCTCAAGAACGCAAACAACGATACAATCTGCGTGGGCTCCGAACAGATAGATATTATAAGCGCCCAGCCAGAGAATAAGGCGTTCAGGCTTACCCTGAAGCGAGGCTTTATAGAATTCGATGGGGGTAGCGAGGCTGTCAATAATAACCTCTTGTCTCCAGAGAATATAGTCCCGGTTCAATTATTCTTGGGCGCGGAAAATGTGGTTTCTAAGTTTAATGCCAACGATGAAGTTGATGTCATCCCAAATTTTGGTTGGGTAGCTAGCGGGGAGGCATTGGACGACGCCTTGAAGGGTGGTGGCAGTACCGCTGGAAGGGTTATGCCAAGCCAGTATGGAAGCCTCAAGAGTGCAATTACTGCCAGAAGCATAGCGGCCGCAATACCCGATGGAGACAGCTCCTCCAATCCTTATTATATTTATAAAGAAGGTGGCGTATATAAGTTTAATACAATATCTGATAGTGGGAACACCCAGGAGGAGCTCGGTGAAGCAAGCAGCTTCTTTTTCTATATACCCGATAATGCTAGTGGCGAAGAAGCAGTAAAGAAGAAGCACGGACTTTCTCTTAAGGCGACCTATAATAGACCTGCAGGAGGCCTCACTGGAGATGACGACACCTACGAAGACATTGAGGAAATCAACGTAATGGAAATCGCCGCCGATGGGGTTGATCCATTTTGGGCTACAAGCGATAATCAAAACCTAGTTGTCGCTGCGTCTGCAGAAGGTAATATGGAATTTGCTACAAACGAAGGCAAGGCTGACGTTAGCGTATATCGAGGGAATAAGGAAATATTCTTAGCGCCCAAAAGAATTCAAATCTCCACAGATGGTACTACTTATACCACCTTCACTCTATCAGATATAGCAGGCTCAAATGAACACGATGACCGCACGGATACAATAAGTAAGGTCTTTGAATATAAGGGGATTTTGAGCGGCCTAAACAGCAAGGTTACTCACGTTAGAATAGGAAATGAGGCTACAGGGGGCGTGGAGCTGGCAGGGTCAACGGCGTTCGAAAAGACTACCAACGGCAACGCAGACACAATAAGGATATCTAAAGGCGGAGACAGCTTTCATAGAAAAGACAACCAAAAGCGTCACGTGCTAATTCTAAATGGCGATACCGTGCTTCAGTACGGAGATTTCACACTGCCCAGCCCTTGGCCGGCTGAGTCGAAATTCTCTCAAACAGATTTTACCGCATGGCCTATAAATGCCGATGCTGCTTTGTATTGCACTGCTGCCAACGGTGCAAGAGGGCCGCTAAATTTAATCTCTGGAAGCGCAGGCGTCGGGGCCGAAAGCCAAAAGTTAACATCCAATTTTGACTTGGCCGACGGGAAGATCCTGATGGATGAAGACAGTAATGCCGTGAATACTGCGGGAATGATTACTAGCGTATATGTTTATGATAATTTGCTGGGAATACGATCTAAAGTCACATTTGAAAGAAAAGTTGGCATGTCTAAAACAGGGGCTCCTGGGCCGTCTTTTGCGTACCGAGGTGAATACAGCCCATTTAAATCTTACAGAGGGGACAGCCAAAGAATTGACGTTGTTAAGTATACTAATCCTGCCAACCAGAGCACTAAATGGTATAAGGCGAAACAAGCCAGCAGTGGGGTTGCCCCTACGGATGCCGCCGACGATCAATATTGGGGAAGCTTTAATGAACTTCAAAGCACGGCCACAGACCTACTACTTGCCGGGGACGTTTTTGTAAAAAGAGGAATCGTCGCCGGTATAGACCGAGATGTCGGCACCCAGCAACAGCCGTCGTTTATCGCTAGTCAATTAGAGAGCAGATATTATAATCTAAGCTCCTCTTTTGACCCCCATGCAATGGGAGGAATTCAGAAGGGGATTGACTTTACAAACAATGGAACGCCGATATCCAATACTCATCCTTCGCTGGAAAGTTATTTATCTGCTAATCCAAATGGCGAATCTCCATGGCGAACGACCGGCTGGTACCTAGACCAAACGGATTGGGATTACTACATTGAGAAAACCGCCGGGACGCCCCCCGCAGGGACAGATAATACAGACGCATGGGCGCGTAACCACTTTCTCACTAATGGGGACGACACTTATATTCGAATCAGGGAAAGCGTTCCTGACAGCGCCACAGATGGCACCAGATCGATTCGATCCAGGCGTTCACAGAAAACATATAAAACCCCCAACGATAAGCTTCCTGGGTTTTTCCTTGGGTTCGATAGGATAGATACTGCTGTTACTAATTCATCTGCTAGTGGTGGTGCCGATTGGGCCGCAGATGATTTTTATGTTCCGAAGTTCGAGCTAAGAAGCGTATTTGGAAATTACTTATATTGGGATGGGAATAACTTAAATATAAAAGGCGCTATCATTAATGCGTCTGCTGATGATGGTCATTTTTCGAGATTGGTTGCTGCCGACGACGTGTTGGTTCTAAGCGGGCCCCAGAACCCTGACACCGGGGGGCAAACATTTGTTGGTGGCGGTTTTAATAATGAATTAACTCCGAGGCTAGACAACCTGGGCTCATCTATTATGGGTGGGGGCGCCAATAAGATTAGTATAAACGAAACCGCTCAAAAGCCAAGATTCTCCGTCATCGGCGGTGGCTACGGAAACGAAATACATAATCCGTTCTCGTTTATTGGGGGTGGATATTTAAATAAGATCGGGGGCTTTGTTCCTAGGGGAGAGACTGCAGCGGAGCTAAGGTCTAAGGACGGGGTAAACTCAATAGTCGGGGGGTCTAAGAATGAAATCCTGTACTCCGATTACTGCGCAATAGGCACCGGATTCGGAAATGCTATTCAGGATTCCAAATATTCAACAATTCTAAATGGCTATAAAAACGCTATTGACGGTGGAGATATAGAGAAAAAAGCGTTCTTGGATTCTACTGGTGAGTTCCGCTGGGGTAATAACGGACCCGCTTTCGATGACGACATTGAAGGTGGCATAACAGGCGTAAAATGCACTGTAGAAATAAACGGGCAGTCCGTAGACCCATTCGAGTGGCGGCTTCCTTTCCACCGGATGGACGGGAGGGCAGGGGAAGAGGAGGTTGTAGCGTTTTATCGTTACTTTATGGGACAGCATCACCTTCACTTGACTGCGGGAGTAAAGCTTGAGGATGTTAGCACGGCCTGGACTGCCGTCGGAGTGTTCTCTCGGAATAATCTGGTGAAACACAATAACAAGGTGTGGGTCTGCACCAGAACTAGCACGGGCGATAAGCCGGACGAAAACTCAGATGTCTGGTATGATGTTACCTTTGGGAGAAAGTATGACCCCGACGGCGAGCCAAGGTGGGCGGTATTGGACGGCAGTGGGAATTATTTAGCTAACGGCGAGTTCTACGGAGACATGGTTAAGGGAGCAATGTCTGACGTTAGATTTGCCAGAAATGGCAAATGGGCGCTAGATATTGGACTCAATAAGGAGACTTGTTATATAAACGATACTGGGGGAGTTAGGGAACGTAAAACTGAATACGAACGGTTCAACCTCATCGGCGGAGATCAGGCCGATAAACTCGATGAGTTTGACTATGATGGTAAAACCTGGAATAAAACCGTGATCCCTGCTCATAGCAATAAGAATAGCGCGTTCTCTATATTTAATAACCTCGGAAAGATCACTCACCTCGGATCAACCCTGGTTAATTCCGGGGGGGTAGCGGGCGGCCAGTCAGTCCTGTCTTTCGCCATACTTTTTGACACGGGCTGCAAGGTCGGGGATAAAAAATTATATGTCAGGGCTGAAAGCAAGCACCTTAATGGCGCGCTTAACGGCTCAAGTGACAGTCCTAGGAGAATATTTGATATCGGGTATTATGAAAATGATAAATTTTATTGGGTTCCTGTCACGACCTCGACCTGGGCTTGGCCGGTGGTATATGTCCCCGCTTTCGGCACATCGAAGGCCTATGGACTATTTAAGTTAGGCGAGGGCGACGAAATACTTTGGGAACCTGTCGGTGGAGACTCGGAGACCGTGGACCAACTTTTTACGACCGTTTCTTTTGCGGACATCTCTAACTCTCCCAACACTTCCTCGAATGCGTTTAGCTCCAACCTCACAAGTATGTACGGCAATGACAGTAAAACGTATAATCGCACAATACACGCTCCCGCCTCCACCGTGGGTGGGGCCGGCACTAATCTTGCCGATATGAAGCCAAACTCAATTGTGACCTCCGTGCCAGAGCCAAACGCTGACGCTCATACCGAGTCTTGGTACAACACGATTGTTGGAGGGGATTACAATAAGATAGCCAAATCGCGAAGGTCCACCATTGTTGGCGGCAGGGCAGTGTCTCTGTTTCAGGTCGAACGAGCCATAGTAGGGGGACTTGGAAATCTTTTGATAGGAACTCCCTCTGGGACTCAGTTGCCGAAGGGGTTTACGGTATTTGGCACAGAAAATACAATCTCGCACGAATCTCCAGACTTCATTCCCCACAAAGACGATCCTACGCAGAGCAATGCCGGAGAAAGCTACATTACGTCTGCAGGGGGCACTCCCTCCAGGTTTGATGCACTGGCAAACACGGTCTTCGGCTCCTATAATAGAGTTCGAAATTCTGACAGAATGACCGTCTTGGGCTCAAATAATGACATACTGTTCGAAGACGGAGGTTTTAAGCAAACCGGAAGCGAAATTACTATATTGGGCACAGATAACAAAATCGAAATTGACCAAAATGTTGACGCCGTAAACCTTGGGATATTTGGTACGAACTTTACGCTAACGCAGCCGGCCATGGTGCAGAACACCTTTTATATAGGGAATCCTAAAATTGAGGACACCACTGACCTTAAGGCGTTAACTCGGGTTTTTGTGGCTGCGGATGGAGGCATGTTTGTCACTGGCGACGTCATAGCTTACGCCCTATCTGATAAAAAATACAAGGAAAATGTCAAGCTAATTGAAAGCCCCTTGGAAAAATTGCTAAAGATAAGGGGTGTCACATTTGATTGGAACAAAGATCAGGACGTGTATGAGGGACATGACATTGGCGTGCTTGCTGATGAAGTCGAAAAAGTTCTGCCTGAGGTCGTTGAAAACCGCAGGACCGGTAAGGCCGTTCGTTATGAAAAATTAACCCCTTTATTAATCGAGGCCGTCAAGGCTCAGCAGGAGATTATAGATTCCCTTACTGCCAGGGTGGAGGCTTTAGAGTCTAAGCGTTAACCACCTTTAGGAGGGCTCTTGCTTCTGCTGCGGGTACATCGTCCCAGCTAGACCAATTTGAGGCTGCTTCGTTCTTGTACTTGTCATCTCTCCACCACTCTCTCAGGACCTCCTTGAAGTCAAGGAAGCTATGGCAATTGAGTTTATTTTGAGCGTTGGTTTCTAAAATGGAGGATGGGGTTAGCGCGGGAGAAGTCTGCGCCATGGGTTTCCCTTTGCTCTTATTAATTTCGTCGTCCCCGACGATGTGGACATTTAGGAAATTTCTGATGCACCTTACGAACGCTCGATTGCAGGCGATTGTTTCGAGGAAGATTTGCCCAAAGTCGCTAGTATTATTAATTGTGGCGTTCGCCATGTCTTGGAATCTTACATGTTCCCCGCCGGTTTCGTAATTTGGTATAAATGTTATTGTACAGGTGACTGCGACGTGCTCTTCGCTACATTTTTCCGTATGAAATGAGACGTCTGAGAATCCTCTTAGTCTAGCTAGCTCTTTAATTCCGCTAAGCTTAATTAGAAGTTGATGATCTTGGAGGCCCTCTACTGTGCTAGGCATGGCTTGATTTCTTGTTTTAAACCAGTCCCTATTGGGAAATAGATGACTGTCCCCTATCATTGCTCTCCAGTCGATAGATCCATCCTCATGAAAAACGTATTGAACGTTCTTGAGCAATCCATGCGAATCCCTCTGGAACAGTGACGGCCCGAAGCTATTATCGATAGCTGAGTCGGTTATTGTGGTCGAACCTTCCATGGTTGTTTCTGAATTAGTTGTTTTCTTTTTTCTTGGCATAATTATATATTTTAAAAAACTCTGACTCTCTATAAAACTCTGGATCGTCTATTATTTTATGCTCACTTTGCTTTTCTATCTGCCTGTCGAGTGCCGCCTTGCATGGATAAATTTTATCTTTAGAGAATAGGTTTAATGATGATTGATAAAAGCTATTATTGCATATTTTGTCGGGAAAGTCAAGGTCTTTTTTCGTTTCCGGTTCATTGGGGTATATGTTTTCCCCAAAAAATTTAATGCGAGCCTCAGTTATTGTTTCTTTATTGTTGTGATACAGTACGGTCTTTATTGCTAGCCTATCAATGTCGGACATATAATCTTGAGTAAAGGTCTCGTCCATATAGAGAAATATTTTTTGAATATTATCCTTATATTTAAATAATAAATTCAAATCTATCATTCTGTTTATATGTACTACTGTTTTATGTGATGATAGCCAGCCTTCTAGGTACTGCTCTTCGTCTGTATAGTCGGACCTGATGTTAATTGATGATCCTTTTGCAAATGGTAGTTTGTCGTGACTAGCAAAGTCGGGAACTACGTCTATTATTGATAAGTAGAAACTTTCCCCTAAATGAATAGGGTTAATTAAATTTAGCTCATTGGGTATATTTAGGAGGTTGAGCGCCTTCTCTGCCACTTTGTCGGGGAATATTTTATTAATTCTTTTTGGGCTTTCTTCTAACGAATAAGAAGGCTTTAGGGATGAGAAGTCTGGAGCAAGAAGCTCCTGCTTGGTTTTGTCTCCCCAGTACGGCCCGCAACATTCTGGCCTGGACGGACCATAAAGGATAACCATGGGGACGTCGTATGCTCCCGCAGCATGACACGAGAAAGAGTCGTTTCCGATATGGAGGCTGGAGTTTTTAATAACAAAAAGCGCCTGGCGTATTGTTGTTTGCCCTAGTAGGCTAGTGCTTCCGTCGATATGGGCTTCGCCTTGTTCTCCGATTTGGATAATCTCATATCCGAGATTTTTTATTTTTGGTTGAATGATTTTAATTACATCTTTATAATAGTCATAATTTTTTGACCCCATTCCTGAGGAGGCGTGCAGGGTAATATATTTTCTACTTCCAACCGGAAAGTAGGAAGTCTTGATCGTTGGCTTGGCTATCTTTGAGGCAGCGGCAAGCGCATAATTTTCTACTAGATGCATAGATTTAGGGAGATTTTATCTTTTCCGTTTCTTGTATAATTTAAGATGGTCTGACTCTGGATATGTAAAAGTATCGCTACCTCGAAATAGCCTTCGTGGTCTTTCCTGTCTGTCCTTCCGCTATACCCTTCTAGAAACAGGACATCCGAACACAGGGGGTTGTATGGTATTGTTTTGTGGATGTAAGGGTTGCCTAATAGTATTTCTTTATATTGCGGTTTTGTAATAAAATATATATTGTATTCAGGGTAATTGTTTTTAATGTCTGGCAACAGGCTGGAGGCTAGGAATATATCTCCTATGCTCTCCGGCATTACGAGCGCCAGTCTTTTTCCTTTGTCCTCATCGTCAAGATAGTCCTCTATATTGTAATTGTTGTCTGATGTAGAGGATAGTTCGTCTATTACGTTTTTTCTTAAAGCTTGATATACTTTATCTCTTGAAACTCCTTCTTGGAGCCTGCTTTTAAGGTACTTAAAGACTTCCTCGTCTCTTGTTATCTCTATCTTAAGCATGTTTTTATACATATCAAGTATAAAATCTGTATCTGTTGTTCCTTCTGGGGGAGTGTAGTTTTTGTCTGGGATGAGGTCGCTCATGTTGAAGTCCCAGTTTTTGTCGGGCATGGAGTCTATTGCGTCCATTAATTTGTTGCAGGTATTTTCAAGAGAATAATTCTCTAGCACAAATTTGCGGGCAGACTTTCCCATCCTGCAGCGTTTATCTGAATTCATTTTGAAAACCCGCGAAAGTTTGCTAGCGATACTTGATGCGTCTGTACTGGCCTTTATAAACTGAGTCCCAGGCTCCCTGTATTCATGCCAAGATAAAGGCATGCCCCCCGAGGTTTCTGAGGAACAATCTTCACCGCAGCTATAATTTGTAACCAGGGTTATGAGTTCGCAGAGCTTGGCCTCCTGTATCGGCAGCTCCTGGCCGCCGGAGGTAAAGGGGTGGCAGTATACGTCCATAATTCCGTATATTTCGTTCAATTGAGACTCTGAGGTTCCTTTGTCTACTGCGATAGTGTTCTGGCTTTTTTTACTGTGACAATACGGGCAGTCTTGTTTGTTGCCCTTGCGTTTGTCGTGAGAGGGGAACGGCTTGATCTCGTACTGGCGACACTGGTTGCATATAAAGGTTGTTAGTATTTCGTGCATTCCAAGCCCCTTCTCCTGTATGAGTCTAGGGATGTCCCACCCTTCGTGCCAGTTTGTGTGAAGGAGTAATTTAGGGGTTGCTTTGGGGTGTAGATTTTTAAACTTAATGAATCCATCTAAAAGATTTGGGACACTCTTCCTTAGTTGATTTCTAAAGACAAACCCTATGATAAAATCGTCATCATTGATTTTAAAGTCGCTCCTTAGACGAGCTCTAGTGTTAGGGTCAAGCTTATAAAAATCCCCTCCATCCACAGGTCCATGCAGGGTTTCTACCCCAGGAGCCCCCCTCTCTATCATTTCCTTGCAGGCAAAGTGTGACCAGCAAAAAAATCGGTCAGTACTATTAGCCGCGTCTATTGCGCTCTGCAGTACCGGAGACGAGTCTATTGTGGTCCAAAGTATTGTGTTGACTCTCCTCCACCACCGTTTATCCCAAAATTTGTCAAATGCCCATATGTCTTCTGCGCCCACATAAACATCGGGGCGCTCTTCCTCGATAATTGAGTCGATTGTGAGATGTCCATATCCGGCTTTGTTTTTATTATTCCCGGAATTTTCGTTATAGTCTTCGGGGAAGGTTCCTACGCACTTCCATGGGAAAAGCTCTAGTGCGGGTGAGTTTTTTTTAATTCCATTCGCAACCTCGACAACTTCATATTTGTCCGTATTGTAAAGGTAGGTTAGTACGTTTCTTGCATTCTTGCCGAACCCGGAAAGCACTCTTGAGCAATTGCTGTGAAAGAGTATTTTTTTTTTTTTTTTAGACATTAAAACGGGGCTTTATCTTCGCTCCGCGCCTCAGTCTTCTCTTCCGTATGTTTCTTGGATTTGTTTTTTGAGGCCGTAAATAATTCATTAAGGTAGCGCTTAAAAAGACATTTTAGCGTCTCCACTTCGCCAGGCTCCAGGGGGAGTCTAAAAACTTGGTTGCCGTTTCTGGTTAAAACTATCCCGAAGGCGGGAACGGTCAATGGTCCGTCTTTAGTTTTTACTTGCTTGTCCCACGGGGTTAATTTAATGGAGGTAGAATTTTCTTCGAAGGTGTGGTAGGTGCTGTACTCGTATCTATCATTAAATGCTGATATAATGCCTCCTATTTCCCACTCATTGAACTTAATGTTTATGTTCTTGTTTGTGTCGCCCCTGTTGTTTGAAAAATTGGCTGTTTTCGTCTTGTCGTCCCAGCTGAATTGTTGTATCGCGCTAACGTAAAGAGCGGGGAGCCCTTTGCTCCCCGGCCCTACGCTAAAATTGAATGCGCAACCCGTATTTTTGCTATTCGGCTTGTATAGGCTGAGGTTCATCTTCTTGAAGTGCTACGTTTTTAATGAGGAAGGGGAATTCTTTTTCAAATAAAGATTTTCCTTTACCTCCTTTTTTTGCTTTAAGTCCGGAAGACTCTACTGGTAAGTTTTCTATCTCTTCAAACGTTGGCATTTTTGCCTTGGGGTCTAGGGCCCAAAGTAAGGCGTTTTCGTCTGCCCATTTCTTCATTCTGCGAATTGGAACAATTAAATTAAAATTCTCTCCAGCCCCTCTTACTAGCATTCCTACATAGGTTCCGCTTTGTAGATATACTCCACCCCCGCTAGAGCCCGGAAAAGCTGTAACCGTCGTCTGGTCGAACTCGACCTTGCCCTCAACCCTTCCCACTTGAGAGACGATTCCCGTAGTCATGCTGTTTGCTCCCATTTGACCCAAGAGGGATCCTACGTGAAACAATTGAGTTCCGATCGGGACGATAGCCTCATCTTCATCAAGGTAGAACTTAGCCCCTGCCTTACCGTAATTTTTAGCCCGAACCATAAGGAGCGCCAAGTCGTGCCCGTGCTCGAAGTCGCTATACTTAATGACTTTCGCGTCCATTTTCATTTCGCCCACCCTTCTTCCGTCCTCTACTAATTCCTTGACGATTTGGGCGTCATTAAATTCAATAACCTTCACTGAGGATCCGGTCTCGTCAACAACCGTCCTAACGTTTCTAAGGATATCTACTACGTGCGCAGCGGTCCATACGAAAGTTACGCTTTCTCCTTCTATTTGCCTTGTTATTAAAACTCCGGAGCCTTCCGATTTTCTATAGTCTCCTTCCGCCTTAATTGTTACGGATATATCCTGCAGGTGTTGCGCTGTTTCTTTTTTATTTACGGCTTTATCTCCCCCTGAAAGGGGGAGGGCTAGCCCTATGGTTAGTAATGCTAGTGATAGTTTATTCATTATAGTATAATAACATTGTTGTTTGTAAATGTCAACCTTTTATTGACAGCTTTCGCAGGTTTCTCCATTTTTCATAGCTTCTATACTGCAAGTCGTGGCCTCTGGGCCTCCGTCTGAAGTTGCTTTTTCAATTTTACTTGCAGCCCTGTTTCTTAGGTAGTACGTTGTTTTCAGTCCTGACTCCCAGCATTTTACATATATATCATTTAAATACTTTAGAGAGGTGCCCTTGTTGTATAAATTAAAACTTATTGATTGATCCATCCATTTCTGTCTTGTTGCGTTACATTCAATTAATTTAAACATGTCTCTATCGAAAACTGTTTTATATTTATCTTTGATCCATGTCGGAATTTCACCATTAAGTAAGGATAAATCTCCATCTACGCTCTTTATTAGATTTGCCATCTCCGGACCCCATAAGCCTTCGGATTTCATGTCTCTTACAAAGTGTTCATTTGCAATATAAAAATTTCCGCTCTTGTTTTCATAAACAAATAAAACCGAGAAGTTGGGCTCAATGCTTTGCTCTACGCCGTTGATATAGCCAATTGTTGCAGTGGGGGCAATCGCCATGACGTTTGAATTTCTCATTCCGTGGTTCGATACAGACTCCCTTGTTTCCTCCCAGTTGAAATTCGTCTTATGCGTCTTCCTTTTTCCTCTATACTCTTGCAGGTTGTTCCAGCTGTCTAAAGGTAATATGTTTTGGTCCCAGAGCGACCCCATGTAAGATTTATAGGCCCCTTTTTCTTTTGCTAAATCACTGCTTGCCTGAATGGCGTTTTTGCTATAAAATTCAAATAACTTATCGTTGAAGGCTAGCGCCTCTTCGGAGTCTATTTTGATGTTTAATTTATGTAAAACGTCATGAAGACCCATAAGTCCTAGCCCTATGGGTCGATGTTGCATATTGGAGTTCTTCGCTTCCGCCGTAGGGTAGAAGTTAAGATCGATAACGTTGTCCAGCATGCGGACTGCTTTGTGGATACTGTTTCCTAGGTCGGTCCAGTTGATGTCTGCACCGGTAAATTCTCCGTTCTCGTCCCAAAATTCTCTTACGTGATTATATAAATTAATCGAACCCAAATTGCAGACAGCTGTTTCCCCAATCTCAGTTTTTTCGCCCTTATGATATTGGGAGGCTTTTGTATGAAGGGTTATTTCTGTGCAAAGATTAGAGCTATGTACTGCCCCTTCGTGTTGATTTGTATACCGAATGTTGCAAGGGTCCTTAAAGGTGTTCCATGGGTGTGAAGTTTCGAATAGGACCTTTAACATTTTCTTCCAAAGCTCTTTGGCTTGCACCTTCCTGAAGTTGCTAATCTCTCCGGCTTCCGCCTTTCTGGAGTAAAGTTCATATTTTTTATCAAAAGCCTCACCAAAGATATCATGTAGGTCTGGGCACTCCCTTGGGTCGAACATATACCAGTCTTCTCCAGCCTGAGCCTTTCTCATGAATATGTCTGGGATCCAAGATGCCGTGTTCATGTCGTGACACCTGAGTCTGTCGTCCCCTGTGTTTCTTCTTAGGTTTAGGAAGTCTTCGAAGTCTAAATGCCACGGTTCTAAATACGCACAGCCTGCTCCAGGCCGCTTCCCTCCTTGATTCACTGCTATAAGTAAATCGTTATATATCTTTAACCATGGAATTAATCCGCTAGAGACTCCGTTTGTTCCGGAGATGTGTGAGCCCGTGGACCTAAATGGAGTGACGTCGAGTCCGAGCCCTCCTGCAAATTTAGACTTGCGAGCCTCTTGCCATGCTCCGTCAAAGATTCCATCTATAGAGTCGTCGAAGGTGTTTAAATAACAGGAACTTAATTGTGAATGAGATGTCCCGCTATTAAATAATGTCGGCGTTGATGGGGTATAACGCATGCGACTCATGAGGTTGTAGAACTCGATTGCCGAAGCT
Organism: Verrucomicrobiales bacterium; assembly: GCA_002721895.1. The sequence goes on from PBLV01000063.1 coordinate 116,670, forward strand.
TCCTTATTGTCTTCGTTTATCGCCAGTCCCATGGCTACCCTCATCCAGAATCCCTGGGGAGATTCCATGATCTTGTCGTCTTGGCGAATGAAGTACCTGTCGTGTAAAGTTTTTAGCCCTAAATATTTAAAAGACAAATCTCTTGCGGGCTCCAGGGTCTCCGAGAGCTTTTTGAGGTCGAAGCTTAGTAGTCTTTTGTCGAACCTGTTGTTTTTTACCAATAGCTTTATGTTTTGAATAAAGGTTTTTCGATACTGGAGATCTAATATATCGGAGTCTACCCCTTCCCTGAAAACTTCTTTATAGAGACAATTTAATAGTAATCTTGACGCCGCAAAGGAGTAGTTTGGTTCCTTGAATATCTTGTCTCTAGCAGAAAGAATTAGTGCCTGATCTATTTCTGTGGTGGGGATCTTGTTGTATAGTTGTAGTTGTGCATCCAACACTATTTCGCTAGCGGAAACATCTGAAAGATCTTCGCAGGCTCTCTCTGCGCAGACATTGATTTTGTCTACGTTAAAGCCTTCGAGTCTTCCGTTTCTTTTTTTTACTTGTATGTCCATTTTGGGATGTTTAGTAGTTTAACATGAGGGCGCGCTTATTGCAAGTAAAATATCAATAACTTATTCACAATTATAAGTTTTTTATATCCTGAACCCACCCGTCTTCTTTTGTTGTTAAGCGTCTGTATTTTCTGTAGCTGGCGGTCCATATGGATCCTGGCATTTTTGCTATAGGCAATACATCGAAATTTTCCTTCATGATTTTTTTGGACTTATACTCCTTAGGCTCAACGTTGACCGCCTTTAACAATGCGTGACAAATTAATTGCTCTGGAAACCTAAACCTGCACCTCTCGGACGTGGTCGACAAAAGCTCCGCTAGCTTAAAGCCGTCCTTTAGGTTTCTTGTTCTGCCCCCGATGATATGGTCCGACGGGTGAAACTTCTCCGCAGAGTCTCTTCGGAAGTAAATGTCCGAAGTAAGGAATTTACCGATAAAATCGGCGCTTATAAGCTTCCTGTAAAATACATCTAGCGCTGGAAATATTTCGTCAGATCTGGTTTTGATGGAAAGATAGCCGGTCGCTCGCTTGAGCCCGTTGTGGGTTGTGTGGTTTTGATAAGCCCATGGATTCGGTCCTCTTTTTGAATTGTTGTTTTTGTACCGAGATAAATTGTTGTAATCATTTTGTTCGATATGGACCAGCGGATCTTCGACAAAGTCTTTGATAATGCCCGTGTCGTCGTCGCTCCAGTGGGAGATTACTAAATTGCCATACTCCTTGTACTTGGTGTCTTTAATTAGCTTAAGATAGTGAGGGATGGACTCGTTCATTCTTTTATGGAGTGGGCCCTGTACAATAATGGATAGTGAGCGCTCTAATCTTTTAAACCTAATGAGTAGATCCTTTAGAAAGTTTACCTCCCAAGACTGATTGTTGACCATGATAATTTACACTAAAAAGTCCGAGCAAACTCCAAAGCAGGATTGAAATTTCATATACTTTGCATTGGAAGATACTATTACTGACTTCTCGCACACCTTTTGATGTGGATACGTCCATATGTAACCTTTTGATGTTAAGGTATATGCGTCATTTTCATGCCAGAAAACATTTAAATTTACTATGTTGGACAATAATGATAATGCCTCTATGTTTTTACAGTGAATCCAGAGGTGTTGATGGTTTCGCAAGAGGAAGTCTACGTCGCTCTCGTATTGTGGCTCATCATGTCCGAAGTATATTCCGTCTAACGCCCAAACGTCCACCTCTGCATCATACCCACGCTTAAACGCCCTCTCCAGGTAATCTGGGGAATTCTCGTCCTTGGCATTCTTGCCGTCAATGTTGCCTCTGTGTGCTATTAGCTTCATAATGTCTGAGGAAGTAGTCTAGGTCCTCTGGCGTCCCTAATCCCCACATTTGGGATTCGTCAATTTCGTATATTTTAACTTTCTCCTTATTTAAAATACACTCGTTATATGCGGGGCAAACATAAAATTCGCCATTCGTCCTGATGTTTTTATCAATCATCTGTTTTGCTGCTCTAACGTAATTCTCCCCTCTTCTGAAATAATATACCCCCACCGTTGCGTGCTCGCTTATCGGCTGCTTTTCTGCCACCCTTGTTACCATTCCGTCGCTCCCAACTTCTGCGTAACTCCATTTGGGGTGGGTCGATGGAAAGGTTAATATCCCTCCGTCGATGTTGTCCCCTGTCATCGAGTACATAAACTGATTACTATCCCAGTCTAAGTACTGGTCGGAGTTTGCTATTAGCAGCGGCTCCTCGTTGTTTATGAGGTCTTCCGCAAGAAGTGTTGTGCATGCCGCCCCTTCCGTTACTCCGTCGACTTGCACAATTTCACAATTAGGAGCTATTAGGTTTAGCGTGTGCTTCAATGCGTATTTTTCGAAATGCTCTTTTTGCACTATAAAGATAAATTTAGCATTAATATTAAGGCTTTCCGTTACGAGCTGTATCATCGGCTTGCCTTTGACGTCTATTAGTGGCTTGGGAAAAGTGTATCCCGCTTTTTCGAAACGAGTTCCCGCTCCTGCCATGGGTATTAAAACATTCATGTTTTTGCCTTCCCATTTTGTTTGCTCTCCTTCTTCGAGGTTGAGCTTATTGAGGTGTGTTGTGATTTTTTCATATGTTAAATCTTCGGGGTCGGTTACAGCGCATAGGTTTGCCCCAGAGTCTGCAACCGCTTTTCTTCCCGTATTGGAGTCTTCAATGATTAGGGTCTTTTTTGCCGGAACACCCGACTGTATCATTATCCTGTAATACATTTCGGGGTTTGGTTTTGCTCTTAAGACGTCCTCGTTGGAGTATATGTAATCGAAATAATTCAATATACCTTTGTTATGTAACGCACATATTACGCTTGCTCGTATTGAGTTTGACGCCAGCCCTATTTTGTATCCCTTTTCTTTTAGTTTATGTAATATGAGGTCGAGTTTGAGGTCTTTTTTATATTCCTCCATTAGGGCTATTGTTGCTCTTTGTTTTCGTTCCCAGATATCGTCGTATAGAGATTCTGGTAGGCCCTTGTTTTTGGTTAATAGTTTTAGCTTTTGCGTTGTAGGTAGCCCGTCGTATGTCGAGAGGTGCTCTTCCTTGGAAATCTTGTATTTTGGGTAGTGGTTAAATAGTACGGAGTTAAGAGACCTGTAATGTAGTTCCCTTGAGTCTATTAATACTCCATCTAGATCAAATATAATTAGTTCAATCATGTCTTGCTAGTTTTGTTCTTATATTACCAAAATTATTTGAACCCGTCAATTGTTTATATCTGCAATTATTTAGATTCAGGTGGGTTGTGAATACCGACTCAGGCACCTTGAGCATATACTCGGGATAGCCTTCGTCCCAGAGGAAATGTATGGCCTCTCTGATTTTATTTGACGCACACATGTACTTCTCCATTTCCTCCGGCGGGCCAATGGCCAGCTGGTCGTTGACCTGGTTCGGTAGTGATGCCTTGTCGTAAACAAAGCTAAAGGCGAACTCCTTCTTTAATTCTTCTTCATGATTATAAATATTATTACTTTCAAAGTATGGTAATCTAATTAATTTATTTTTAATACAATCTTCTATTTCGTGTTTTTTTATTTGCTCTAATACTAGTATGTCTGGTCTTAATCTTATTATTAAATCGTATTTAATTTTATTACTTCTTGAATATGAATTGTATAGCCTGTTGCATGCGTGCATGTTATATAGCATTGGCAATAACCCCGGACTTATCTCTTGGGAGCAATCGGAGATTAGGTTTTTTATGGCTGGTTTTGTTTCTTCGTAGTTTGAAATATTTATTTTTTTTGGTTTATAGTAATTAGAGAAATGCTTATAGTCCTCATCGTCCCACGTTGAAAGGAAGATGTCTGGCTTGAGTGGTCCAATTATGTTCTGGATGACCGAGTCCGTGCAGGACTTCCACTCGTCCAATTTTCCGCTAAAGCATAATGCTATTTTCATTAACTCTGGTACTCCCTCTTCAATAGAGCGTTATTTATGTCATTGGCGCCAAGTTGTGGCGCTATAAAAAAGTTGTTTGTATTTATTAGGTTGTTCATGCAATTCTTCATGTAGTTGATGTTGTATTCTAGAGGGAAGAAGAGCTGCGGGAATATCAGCCATCTAATTTGATGTGCATACGTAACTACATGAGGTTTTGGCGACTCCCTTGCCCAGCACAATGTGGGCTTATTGAAAGTGTATCCCAGGTACTTGATTCCTGAGTCAATCCCAAAAATACCAGAGCAATCCTTGACGAGGCTTATTACTTCCGTTAGTGTTCCTTCAAAGATGTTCACCCCCGCCCCTGTATTTACGACAGTTTCTATAAAGCTCCTTGTTGATGGGGTACTCAGGATAAAAAGTTTGAAGTCTTGCGCTAGCTCCGAGATGAACGCATGTAAGTATTCCTCGCTCATTCTGTGGCCATTCGCTAGATTATCTGAAGCAAGCTGAAGGACTAGGTAGTCTCCGCAATGATCGCTGTCCGGTATTTCGTTTGTGGGGGGAGGGAATGAATAAAAATATCTTTGCCAGTCGAAGTCGTACGACATCCAGTCTAGTGCGTCTATATGCAGGTCATAAAGCCTGTCGTAACTCTCCATGAGTTCATATTGATCCTGGATTGTGTTCTGTATGCTCTGAGGGCGATTCTCTAACCCAAACTGGGACTTCATTATGTAATCTTTATTTTCTCGATTAAGCAGGAAGACATTGTCGTAATAATTAAAAAGACAGGTTAGCGCCGAAGACTGTATTATTTCACCTTGAGTTTCAGAAAATAAGTCCAAACGAGCCTTCGGGTATTCATTCAGAATACCACGCACAAACCTATTTCCTAATAGGTGGTCACCTATGCCGCCCTCCAGTCTAATGGCAATTTTCATCTCTCACCCTTTCTCCTTTTATATAGATATTATTTCGGTCCTTCACAAAGGTGAGAAGCTCTGTGGAGGTCGCCCCATTAAGGTTGCTTCGCTGTAAGTGACCGCTACCCACCAATCTCTTAAGGCTGTCTGCAAGCTTGCTTAAGGATATGCCCCCTAAATCCTTGCACATCCTTAACCTGTTGAGATAGATCGGGCGGCCATGGGACCCTTTCGAGCATAAATACATATATACCAATATGTCGGTTGGGATTATTCTCTTTGAAATTACATCCAGGTAGATCTCTCTTGGTATTGTTATGAATTTCTGATTCATCTAAAAAATAATAACATTTCTCCTGCTCGATGTCAAGCCCGTTTGGATTTTCGGACGCCAGCGTGTGATTTTTCAAACACCTATTAATCTAAATATTTATTATATATCTATACCCTATATTAGTATTAGATTCCCCCCTGAAAGAAAACTCTTGACTTTCCACATTTGGTGTGCTATGATTTAAGCCTAAATGATTAAACCGGAAAACGATAAAGAAAAATTCTTTTACATTCAGAACGGAAACTGGAGCTCTGTCGTCTCCGCAGAGGATAGAAGCTTCGCTTTAAAGAAGGCCTTTAATGAATGTTTAAAAGAGAAGGACGCACACTTCATCTCCCCAATAGTCACCGTACTTGATATTGATACCTGTACCAAGGAATTGGCTTTGGAGGATGCCCTGAAGTTTATCCCCGTATTCGAAGCGGCCGAAGAAGCAGGGGAGGAAGACTTATCTAAGTCTTTAAGAAGTATTTTTAGGGGTGATTAAAGTGATCGGTATTAGTGGCCCAGCGAGGGCAGGCAAAGATACTCTTTTTGAGGTATTGGATGATTTATTTGAAACCGTAAATCTTACAAGGCTTGCTTTTGCCGACGCACTTAAGGCAGAATGTGACGACTTCCTAAAAACTCACACAGGAATCTCAGCCTTTACGTCAGACACCGCAGAGAAGGAGATCATAAGACCCTTCTTGGTAGCTTACGGTAGTAAGGTTCGAAGAAAAATGAACCCTCGCTGCTGGATTGAATGTATAGAAAAATCAATAAAGGAAAATAAAAAAGATACGATATATGTCTTGACTGACGTCAGGTATCCCAATGAGCTCGATTGGATAGAAGGACAGGGCGGACTCTCTATACATGTATCAAGAGACGGCGTTCTTCCAGCGAACAGTGAAGAGGAGATTAACGACCCCATATTAAGGTCTAGGTCTAAGTTAAGCATCTCCGTCCCGACGTTTCAACAAAACTATTTCAACCAATGCAAAGAAACGATACAAAAAAAGATTCCAAGAAAACTGATAACGAGCTTATAGCTCAAATTAAAGGAGGGAACCACAAAGGACCCCTCCGAGAACTGACCGAGCGGCACACCCCACTCTATATATCGGTGATACATAATCTCGCAAAAAGATTCTGCAATTGGAGTACAGCCCAAGACGTAATAGCAGACAAGGACTATGTAGTCTTTAGAGCGGCAGAGAAATATGACTCCACGAGGAATACAAAATTCTCAACATTCCTAGCCAATGAAGCAAAGTGGACATTTTTAAACAAGACACAAAAGGAAAAAAGGTTTAACAAGCACCTACTTATATCAGATGACGACCAATTCGAGTTCGTGGCGCCCCTTGAAGAATTCAACTCCAACGCGCCAACAGATACACTGGACTATATTTTTACGGCCCTCAACGAACACCCCGATGAGAGGGTGGGAGTTATATATAGACTGAGATATAAATCCGGAAAAAAGAACAAAGTCATGCCCTGGTATATGGTCGGCAACGAGATGAACCTCAGCGCCCAAGGCTGCATAAATATTCACAACAAAGCTCTCAATTACATTAAAGATAAACTAACCAAGGAAGGAATACTCAATGTTAAATAGATATAACGCAATGGGAAATCTCACTAGAGACCCCGAAATAGTAGATGTATCAGACCAACACAAGGTTTGTAAATTCAGCATCGCAATTAATAACCCAATCAAGAAGACCGTCCTCTATATGGACGTTGAAGCTTGGAACAGAACGGCGGAAAATTGCCAAAAATACCTTACTAAAGGGTCCGCAGTAGCTGTAGATGGAAGGCTTGACTCCAAAAAGTGGACCACCGACAGCGGGCAAAATCGCTCGAAAATTTTCTGCGTAGCGGATAACGTGCATTTCGTCAGGTTAAAAAATCAAGACGAAGAGCAACCAGCAGGAACAGCGAACGCAGGGAAAGAAGAGGAAGAGGAAGAGGTTCCATTTTAATGCCTCAACTAAATGTAAAATGCCCCATAAATAAATTATCCTTCGGAAACGTTTCAGTCAATATACTGAGAGAGCTCTTCAAGAAGGGGGTTGATGCATGTGTATTTCCCACTGGCCAACCAGACCTATCCAGCTATGACCAAGCCTCAAAGGAGTTCTACGAATGGTTAAGGAATGCTATGGCTCGGCGTCTTACAGATGTCGATCGAAGTAATCCCACCTTAAACATTTGGCATATAAACGGAAGTGAGAACAAAATCTCAGACAAAAATATACTCTTAACGTTTCACGAAACTGGCCACCCTACGCCAGAAGAACTAAATTTAGCAAAACTATACGACAAGGTTTGCTTTGGCAGCAATTACGCAAGAGAGGCCTTTCAAGATTGCGGGGCCACAAATGTCACAAATGTCCCCATGGGATTAGACCCCGACCTATCCTGTCTCCCACAAAAGAAATCCAGCGACAATATTCATTTTGGGCTAATGGGGAAATGGGAAAAAAGAAAGCATACGTCAAAAATTATAAAATGCTGGGCAAAAACATACGGTAACAACAATCGCTATGAATTATCATGCTGCGTAGGGAATAGTTTCCTTGAAGAAAGCCAGCTCGAATCCGCCAAACTAGAAGCCTTGGGGTCCCGGGAATTTAGCAATATTAACTTCCTTCCGTGGCTTCCAAAAAACTCCCAAGTCAACGACTTCATCAACTCGATAGACGTAGACCTCAGTGGCATGAGCGGAGCGGAGGGCTGGAACCTTCCAGCGTTTAACGCGACCGCACTAGGAAAATGGAGCATAGTACTGGACTGTACATCCCACAAAGATTGGGCCACGGAAGGGAATTGCATCCTAATAAGCCCTTCAGGAACGGAAAGTATAGAAGACGGAATCTTCTTTACCAAAGAATCCCCATTCAACAGGGGCGTTAAATTTACATTCAACGAAAACTCCCTAATCAAGGCTATGGAGCTAGCGGAGCATAAATGCAAAACAGAAAACACCAAAGGGAAAGAACTCGCAACTCAATTCACCTACTCAAACACTGTAGATAAATTACTGGATATTTGCTTCTCATAGTGTATATAATATATACATGCCACTATACACTTTTGAACATCCGGAAACGGGGGAACATCAAGATGTTTTATTCGGAATGAATGATGACAAAAGCTACGTAGACAGCGAGGGAACTTCCTGGATTAGGGTTTGGCACTCCCCCCAAGCGACAGTAGACGCCAACATAGACCCATTCTCCTCAAGTCAATACCTCGAGAAAACCAACACGAGGGGAACGATGGGGGACCTTCAGGAGCGCAGCAGGGAATTAAGTGAAAAGCGCGCGAGCAAGCTGGGTTACGACCCAATTAAGAAGAAATACTTCGAGGAATATTCAAAAAAAAGAAACGGCATCAAGCATCACTTAGACACATAATAGAGGCAACCAGCCTCAATAGGTGTAATAGAGGGTATGCCGGACTTCAAAGACAACCCTCTTTTCAATGACCAAATAAGAAAATTCGTTGGGGCAGTACCCAATGTTTCCTTTGATTATATCTGGGATGAATCATTAGCTAAGTGGGTTCCCAGCAAAGGGGTAAGCGTCACAATTGATGACATAGATCTAGACATAGACCTAGAGGACGAGGTGACCCACGGACTACTTGCAATCACCAACGCTAAACTTGATACAATAAATACAAGCCTTAGTAATCTAGACTTAGACTCCTCAGACGAAACGACACACGCACTACTGACCCTAAACAACACTAAACTTGACGCAATAAACTCAAAACTAGAAAACCTAGATTCCTCAGACGAAACCACGCACAACCTACTTACGCTCACAAATACAAAACTGGACCTTTCCAATACAAAGTCCGACCTGACCAATGTCAAGCTGGATTCTGCAAACGCCAAGCTAGATTCCGCAAACACCAAGCTTGCCAGCCTAGAAGACCTCACAGAGCATACTCACGTAATGCTCAATCAGAACCACACTCACCTGCAAAACGTAAAATCCGCAGTAGACTCATTAAAGTCGGCGAACCAGGCAGACGCCTTACTTTTAAGAACAATTCAAACCGCAGCAGACGTTAAACTCGGAGAGATAAAGGGAATCAACACCAGCATATTGACTGAAAGCGAAGAGGCTAATGTAAACCTCCTAAATATCGCCTCAACAAACTCAGGCATCCTAGATTCTTCGGAGGACCTAGAGGTCTTAGTTGAAACTTCAAACACTTTACTAGGAGAGGTCAAGCAGGCAGTGGAAGACCTAGAACTCAACATTGCTGGCGACGCAGAAACGCATAGAATACTTTCAGGAATTTCCGGCCAAGATAAATCACATTATTTTGAAAACGAAGAGCTACTTAGATATATAAACGACGCAAACGAGGACACCAACCTCTCCTTACAAGAACTAAAAGGAAACTATCGAGACCTGACTTTTCATGTTAGGAAATTTGAAGAAGAAACAATAATACAAGAGTGCCCAGACGAAATTTTTTCACCCAACCTAAGCGACCCCAGGAGTTTCCCCGACAGGGTTCACAACAAAGCCACAACCAACGGGAGAATCAACGACTCAACGACTAAAGAAATGAATCAAGTCCCAATAGTTACTGAAGGCTTCAACAAAGATGTCGCAGAAAGACATGGAGTGTTCGACGAAGCTATGCCATTTTCTATAAAAATGGAGAGCTACAAAGGGTCCTCATCCGGATACCATTCAATATACCCCTTCGACAAGCGATTGGGCCTCGATGACAAAATTACAATCTACAACGACAGCCCATACCCCTTCGACATCAGCTTCAGAGGAGGAGACAAAACAACTCTTGCGGAAGGATTTTCCATGGAGCTATCCAAGGAAGAAGCCGCCCAAGCTTCGGTGAAAAGAGATTATACAATATCTGGCTTCGAAATAAGATACTCCATAGAGAGAATGTATACCCCTGAAAATAATTACTATGATCCAGAAACCGATAAATACCCAATCAATAGGCAACAAACTCACTCTAGGTTAGGGGTAGACGGAATACTTGCGGATGCACAATATATATATTTAAGATTTGAGGAGACATGGAAAAGGACAGCAATAGCAAGTTGGGCAACATGCGTTTTCAGAACCGCTTCATCCGCAAAAATACACTACTTCGAGCCCTATACTACAGCAAGCCATCTTTACGTCAACACTCTCGACGGCCTGAAAAGAATTGCGATTGCCGACTGGATTACATGCGAGCGCGTTCCATTAGAATGCCACAATAATATCTGGGCCGACAATAATTATCTATATGCTAAAACTAAATCCAATTGGAGAAAGTTTCCACTAGCAACTGACTATGAAAATATCTAAATTTAAAGAAATCGACACTTACGAAAACGCGCTCCACCAGGAAAATGTTGAAGAAGCCCTTGAGTCCATAAAAACGCAGGACCAAGAGTTGCACAATTCTACTACCGCACAAATACAGAACCTTCACGATGCCAGCTCCGCGCAATCACTAAACCAGCACACGGCAATCGCAGATGACCTAGACGAAGTAAAGTCTATACTTAGCGGGATCAAGCCAAGATCTTCCCGCACGAAAATATTCAACCAAAAGATAGATGAAAATTTCATCATACTAGAAACCAGCGATGAATTGATGAGGCCACCGGACCAATGCGGAGATATTTTTAACCCAGCAACAGCGCTAAAAGAAGTTAACCAGTTTTTTGTTTTAGAAGAAAACATAGACGAGGAACACTGCTCGCAAAGAAAATTCAACTTCGATACAGACGCTAAGTATGCGATCCGAATGGACACCTATTCTGGGGATGCAGACGGATTCTACAACGTATACGGGCACCTTGAAAATAATAGCTCAGATATATTTTTAATCAACGACACCCTATACAAGCTAGAACTCCGGCTCGATGAAGTCGACGAGAGAGTGCAGCTCGAAGACGGCTTCAATTTAAGCTTTAATGATTTAGAAAAAGACAACATTCTATCATTTAAAAGAAACCATACAATATCGGGCTATACTTTCAAATATATAATAGAAGGAAAAGCAAACTCTTAGATGAAAATCTCCAGTAATAAAAGCCTAATCAAGGAAATAGCCCCAGGGGTATTCTCAATAGGGAATAACCCCTTTGCTCCAGCTTTCCTGCTGGACGCCAACACCCAGAAAGCTTCTGTGTCTGGAGTAGAAGTTGTGCTAGATGGAGACCTCCAGCATCTCTTTGACGAACTTAATTTAGTTGACGAAAAACACACGACCGACATTCAGACGAACGCAGACGCAATCTCCAGCGAAGCCACAAGGGCGAATACGGCGGAGTCCGCGATTCAGTCCGAAGTTGACCAGAACAGCTCCAAGCTGGCAAATATTGAAGATAACGCCAACAATTACGTTCATCCAAATCATTCCGGAGAAGTTTCGTCCACCTCAGATGGGGCAACAATTATATCCGACAATGTAGTGGATGAGGCCAACCTCAAGGTTTCCAATCCTCCATCTGATGGCTATATGCTTACAGCGCAATCCAGCGCATCAGGCGGATTAGTCTGGGTATCTCCCACAACCGGGGGCGGGCTATCGGAAGCAGAAGTGAAGGCTATAGCCTTCAGGTCGGCGATTATCTTTGGCTAATCAAAGAGCCTTCACCAAAACATGAACTATGCCGCCCTCCTCCTTTACGGTGTCACTAAGAAACAGGTCAAACCCGGTGTTGGTTATATTTTTGACGACCGTAGAGTAAAACAACACATCATCCCCATCAGGCGGCTCGTATTGCACGAAAACCGACGGAGGAGTATCAAAGGTGGTTCCAAACGGTATTGTCGCAGACTCAAAGTTCAACGGAACGTCATACTTGATGGACACCTCCCTTTTTTGTCCCGCCAGAGCTTTCCAAACCAATTCCCCGCTACCATCATGGTCTGAAATATAAAACTGCCCCTGAGCATCAGAAGCCAAAGCCCCCTCAAAAGGAGGCGTTGCATTGTCCAAGAACGAAGAATCAACCTTCTGAACCTTAAGCGGCATTGCCGCCAATAAATTACCTAATTGAGCCTGAACGTTTTGTAAACTCATATCACAAAGACTCCTCAATTGTTACGGTAACATCCAATATGTTGCCTGCATTAGTTATAACTTGATTATCTATAATCAATTCACTATCATTAACTATACCGAACCCTGCCTCCAAATTAGACGTGCCATCTTGTTTCGGGGCAGTAATCCCTGCGTCATACGGAATAGAAAATGTATTACCCCCAGCTGGTGTCGCGGTAGCGGTTAGCTTAGAAGTATTATATACATCTACTCCCAAGTCAACCGCCAGGTAATCCGGGGCAAGGATTGTTACAGACCTTTGGTCAAAACCTCGCACAGTACCCGTATCATCCCGCTGAAAGGTTTCTCCGATTAACTTCTCCCCCTCGAAGCTTATCGTAAATTGGCCCCGAGGAGTGTCATCGGATATTAAAATCTGGAACGAGAAAGACGTATTGCTATTCTTGGAAATTGCCCCAACTGTTATATTTGGATCGGAGACAGAAAGTATAGAAAGAGATTCAAGGGGCTCACCCACACTAACATTAACGTTACTATACTGAGCTCCAGCAGAAGAAGAGCGAAATGTGTTCGGGGAAAAGTTAACCGACGGAACGGTTCCCTCGGACTGAATCTGTATAGAGGACGTTGAAGAGGAGGCGCTCCTGCCGTTCGACTGCTTAAAAACAGAAACGCTCATTGTCCCACTGGTGTAATTACTCGCATTTTCTCCGGAGACCACAAATGGACCAGAATTAATATCAGCAGGTATTGTTACAAATTTTAAAACATAACTTTTTGAATAATTATAGTTATCAAAATTGGAAGCAGTAACATTAACATCAACGCTTTCACCTGTATTATTTATTATATTATTGGAGTTGGGGTAGCTAAAACTAAGAGAGACAGAAGGGGCTGAATTATTTGTTATAATATCATTGTCAGCAGCATAAGATTGAGATTGGTTGCCTGTTATATCCTGAACAGTTACGTTAAAACTCTTCGCCTGAACACTATTCGATGCGCCGCCGATAGTAACATTAAACTCGTAGTCATAAGTGCCGTCTCCGTTGTCATTAAAATTAGGATTGTTAACGGTCTTTGATTGAAGGGCTCCGCCCGAAACAACAATCTTGCCGATCTCTTTTGAGGACTTAACGTATACCCTTGCGGTATCGCCATTTTTAGCCTCGGTCTGTGAATGAGACTGATTGCCGTCGTGTGCATTAAACGAGGTCTGCCCGTAAAAAGTTCCAGTATCCGTTCGGTTTACAAACTTTGCCTCAAGGACCTGGGGAGGAGTATCCTTCTCAAGAGAAAGGTAAGTCTGCCTGCCTCCGTTTTTAAATAAATATGTTGTAGGCACTGAACAGTCCAGCCTAAGCGTGGTATTAAAAGAATAGCCGTTGCTATTTGTTGACAACTGAGAAAAATCAACATCCTGATACTGAGGGTCTTCGCCGCTAACAGCATAACTTATGGAAGGCTTGAACGTCTGAGCATCTCCCCTTTCTACCAACAACTTAACATCTACCTGATCACTAGCGGTTTTGACCTTTCTTACTACAGCCCCACTGAACTCAGACTCCAAGATTTCTTCGACCCCGCCAACAGCGGTTACGTTAGTTACAAAAATCGGTCCGGTATTTATCCCCCCAGACGACTCCCCAGAGGAACCTCCAGCGTCAGACCCAACAATATCCCCAACAACAATTTGGTCAAAATAACCAACCTGTCCCCTAAATATATGCCCGCTTATATCTCCACTCTCAGACGTAAAGTCTACTATCTGAGAGATTCTCGTATCGCCAATAACCGTCAGATCACCCTGAACGGTTAGATTATCCTGAAAATCCTTATGACCAAAGACGTCCTCGTCGCCCGAAAGGCTCACGAAGGTCCCTAAGGTGCCCTCCCCAAAAGGATTTTTCTGGATAAATTCAGCCATTAGAAATCAGTAAATGTAGCAGTTGCGGTTACTCTTCCCCCTACCTGCGAAGACGCGCCTATACTTTCGTTATGGTTTAGTAAAAACTTCTCCCCGCCAAACATAAAAGTTTGGCCAGGTGGAATATATAATTCGGACACAACCTTTGATTGGTTTCCTGGATCAACATCCTTGCGAATGGTTACGTCGCTCCACACTGCTGGCGCAGACCCAGGAACGTCTGCTGGACTTGACTCAGATATAGCTTGCCACGCCTTAGAATCATGCCTCACACGGTCATCGATTCCATACACGCCGCCATTACCCCCGTCGGCAGCCCACGGACTTAGGTCCGCAGGATTGAACCCTATCGCCTGAGCGACAAAAAGATCAATGGTTTCTCCCTCTGTGGTAGTGTTACAGAAATATATTCCTAAGTTTGCGTATTTTTGGCTGCTGGGTGCGGAAATAATTTCTGTATATTCATTACTTATTACTATATTTTTAATCATCTTCTGCCCTCTGCTGACTATGATAGTATAAGGCTGACGGGTATATCGCCAGCTCCTTGTCTCCGCTAATGCTTAATATCTCTGGGAGAATATCAAGCCCCTCTATATTGGAGTTGTCGCTAATACAAGCCTCCGCTATAGATTCCCACTCGTCCAAGCCACGGGAGCACACGATTGACTCGCATAACTCCCCGGCCAACTCTGTTTGTTTTTTAGTTAGTCTCTTTTTCTTGCTTTGCGCCCGCAGCCCTCTTTTAATAAAGGAGCTCAAGCTCTCGATCTTATAAACTATTTCTTGGATATCCTTTCGGCTTACCTTTTCGCTAGCTGCTCGCTGCTGAGGAATTCCTCTAGTGCCTGCAGGCCTACCCACCTCATTGGGCGTGCTTGGCTGGCCTCCAGATGGTTGCGCAGGAGCTTTCTGCTCGGATATTCTCTCCTTTAGATCGCGCTCCTCCTCTGCTCCGGGAGCCTCAACTGCGGGAATTCCTCCAACCAGGGGATTGTATAGTCCCTTCTTCCTCTCCTCAGAGAATATCTCTTGGGCTTCCTTTAGTTCACTTGAAGGCGGATATATTCCAGTTTTAATAGCGTCAATGCCTTGCTCTGGAGTGAGTATGCCCAGTTCAAGCAGCCTAGTAGCCACCCTTTGCAACTGCGCCTCATCCTTGATATCTATCTCCTCGAATTTAGCTTTGGGATATTGCCTAAACCCTAGATTCTGACAGACCATCTTGATCTGCTTTTGGAGAAAATCATTTAAGAAAGCGTTCCTAGATTCCTTAAGGCGCTCAAGGAATATTTCTGCCTTGACCTGCGTATTACTATAACGCTCGTCACCAACAATTATATTCTGAAGGCCCTCCCTAATATCTTGATTGACAATTTGATATTTGTCCGGACCTACAACCTTTCTTAGGTCAGGAATAATGAAGTCGGCCTTAGTGGTATAATCTCCAACAAGAACTCTTCCCACGCTCTCGTTCTGAAATAGGCTTTGCATTGCCTCAAGGTTGCGGGGGTTTATTCCCCCGTCGTCAGGCTTGGCTCCCATGGTAATTAATAGAATGACATTTTCAATTGTTCGGCATATAGCTTGGTCAATCTTCTTGAGTTCTATTTTATAATTAATATCATCCAGCACAGGATAACCAAACGGAACCGCAAACGGCTCATAGTCTTGCTTCTTATAGAATGAATAAACTAATTTTTCAGGATCAAGGGATATCTCAACACCCTCCTTCATATAGGATCCGTCCTTAATTTTTTTCTTTAGGTCAGAATCCAAGGATTCAAAAACCTGTTCGTCATAGTCCGTTTTAGGATTTGCCAACCTCTCCAGGTCGTACTCAGAGAGAATCTTAAAATACTGCCCCTCACTAAATGAGGTGGACCGCGCGGCAGTTATATCGTATGGATTCAAAAAGATATACTTCAACGGAATCCCGCCAGGGGAGATTCCTCCGTAAACCTTGCTCATTTTAGCGAAGTCCTCTGCTGTGAACTTGCCATCAACTCGGTACATGAAAACATTACCAGATCTGTAATACTCGCGAAAATATTGATCTCTAACCGTCCATAGGTTAATCTTATCAAACCACTTATATACAAAGTCCCTTGATTTTTGGTTGCCTCCCTCAAGGTGGATATTAGAATTAGCAAATTCAGACATAATGTCTATTGCATTTCTAAATATTGATATATTGGCGTAAGCCTTCTGGCACAGCTCTATAGCATTTCTAACGGAGACGCCGTCCGAACTAAACTCGAACGGGAGAAGTCCAGACTCTATATTAGAGAGCCTTTTCTTCTTGTCTCTTTTATATATACTATTCCTTCTTCTTGGATCACTTAAGGACTCCCCTTCGTTCCTGGCGGCTGAAGTTGTCGATTTAAATGACCCAAGAGTTTCTTCGGTATAATAATTTTCCCCAGCAAATATTGGTGGGAGAAAATCCTGGCCCAGATTTTGACCAGTCTCACTTGGAGGCTTGTTAAACTGATCCCAGTACGAAGATTTCTTGGTATATTTTCGCTTTTTCACGATGATTACTTTACACCTATAATAACCCAAAGTCGGCCAAAAGTCTAAAAGTCGACTTTTCAACTTTCACAACGCCCTCGCTTTCAGTAATTAATGAAAAAATGTCTATAAAAAACTTACATTCCAAAGAACCTCCCCCGAAAGGGGTGTAAATAAGCTCAATGAGGGTAGCAATCACAGCAACACTAGACTACAGTTTTTTCTCCAATGGGCTAATTCAGAATATTATATCCCTATATGAATTACTAGAGAAGTGTGGATTCAAGGTTTCCCTGCTTGATTTCGGAGACAAAAGCAGAAGTGGCTCGACCTATGCCCATAATAAACTAAACAAGAAAAATATATTGCGCTGGGGCGAATTCACCAGGAAGCAACAGCACTTTGATTTAGTTATATGCGCAGGAGTATCCCTCGATGAAAACTTAAAAGATTCGCTAACCAAAGCCAACCCCAAAATAAAAACAGTGGGAGTACATTACGGCAATAATTTAATTAACCTGATGTGCGAATGGTTTTCAAAAGTCCCGCCCAAAAGGATTTCCGGGCACCCCGACTGCCCTCCGATGAAGTTTAGGCATGAAAAACTATACGAAGAAACGTGGATCTCGGAACATTATCTTTTCGCAAAAGAATTCTATGAATACACAGACGAAAGCCCGGTCCGCACAATGCCCTATATATGGAGTCCCAGTTTTATTGAAGGGGAGGCAATAGACCACGGAATTAATATAAACTATATTCCAGTCAAGAAGCCCAACTTAGCCGTGGTCGAGCCTAATATAAATATATCAAAAAGCTTTTTAATTCCGATGCTCGCAATTTCAAGCGTCCTAGAATCCAGCCCAGACATATTTGAACATGCATGTATTTACGGATCGGATTCCTTTTTTAGGAACAGAGAGTTCCTTAAGGAATGGATACACGACTGCACGTCGCTCGGAGAAAACAAAGACCGGTTCACATTCTTCCCCAGGAAGCCCATCCCAGGCATTATGCACGTGAAAAATCCAGCAATAATAAGCCACCAACACTTAAATGAATTAAACTACACACACCTAGAAGCCCTGTTTTGCGGTTACCCATTAATACATAATTCTCCCCCATTTAAAGAGTTTGGATATTTCTACGAAGGCTTCAACCTTCTGGAAGCCGCAGAAAAAATAAAAGAAGCAATAGAACAGCACAACGACAACCTTTCAGCATACTTAGAAAAAGGGAAAGAAGCCGCCTGGAAGTACAGTCCTGAAAATCGAAGCAATATTGAGTGTACTAAGAAGCTGGTACTAGATTTGTTTAAATGAATATTGCAATAACGAGCCTACTCCACAGAAACCCGTGGAAATCAAGACAGAAGCAGTCAGCTGTCAACCTATATGATTGTCTTCAAAACTTAGGGTGTAAAGTTTTCTATATAACGCCCTCGACGTCCTACCAAAACTTCAACAAAGACCACATCGGTTACCCAGAGCGGGCCATGACAAACAGAGGGGGCCCTAAGGTAGATATATTGATTATTCACGGCTACGTTCCTTCGGAAAAATTCTTTAATGAATTTTTCAAAGTAAACAAAAAAACAAAAATTATTCACAACCACCTCGAAAACCCAATCGAAGAAATTGCAATCAAGCTATCATCTAAAGAAAAAATCAACACCTCTAAATTCACAGAGGAACTCTGGATACCTCCCCACCACATTGACAAAAAAGACCTTCTTGAGGCACTCCACCAAACAGGCTGCCAGGCGAAAGAGGTGCCCTACCTCTGGAGCCCGTTTTTCATTAACGAGGCGTCCCGTCAAAAAAAAGGAAAAATGTTGCGGTTCGATCAAAGCAGGCTCGCGGGAGTATCAATCCTAGAGCCGAACGCATCCTATGTAAAAAACCTCACCATCCCTATCCTGGCCAGCGAAAAAGCAAACCGCAAAAGCCCAGACATAATCTCCTCAGTAAGTATCTTCAACACCCAGAGGCTCAAACACACAGGATTCCTAAGTTCGATCACTTCCGAAATGTCAATAAATAAACAAAAAAAACTCTTCCTAAGCAACGACTGGGAGGCTCCAGACATATACAGTCGCTGCGGACAGTATATAGTTTCCCACCAAACGGATAGCGAACTCAATTACCAGCACTTAGAAACCCTTTATCTGGATCTCCCTCTCATACATAACTCGAAAGCAATAACGTCTTGCGGGTATTATTATAAAGACCACAACATAGACCACGCTAGCAATCAATTAATAAATTCCATTTTACACCACAACAACAACCTAGGGGAATACAGAAACGCCTCAAGAGAGTTAATTTCCGGCTTTTCCCCAGGTAATAAACGAAACCTAGACATATACGCAAGCTTAATTTTCGAAAAATAAAAGTTCCCATAACTTGATTTCAGAATGTAATTATAGGCAACTATGGCAAAGAAAATACTTGCCGAGGAGTTCAGCCTAAATAGCTACGACTTAAAACTTGACGACAACAATAAGTTGGAATTCAATAGCGTAGTACAAGCTGACGCAACAGACATTAGTTCTATCGATACTCGTGTCTCTAAAGAAACATCCCTAAGGGACTCAAAGGTTAAAAGCATTGACACTCGTGTTTCCAAGGAAGTCTCAACCAGAGGAAAAAATATCGACAGCCTCGATACTAGAGTTTCTATTGAAACCTCTACCAGAGGAAAAAATATCAATAGCCTCGACACTAGAGTTTCTCTTGAAACCTCTAATCGTGGAGTAGCAATCAACAGCATCGACACAAGGGTGTCTACAGACATCAAAAGTCTCGACGAGCGCTTGACGGACGAAGAAAATACGACGAAGATTTTAGCGAATCAAAGCGTAACGAACGGCGCTTCAAGCCAAGAAGTAAGCCTTACCGGCCTTGGATTTGTAGAAAATTCGGAACCAGTGGTCGTTGGAATGCTTCGAAGCACTTCCGCCGATGATCCTATCGTTGCTTGCATGCTCTCAGGAGCCGCATCGCACTCAACTGCAACATTCTTGTTCTCAGACGAGATTCCTTCCAATAATTATAAGTTAGACGTTATCCTCACAAGATAACCTTAAGTTTCAATGGCCAGTAAAATACTAGCAGAGGAACTTCAGTCGGGCAGTTATAGCCTGAGTACTAACGAAAGTAACGGAGGGACAGATATAGGCGATATCGAAGAATTCGACAACACCTCAGCCTACTCCGCTAACGATAAAGTTAAATACCGCCCTAACACCAGCACGGCATATTCCGTATACAAAATCAATTACGACATGCCCGCAAACAAGCTTCCCGCAAATGCGCCGGAGGCTGACGAATGGACCGGGGCCAGCACCTATGACGCAAGCTCGGCGTACTCCGCAGGAGACAAAGTCAACTACTTAGGAAGAGGCTATATGGCTCACGCTGATCATGACGCAAGTAACCACAACATTTCGAACGCTGCCCACTGGGGGCTGGCGAGCGCAATGTTTACCAACATCACCTTGCGTATAGATGGGTTTAACGATGGAGATATTGCCGATACACGGACAATTGAAAGCCTTAACGTTAGAATTGCGAATGAAGAATCAGCGGACGGCGTAGCCAAGGAGGTATTCTCCACAGAAGATGGCTTCGCAACAAATAAGAGCAGCATCGACGTACGGGTTGCGCTCGAAAAGACCACTCGCGAAAGTGAGGTCAGCAGTACAGACGACGACGTCGCAGCTGAGAAAACCGCTCGCGAAAGTGCGGTCAGCAGTACAGACGACGACGTCGAATCCGTCACGACCAATCGTGGGAGCAAAGTGACCTCGGTCGATAACCGGTGGTCATCCGAAGTGTCAACATGGAATTCTGCCCTTTCTGAAGAAGAGGGTACAATGACGTACATCGAGGGCATTCCCTTGACCAAGGCTGACTCAAGCCCCAGCAATGGGACAACCTTAGGGTCTGGAGATGACGACTACTCAATCAACGCTGACGGGAACGTGGTTACTATCACCTATCCCTCCAGGACCTTTGGGGTAGATCCAACCAGCCTTACCGCCTTCGATAATGAAGGAACTTACGTCAAAGGCGACCAGGTTTCCTACGACAGCAAGTCATGGCAGGCCCTAAGCGACCACGACGGATCACAAGGAACCACCCTCGACAACCCAGGCGCCACCGCCGGGGAATGGGAAAACATCACCAATAAAACGGTTCCCGCCGCAGTTGCATCCTTAAGGATGACTGCCGCTGGGCACGCCGCAGGAGCACCAATGCTTATGTGCATGGGGCAAGGAACCCCTACAGCGACACAGGCAAGCTTTGTTCTTTCGGCCGCGCCGGAAAACGACCTCCACTACGTGATGGATGTAGCAATTGCTATGTAATAGTCTCACTAATTAGAATATAATTAAATTCTAACATTTTTAGCCCCCCATTGGGGGGCTTTTTTTGTGTAAACCCAACCATGAGCATATTTGACATTTTCCGCAATTGGCAAAAAAATGAGCTCGGCCAGTTCTCCGGGAAGAAGGGACAAAAGAAAAAGAGCAAGAAATCCTCAAGCATAGACCCCGAAAAAGCAAAGATCATGCGAAAACTCAAACATAAATCGAAATACCTTGAGCTAGAATACGAGGAAGCGAAAGAGATTCTAGAGATCGCTAAAACCGAATTCTTTACAAGCATACAAGAGTATTGCCAAGCCAACCCCGAGGCAAAGAACCCTCTTTGTCCCGTCGAGCCCAACAAGAAAAAAGACAAAACAGACATGGATTTCCCCGACGAACTAAAAACAATCTATCGTGAAATAATTAAAGCGACACACCCAGACCACAACCAAGGGGGTGACGAAGAGGAGCTAACAGAAACATTGATTAGCGCAACACACGCAAAACAAGAAAACAAAATAGAAGACCTAATCAATATATCCTTCGACCTAGATATTGATATATCAAACATTAGCCTAGACCTTATAGAGGAAGTGGAAAAGGGTTTAAGAAAAAAAGAAATTAAAATAAAGAAAATGAGAAAAAATAATGCGGTAGTTTGGTATTATGCTCCGCCGGACCAACGGAAAATATTTATCGAACGCATTTGCCCCATTAAAAAAGAAGAATAATTTACCTTGACATTTATTCCATTTAATGCTAGAATCAACGCGTGAATGACAAAACAGGAGAACTTTTAAGCGACAATATCGCTGGAGTGAACAGGATCTTGCCCCACAAGCACAAGTACGCCTGGGATCTCTTTATAACTAGCTGTGCCAACAACTGGATGCCTACAGAAATATCCATGCAGGGCGACATACAACAATGGAAAAATGACGAAATCACAGAAGATGAAAAACTCCTCGTCAAGAGGTGCCTCGGATTTTTTGCTGGAAGCGAGTCTTTGGTTGGGAATAACCTGCTGCTTTCTGCTTTCAGATTTGTTACGGACGCTGAGTGTCGCCAGTATATTTTGCGTCAGGCTTTCGAGGAAAGCCTTCACAACCTTACTGTCGTTTATATATGCGATAGCCTGGACCTGGACATTGAAGAGGTTTTTACTGCCTACGAAACAATCCCGAGCATTAAGGCAAAAGACGATTTCCTCCTAGAAATTACAACCGACATCACAAGGCAGGAACTTAACTACAAAACAAAAGAAGGCAAACAGGAAATACTCAGAAACCTTCTTACTTATTATATAATTTGCGAAGGAACCTTCTTTTTTAGCGGATTTGCCATGATGCTCGCACTAGGCAGGCAAAATAAACTCCAGGGGATATCCGATCAAATAAAATATACTCTAAGGGACGAAAGTTCCCATATTGCGTTTGGCGTTTATTTAATAAACACAATCATAGAGCAGAATCCCGGAATCTGGACTAAGGCAATACAAGAGGAATTTGTAGACCACATGAAAAAGGCTGTGGACCTGGAGATTGCATATGCCCACGACGTATTGCCTACGGGCATTTTGGGGCTCAACGCAGAAATGTTCATTGACTACATGCATTACATAGGCAATCGGCGACTGGAAGCTATCGGCTTAGACTATCGGTTTCCCGGAGACAAGAACCCATTCCCCTGGCTAGGAGAGGTAGTAGACGTGCAGGCTATGGGCAATTTCTTCGAAAGAAGGGTCAGAGAATACCAGCAGGCAGGAACGCTTGAAGATGATTTTTAGTTAGACAAAAAAGGCATCAAGGTGTATATAACATACATCATGAGTCACATAGATTACCCCAATAATAACAACCCCAACAATTCACCCGCGCCCAATTACTCAAGCCAATCGGCGTTTGTTCCCGGGCTTGCTAAAGGCGACAGGGGTTACTACGGTAACGATAATGGAGGGGCTTATTCAAACTCAAACAGCACAATAGCTCTTTTTGCAGCCGCGCAAAACCTAACCGCTGGAGATCACTCTCCCCCAGGAAGCAAATTAAACGAATGGGTGGACGTCACGAATTCCGACACATGGGCCGACATTGGGATTGCGCCCCCAGTCAACTGGAGAGAGGTTACCCCTACGTATAGCCATACAGCAAACTACCCCTCAGGGACATTAGTTCAGTACGTTGAGTCCAGAGGCAAAACTGGATGGTTCGATAGGGACGAAAACGGAAACCCAGCTACTAGATTTCTTAAAAACAAGCCCGCAAACTCAAACTTAAAAATATGATTTTTTCCTTTGGATATTTAATTTCAGCGCTAGCAATTTCCGGAATTGCTGCATATTTCAGCGTTGTTGGGCTGGCAACCATTTTTCCAGGGGCAATCGGAGCTGTCATAATCATGGGGGGAGTACTTGAAATAGGAAAAATCATAACGGCCATCTGGTTACATAGAAACTGGAAGACAGCACCACTTCTAATTAGAAGCTACCTTTGTTTTGCGGTATTTACGCTCATGGGAATTACTAGTATGGGAATCTTTGGTTTTCTCTCTAAGGCCCACATAGAGCACCAGGTTACAACCGAAAAGACCCAGGCCCTCGCAGCCCAAGTAGAAAATAAAATATCACGAGAGAAAGACTACATAGCCAGGCAAAAAGAATATATTGAAAACCTTGAGTCCAGAACAAGCGAGAGCGCCTCTGACATTCGCGTCGACATTGATCAAGAAAACGCTAGAATTGCAGACATCACCGAGCAAATGAATAAGGATATAGCATTCGAACAGGGAAGGATTGATGCCGCGAACAAAAAGATTGCAGAGATGAAAGCTGAACTTGCAGAGCTAGAAGGTAAGACCGGAGGACTATTCAGCAATAAAAAGAAAAAAGTGGAAGAACTCAAGGCCCTCCAAAAGGAGCCACTAGAAAGCCTGGCTTCAGAGATAGCGACATACAATAAAAACATCACAGATTTTAGATCCGAAGCCCAAGCGGCTATAAAGAAAATCGAAGATAAAAAAGACGCCTTCAGACAAAAAACCGAAGTAAAAGGCGAAAGCTTGGCGCCGGAAATAGAAGAGCACAATAGAAATATAGCGGCAGCATATAATAAAATAGATGATCTTGAAAAGGAAAAGTTCAATTATCAAGATAACGCAAAAAATCTCGAGGCAGAGGTTGGTCCCGTTAAATACGTCGCAGAACTAATTGCTGACCTTACGGGAGTTGAATTCGATATATCCCAGGCAGTCAGAATAGTCATTGTTATCTTAATTTTTGTCTTTGATCCGCTAGCTATCCTCCTGGTTATCGCTGCCAACATCAGTATAGCCAAGCATTTTCCGCAACATACCAAAGAACTTAAATCCCTTCAGTCTGAAGTCGACAAGCTAGATTCCCTAAAGCTGGAACTCAACGAAAAGAATGACGAAATCACAAAAGAAAAAGAACGTCTAGCGTCGGAAGAACACGCGCTTTCTAAAGAGGAAAAAAGAATAGAGAAAGACCTCCGCATGGCGGGAGAAGTTCTCTTGGCGCTTAAAACAGACATTGACAACCAAACGCAAAAAAAAGAAGACATAAACAAGGATATCCTTGCTGCAAAAAACTCCCTCAAGGAACTTAAGTCTAACGCCGATAAAGCCAAATCAGACCTTTCCCAGCAGGAGCAGGAAATAAAGGCCAAGGCCAAGGCTATGGCAAACAAAACTCAAAAATTAAAAGAAGACAAAGCCGCCGCCATTAAGGCTGAGGCAAAAATCAACGCCATTACAGCGAGCACAGAATCCCAGCAGAAAGAATACCAGTCCAAGATAGACGGACTGCAAGAAACAATCGATGAGCTCATGGCAAGCAAACTCAACATAAAAGAAGAAAAGCTTCAACTAGAAAAAGAGCGCGACGCAATCAAGGCAGACATAAAGATTCAACGAGACCTAATTTCCTCACTAGAGAAAACCTATAAAAAGGCATCCAAGACAGGAGGAATTAAAGACGCTTTCTCTAACTACGACCTCTATGAAGTCGTCACAAACATGGAAGACGGCAACAAATTACTATCGATCAAAGACTCAAGGGAGCGCGTACATCAGTTCATTATCCCCACCATGTATGCAAAGGTAACGCACGAATACTTTCATCGCGTGGTAGAGTCGCTAGAATCAATTTCGGACCCCGACGATCTACCACACGAATACGCAATAGAGATTGCAAAATACATTAGAGGCCCACGCCCGAAATATAAATGCTTGACTTAATTTAAAAAATAAGCTAAACTATAACGGTGAATAAAAAGAAGGTTCTAGAGAGGCTATTACCAAAATCAAGCCTCACTTCTCGCGGAGACTACTTCAAGCAATACGCAATCTTTAACTCTCTATTTAAAAAATACAACAATGAGAGGTTTTGGTCTGTGGTAAATTTCGGAGATAAACTAACAAGTCTTTATTTTTTCAAAACCCCATTCGGAGGAGAACTTCTCTTAAAAAAATACCAAGAGTTCTGCTATAGGCCCAAGGGTAAGGATCAAAAGTATTCCCTTGGAAAAAAATCCGGCAAAGATGTTTCAATCCCAATAGTCAACAAAACAACCCGAAAGTTTCTTAATGAGTAAAGTAACCGCACTAAACCAGATACAATCGTTTCTGGACGATAAAAATAATAAAAAATACCACTTCAACAACTTTGAAGAATTGGACTACAAAATTCCATCTGGAAGCCTAAACCTAGATATAGCGCTGGGAGGAGGGCTAACGTCTGGCGCACATAGGTTTACAGGAGTTAATGAGGGAGGAAAAACAAGCTGCGCACTCTCCTTCGCAAGGAACTTCCAGAACTTATTTGGAAAAGACGGAATGGTAATCGTGATTAAAAGCGAGGGCCGCCTAAGTAAAAGCCTACTAGATCGCAGCGGCATAGACACGTCTCCCTCGAAATTTTTTGTATTAGACTGCAATATATTTGAAAAAGTATTTGAACTTATACGGGACCTAGTTTACAATAACGAAGAAAATAAGAGATATATGTTTATAGTGGACAGCGTTGATGCCCTTTGTAGGATTAACGATATAGATAAATCTTTCGATGAGCCAGAACAGGTCGCCGGAGGAGCTCTTATTACTTCGGTCTTTCTAAAAAAAATGGTACTCCCAATAAGTAAAATGGGGCATACCCTAATCCTTACCTCTCAAGTAAGAGTGGAGGTTTCAACCAATCCTTACGCATCAAGGGGAGGACCAAAGGTTAAACAGGCAGGCGGAAACGCAATCAAACATTATGCTAATTTTATTCTTGAATTCGAAGAAAGATACAATTCAGATATAATGTTCACAAACCCCTCTGCATCAAAACTAGAAGACAAAGGGGACCCAATAGGCCATTATTGCAAGATTCGATTTCGCAAAAGCGTTAATGAAAAAACTGGGGCTCAAGTTAGGTATCCCATTAAATATGGCAGAACGGGCGGAAACTCTGTCTGGAAGGAAAGGGAAATCGCAGACATGATGTTTGTTTTTCAAATGGCAATAAAGAAAGGCGCATGGATATCCTTCTCAGAGGACCTCGTAAAAGAACTTGAGTTAAATGAAATTGAACACGAAGCCAAATTCCAAGGTGAACAAAAGTTCTTACAATACCTTGAATCCAACGAAAAGCTTTGTGATTTCCTCTACGAAGAGTTTAAGAAATTTAGCAATGCGATTTAAAACCATCCAAGGGTCTCTTAAAAGGCTATCTAAGCCTCACAAATACATAATTGACTGGGAAAAAGAAAGCAGAAGCAAACTACAATTCCAAGTCAAACAATTACTGAAGAAACACTGGAAGTCTCATGTGGTTTTCGAAGAATTTCCAGTCGCAGGAACCAAAATGTCCCTCGACTTTTATAATGCAAACAAGAAAATAGCGATAGAGGTCCAGGGGAAACAACACACAAATTACACCCCTCACTTCCACGGCGGCAACCAAGCAAACTTCCTATCCCAAAAGAGAAGGGATTATCATAAAAAACTCTTTTGCGAAAAAAACGAAATTAAACTTATTGAGATACATGAAGGAGAAGATATTGGGGAAAAACTTATCAAAAGTGTATTATATAGATAATGAACAACGAGGATTTAAACCCTAACGCACTACCCGAATTCCAAATGCCAAGGAATTTATTAAATCAAATCTATGAATTCACAGGCTCCACGGAGCAAAACAAAGGATTCATTCTTGGCTTTGTGGACCAAACAGGATCTCCTCAGATAATCTCACATGCATCTTCGCCTATTATTGAAATGGGAATCAGGAAGGCTGTCGAAGAATATTTATCTGAGTTTGGCGGCATAGTTTTGCCGGGAGTGGACCCAGAAGAGCAAGAGTAAAAATCTTGACACAGGGCCCACTTTGTGATACCATATAAAACAATATGATTTATTCCTATGAATGCGAGCAACAATTACTTGCCGGCTTAATAAAACATCCAAAAATTTATTCAGAGATTGCCACCTTCATTTCCGAAGAGGACTTCTTCAGTCAATCCAGCCTAGTTAACAAAACTATTTTTTGCGTCCTAAGACAGTCCCTTAGCGCAGGAGAGCAAATAGATGAAGTGATCCTCTCCGAAAGGGTTCAGTCGCTCGGAATATCATTTGAGGACAACCTAAACCTCTCGGACTATATCAAGGCTCTTGCAATGAGAAAAGTTTCTGCGTCTTCCCTTATGGACACCGCTAGAGAGCTAAAGAAACTAACCGTCAAGCGAGGACTGTGCGACGCGGCAACGGATATTGTTGAAAAAATAACAGCTCTACCCAATACCACTCCTTACGACGAAATCGTACAGTCCGCAGATCAAATTTATAACGATAAAATTAATCTATATCAAGAGGGGTCTGACGCCCCCGAAAATATTTTTGAAGAAATGGAGCAAATCATAGAGGCTAGAGGGAACGATCCCGTATCCGAATTTGGTTTCTTGGGTCCCCACGACTCCATAAACAATCTTTATGGATCACTCCTTAGGCCTGGAAACATCACTGTCCTTGTCGCTCGCTCAGGGGTGGGCAAAACCCAGTTTTGCATGGACTTCTGCACAAAAACCTCTGCAAAATACGACAACCTTACAGTGCTCCATCTAGACAATGGAGAAATGAGTAAAGAAGAAATCATGAATCGACAGTGTGCCTCCATGTCTGACGTTCCGCTAAACTTGCTTGAGACGGGACAATGGAGACAAGCCGGAGCTGAGACGGTCAAAAAAGTAAGAGACACATTCAAGAAAATCAAAAACATGAAATTCTTCTACTATAACGTCGGGGGAATGTCT
Organism: Verrucomicrobiales bacterium; assembly: GCA_002721895.1. Next base: position 145,074 of record PBLV01000063.1, read on the forward strand.
GTGGACAGCATGATAAATACGGTTAGAAGGTTTTACTATTCTAGCGTCGGAAGAGGAAACAAGATGATATTAAGTTTTGATTATATTAAAACTACCTTTGAAAAATTTAACACCAAATCGGAATGGCAAGTTGTAGGAGAAATGGTAGATAAGTTTAAACGCCTAGTTCAAAAAGATATAGTATTCGAAGGCGAACCCATGATAGCCATGATGACTAGTGTTCAAAGCAATCGGGCAGGCATTGTCGGAAACAGGAACTCAGACGCTTTAGTTGAAGATGAAAGCATAGTCTCCCTATCGGACCGCATCATACAATTCTCCTCCCACCTCCTCAGTCTCAGGCAAAAAACCACAGACGAACTTCAAACTGAGCCCGCAGGATTCGGCTCACATAGACTTACATGCCTCAAGCATAGACACTTAGGTCCAGAAGTGTATCGAGCTCTCAACCCCATTGAGCTCCCAGATGGATCAAAAAAGAAAAACTTCATCAATCTTGAAATATCAAACTTCAACATAACAGACAAGGGAGATCTTCAGGACATGTCAGATCATATGCTGTTAAATAACGTAGAACTCGAACCCGACAACAACTTCTTTCGTGCGCCAGAAATATCATGAGCCCATCAAAAATACAAGAAACGCTTATATCCTTGGGATACAAGCTCTCAGACAGAGGGGTGTACTGGCAGACCAACGCCGTATTCAGGAACGGAGACAACCAAACCGCGCTACAAATATACAAAAACACTGGAGTCTGGAAGGACTACGTTCAGGACACCGCCTTCTCCCCCTTCAAGAGACTGATTGAGGCTACGCTCGGGACTAACGATAAAAGCGTTGTAGATAAATATATCAACGATGAGGATGCCGGCCTACTCTATCTAAAAAAAACCACCGCAGCACCAAAGATAGAAATGGAAGAAATCTACGGAGACGATATGCTAGAGAGGCTACTTCCTCATTATAAATTTTATAACAACAAAGGCATATCCACTGAAATTTTACAAGAACTTAAGGGCGGTCTCGCGACCTCGGGCCAACTCAATCAAAGATTTGTTTTCCCTATTTTTAATGATTTAAACCAAATCCATGGATTCTCCGGCAGGGATATGTTAGCGAACCCAAGCAAGAGCAGACCAAAATGGAAACACATAGGAAAGAAGAAGAATTGGATTTACCCATTTTACGCAAGCGACAAAACAAAGGAAGCCATAAGCGCTAGCAGAACAGTAATACTGGTTGAAAGCATAGGGGACGCATTAAACCTAAAAGAAAACTCCATTGACAATTGCCTAGTTGCCTTCGGTCTCAATCTCTCAGGAAAACTGATATGCCACTTAGTATCGCTATCTTTAGATCAAATCGTGATTGCCTTTAACAACGACTCCGACAAGGCAGACAACAGAGGGCTAACTGCGGCAGTCAAGAGCTACCTTACCCTCCTACAAGTATTTGAAGCCGATAAAATCAAAATCTGCCTGCCGACGAAAAACGATTTTGGAGATATGAATAAAGACGACTTTGCCGAGTGGAAGGCAAAAGCCAAGAATATCACGAACGTCGATCAAAAACCGAACATCATAAACCTTATATCTGAGCTTGCCCCTCAGGGCAAGATTCCAAAAAAGCTACTTGCACGAAAAAAACTTTTAGAAAAATGAGCGCCAAGAAGGTATATCTCTCAGCCAGCAGAATTAAGACCGCACAACAATGCTCTTGGACCTATTGGTGCAAATATATCCTTAAACTGCCAGACAAATCCAACGACGGCGCCAGCAAGGGGTGGATCTGTCATTTAATTTTTGAAGTGCTTGGAAGAAAGGATCGAAACGACATTTTAAATCTAATACTCTCCGATGGCTCAATATGGGGCGTTCCGGCTATCGAACGTCTAGTACTATACCACGCCAAAAGATTAAACGTTAACACCGACGAACACCTCGGGGAGATCGACAGGATGATACTAAACGGCCTCAATTACGACTTTGGCGGGCAGCACAAGCCGGGACTAGAAAAAGAATTCTCCGAAAAAGACTTCCAACTTTCAGTGGACGAGGAAGGCATTAAGTATAACATAAGAGGCTTCATAGACAAGCTATTCCTCTATGAAGATAAGCGGGCTATAATTAGGGACTTTAAAACCAGTAAGCAAAAATTCAAAGGGAAAGAGCTTACGGACAACATGCAGGACCTAATGTATTGCCTCGCCGTAAAAAAGATGTTTCCAGAATACAAGAGCGTATCAGAATTTCTTTTTCTTAAATTCGATCTAGATCGAGATTTATTCGGGAGCCCCGGCACAGGAGTAATCAGGATGGACGATATTAGCGATGACGCCCTAGAGGGGTTTGAGTATGAATTAACAGAAATCCAAAAATACCTAGAAACGTTTGACTCAAGCAAGGCCACCAGCAATTTTGCGGGAGCACAAGATTACCCCAAGGATGGAACCTTTGGCGGGCCGCTAGCGTGCGGGAAAGATGGATTTAAAAAGTGCAAAGGAGAGAACGTGCTAGATTCCTCCGGAAACCCAATTAAAGCCTTTATATGTGCCTTCAGGAAGCCCTTTAAGTATTATTCCCTCATAGACGAAGAGGGGAATATTAAAAAAAGTGTATTTAGTGATGACCTCACAGAATTAAAGGAGTCTGCGCTCAAGGGGGAAACTATTAAGGAAAAAGAATATGAAGGATGCCCATACTGGAAAGGAAAAGACAGAAGCGAGCTATGAGCGCGCCCCTTATGTTGGCACCGCACTTCTTTTTAATAACCTTATTCTTTTAGCAAAAAGAATAGAGATATGTCCATACACAAAAGAACGAGTCAAATACGGCGGGTATTGGTCGATTTTTTGCGGAGCAGTAGAAGAAAATGAAGCTCATTATATCGCTGCACACAGAGAGGTCTTCGAGGAGACTGGCCTAAATCTAGATAAAAAAATGTTTGTGCATCAAGAATTAGCTGAAGACCTACGCCTATATACTTATGAACTTGATGAAATGGTCCACCCTACATTGAATTACGAACACACAGAGTGGGGGTATTTCAAAATAGATCAAATCAAAATAAGCCCTACCCCAATAGACGAAAAAATTGCGGAGAGAATACAGGGCTTCAGGCGGTCTGTGTAATTATAAATAATGAAAAGGAGAACCTTTATAGAGGTTGGCGCAGCAACTGGAATTGGCAGTCTCACCTTGCCCCAATTACTTGCGTCAAATAAAAGAGCACTTAATGATAATAAATCGATTATCGTTGTTTGGATGAATGGAGGGCCGTCACATCACGAAACCTTTGACCCTAAGCCATACGCACCCCAACCATTCAAGGGGCACTTTGAGGCGATCCCCACAGTTGCAGACGGGATACAGCTCCCCGAGCATCTAGTTAAGTGCGCGGACTGCATGGACAAATGGGCCATAATTAAGGGGCTATATCACGACAACAACAACCATAGCTCTGCGCATGAAATTATGCACTCTGGCTACAAAGCCAAGGAGCCGAATCAGCAACAAAATTTCTACCCCAGCATAGGATCAACAATTGCGGAACATGCCAAGAGAGACGGCGAAGTCCCCCCATATGTTGTTATCCCCAATCACAGCAGAGGAACTCGTCCCGGATATTTGCCTCATGAATTCGGGCCTTATGAAACAAAGACTCGCCCTTCTTCTAGCGAAACATACAAAGACACGAATTTCACACTCAACGAATCACTAACCATTAATAGAGTTGACAATAGAGGAGATTTATTAAAATCCTTCGATAACTTTAGGTCGGTTTTAGATAAATCTGGAATGACGAAGTCCATTGATGAATTCAACATAAAAGCTCAAGGACTACTTACTAGCGGGCAAGCAGCAAAGGCCTTCGATATTGAAAAAGAATCTACATTCACAAAAGATTTGTATGGCCCAGGATTCGGCCGTGATTTACTACTCGCAAGGCGCTTAGTTGAAAACGGCGTAAAAATGGTTACCGTAAAAACTCCCTTTGGCTGGGACACTCATCAAGCGAGCGACAAAAGCATGGGAAACAAAAACCTGCCCCAGTTCGACGTGGCGTTTAGCGCGTTAATTAACGACCTTCATTCCAGAGGCATGATGGAAGACGTTATGGTTGTAGCTTGGGGTGAATTTGGTAGAACCCCAAAGATTAATGCCAATGGAGGCAGAGACCACTGGTCTCGCTCAATGGCTGCCGCCATCGCAGGAGGAAAGGTGAGCGGAGGCGTTGTCGCTGGAGAAAGCGACAAAACTGGCTCAGAACCCATAACAGGAATAACCCCTCCAGACGTACTAGTTACGCTTTATGACCACATGGGAATAAACCCAAAACACAATTACTATGATCACAGCGGGAGACCTCACCCAATAATTAACTCAGGTAGAATACTTACAGAATTATTCGTATAATATAAATAAATGAAAAATAAAAAACTCAAACGACTATCCATTATTAATTTAATTATAGGATATATAACATTAATGCTATTTAGCTTATTGGTAATTCTGAACCAACCGACAGAATTGATGGCTGAAGATCAAGATCTTACAGTGGTCAAGGCTTCTGACGAAGATAAAACGGAAGCCCTAGAGCCGCCAGACGAAGTTAGCTCAAAAGAAAAAGAAATAATCTATATAGACGGGCACCCAACAACATATATTAGAGACAATAGTATAGGCGTAGATAGGCTATCAGGTGTAATTGTTGATAACGTACCCAACAGACTGGTCGAAAGGGACGACCTAAGGGGTAATATCGCGATAGCAAGAGACACTAGAAATGAAAACCTATTAATAGATAGGCGCGATAATATAATTATTGATGAAACAATTGATAGACACAATTATAGCAATAGGACTGGCGCTAGCGTCGATGATAGGCTATATGGGGTTCGTAATAACTCTTTTGTTGATAATAAAAACAATAGAAGAGATCGGTTGGTTGAAGACATTGATGCTGGAATTCTAGATAGGAGACTAAATGAGGCAAACCTCTTCGAGGAAAACACTGAAGAAGTCGGCGAAGACTTTGGATTAGACGGAAACGATTTCGCTGGATTTACGCTAGCGGAAGACGAAGAAGGTGAGTTGGATTTTGATATTGACGATTTCAAAAATGCAGACATGGGCTCAAAAGGCTACGGAGTCGATAAAGGAAACCTGTACGCCTACAACTACCCCAGCCAGGGTGTTGGAGCTGGTATTGGAAATGCCGGTGTTGGCGCCGCAGCAGGATTTGCGGGCATTGGCGCCGGAGTTGGACAGGCAGTACTCAACGGAGAAACCGTCCCCACCCTAGGAGGAGTAGGAACATCTCCCATCATTCCCGGTAATCTGGAAGTTACCCCCGAAAACGACAGAGACGGAGACGGACTTCCCGCCTCAATTGAATCTCAAATTGGAACCAACCCAAACAATGCCGATACAGATGGTGACGGTCTAAGCGATGGAGACGAAGTGTTTAGCTATTCTAACCCCCTAGATAAAACAAGCACCCCCCTCGATTCCGGCTCGGCTCCCCTCCCCCAATTTGGCGGGGTTGGCGGCTTAGTCAGTGGGGCAGGGTCAGGTGTTGCAGCCGGCTTGGTAACCGGCATGGTTAAGAAGCAACTCGGAATTGGAATTGCTCCCAAGGGGTGTGCCGAGTGCGGAGGTGAGTGTAAAGGGCACGGGCACGGGCACGGGCGCGGAAAGCACGAATACGATTTGCCGCCCGATGGAGCGTTGCACATTATGATCCATGTCGACGGAAGTGGGAGTATTCTTGCAACCAGGCGCCAGCTGGACATCATGAAGGACACTCTCATGAAGGACGCGCTACTTCCCTACTATAATAATGACGAGTCTCTATACAATAAGAGGGTGACCATTATGGATAACTCGGGAGAACGAACGCTGAGATTCTATACGGAAGCAGCAAAGAAAGACAATGTTCTAGCGATTGCGTTCCAAGATGAAGCAGCCCCCGATTATCATCTACCCAATTTTAATAAGGCCCCACAAAATGCGTATAGCGCAGACTTGGGCAAACTTAGATCGAACCTAAACGGATACGGCGGATTATACAGAGGCATAATGTTCCAAGTGGACAGAGGGCGTACTTTTGCAAAGTCGTTCAAGGAGCTTGTTGAGTGCGCGTGGAATGGAGAGGGGTACTTGGAAAAACCCGGGACGAACCTCAAGAAGTATCACAGAGATAACAACCTGCACAACATCAAGAATAAGAACGGAATCGTTTTCAGTGATGAGTATCACGCGAAGTCTGAGGGTGACCCACAATACTATTTGGACTTGATCTTCAAGGCTTCGAAACGAGTGGGTCTGGACCTTCAAGCAAAGGGCGCTGGACTCACGGACGGCAAATATAACCAAAAGATTGATTGACTTTTTGCCTCCCCGACAACACAATATATTGTATGTCAAACAAAAGTAAGGACCGAACACCAGAAGAGATAGAGGCTAATGTCGAAAAATTAAAAGCCGAGGCATCAAAAGCTCAGGCTGAAGCTCGGAAAGTTATAGCTGAAGCGGATACCGCAGAGACAAGAGCCCAAAAGGAAAGGTTTGAGTTCGAAAGGTATCAGGAAGAAAGAAAAAAAAGGCTTTCCGTTGATAGGGAAAATCGCGTATATCGATTCAGTGGTGGGGTAGATAAATCCTCAGTTGAAAAATGCAGAGACGCCCTGACTGAATGGTCGAGATGCTCTCCGGGGTGTGATATAGAAATTGTATTTGCCTCCCCTGGCGGAGGAATAACTGCGGGGTTTGAATTATTTGACTACATCCAGCAATTAAGATTTGCGGGCCACAAAATCACAACAGGATCTTTAGGTATGGCTGCATCTATGGCGGGCATATTACTTCAAGCTGGCGAACATCGCTGGATTGGGCACCAATCTTGGATACTAATACATCGGGCAGCATTTGGGGCCATTGGTAAAACTTTTGAAATTGAAGATGAGGTGGAATTAATTAAAAGAATTGAAGAAAGGATAATTGAAATTTTCACCTCTAGATCAAATCTTACAAAATTAAAAATTAAAAGAAATTGGAACAGAAAAGATTGGTGGATAAATGCAGACGAAGCGCTAGACATGGGGCTTGTTGACGAAGTTAGAGGCAAACTTCCAGAGGGGAAAAACATCGGCGGCTAGCGGACGATTCCGATCTAAAGTCCATTCCTAAAACATACGCCCCAGCAGACAGGGGCAACAAAAGCCAAGGTTTCCTCATCTAGACATACATTAACCTTGACAATTAAGCTTAAATCGGGTAGACTATATACAATTCCGATTAAGATGATCCCTCTATTTACTTCTCACTACAGCATTGGCAAAAGCATATTAACGCTCGACCACCCAGACAAGCAAATCGAGGGCGGCGCAACCAGCGTATTTAGTATCGCTCAAAAGAACAACCTAAAAGAAATATTTTTGGTAGAAAACTCACTGACCGGATTTCCTCAGGCGCTCACGATATCAGCGGAGCTAGGAATACAGTTATGCTTCGGCCTTTTGCTCAAAATCTGCGAGCAAGACCATAAGATTATCGTCTTCGCAAAAAACTCAAAAGGATGCAAAAGATTAAATCAAATATACAGCGAAGCGTTCGCGGGAGATAAAGAATGCATCTCAACCGAAAACCTAAAAAAATTCTGGAACAATAAGGATCTTATGCTCTGCATACCGTTTTACGACTCTTTTATATATAAAAATATAATGACGTTTGACAGTTGCACGCCAGACCTATCCGCGTTCAGTCCGCTATTTTTTCTCGAAGAAAACAACCTACCCTTTGACAATCTCGTTCGCCAGAAGGTCGAAGCATATGCCAAATCAAGAGGGCATGACACACAGTTAGTTAAATCCATTTACTACGAAAACCAAGAAGACGCAGAAGCCCTGCAGGTCTATAAATGCATATGCAGCAGAAGGTTCGGAAAGAGCTCTCTATCAAAACCGAATCTAGACCACTTCGGAAGTGATGAATTTAGCTTCGAGAGCCTACTTAAGAAGAAAAAATGAAATACAAGCTATACAATTCAGGGAAAACCTTCCTTGACCGATCCCCCATTTCAGGCAGGGGCGTTTTCGCCTCTGAACCCTTTCGCAGGGGAGAGCTCATAGAGCAATGCCATTTCATTATACCAGAACAAGATAAAGGCGGCAGAGATAAGGAACTCTTGAGATACATGTTTGCCATAACCAATGAAGAATCAATAAAATCCTCCAAGGAAACATTCCTTAAGATTTTTCTAGGAAATCTAATCGACAACAAGAAGGATGCGGACAGCGAGCGCTCACAAGCAATAAAGAACTGCGTTGAGCTTGGATATAAATCGCTAGACAAACTATTCGATTCGGCAGTTGTGCTCGGAAACGGAATGATATTTAATCACTCAGACAAACCAAATATTGACTATTGCTTTAATGAAGACGACTTCTGCTTCGACTATAATGCATCTAAAGATATACAACAAAACGAAGAGCTCGTAATTAATTACGGCAACCCAGAAAGGGGAGATATAAAATGAAAGAATCGCTATTAAGATTTAAAGACAAACAGAAATATCTTATTTTTGATTACGAAACCTGCAACCTCAACCTCATGTCAAAAGATAATAAACCTTGGCAGCTTGCATTTCTTTTGGCTCAGGGCAATAAAATATTAGACAAAGCCGACTACATACTCTCTTGGCCAGACATCAACGTCTCTAAAGACGCAGCCAGAATAACAGGCTTCTCCTACGCCAAGTATAATAAGAGAAAAAGCTGCCCACTGAAGGCGTTAGATCACTTCGAAAAATATTTATACGATAAAAAAATCCTAACCGTCGGACACAACATACTCGGATTCGACTTATATATCCACAATATCCACCGCAAGCTTTGCGGGAAAACCTCCGACTACTCATATATAGGAAATACGCTAGACACCGTGTGCCTTGGGAGGGCCATTAAAGCGGGTATAAAGAGGCAGAAGGGGACAGACCTACTATCGTGGCAGTATAGGCTATTAAACCACCGCCAAAAAGGCCTGAAGGTAACACTAAAGCAATGCTGCAAGGACTACGGAATAAACTACAATCCGGAAAAATTGCATGATGCGCTTTACGACATAGAGAAAAATAACGAAGTATTTCAAAAAATGCTATGGGAGGTGGAGGTATGATATCCAACTTCAAAAAATACAAAGACTGCATGCCCCCAGGCGTACTGCTTCCGAATATTAAGATCAATAAGAAATATTACGACGAGCTCGAAATCCCGAGCGACTCATCCAATTTCGACTTCCTTAGGCACTTATGCCTAAAGGGAGTAAAAGAAAAAAATATTAACAAGAAAAACGATGACGAAAAGCAGACCTATTATTCTAGAGCAAAAATGGAACTCAAAATCCTTGACGAGCTTGGGTTTATCGACTACATTTTACTTAACTGGGATATTCTTGAGTATTGTCATAACAACAATATTCCTACTGGGCCTGGCCGTGGCTCGGCGGCTGGCTCGCTTGTTCTATATCTGATAGGCGTAACAAAAATAGATCCGGTAGAACATAATCTCTTTTTTGAGAGATTTGTCTCTAAAAGCAGGGCAAAATCCACAGAACATAAGGGAGTAAAATACCTTGACGGAGGACTACTGGCGGATATTGACAATGATATAGCCTACGAGCATAGGCAAGAAGTAATAAAATACATCGAGGAAAAACACCCAAATAGCACTGCAAAGATATTAACTTTAAATACGCTTAGTAGCAAACTCTGCCTTAGGGAATGCGGGAAAATAGTAGGAGAATTAGACGAGCAGGAAATTTCACTAATTACGGACGAGATTCCTAAGCAATTTGGCAAAGTAGACCCTCTTATCGATTCCTATAATAAAAGCGAAAAAATTAAGGAATGGGCCGACGCCAATCCGCGCATATTCGGTGTTGCGAAAAAACTTGAAAACCTGAACAAGAACACGGGAGTTCATCCCTCCGGTATCGCAATTGCTGCAGAAAATATCTCAAACATATGCCCAATACAAAAGACGAAAGACGGAAGCCTTATTACCGGGTACGATATGAATTGGGTTTCAGAATTAATGGTTAAATTCGACATCCTCGGACTTCGAACATTAAGCGTTATCAATACGACCTGCAAGCGAGTGGGCATATCGGCTGAGGACATAGACATAAATGACGAAGGGGTCTATCTCCCGTTGCAAGACCTTCGCCACCCCCATGGGCTTTTCCAAATTGAGGCAGATACAGACTATAAGGTTTGCAAGAAAATTCAGCCCAAAAATATAGAAGAACTGAGCGCAGTACTGGCAATCGCTCGCCCAGGCGCATTGGACTTCTTAGACAATTACCACAATCACGTTTCCACGGGCAACTTCCAAAGTATACACCCCTTCTTCGACGACATCCTCTCGCACACCGGCGGCATCCCACTGTATCAGGAGCAGTTAATGCAAATGGCCGTAAAGGTTGGATTCACGCTTGACGAATCGGAGCAAATAAGAAGAATAGTGGGTAAAAAGAAAATCAAAGAAATGCCGATATGGAAAGAAAAAATTAAAGATAAAATATCCGAAAACGGAATTGATAAAGAAGCCGGAGACGTCCTATGGAGAGTGGCAGAAGATAGCGCAAACTATTCGTTCAACAAGAGTCACTCAATCGCATACTCCACTCTATCAGCCTGGACAACATACCTAAAATTCAAACACCCCCAACAGTTCTTCTTGTCATTGCTTCAGATGACTAGATTCGAGCCCTGCCCTCAAGACGAGATCGGCAAAATCAGTCAAGAGCTATCTTCTTTTGGCATTAAACTATTGCCTCCAAATTTGGCAAAGTCAAAAATGGACTTCTCGATAGAGGGTCCAGATATACGCTATGGATTAAATAGCATTAAGGGAATTAGCGAAAAGTCGCTTAAGTCTTTAATGGAATTCAGAAAAGAGAGTGGAACCTCAAAATATGACATGTTCATGTCTGCCAAGCAGGCTGGACTGAATATAGGTACGGTTTGCGCCCTCATCCAGGCCGGAGCTCTCTCCAATTACAACGGCAGCAGGCCGCTACTAGTATTGGAGGCTCAAGTATTCAACTCCCTGACAGAGAGGGAGAAAAGAAATTTCGTCGAACTAGGCCCAAAGTTTGAGTATAGATTGCTAGATTCTATAGTCCACGCAAGAGACAACGATCTTGTTGGGGACGACGGGAGACCCCTCTTTAAGGAGTCTAGATTTCAGACCTTCAAGAAAAAGTACGAGCCCTATAAGCAAATTTACATAAAAAATAGCAAGTCTCAGAGTTTCGCAGACTGGTATTTTGAGAATCAGCTATTAGGATATTCTTATAGCCAAAACCTAAGGTCTGTATTCTCAAGAAAACCTGAAACATTTGTAAATTATAGCGACTACGAATTAATGAGCAAGAATTCCGCAGGAAGAATTATAGGGATGGTGCAGGATTCTTTTGTGAGGACCAGTAGAAGCGGAAATAAGTATATGAAAATTGAAATTGCAGACGAGAGAGGAGTATTTCAATGCATGCTATGCAATAGTCGAAGAGGTAACAGGCTGGACGAATTTTTGGAAGACAACGACGTTCCAGATAAAAACAGTATAGTAATTGCCTATGGCTCCAAAGGGGAAGACGCCTTCTTTCTGGAAGACATGAAAATTATGGATGAGCAAATTTACATGAAGCTCGCAGACCTCAAATAGTGTAAGTTATCATGATGGAGCACAAACCAAACTTTACCCCCAGAGCGCAGAGGGCAATAGAAATATCAAAAAAAACCGCCAAAGACATGGGCTCGAAGACCGTTGCGCTCGAGCATCTTTTCCTGGGCATACTGCACCTCAAAGCAGGAGTAATCCACGAAGTGCTCTTGGGGGTGGGAATCAGCCCTGCTAATCTTATTACTGCCATTTCCAATAGAATAAAGGAAGAGGCAGTCTCCCACGCCTCTGAAGACACTCCCGAATTTGATCCAAAATTCAAGCAGGTACTAGAAATAGCTGCACTAATTAGCAAAAATTTTGGGCATGATTATGTAGGGATAGAGCACATGCTTTTAGCAATGCTAAAATATGACGGTTCTCCAATTAATGAGTATTTCAAACTCCTCGACATACCCGAAGATCTGATTATTGAACAAATTAAAAACTATTTTCAGCTTACAGTGCCGGAGGTCCCAATCATAGGAGGGTTCCACCCTTTCTTTATAAATCCCCAAGGAAACCCCCAGAACCAAGCAGGGGCAGAGCCCTCCCAGAGCAAGCCCCGACGCCAAACGATGATCGATAAGTACGGGGTTAATTATGTGGAAATGGCGGCAGATAATAAATTTGACGAAATAATAGGAAAAGAATCCGAAATCCTGGAGGTATGTGAAATTTTATGCAGGAGAATAAAAAACAACCCAGTACTCCTGGGGGACCCTGGCGTTGGGAAGACTGCAATCGTAGAGGGCCTCGCGCAGTCTATAGTAAAAAGCTCCGCACCAGAACATCTGCTTGATAAGCAGATATATGGGATAGATCTGGCCTCTATGATTGCGGGAACCAAATACAGGGGGCAATTTGAAGAAAGGCTCAAAGGAATGCTTGAAGAAGCGATAGAAGACGATAGGATAATTTTATTCATCGACGAGCTGCATACCTTAGTCGGCGCTGGCAGCGCAGAAGGAACAATGGATGCGGCAAACATATTAAAACCCCTCCTTTCAAAAGGAGCCATAAGATGCATTGGAGCGACAACAAACAAAGAATACAAAAAAAGCATACTTAAAGACGGTGCGCTTGATCGAAGATTTCAGCCCGTAACATGCAGGCAACCAAGCGAAAAGGAAACCCTAGAGATACTTAAGGGAGTAAAACATAAATACGAGGAATTCCATTACGTAGACTACGACCAAGAGTGCCTTAAGCTCATAGTAGATTTGGCAGCAAGATACATTCCGTCAAAGCAATTCCCTGACAAAGCGCTAGACATATTAGATCAAGTAGGCGCAAAAGTAAAAATAAAATCTTTTGTCCGTCCTAAGAAAAGCAAGGCAATGGAGCTAGAACTGGAAGACCTCATGAGGGAAGAAGATATCCTACGAGGTCAAGGAATAGATTGCTCAGGAGTAAACAAAAAACAAGAAGATCTTTTAGAAAAATACTCAAAGTCCCTACAGAACTGGGCAAACAAAAACTTTAAAAACAGAAAACGAATAAGGCCCCAGGATATTTACAGAACCGTCTCCCAACTCACCAACGTGCCCATGGCAGAACTCTCAAGGACTGACGCTCAGAGATTTCTCAACCTTGAAGATAGAATGAAATCAAAGATCATTGGGCAAGACCATGCGGTCGCGACAATCTGCAAAGCAATATTGCGTTCAAAATCAGGGCTCAGAAATGAGAGTAAACCAATCGGCAGCTTTCTGCTTCTAGGTCAGACCGGTTTGGGTAAAACCTATACCGCAAAAACGATAGCCTCATCCCTTTTTGGGAGTAGTTCTGAAATAATTGCGGTAGACATGAGCGAGTATTCTGAAAAAATTTCCAGCACAAGACTATCGGGCGCTGCGCCAGGCTACGTTGGCTACGAAGAGGGTTCCGCGCTAATAGACAAAATCACAAAAAACCCATATAGCGTAGTATTATTTGATGAAATAGAAAAGGCACACCCAGACGTAATCCAGTCTCTACTGCAGGTCCTCGAGGAGGGGAGATTAACAGACGGACTAGGAAGGGTTGGCGATTTTACAAATAGCATAATTATCCTAACAGGCAACATAGGCTCGGAAATTGCCGGACAGGGCGGTAGTATGGGATTCGCAGCAGCAGAAGACCAGCATTCTATTATTGTTGACAAAATTACCGAAAAGGCGAGCCAAGCACTTAGGCCAGAGTTTGTAAACAGGATAACAGAAGTTATAGTTTTTAATTCATTTAGTAAAGAAGATTTTTCCAAGATATTAAATTTAGAGCTCAAACCATTAAGGAAGAAACTCAAGGAAAGAGACATATCCCTACGCATAGGAAAGAATCTAAGAAGTTCAATTATAGAGAAAACTCAAGATTCAAACTATGGCGCCAGGCCTGTAGCAAGAATAATTCAAAAAGAAATAGAGGACGAACTGGCTGAACTCCTAATTAACGGGAAGCTCAAAGACGGCGAAAAAATCTCTTTCACTGGGTCCGTCGGAGAAGTAAGTTATTCCATTACGGCAAAACCGGCTTCTGAGGATCAAACGCCTCCTCTTCCTTAACCATAGGATCTTCAAATTTTTCCCCAGGATTCTCGGTGGCCTCTTCCGGGGCGTCGTTAAAGATTAACATGCACGCCATAAATCTATCGCTCTGCTCGGGGTATCTCTGCTTCATGTTTGGGTCCGTTATACATCTCCCCATAAATCCGTCGCCGGATTCTCCCTCAGATGGGGTGGGGTATCGCTTGTCTTCATTAGATAAAAAGTTATTCTTGTTCTTTTGCTCCTCTTCGTCTGTTGACGGCAACTCTGGAGCTGGCGCAGAGGGGTAGAGCTTTTCGTACTCTACGAACTTAAAGGCCTCTTCTATCTGGTCATAAGAAGTCATGATCCTTTGTTGCACCCAGTCTTCCAAAACATCGCCATCCTGCAAGAGCTCAAATAGGCCCTGCGCGCATTTTGCAATTTGATACAACTGAGATTTGTACATCCGAATGGAGTTCGGGTCCTCCGCCTCAGACTCCATTCTGGAGAATTTAATATCCTCTAGATCATTCATCCTATTTAATTACACCAAAAAATTAAGCCGGAGCGTCATCGCCTGAAATTTGTCCAGGCCTCGCGGCATACATATTATAACTATGTACCAGTGCATCCAGTTTTTGCTGAGTGTGAGAAATTAAGCTTCTGTAGTTTTTTGCTATTTCGCTTTTATTTGTGCGGGTGATAACCGAATCCCCTTCCCTGATAGTATGGAAATCCAACTCCCCTTGAGATCCATCAACAAGCCTAAGCACATTCCTGCTCTGTCGCCTATAGTATTGAAGCAAATACATTTCCCTAAGGATAGATTTTTCTTCCTGAAGAATAAGAGATAAATCCGTTAATTCAAAATTTGTATTTATGAGGGTGTTGAGCTCCCCCAAGTGAGCCTCAAGCCATGCAGTAATTAATGCTATTTCCGCTGCACGTTCTTCCGCAGACTCCGAGAAACATAATTCCGAGTCATAAATTTGCGTTGCCAGATCAGATAAAGCGGACACTATGGCTATTCCTCCAGAATTTCGATAAGCTTTTTATGCTTGGGGTTATTTGGGTCAAGCTCAAACGGCGGTCCATTATCAATTACAACATTTGTGCCAAGATTCTCAGACTTAAAAGCCTTTGTGAGTTTGTTTTTCAAGATTGTCCTATTCCCCGAAGGAAAAACCCCTGCGCGCACAGCAACCTCCTGGAGTTCGGTTAGACTCATTCCCGCCATATTCTCCTCAAATATCCTGGCGTCATTCGTTCCGTACGGATTGCTCTTTCTTACCTCCAGAATCTCCTCTAGCTTTTTAACGTACTCTAAGTTCTGCTCGTACGTTTTTCCTGTGGTTTGATTTAAATCTTTTAATTCCGGCTTCTTGGCGGCCTTGGTGGCCTTAGCTCGCTTAGCTGGCTTGACCCCTCGGGCGGGCTTACCCTTACTAGAGGCAGCTCTCTTCTTGTTTGTTTTTTTAGTACTCATACTTCCTTATACCTTTCTTAGGAGATACACATATATATGGTGTGCGTGAAAAACAAAAAAATCCACCCATAAGGTGGATTTTTTGTTTAAAAACTAAGGTTTTAAAGCCTTATACAATTATGCCTGTGAGAACCTTGTCGTCAAGGATCATGCGACCCTCTTCGATGGCGCCATAGTAGCCAATCTTTTGTGATCGGGATACCCATTGGTCGTCAACGACGAGATCGAACTCAGAACCACTTTCCGCGTCGGTTGCGACAGCGCGAAGCATGGATTCCTTGGACAGATCGATACCGAGGCAGATTTCCTCTTTGTCTCCGTCGAACTTTTCGGCGCCACCAGCCACGTCGGCGTCACCTGCTTCGCCATCACCGTGCTTGTCCCAGTCGTTATCGCCAGAAGCAGTGTCAAACACTGAGTTCCACTTTTGCTTCTTACCCATTTCGTTGATTTCCATGATGGAAACACCATAGAACTCAGGAATGCCAGCGCTATTAAACACCTTCTCCCGAAGACTATCTGTGCCAGGGATAGCTGTAACGTCAGCACCTCTGGTATTGATGGGATTATAAGCCAATCCACGCAGCTCCTCAACGATTTCGGGAGAAACGATGAGGTCAGTAACCCCACGACCCCTGCGATCAGCAGGAGTGCCCTTCGTCCACGAAGTGTTAATTCTCTTAGCGAGAGTAAACAGTTTGTTAAGGTCTGCCAAAAGGAAGCGATCCTTCGAATGCGACCGGAAGACATGCTTCAGTCCATTCGTTTCGGCATTGGCCAAGGCAGTCATAATCATAACCGCAGAAGTCTTCTCTTGCTTGAGAAGGATTTCCTGGGCAATTCTTGTAAATGTCTTACTAACGACATCAAGCCTGGAACGTTGAGCGAATCTCTTGTCAAAAGAAACCGCACTATCCAAACGATAGGTCGTAAATTTCATTTCCTGTTGGACAGGAGCCACGTGATTGGTCGGAAGGCCTCCAGGGGAGTTTTGACTCCAGATCTGGACGTAGTCTTCGTCTGTAATATCGTGGTAAAGGTCCAACGGAATACTAGCGTTGTCTTCAGAACCAAACTGAAGAGAGCTAAATAGGTTGCTCAGCGTAGGAGCCGTGTTAACGACTTCGGCCAAAAGAGGTCCGATGAAATCGCCGAGGGCCGCTTGGGCTTCATAAGCTACATCGCGGTTCTTGGAAGCCATAGCTTTAATAAGCTCGACTTGCTCTGGAGTTCTTTCGATTTTTATTTCCATGTTGTTATTCTCCTCAAGTTAGAAAGAAATCTTGCAAAGCCACTTGGTTCCGTCCTCATTCTTGGCGATAATTCTGCCAACGTCACCCGCTGCGGCATCGTCAACCTTAAATAGGCCTTCCTTGCCAGCACCACCAACGGTAAGTCCCTTTCCAACTCCACCAGCTCCATCTAGGGCGTCGTTCGTGAGAAGGACCATGCCTCTAGTTAGAATGGGAACAGTTTGTCCAGGAAGTACGCATTGAAGTTCGTCTTTCTTTACGGGATAACGAAGAAGATTTTCTCCGTTTTCGTCGTAAGCCAATGTTTCCTTAAGTGTGATACCTAAAGCGGGGTTGCCCGCTGCAGATGATGCCTTAACGACATTCATATCATTCACTGGATACGCGTTATAACCAACATAGGCGCTCGAAGGTTCGTTGCCTAAGTATGCTCTAAACGGAGCTCCAGTACTCGCTAGGCCAGAGGGGAGATCACCTGGTAACTGGGCGTTATCTTCCGCCGCAACCACAACTCCCGAGTCCCAGTCTTTATCGGCAGTACCTCCTGGCACCAACGCTTGAAAGTTGGCCAGTCCGTCTACCTTCAACGAAAAGAGGTTAATAACCTCGTGCTCGCTATAATCTCTGAATGGTTCTAATCTTTTTGCCATTATTTTATTCCTCTAAAATTAATATGTCACCTTCACACTGTCCCGAAAAGCTTTCGCGAATCTCTCGCGGAGGCTCTCTTCAGTTTCAATGGATTCTCCATTGTTATTAGGAAGGCTTGCGTCTTCAGAAGTCGCTTGGTCGAGGGACTGCTCCACATCTGCGGTAGCCTCAGCCTCTTCAACAGCTTCTTCTTTAACGCTTTCTTCGGTAGTAGCCTTAGATTCCAATCTCTTGGTAACTTCGGCCTCGATCTTGGCTTCCATTTCGTCGGCCAATTTTTGTAAATACTCTTTATTCTTTGTCTTGAATAATACCGCAAGCTTTTCTTGATATTCTGCGAAAGCTTCGTCGGCTAGATCCAGAGAAGAAACTTCCGATGCGACGATCTTCTTGTCTTCGCTGTCAAGCTCATACAATTCCTCAATCGCCTCCATACGGGAATCAAATCTCGCACGCGCTTCTCTTTCAGCATTCTCTTCCTCGAGACCTTCTAGCTTGGTTTCGGTTTCGGTAAGCTTCTCCTGAAGTTCCGAGAGTGTTTTTGCCAGCTCATCTTTCTGAGTCTGGGCTTCGGCTTGGTCAGCTTTTGCTTGTTCGATCTGGTCGACATACTCTTGGCTTTTCTCGCGAATGGCGTCATGAAAAACCTTAGTAATGTTGGCAATAGCTTCATCCGAAAAGTCCTTCGCAGCCGCCTTTTCAGAAAGGAGCTGTTCAATATCTTTTAATAGTTCTTGCTTTTCCATAGTATTAAGAAAAAATTCGTGGTCAGATTGTATTACATTAGTGGATTCTAAATGAGAACTTTTTTCTTTATCAGTATAATGCTCCCTAACGCGTTGATCGTCAACTTTTTCTTTATCCTCCGCCAAAGATTCTTTAGTTAGGACTCCAGTAACATCTGCTGCGGGGGTATTAGTAAACCCTATCCCCAAGGGGTATATCTCACCAACAATAAGCCTATTGACCTTTTGCCCATCTTCAAGTTCGCCGCTACCACCAAATGATTTTAAATGAGGGGTCAAGGCTTCCACCTCAGCAGGATCAGTAATAACCTCCGAGTCCCCAATGTTACCGTTGCCGACGGCAACAGCAAATTCGTTAAAGCCTATCTCCCAACTTGCGGAAACACTATTATATGATTCGCTTTCAGGATCAGAAGAAGCGAGCAGTACATCCGCAAACTCCGGCGACGCAGTCTTATATACTACTGCCCCCAAAGATATGTTGAACGGATCGCTTGAGCTTGCATCCACTTCGCTTAAGATTTCTCCCTCACCCTTGTACTCGGAAAACTCTGCAGACACGATATGGCCAACGATATTGTCCTTTTGGTGTTCTATGTTTGTGGGCTTATGGATAAAATAATCCTTAATTGCCATCGCCGACATAGTGTCAATCCCATCCCCGTTTTGATTAAATTTATTAACCACCGCAGCATTAAATGCCACACCGACCAGATCGATATTTCTGTCTAGATCTATACTATCCGGAATTAATTCCTTAAGGGGCTCAAGCGATGCAGTCGAAATATTCATGTCCTCAACAACAGAAGAGGCAGTAACAACGCTTTTGAATTTTGCAGTATATTTAAATTTTTCCATAACTCTTTAGAATAATCTTACACTTATTATATTTCTTCGAGAAAACTACCCGATAAACATCGGAGTAAAAGTAGATTGGACATTATCTGCCTCAAGCTCCGTCATATCATAATATATCTTAATCATCCAATTACCAAGTACTAACGCAGAATACGAGTCTTTCCTTGCCTTCTCGGGCCCACTTTGCCTTCGCAGGTTGTCCGGGAGATCAAAGGTTTGCGTCCCTTGTGGAGAAGTCTTGATTTGGATTAGTGCGCATTCGGATTTAGTAAGATCTACCATATCGGTTTGATGCTCCACAAAGTCTATCATTTTTGCGGAGTCAGATTGCCGGGATTCAGACTCTGCAGTTCTTAAGAATTTGATTTTCTTAATTGGAATCTTCTTCCTCCTTTGCTCATGATACGCGTCATCCGTGGCCCTTGCGCCGAACCATATACGCTTATGATCGAAATTCGCTTGAAGTAATTCGTTGGCTATGCGAATCCATGATGAACTAGGTTTTCTTAAATAACAAATTACATTAGCTTCCGGATCGTACTCTCTCTTCGCCGCGAGCAAATCATCCCGGTAATCTTCTTGCTTATCAAAATTAGGGCTCATAAGCCCAATCTTTCTCTTTTTCTTTTTAAACACACTACTTTCATTTACGGCATTAATAAACTGAAGCCCGCCATTATAATCCCCAACTATGCAAACTATGTTAAAATTACTTAATATATAATCAAAATAATCTATATGTTGCTTTAGATTTGTTCCGGACAGCGCATATCCATGGACCATAGTGCCCAATCTTTTATTGTCGTCTAGCTTAAATACCGTCATAGCAAAGTCGTCAGAACTTTCCGACTCGGCCCAGCTGGGGTCAAACGCTAAAAGGTACTTTGCCCCAACCTCCCCTTTTACCTCAACTGAAGGGGAGCCTCCATCCGAAACAGTACATTCAGACATCCTTGAAGTTTTAAAGTATCCGCTGCTGTCGTCTGTAAATATGGCTCCGAACTCTCGCTCAAACTGACTATGGCTCATTGAGCTTTTTGCTTGATTAATGAGATTCTGATCATATAGTTGCAACGGGGCGCAATCGTAACTAAATTGCATGATCGTTCTAGCCGCATTATCCCGCTCGATATCTTCAGATAGGATTAGATCCTCAAATTGACTATACAGTTTATACATATACTCAAATTTATAAGAAGCGGAGGATAACATGATTAGCTTATTGTTGGGCCACTGATGCCGGTCTTCCTCCTTCATTTTCCCTTCCTCTATTAAGCTGGTCTCTAACTTATACAGGTCGTCTCTTTGCGTTGGGTTTTCTACAACAGAAAGAAAGGGAACTATAACTTCATTATAAATCCTCTCAGGCATAAGGGCAAACTCATCGATTATAATCCTATGAAACCTAAAGCCCCGAAGCTTCTCTCCGTCTCCCAAGGGAAGGGCTCGAATCCTAGAGTCTCCTATTTCCATAAGCCACTCATCATTACTCTTGGATTTCCTTGTGATACATTGCGCCAGCAAAGCTGCTTCAGGCTTAGAGGCAATATCTTCAATTTTCTTAAATATCATTTTCGCCTGCCGAAAAGACTTCGAAAGTATTCCAATTTCAACCCCCTGGTTCATTATGGCGTCTAGAAATGCAAATATTCCTGTAGTAAAAGATTTTGACATCCCCCGGGACCAAACTCCCATAAAGTAATCGGTTTCAAACATGGCCTTGATTGCGGCGTGTTGAAAAGGAAAAAGCTTTATTCCTGAAAGTAGATCTGTAGCAAAAGTTACGTTTTCCCTTAGAAATTTATACAAGAGTATCCTCGCCTCTCGCTCCTCAATGAAACCCTTTTTATCTAAAAGGATTTCATTAATATGAGGTCCCTTACTCTTTTTAAGTTGCTTTCCCGTTTCCCAGCTCATTTTTATCTATATAGTATTGTAAGTCTACGCCCCACAGCGCCTCTCCTAGTTTTAATATTTTTGGAATAATTAACTCCGAGGCCTCCCTGCTCCCGGAAAAAACGAATTGACATGTGTCAGCAAAATCATGAGCCAAAACCCTCATGTTATGATAAATAAATTTAAGATTAGTCGAATGCGGGCCCCACCTGTTCTTTTTGTAAATTTCATTAATGGAGCTTTCTGTTATAATAAACAAATAACAATCCATATCCCTTGCTCGCTCGAGCTCTCTCCTAAATCGATCTAAATTATTTACGCTCAATGTCCCAATGAAGTCCCCTGCGCTTTTTCGGTCGATATAGGTATAGTCATAATCACTTCCTGCTGCGGTATAGTCTCCGAAGTCAAGTTTCATTACGTCTGAATTACGGAAGGTCAGTGGCTTTTGTTCTCTTGTGTCAATAAAAATCTTAATATCATCAAGATCGACATCCCTAAACTCACAGGGAAGCCTTTTAGAAAATAAGGGTTCCACTCCAGCCTTCTGACAGGCCTGAGTATAGCTCCCAAAGTGATCGACATAAGTATCCACATCAGGAAGTTCAGCCAACCTTAACTCTACATGAGAAGGGCCCCGCACAAGCTTTTTGTCACTTATCCTCTCCCGAAGCAACTTCAGAATATATTCCCCCACCTCCTTTTTTTCGTGAGACTTGCACCACTTAATTAATTGAGCCCTGCTATCAAAATCCTTACGGAAGTAGTCTTTTTTATTTTTAAACGGCAATGGCTCCCCTGTTAATTTATTCAATTTAGGAAAATACTTAGTATAATATTCGGCCATATTGGTGCCGTGTTGCTTAAGGTGACAATGAAGTCCCTTTTCGGAAGTAAAACCCTTGTCGCATATTTTACAATTAATCATAACTCTACATCATATACTTTAAGGTTTTCCGCAGGCATCCTCCTCCGTTTCCCAAAGTATCCCAACCTTTGCCCTAGCCAAAAGATAATCAACGCGACCCTTGGAACCTTGAATATTTTTCCATCAGAATCCGTCACAGTTGGGACCTGGGAGTGCAATACCCGAGCAAGTAAGGTCCTCTCCATATCGACCATTTTACAGTCTTTAATTGAAATATTTCTCACCATCGGCCTATTCACATCATCGTAATCCGTCCAATTTCCTAAGTCAACACATGCCCCATCCCACCATTTTGAATAATCATTTATAAATTTACAATTCAATATAGAGATGTCCCTCGCGCCACCCTTTATGGTAATATGTTGTTTTGTGTTAGTTGATATAAATTCACAATTAACAAATTGAATATTTCCGCCCCGGACAATATCAACGCAGTCCTCCGTTCCCCCAATGATTTTTGAATCAGCAATATAAACATCATAGCAAAAAGACAGCTTAAGCCCCTCGTCGCCCTTGCTTCCGTCTATCACACAATCTCGAATTTCATAAGCAAGAGGATCCCTCCCTGGTCTCCACGAAAGCCCTAAAGCGGAAGTGTCATTAAATTTATCAACCCCCCTGGAGTGGCAATAAAATTTTTGTCCGAATATTTCTTTAGTAAACATCACAGGGAATCAGACTTTGATATTCCAAGAACTCTAGCTTTCCAATCTGGCATTTTTTCCAGCTCATCCATCTCGTTACTAATGAGCTTTTGTTGCATTTGAGCCATCTTTAACATGATACCCCTTTCCTCTTCTTCCTGAAACAGCTGCACTAGGTTAAGTATGCTTGCGTTCTTTGAAACCTGGTTTGCTATTCTTTTGGATCTGTCGCCCTGAAGCTTGGAGATTAAGGATTCCATTCTTTTTTCGCATTGATTGTATTCTTCGCTTTTTGTTTTTAGGATTTCAGTCAACCTAATGGTCATGTCTTGCTGCTCCTCCGCTTCATCAAACATTCTATTGAGTTTGTCCATTGCGCTTTGAATTCTTTTTAAATGGATATAATCCATACAAACATTAATATACAGATTTATTTCGTCCGTGGTAAGATCTGGCTTATCCCAGGTAGCCCTAACAAATTCTGCCTCAAACAAATTGCGGTCCTCAAGGCTCGTGTAAGTTTCAATTACCTGAAGAAACCGTGGTGCAGACATAAACTTCCTTAAAGCCTCTATGCATCGTTTGTATTTCACCGTCATTTTATCCTCGGAAATTTCGACGCCGACGCAATCCTGAATTTTCTTCATTATTTTGCTATCTGCCTTCGGAGGGGAATATTTAATGTTCATTGCGGTTTCATTTTTAGGAACATCTAAACCTTCCTCGTGAATAAAATCATGAACCGCCCAGAACTCTTTGCTCATGTGTTTTATTTCTGCCCCAGCAAATACGAGCCTTGCTAACGCCACGCTACTCACATCTGCGGCGGAGTTGTTTCGAATAAATTCCTTTTGCTCCTCTGTGAGCTGGATATCATCTTTTTTGCTAATGTGCCGAGTAGAATAGTCAATCCCCGCTTCCTTCATGAATTTTCTAACAAGTCGCCCCTCCCTTGTTCTGCCATCAAGGGAGTCGTCCATGAAAACGTCTTTAGTTAATTTGGACAAATCTCCAATTATTGGAGCATTCTCTTTAATAAATGCCTTTTGATCTTCCGTAAGCTCCGGCAGCGGTTTCATATATAATAATTTCTCCTTTATTTAAAATAGACGTAGCTTTGTCTTTGAAAATTTTCTTTAAATTTTTCAATTGCTTATAGCCTGCTTTTCGACCCCTTTCGCTCGTCTTATACCCCATCACCTTAGCGACTTCCTCTTCATCCATATGTTGTACGTAAAGCATATCGTAAACCTTGTATTGCTTCTCTGGCAACGCCTCTTTCATTGCCTTCGCTAATTTACCCGCAGCCTCTTCAATGTCGACTTGAGTATCCTGTATGGAGCCAACCTCATGAGTGTGATGTTCTATGGTGACAGCCATCTTAATGTCATAGGCTGCCTTTTTAGTTTTGCTCCACTTTAAATACAATGGGCACTCGCTATCCTGTAGCCCGCTTGAGGTGAAGCCGCACAAACTGCCCGGGGTTATTCCTGGATCCTTCCCGGATCTGGACTGATTAAAAGGGCAATTAAGGCAAGGTCGGACAAAATTAGAATAGTTATTACGCAAAATATTTTTCATTTGATTAGTAATAATCTTATTGATCCACGGCCCTAATGGGCGGCTCTGATCCCATTGGTCCCATTTTTTAAAAATATGAGCGCGTATAATTTGCTCTACATCCTCAAAATCAAACCAGGACAGGGAGTCCAAAAACCACTTGCCCCGTCGCTTTCTTATCTCCAGATTAATGTCTTCGAATTTATCCTCAAAAGAGAACTGGGGAGCTTCACCATCAAGATCCTTGTCTTTTGGAGGTTTTTCTTCTTTTTCTTTGTCTTTTTTTCTTGGGCGCTTCATTGGACGAATCTTCAACCGTTGCTTCCTCTATAGGGGGCAACAGGTCCCCTAAGCTTATCTTTCTATTCCCCAAGCCTCCTGAGGATACTTTACATTTAAAATCCCCTATTGTTGGGACTTCGTATATATCTGTACCATCCAGCTCGTCCGAACTCTCTTGGCGAAGGCGGCCGCCTTGCTTATTCTTTGCTCGAGAAACCGTCGTCCTTGGTTTAGTTGAGTCGCCTTTGCTTGACAACAATTCTCCGCACTCCCCACAAAATTTAGGGATATCCATTGAGTATAGGTTTTTATGTCCACATGACTGACAATAAGTAAACGGCATATACTATATATAAGGCTTTTTTGTTAAAAAATCTACTATATTAAATACCCAGCGATTAACTTTGCCTGGTTTTGCATAAACTCTTCCGTCGTCATGCCCTCCACATCCACAGGAAATGCTTCGATTTTTGAGATATAATCCACACCCAATATTCCGATAACCTTACCATTTAAAGTCGTAATCGGAACATTATAAATTGCCTGCACACCCTTAGAGTTCAACAAGGACCTGAAACCACTGTCTCGAATTTCATTAATATCCAAGCAAGAAAAAGACCCAACTGAGACTAATTCCGTAATATATTCGCTATAGTTAGAAACCCTATGATCTTGAGAATGAATACATTCGGAGCTTATTCCCGCCTCCACAGTTTCGTGCGTACAGCTAAATTTTTGCTGGCCTCTTCCGGAAAAAAAATGCCCTCCATTATGAAATTCTAGAACGTAAGCCCTACCGGAGGACATCATCTGCTTAGTATACTTCAGCGCCGTATTAACGTTAGATCCCGCCCTCACGTGCCCCTCTACTGTATTCTTGTGGCGCTCAGACCATTTCCTTTTCGCCCAAACCCCAACTAAGGTAGCAATAGAAGACACGATAGTGGCAATGGCTGTGAGCAATTCAGTTTCCATAATATTTATTTACACTTACAAACTCCATTAATGCGCTGCTTTCTGTATACAAACGCAGATCCGAAAGTACATATAATAACTGCTAATATAATCCATCCTAACCCAGATGTAGGCTGATCGGTATTAATTGATACAGAATTTGAATAGTACTCCTCCCTGTTTATTGTCCCATTTTTATCTGTATCAACAGCTTCGAATGACTCTACTACATTTGGCACCGGAGCGGACGGTGCGGCGTTTCGACTTTTAAATATCTTCGGACCACTACAGCCAGCACTCATAAATATTAACAATATTAATAATATAATTTTTTTCATCATCTTCTCCTACTTGGTATTGCATAAAAACCTACGACCATAAAGCATAGATCTAAAAACGAAGAAAGCATAAGCCCTCCCGTAAGCCTCACTACATGAAAGTCCTCTCCTCCAAAAAACCAAGAAAATATACCCCACCTAGTGTTTTCGCCCCTAGGGACAATAACATCATAACTAATATTTGGATTGTGAGCATAAAACAACATTAAATAACATAAAGTAAATGTTATAGACATAAATAATATTCGTCTAGTTATTTTTACGAACGGATCCTTTGCTTGGGCGGCTTGACTTTTAATGGCCGCTTCAATCATCTTCTCATCCCTTGCGGCCAGCATGAGCTGATCTTGTCGCTTCTGCTCAAGCCAGGCGTTTAAGATGTTTGCTCCTATCTTGATTCCGGCGCCCAGAATAGTATTTAGAATTGCGCCCATTATCTTTTGTTTTTCCCTAGGTCGGCAAGCCCCTGGCCTAAGATATAGGCTATCATGGGGGTCACAATAGTTGTGATATGATCCGCATCCCAGCCCCACCCAAAATGGTGATTAAGCATAGGAACAGCGGTGGCCACTACGGCTGCCCAAAATTTCTTACTGTGGTAGAATTGTTTTTCCATTATTTTTTCTCCTTATTGTAGTTATAGTATTTCCAATACGGCCCAGATAGCTATAGCCACTCCCGCCGCAATAATTAAATATTTTTTATTAAACTTTTTCTTTTCAGGTTTTGGGTCAGGCTTTGGATCAGGTTTTTTCTCCTCGGACTTAACGTCTAGATAATAAGGCCCGACGGCATTAATGATCGCATCCC
This sequence comes from Verrucomicrobiales bacterium, assembly GCA_002721895.1. Next base: position 171,715 of record PBLV01000063.1, read on the forward strand.
GATATAAAGAATCCTCCATGAAAAAGTACCCTTTGTTTCCAAACCATCGCCCCCAGCTATTTTGAAACTCCCAATATAGCTTCCCGTCAATCTCCTTCCAGCCAATCATCGACACTGCATGCCCACCGACAACTTCAGAGGACAAAAACTTATCAGAATCCACAACGCCAGTGCTGTCGGTTTGAAAAAAATGCCTTCTGACCTTAATCGACGTCCATAGAGGCTCTTTTAATAAAGCCGACTTAATCCTGTCAGTATCCCCCTTGGGAATTACATAGTATCCATTAATCTTATACTTAAGCGCGTTCTCCGGAGCCTCAGGAGACATGGGTGCCCCCTCCTTGCGGAGGTCTGGCCAATATTTCTCTTCGCAGCACCCTTCCTTGACCAGCCCCTTGCATGCGCCACGGATGGTTGTGCCGGAATAATCTTCTCCCGGCCAAGGGTCATATAATTGCCCTTTTTTATAAATCCACATAGCACTAGGCTCCTTGTCTTTGAATTCTTCCGTCGAACCGTAAACAACGCGGCCGCTGTGGCCAACGCAAGACCCAATTGACCCTTGGTTCTTGACGCGAGGCGTAAGGTCACGCCTGGAAAACTCCTTTAGATCAACCTCTCTGGCTCGCCATATCCTTGAAGTGATCCAGTCTCTGGAATCAACGGGGGCATCAGGCACGTTTAATTTACATCTTCCGAAATATTTAGCTCTAGCTTTTTGCGCTATCCAACTTCCCGATAATATATTTAAGTATTTCACTTCTCAGTATGTCCTCTTTTCCAAATCTAAATGCATGTATACCTCTTTTTACACTTTCCCTGTCGTTAAACAGGTCAAACATGGCCGGAAATCCACTCTTTCCATTGATGTCGCTCTGCATAAAATCTCCACAAATAAACAACTTGCAATTCTCCCCAATTCTAGTGACAAGCGTCGTAAGCTCCTTATAGGTAAAGTTTTGAGCTTCATCTGCAATTACGATCTTATCCTTCCAGTTTGCTCCTCTAAGATAATTTATCGGCATTGCAGAAATTCTGCCACTTTCAAGCATCTCCCTTTTGGCAGTATTGTTTTTAGGAAGCATTTCATAAAGCTTGTCCTCCAGTGGCGCCATATAGGGGTTGAATTTTTCATCTATATCCCCAGGCAAGGCCCCAAGCCCCTTTTCTGCGCTCTCAATGACTGTGCGGACATATAGTAAATCCATCTTATCTGACGCACTCAAAAGCCTCAACGCAGAATAAACTGCCATATAAGTTTTAGTGGAGCCCGCCGGTCCGGCGACAAACATTATCTTAGTATCATCGTTGAACGCGATAGACAAAAACCTTTTCTGCCTATCCGTCAACCTTAGTGAATGGATATGAACGCTTTGTGCCAATTGTGGGATAACAAAATTTTTTTTAGACTTATCGTGAGCCATTAGCTATATATGTATATACACACTACAGAACGATAAAGTGTACTTATATATAATGAAAGATACCAGAGATATACTGAGCTACCTCAGCAATAATCTTAATGGGTACGAATCTACCACTTGGCTTAAAGCGGAAAATGATCTTCTCGACGGGCTCTCGCCCGCAGATATGATACTTGACGGCGAGGCGAGAAGGGTTGGTAGGATTTTGCCGAAAGAGATAAAGAGAATTAAAGCTAAGAAAAAACAGAAGAAGGCTTAGGCATTAGTTCTTTAGGCCAATATTCGCTCAGATCTAGAGCGGATTTTAAGCCTGTGGGCGAATGAAGAGGAGCCTTTCTGATTCTGGCAATTATGCCCGGCTTTTGGGCGAATGGTATATTTTCATCTTTCTTAATTTCTGAAATAGATAGCTCCGCATATAAATCTATTAGACGGTCCCATTGCTTGTGCATGGATTCAGCCTTGCTTAAAAATTTTTCAATTAATAATTCCTTGGGAACATTTATAAAAATTTCACTACAAATCAAATCGTCTATTAGATGATTTAGCGGCACCCCCTCAGGAATAGAGCTTTCGCCGGAGAAAAATTCTATTGCGGTAACCTTATGCTTGTCATCGAGATCTTTAATTATGCCCCTGCCAAATGGGTTGGCTTCAAGAATAAACCGATCGACCTGCCCCCGCACCCACTCCTTAGACGGTTGACATTCGCCGTATATGAGCTGCCCAGGTCGAACGCCGTCGGGGTTCTCAAAGAGTACCCCCGTGATTTCCGCTTCGTTCTCTATTTTGACAACCCTTTTTCTGAAAAATTCATAGCAGGCAAAAAAGCTAAATTCTTTATGTCTGGCCTGCCCCTGAGGAATTAATCTCGTGCAGTTTGAAAACAGTCCCCGGGTAATGAAGCCTGCTTTTGATAGAAAATGCACCTCTACTACGGTGTTGCTCAGAGCTCCATATAATATGTTATCCATAATTGTATTATTAGTCAGTATCCACTTTATTACCAGTATCTTCCCAGGAATCTTTCCATTTTGCAGACCCCAGTATCGACAGGAAAAGTTCCCCGTTGGGAATTATGGTTCCACCAGGAAGGGCATTCCCTATCTTCTCTTCCCATGAATCACATATTCCGCGCATTCTAGCCAGGCATTGCGAGTGCGCAGCCCCGCCGATGTAAATCACTTCGCAATCACCATCTACGCCTGCGGCCCCATATTTATCGCAGTATTCAGTTGTGATTTCAATTAGGTCTGCGTCCGTAAATCCCGGATGGCCTTTATATGGGCCGCCGGGTTGAAAAGTGCTGCTATCACTATAATTCGATGCGACCTGCGGATTTCTAGCGAAAGCTTCAGCCTCCTCTTGGGTGTCAAAATAATCGTTGGGAAATATTGACATTGTTCCCGCTAAATTACTGCCCTCCCGGACGCCAGCGGCGCCTTGGTGTTTAGAATTATCATGTGATCCGTCGTAATCATCAAAACCAACAACAGGTAATTTAAAAGTTCCACCCCCACTCTTTACCCACCAAGGGGGGATATGCTCACCGTCCACGTGGGGAAGAGAGTGGTTAGTATACGGAAATACCGAGTCACCCACTGGCGTACCCTTCCAACGGCCGTCAGGATTATAAGCATTCCACGGGGTCTCGGAGTCGATAACATACGGAGTTCCGGCACCAAGATGGGTAGTGAATTCATCGGACGAATTTAACCTAAGAAACGCCTGACATTCGTAAAGCTCCCCTTTCCACCAAGCCCGGTCCCCCGGGTAATATTGCGTTCGCGGAGTCGTCGAGACGGATATGCCATCATTATCTCCCGCGCCCTCAGGTTTCCCTCCTTCACTTGGTTCCCAGCCTCCATAATCCCAAATTCTCTCGAGATTTATATTCTCCCATAGCCAATTTCTTCCAGCAACCCATTTTCTCGTCTTATGATCGTACCAGGAAAACCCTAGTTTCTCCCTTTCTTTTGCCCTGCGTATCACCCAGTTTATCGCCGCATCGCGCGAAGCAAACATTTTAGACCCCCTACAGGTTATTGATACATCCTCAGAGTCATAAATATCCGTAGAGCCTTTCAGTATGTTGTCGCTTCCTGTTTCTGCGTTTATGTACCATTTAGTAAGCTCCTGCTTGTTTCCGGAATCTAGGTAGCTCTCTGAATAAAACGCGCCCTTCGCTCCAGTCAATAGCCAGCCCAGGGAATCGCCATGGGCTCCGACGTATTTCCATATATTATTTGCCCCGCCTGGCGCGTTGGCCTCGTTGCTATAATCAATTGAGCTCCCCCCCTCGACATTAAGCCTCCAGACTCCATAGTTCGGGTTGTTGCTGTCACCGATTTTCACTAAATCTCCTCTATAGTAATTGGGCGTCATTGGCTCACGAATCCTGACGCCGCCTGAGAAATTCTTGCCTTGATAATTGCTGTTATCCCCAGACGCAGAAGGTTGGGCGTTATCAGGGAAGTAGCGCATTTTCGTCACCTCGTCGCTGCTGAAAGAAAACTTAGAAGGTAGATCGTTATCAAGGACATAAAATCGCCCTTCCTCATCATGTTGTCCATCCCCATTACCCCACAAGTTGCTTATTACCGACACCTCATTTCCTGCCTGCTTCCGGTCCCAAAGCACATCTGGCGTAGGCGTCGGTTCCATAGTTTTTGAGTTGGAATAACTGTCGTGAGGGAGATGGGCGGCCCATAATCGTGCGCTGTTCGAGGGGTAACTCCTGCCCGCCTCATACTCCCCTGCGTTTTTGCCCAAGAATAAGTCCCCGTGTTTTATTATTACGTCTCCCGGCTGATGAGGTCTCCCGCTCGTATGGTGCTCTTGCCTGTATAAGCTCTCACCATTTGGTCCCGACCCATTAACATTTTGGGGTGGGAACTCAGCGTCATCAGGAGCATTATTGACGTAATAAGGCGGATTGTATCCAGACCCGGTCAAATTATACCAATCGGATGTAGTCACCATGCCATGGTCGCCCCAGTTGTCATTTATCAAAAACATTCGCCAAGGATATTTAGCGCATAGCTGAGAACCCGAATCCGCCCACTGCGAGATCGATGTAAAATCAATAGGGTATTCGAGGAGGTGCGAATAGTAAGAAAACGCAAAATTTTCCCCTCGGTGATCTAGGCCAAGACCCGCAATGTCGCCGCTCCCAGTCATAGCGCCAAGAAGCTTCAACCAAACCCCCATATCCTCCTTCCATGCAGCATCGAAAACGCCGCTCATGCCATACCCAGGGAAAACAATCTCGTAATCCTTCCCAGTATCCAATTCATAGAGCCACATTTCCGGCTTCTCTTCTCCTGCTGTCGGATCAAATTCGTTAATTTCCTCCGCATTTATAAACCTTTCGGCAAGTTCAAACCTCAATTCTCGATTATGTCTAGCCGTATATGGCCTATCCCCCCAATTCTCAATCATGTCTTTGGCGGAATAAAGCGCGAATTCCTCAGGATTCTGGTCAGCGCCTTGATTGTGAGAAGTGCAACCTCCGTCGCCGGGAGTGCCGCCGTCGGAAACCTGATTGTCGGGCCCTCCGCGATGATTGCCGATGACCCAATGCGGCTTAGTCCCTGCCCCGTCCGCAATACTGCTCTTCCAAACCCCGGTGGTCCCAGGCATTGTGTCGCCCCCCCTTATACCAAGGTCTCGATTGTAGTTGTCTGTCGCAGGATCACCCCAATCACCCCAATCTTTAGCCCAGTCGTGAGGCATCAGCCATAGGTTTCCCTTATATATAACCCTATCACCATGACGATACCACGTAGAACTGTCCCAATCAAGTATTTCCTGAAATAAATCCGTCCACCATGATTGAATAAACTTGGTCCCGGTTTCCGGAAAATCTCCATATTTTATTGTGCCGCTCGGAATGTCGTTGTATGCCCTCCATAAACGACGGCGACTCTGGGGGCTACGATGATCCTGAATGGATATTATATCTCCGGCGGATATATCATTTTCCCACAACCAGTTCATACATTCCCCTACGGGGATATTAGTTAAATCCGTGACCGCCAATTCATTGTATTGAGAACTTCGTTTCGATTGAGAACAGTAGGAGTCCATTTGATTTTCTCGCCCACGCCAGGAATGGGCCTCATCGGGCCCAATCGTAAAATTGTTCATCCCGTGCCTTTTGAGCTGGCCGTAAGCTTCCATGACATCTGTCATCGGGCCAAACCCAAAGTCTACCGCTCGCTGAGGGAATTTATAAAAACCAGCATATCGATTCAGCGAGCCCGCTCCCTGTTGAGCAAGCCAGTTTGTCCAATAATTGTAATTAGAGATTCCGGGGGTGGTATATGGAGACCCCTGCGACTGGCCCTCCCCCGGTAGGCGATTGACGGAATTAAAGGTATACCCCCCAATCGTAAAGGTGGGATATGAACCAAAATTGACCGCGTGCCAGACCTCTATTCTCACCACCCAATCCCACCCCTGGCGAAGTTGATTAAGATCAAAAACCCAGTCCCAAACGCTATAACCGTTGCCCGAATCCATGCCTTTCAATTCAGTTGACCCAGCGGGGAGATACCTCTGCCAGTAAGTTGGTTCGTCAACCTCACGGTTAATAAAAGTATAGCCTTGAGTATCAGTCAATTCTATAGTTTCTTTATTATCTGAGGTTCGTTGATTCCATCCTGGAACATCGAATACGTCAAATTCCCCCAATCCGGAAAAGTTGTCGGGTTGTCGTTGATCAAGGCCCGCTGAATAATTTCGATAATCCACCGCAAGGGACACCTTGCCAGCCTTGTCGCCCCTGTCTGCCCATGCCAGCGCGCAATGGCCGCCGATTCTTTCGGCGAAGCCCGTGTAAATTTGGCTATGACCAATGGAGGTGGCGTAACCTCGCAGGAACCTTTTATACGGATCACTGCTCCACTTTTCGCCCAGCTCCATTGTTTGGTGCATTATGCCTATCTGAGTTCGCCACCTGTGCTCCTTTTCGAGGCGGTCCACAGACCACATACTACTGTAACCAGTTTTCCCAGCCCCGGCCCCGTCTTTATCGGGAGCTATGAGTGTGCCGAGAGGAATGGGCGCACCACCCTCAATACCTCCTTGGCCCTCTTCCACCCTCCAATGCATTCTATATACTGTTCCACCAAAGTTGAACCTATCGCCGGGCTTCAAAAATACATAATTATCGTAAGAAGTTGCCTCGCCGACCAAACCGTAATTGTGATACTTGCCCAATTTGGTTGTGGTTTCGGAGTTCGAATCCCACCAACCCCAAGTCACATCCTCGCCCACACCTGCCCGTAAACTGAATTGCGACCTCCAACTTTGATGAGCCTTATCCCCGAAGGGCAAAGACCACGGGTCGCACATCCAGGCCCCAAACATGGCGGTTGAGGGGAAATTTATCCTTCTATACTCCAAATGACCCTGCAAGAGCAAAGAAAATACAGAGTCAGGTATTACCTCCGGACAACCTTGAGTAAGCGCTCCGGTCTGCAGTCCCAATATTTTTGTCAGACTCCCGCGTCCTGACGCCTCAGTAAGTCTTGGATTCTTTGGTTCGTCCTTCACTCCAAACTGAGAGCTCTGAGCTTTAGTGGTATCAAAATCGCCAACAATCCAAGCATCATCATTAAATCTGTCATTGAAATTTCCGCCGAAAATAGAGTAGCCGAAAATATGGGACCTGCTATTTCCAAATGAGTTATGCAAGCCCCAAGTATCGGTCGCAGCCTCTGGGTATCTCTCAATTTTGGAGTATATTGGCCATTTTATGTCAGGATGATACTCTCCTTCATTCCCTGCGGTTGCCATATCGGGCACCTCGGAAATGCTACCCGCCGGTTTCCAGCTGTAAGTTTCGTCGCCAGTAAACCGGTTCATAAATTTAAACGCATCAAGCGCGCCTCGGGCGTCGTCAGTAGGGAGTGCTGGGGCCCATTGGGAAACGCTCATCTCCTGCATCACTTGCCACCAATTATACATGCCATCAGGAGGATTTTGTGAATTATCCGCATGATCCACTACGCCGGGAAAGTAACTATTGCTCCATCCGTGCGCAGAAGCATTAGAGAATAAATCGATCAAGTTCAGTTGACCTGCTGTGGGCCATGATTTATAATTGAAGTCCCGTATAAAGCTCGGCGCAAACGGATCTAGCGAACCCCACCCTCGGCTCGCGTCTCCCCACGCTAAGCTCACTACATGGGAAAGCATGTTCGTCCAGGAGGTAGTTATACCGGTCGGCGCATTGGAGCCAGACACAAAACTGCCCAATAGATTATGGGTAAAATCTATATATTCGGTGTCGAGCAAATTCTTCTCATTCACTATATTGGTATTACTGTCGCCATAGAATGGGTTGACAGATTCTCCGAAAATCGAACCTGCCGTCCCGAGATATTCGTTGTCTTGCCCTCCATAATATAAATACATAGCCCCTGACCCCCCATAATCGACTTGGCTGGTGACGCCGACGCCCGCATGGTCAAGGTCTAGGTGCCATCCCGAAATTCTTTCGTCGGCCCAGGTTGACGCATTAGTTCGAAGGGAGGTATAGCTCTTTCCTCCAATAATATCCCCGGAGGAATCCGGGGCATACATGACCTGGAAGCCCCTGGAAAATAACTCCCCGCTCTCGTTTACATAACTAATTGTTGCCCATCTATCAAGCTGCCATTCCCTGTAAAAATATTGAATTGGGTTAACATTAATCATTGACGCGGAGGACTCCTTCCAATACAATTCCCCAAGAGAACTGCCAGGTTCAAAGGAAAAGAAATGATCTTTAATACATTGGTAAATCGTGCCTTTATGAGTTACAAAATCAGGTTCGCGACCAATAAACGCAGAACCCGCCTGATCGGCATTGGACCCTGCTACCATATCACTACCATAACCCCACTGAAATAGGTTATTTGGCTGCCCGTTTAGGAGCTGTGAATGCCCAGAGGGAAGGCTTGTTCGGTATGATTTGTTTGATACCCATGCGTCAGCCAATCGATTAATTTCCGGGAGAACCTTGTCCCGAATATCCTTCGACCCCTTACGACACAACTTGCCATCGATAAATTGTGGCCACTTTCGAATTCGCCGCTTGGGTTTACTCCAAAAGCCAAAAGAATCCATAAATACCTGCTTTGCAATAATAGGCTTACCCTCTCGACCACTTGCGTCATCAAGAATTACCGCAGGAGCCCCCTTGAACGAGTAATTCTCTAAATAAGGACGCAAGCCAACGCCCCCACATTTGTATGACCTTCCTTCCGATATAAATGTCGCACAATCACCTTGCAAAGATATGAATTCTACATTTGGAAAAATAAATTCGGGGCCATCAAAAAATTCAGATTCCAATCCGAGCACATTCCCAAGTGAGCGCCCCTCATATTCATCCCTATCAGAGCCCGATATTTTATTCTCACCCGTTCCAAAAAGATTTCCCGATTGAGAAAGAATGAGAGAATTATTACCAGAGGCGGCGACAGCGATAATCTCGCCTAGTTCCACGGCTTGATTGTTGTTATTACCATGAGAAATTAAATGCGGTTTTATAAAGACTTCTCTAGTACAGAAATGCGTGTCACCGAATGCTTTTTTATATAATTTGAAATTTGCAGTACGGGGCATTTTAATCTCCGACGAAGGAAAAGTGTGAGTAGCGCCGTCGTTTGGCATCATTCTTAATTTTCCCAAAGGGAACCATCCAGACAAACCTGTCGACCCAAATGTGTCACCTACGCCATTTTCCTGATTAACAAGGGCATGCATCGCCTCACCAATAGAGCCAAACGTGAGAACCTCCACGTCAGGCTTCTGCCATTTCCCTAATTTTTTGGTATCCGCCCAATCCGACTTGAGCGTTTCAGGGGGCAGAGTCTCAAGTTCTCCGTTCTCCGTTATGCTCGGAATGGATATTTGGAGATGCTCCTGAAGTAATGTACCTTCTACGCCTTCGCCGGGGCCGACGTAAACGACATGAGAAACGTGGTCTATCCAAACCCGACTCCCGGGCTGATAAGTTTTGCCATAGGCCCATTTTTCAGGAGGTAGTGCCGGTTGCTCTATTGCGCTCCACGAAGGATCGTAAATTGGGTTAAGGCTAGAAGGGGCGGTTCCCTCTAACTTATAAAAACCTTTGTCGGACTCCCTGCCTAATCTATCGCCTAAATCGAAATCGCTTTCGATTCCCCCGGTTTTGTTTCTCCAATCTATTTGCTGCAGGGAATTGTCCCCAACGCCGAACACTTTGCCTGAGGCAGTCCTTATCAGAATGTGGTCGGAGCCAGCCTCAACTTGCAGCGCCTTATCAGAGCCATAATCCTCGTGGTCATATAGCGTATGAGGCTCGGGAGTAAGAGTTGTACTGTTAATCACATCCTCTATATCTGCCAGCGAATTTGTGCTCAGGTCATAGGTTTTAGTGATCGCTTTGGGTGCGGGCATCGACCATTTTTTGCCGTCCACCCGCTCAAGGGATTCGCTAAAGCCTATATCGCTAGTATTGTCGTCCTTCATGGAAACGAACACCAGAGTACCGAAAAGGTCATCTCCATCAGCGACCTGAGCGGTAACAATGTCGCCCGCATTATAGGACGATTTTGATATTGTACTACCTTGATACTCTGGATCCTCACTGACAGTGGTAGAACGATAGGAAATAGCTCCAGAAAACCCGTAAGGCCCGTCGCTCCCCGGGCTTACATAGTTAGCGTTCTTAGTGACTCCATCTGCTTGATAAAGATTTAGGTCGAATTCGGGCCCGTAATCCTCCATAATCGTAGCGGTCCCTGGCCCCGTAGGCGTTCCAGTTACAGTAAATATCGTTCCCCTGTTATTATTTTCGGCATCGGAAAAGCTCATAAAATCCGTATTATAGTTGCGATCAATTCTATACTTCTTGCCAACCTCAAGATTACTCACACTAAAATCATCATTTAGGGCGTTGTTATTAAATCTGTACCCTGAATACAATTGGATCTCAGAATTTTCCCAGAAGACTTCGTTTTCCTCCAGGGAGGCGTACGGGTCATTGTTAAACACGTCGGAACCATCCCTACTGAAGAGCATGCCGTGTTCCTTCAATAGACTTTGGCGTCCAAAATAATATTTTGCCGAGCCACCCCATTCTGTAGCGTAAGGCTTTACGTACAAATAAAAAGTATGAAAGCCTGGGGAAAGTCGAATTGACCCCGCATCTATGACTTCGTGGGGGTAATGCGGCGAATCGGAATCAGCGGTAGACGTTTCGTGGTCATGGAATAAAGTTTCAGTAAGTAGTGTCCAGTCACTTAAAACCCTTGTATCGCCCACTTCGCCCGGGGAATACAAAACTCCATGATACCCCGCTCCCCCTACTCCATCAAAACCACTCGGAAGGCTATATCCGTGTGCAGTGCGAAGGTAGGGTCGCCCCTTGATCGCCTCAAGTTCTATTCCATCGCTAGACTTAACAAATATTTGAAACAATAAACCCTCATCCCACGGCTCGTCCATAGTGGTTGACGTAACCGACCAAGGCTCGGAGTTCCAAGGATTTAATGCTTGCAGCTCCTTTTCGTCTCCGTCTTCAAGAGGAGGTAAAAGAGCCACTCCCGTAGCATAATGTTCTGCATCAGACGATATTTCAGCAAAATCAATACCTATTCCACTCATAAAACACTCAAAGCGTTCACCATCCTCCTTCTTAGTTTTCTCTGCGTCAGTAATGTAAATCCATTGTCCGTATTTAGCGGTATAATACCAATTGCCGCCGGTTTTGCCCAATGACGTCAGCTTATTGTTTGCAGCCTGGGAGGCCCTGGCAAGGAAGGTGTGTCCTAATATCGGGTCTTCCACCCAATCCCTCATATAGGTTTGACTGACATACTTATTACGGAACCATTCGCTTTTCGCCAGGGTCCTTCGCTCAAGGGTCGATTTATGCCTGATGGCCCCGTATCGAGTGGCTCGATCTGCTTCCGTCAGGGGCCCTGCCCAATGCAGCTTTGCAAATTCTTCGCCCGTCATCCAAGGGTAGAATTCTTCTCTAGCATCAGCTACGTCAGTCCAAACATTCATATAATAATCCCAGTCGGTTTGGTCGCCATACCAAATATAACCGGCGTAATCCTCCTTTTGTTCGTAGTCCTCTAAGGGGTATGGAAGTATCCCGGTCACCATATCTGTACTAAGTTTTCCGGCAGCACCACCAATTCCATTTCCAGCCCGGTGCTGGATCCGATATTCAGTTTTAACCTCCGCGTCCTCAGTCCATATCTCTGTGCCATATCCTAACAATAATGGAGCGTTTATGGTAAGGTTGGTCACTAGTAGTCCTGCAGGGTTATTAGTGTCCCCCATATTTTTCACATACATCACCAATGCATTATTTCCTGCCGCCCCAGCTCCAGCTCTAAAGATATCACTAGCCCCGATGCCCTGAGGGCCGATGTCTATGGAGTTAAGCTCCCCAAACCACCCCCCTTCCCAGGTTGCGGTCACAGGCTTGCAGGAAACGCTATATATAAAAGCTGTCGAGTCTGCCGCAGTGGTGTTAGATATAAATTCTACACTGTGAGAGGTATGCGTGGCGATGAAAGTAAACCTTGTCTCCGTCCACCCGCTATGCAAGTAATCGCGGACGGCAATGGCTTGGTTTCCAGTTCCTTCATGGTCGTTATCTAGAGCTCCTCCCTCTATCGCTTCTAGGTTGTCAACAGTCGAGGCCGGCACGCCCCCCTCCCATGCCCAAATTATTGCTGCAACATAAGGCTTGGCATAGGCGGTCCGGTATGCGGTAAAAAACCGCACCTCATATTTCTGGCCCACCGTCAGGGGCTTTGGATAATTCGGCCCATATCTTGCTGCGCTCAGTTCAGATCCTTGGTGCCACTGAGTAAAGCCTGCTCCGCCCAGCTTATCGGGATTCCATGTTCCAAGCTGAACGTCTGGATTAACCGACGGGTCGAGGGACCCGGAGTCTTTATGGCCCCCGAATCCATATGTGTTAGGCGTATAATCATACCCCCAGGGCACGAGGTGTAATTTTGCCGCGCCACTGAGGCCTCCTGTTTCAACATGAGACTGTAACCCCCAATAATAATTCGCACCCCCGTATTTACTTCGCATCACGCCTGGTCCAGTGTCGTAGCCCAACTGGCGATTTCCCCACGCGGGGCAGTTGTCCTGTATAATTACAACTTTGGCGAAATTATAAACCCCCAGACAGGCCAAATCAGAGAGGCTTGGCTTATTGGAGTTATCCCAGGGGCCTCCTGACACGGGCCGGCTATAGTCGTAGTTTTTGTTAAGCAAATTACTGAGATATTCATAATGGTTACCGTGGTTATCCAGATGCACTTCTAACGTCTGAGCTGAGGCCTCAATCCACCCAGAAGACATACCCTCATACCCTGGATAATGCATCCCGTGATCGCGAAGCTGATCCCTTAGGCCGAGGCTCGAACCTAAAGTGACCGCCCAAGATGTTTCGGCAGTCCCAAACCCAGTCCTGTCCTCATTCTCCCCCCAAAAAGTCCCCCATTTTGTAACTCCGGGCAAAATTTGTTGTTCCCCGGATTTGCGAGTATGATCGTGCCAGTATGGGGTATAGTTGGGGGCGCCGTTGTTGTCCACAAAATCCGGATGATCCTCTATCCATAACCACACGTTGGCAGTCCAGTTGTCGGGAAATAATGGTCGCCACCCAAAAAGGTCCTCGTGGCCAAATCCAAGCATAGACTTATTAAAGTCCCAATTAGTCAGGTAAGATGTTGTCTCCCATTCCTCACCAGCAACCAAGTCGGGATTTATGCTGTGCCACCCGGCCTCACTGTGGATTTGAATATCCAGCACTGTATTATCCACTGCGAAGTCGAATGACATCGTAACCTGTGATACATCAATTCCTTCATCGAGGTGAAAGGATTGATAGAAAACGGGGGTGGCCTGCGGCCATAAAGACGGCACCCCACCTTGCTCGCCCCACCAAACCCCCACCCAGCTACTTCCTTCTGGCGCATCCAGCCAGTTCCCCGGAATAAGATTGTTTGGTATCCAGGCGGCTGGGAAGAGGGGGTCGTTCGCCGTTGCGGGTAACACGCCGTTAGGCTGCACAGACCAAGCGGTATCCTTTTTGCTGTCGGAAGAATATTGGCTCTCAAACGGATTCCATTGGACCCCAGTATTATAAATGTTAATCTCTTTGTGAGATTCTCGCTGAGTCAGTACGGACCATACCGCAACATCAGCGGGGGTTTTGTCCACCGTAGTAGTGACGACTCCCTTGGCATATTGTTTATCAAATTCGCTGGAATTATAATAGGCTGCGGTGCTCGCCCTCCAATATCCATTATAGAACCAAATTAAATTATCTACATTTGCAACGTGCCTATATACCGGATAACCATCGGTTGGACTGGGGAGGTCGACCTTCCGGTACGATCCCGCAACCCCCACGCTGGGGTCACTGATGGTTGTGCCGTCCTGACGGATTACACTTCCACCAAAGAACTCAATGGAGCCCCAATCCTCCGTCGCGATTCTTTTGACATCTGGATTTTCTCCGTTGCTGTCTGTAGCAACATAGGCTGGTCCCGTGTTTGGCCAATATTTATGGAGATAATTATTGTTTAAATTATCGAAATTTGTGCTGGCCGCATCCTGGGTAACCAACGGGGTGATACTCTCGCTTACGCTATTCCACTCGCCAGGAATAACCCCAGGAAAGGAGTGCTCTCCAGCGTCTTGATCTCCAACCTTACTCCAAAGGGAGCCCGCGTAGGATGCATATTGGCCGTTAACATAATCTATATGTTCTATATATGGCTCCCAGGTTTCTCCGTAGGCAATATTGCCTTGTATTAGCGATCCATATTTTACGGCCTCCCCACCCGCAAATGGGTCGGGATCGCGGTCCGTCATATGATGAATCAGGCCCCAGTTGTCATTTTGCCAAAGTCCATTTACCGTTAAATCTCCGAACGAATCAAAGGTATCGCTCCCACCATGGAACATAACATTATCCGCTCGCCTGACCTCGCCATGAGCTGCTTCGCTGTGGAAATCCAAGCCTTGCACCGGGATGTCCTTACACCCTATAATTGACCCTAGGATTTTTACATCGCCGTCTTCTGTGACGTAGATCGTAGAGTGCTCATTTGTTGACGCCCAAACAACATTATCATCTGTTAATTTTACCGGAAACGGGACCGCCGGAGCATTGCGGTTTGCAGCCAATTTAAGGCAGTTCGCCCTAAGATTATTGTCATCGTTATTATTGAGAGAGTGCTGACTCGGGCGATCCATGTATGAATAATTTGCTCGATCCTTAAGCCTATACATCGCAAGGGCGAGGTATTCAGTGCCAGATACCGTCATGGTCTTGCTATCGTGGAAGTAATCTATAACGCAATGATTTTTGTGCGATCCCCCGTAAGGCAGGTCTAGATCTGGCCAGCCTATGTACTCCCATTTGGGACTAATCCCCGGCTCGTCTTCCGGAAGGGTGTTTTCGATGGAGACCCATCGTTCGCCCAAATGCTCCCTTTCCGCAAACCAACTAATGGGCCCATTATCGGTCCACGGAGCTGCTTCGCGGGCTCCATTGTATTTCTTGTCGTGCCCCCACCAGCTCCGCTCATTCCAATCCGGGGTGCCCCATTCGCGCGTAGTGTTAAAGCGGTCCCCATCGTCCCATTGAGACGTTGGGTACAAATTCTGAAATTTACCATGTGGCCACGAGATACCGTTCCAGGAAGTGAGCTTGTTGGAGATTTCCGCATTATCCCGATACGGAAAAAGCCAAGCTGGAACCATCCACCCTCTGTCATTTTGTACGGCCGCCCCCGCCATATGCCGCTCCTTGCTCCCCTCAAACCCTGCGACAACAAAATGTTCCCTCTTCCTCGTCGCAGAATTATTGGTATCTGTGCCGCCATAAAATTCCCAAGCGGGCTTTATCATCATGGTAGAAAGACTCTTAACGTACTCCGATGTACCATCGAGAGAGAAATGGACATCATAAGCACCCTCCGCTCCGGATCGAGCCTGTCTTGCGAATGGAATATAGTCCTCAGAGTTGAGAATAAAATGAGTATTTACGACCTTGGGAACGCCCCGGTTGTCAGGCTTATCAAACCCGACGCATTCAATTCCCCCTTCTTTCCAGAAGTTTATATTGTCGTACCACGGAAGAATTCTTCCTGCGATTTTTAATTGCTCCTGAGAGGCCCACCAAGGTGTCACGCCAGCAGGATATAACTCTTCCTCCGGAATCCATGTTACATTATTATGCAAATAGGAATCTTGCTCGGCGCTAGTCTTATCGAACCAGTCTAACGGAAACGTGGCCCATGCCATCCTCTCCCATTGCGGGGCAGGGTTAGCCCGGTTATGATCTTTTGTTAGGTACGTCGCCCACCCCGCAAGGTGGGGGTCGTTTTTATTGCTTGCAATTGGGTCGCCTGCTGCGTGGTTAAAGTTGGCATATGATAAAAGGTCGAATCTGTCTTCGGCATCAATCAAATCATGAGACCAATCTCCCCAGTCTTCGGGATCGTCGCTAGAGCTATTGAAGCTTTTATCTGTGATGCCTAGGGAATTGTTTTCGTTCTTCCCGAATCCATATAGCTTCTTGTCTGTAGTAATAAATACGGTATTACCTCCCCCAGACCTAACGAAATCTATGTCGGGCTCTGGGTCCAATAAGGTATCAGTCGTGCCGTTCGCGTATATTTTTACCCTTTGCAGCTCGTCGTCTTGTGCGTCCTTCAATGGGGCACACATATTATGCCTTCCAAACGTATCTAAGTTCCATTCTAAATTTGAACCGTAATATGTTTCAGGTTTGCCGTCAATTTTCTTATAATTACTAATTCCGAGGTACCCCAACTCGGAGCTGTCCATCCCAGAGGCATAGAGTTTATTATCTGAGATCATGAATCTATTTTGCCAGCCCAAACCAGCAGAAACGGCGTAGGTTTTGCTAACGGCATTATTTACGTCAAGATACGTATCTGCGTCCACATCCGGAACCGCGCCACTTACGTTTGTAATCTTAACTGACATTGGGAGGACCGCCGTGTTCTGTAGTCCCGCAAATGAATTGCCCAATTTAAATTCTGAAACGAACCCTAAATTCCCCCTCAAGACCGTGGGCGAATCAAAGGCATAATTAAATAAATCAACATCTTTCCTTGGTGTGCCCCCAGGGTTCTCATTAGAGAAAAGGGATAACGTTAATTCTTTTGTTGAACTTATATAGCTCTGGCCATCAACGGCTTGCATCTCGAATGAGATATTAAGATTCAGGCCGGAATTGGTAAATATATTTGACATGTTATCAAATGGCCTCAAAAGATATTCGCTTTCGCCATGAGTGGAGTCGAGTATATTTTCTGCGCTGGGACTAACTCCTCCCGCTGGTTCGCCTGAAGCATTATGAGCGTCTAAGCATGAATAAAATACCATTACGTCATTTGATTGGCTCAGCTCGTTCTGCGTCGGCAAACTTCCGGAATCCTCATTGGAGTTCCACACTACGCCCCTTTCCTTCGCGTAGACTATATCTCCCAATTCATAGGGTAAGTTATTTTTCCATTCATCCACTCGTTGCCACATGGATTCAAACAAAGACGGCTGAACGCCAGAAGACGCGCGCCGAGCGTAATATAATATATTTAGTTCCTTTGTGAAATCTCCGGTGTCGAATGATTGATCGTGGGTCCAGGGAGCAATCTCTCCCTCTGGTCCGCTGATGTTTTTCCATTTTGGCATTACCTGCAATTTATCCCCAAGCTGCTCAAGCAGTCCTATATTAGATCCGTTGTTTTCTATTTTGAGTATTGAAGAATTTTTATGGGATATTTCATCGTATTGATATTCAATTTTACTATTCATGCCGCCCAACAAAGAATCTGAATCGAGGAGTGACTCACTAATAATCCTTGATGCATACTCCACAGGCCGAACAAATACCCAAGATTCACTCACGCCAGGTACTTGGCCTGCGGGAATATCAGTATCGGCTTGCCACACATAGGTGCCATCGTGCACTTCCTCGTCAGCGGAGTAGTCCTGGTCGGAAAACCACTGAGATGGTTCGCCGATCCTTATGTAGGGACTTTCCATAATCCCTGCGTATGTCAGTCCAAAATCAGAATAAGAATCGCCGGCGTTTATCGGCAACCTTAGGTATCTTCCTAAAACATTAGCATTGGACATAGAGGAAATAAACCCAGAGTAGGTCGCAAAGTTATTCCCGTCCGCTCCCTTTAGCTGGGGGATTAGTTTAATTGTTTGATTGGAATTGATGCTGATTTCCCCACCATCATATATTGCGCCATGATTTGGATGGCCAGTATCGGCGTTTCCTCCAGTATATATTTCAGTTGTCAACTCTATTGTTGGGGGGTATGACTCATCCTCTTTAACGAACTTAATTGGATTTACATCGCCCACTGCTCGACTATCGAGATTAAATCCTGCGTCGAGATTGAAGTCGACATCACTATCAATCGAGTCCACCCAGCCCCTGAAAGCCCGTATGGCAGGATGCCTATCTTCATCTTGATTATTCTCGTTAAGTGGGTGCGGAAGGTCTCCTAAAGAAAGAGTGTCGCCTTCTGCCCTTAGATCAACGCTCCAGTCGTCATAGTTAACATCTACATAGTCAAGCGATGCCAAAAACAAGGGGCTATCTGCATCCGGAACGCCCCCGTCCCAAGTATCTATCATATTTGTTGTGGGATATTTTATTCTTGAAGTCCAAAACTTCGTATTGTCGCCGGAGGGATCATAGGTTTTTAATCTTGGCCCAAAAATATCCAGCTTAGAGTTGAAGGCTGCAGACACGGCGTATTCGCTTGAACCTTCGGCCTTATGTATAAAATCAAAATCTCCTTCGGTTAAAAAGTATTGCGGCTCCACGCCAGCAGCGATCTCCTCTGAAGATGGATAGGTGCGATCAAGGTCAAATTCCCTACGCGCCACCGGCTGCCAATATTCACTAGGACGAATAACCAATGTATAGTTGCTCGTAAATCCATCTATAGTCCCGGAATTTATCGACACGGGGAATTCGTAGATTTTTTTACCGACATACCCGGAAATGCCAGCCTTATATTGAAGGCCCTCTATAACGGTTGAGTTTTGCAAGTTCCCTTCCAAAACAAAATTATCATCCAATAGGGGAGTTGCATCCGAGACATAACAGAACTGTTTAATTTTAACCCGCCATTCATTGTCGTCCATTTTTACGGCGTCACCAATTCGATAGTAATTTTCATAGGTAAGATCATATGAATAATTATTCGCGCCAAAGAGGTCTCTCTGTCGAATTTTGAATTTTCCATCCAATTCCTCCAGCCCGTAATATTGAGCGTAAGCCCTTCCTCGATTGTCATTATTTGCGGGATCGACATTAGGGTCAATACGCTCTGAGGTAAATTCGTTCTCGGTAATTTCCAGCCAAGTCGTTTCGGCATATAAGTTCTTTCCTCTAAATCTGGAATATTGTAGATCTTCTACTAGGTTCGATAAAAAATACGCCGTCTCACTTGCGGACTCTTTTGGAAATATCCCAGGAACAATCCCCACACCGGCCGGATCTGCAGGAGAATCTGTATCCTTTATGCACTGAAAGCAATATGAGGCGACCGCTGCGTCTGCCTTAAGAAATAAAAACTCAGCACTATCCAAAAGGTTCGTATTCTCATCTGTGGGATAGCGCCCGGCCCACTCCTGGTAGGTCAGGCTTTCCCCCGAATTCGGGTCGACCATAGTAGGGGTTTTCTCCTTAAGTGTGACAAGATCTCCGACTTTGTAATTTTCGGCCTGCTCCATATCCCACGGAGCTATATCATACAATCTTTCAGACATTAATCCAAGTCCGCTTGCTCCATCAAGAGAATTAAACCACTGAAGTCCTAGCGTAATCCCCGACTTGTTATTCGGAGGAGAAGTAGATAGGCCCGTCTGTGACGACTTAAAGATTTTAATCCAACCATCGTAGAGGGTAATCTGAGTAACCATGGATAATGGTGAAATCGCGGTATTGCTGAGAATACTTAGCCTGGTCCACTTCTCTTTGTTTAAAATTGGATCGTTATCTGCCGATGCCCCCATCGAGACATTAGCCTTAAAGAATAAATTTAAATGTAATGGGAAAAAGTTTTCATTATTATTCTTTAGGGATTTGTAATATATTTTTGCTCCGTCGTCTTGATATACGTATACTGTGTTATGCTCGTTTCCCGGAGAAACCCATTCAGAATATACTTTCTCTTGTCTCCAGGCATCACATGCGATTGCTGTGGTCACCTCCCACCAATCTTCCCGTGGGACTCTAGTCATATTGCCTCCGGAATATTCTTTGGTATCATTCCATTCGGGTATATTTGCCAAGGTCTGAACGTTGCCCTGGGGATTTCCCGTACGATCAACAGTTAAACTGAAAATAGATTCCTGCTGGAGGTCCGATCGCCCCAAATCTATAAAGTGTCTTGCTTCAAATAAATTTTGCGATGCATCCGCATCAATCGTAGTCGACAAAACCTGATTTTCATCGGCAATAAGATCTTTAAACTTACTACCGTCAAAACCCTTAAAGCCAGTCTGAAGCAACCCTAATGCTGCACTAAACTCTGAATCCGACATCTCGTCAGTTCTTTTTAGAATAGGCAGAAAAGCGGCGTCAACGTGAGAATTGATAAATTTCTTGCCTTCATTCTCGATCTGATCTGCCCTGCCGAGCTTGTTGCCTAATATTAAATAGTGACAGGGGTTGTCTCCATCAACCGAGGCGCTACCGGTTATAGTCTTAATTGAGAGCAATTTAGTCAAAGCCTGATCCTGGGTGCTGGATTCAAGTTCGTAGTCATAATCTACATTCGTTTTTGGTTGTCCATGATCTAAGCTCATCGAGCCCAGCGCCCCATGCCCGCCGACATACATATTGCCATTACTAAAAATTTGGGGCGTTACGAATTCGATTCTCTGCCGAGAAAGCACATCCTCGACCATCATGATATACTTGCCCAACTGTGTACTGCCCTTGTTGGAGCCGGGGTGAACACCCCCTCTTCTCCTCGCGTGAACATAGCCCCTCCTCATATAAAAAAATGGCGTAAGATCTCGATATTGAAAATGTAGAAGATCTCCCTCGGAGGCCAGGTCGCGATTAATACTGCTGGGGTCCAATCCCTGAAGATAACGATTTATGTCGGATCTGGATATTTGGGATGTAGAATATGTGCTAATCCCTGACGTGGAGCTGTAGGAGCTTAACTTTGTGGTCTTTCCAAAGGTGACCGCTAATCTAGGCTGCCCCCCATGATCCTTTCGGAGGTTTTTTGTATAAATAAATAAATCATATCCGCCATCTTGGTACGGGCCGCTTTCACTGCTGGCGCCAGAATACCATGACCGGCACTTATCCCTGCTATATCTTTTTAAGGGTTTTGCGAATTTCACCAATAAGTGACCGAAGATATTGGAAGACCCAGTAAAGTCTGCCATTCTTATGCGGCCCGCTTCTCGCTGTACGGGTTGGCCTGCTAAGTTTGTTTGGCCTTGGTACGAGCTATTATGGGCAAACTTTTTGATTTCAAATTTTTTCTCAGAGAAATATTTGTATATTGATGCAAGCGATGAATTTGGGCGATTAATTTGAGAGTCATACTTAACCCAATACTCATTAATCTCGCCGCTTTCCGAACCGTACCATGGGGTTCTTTCGGAATTCCATGATCCGTCCGCATTAGAAGCACTCGAGGGGTAAGTTTTAGCGGCCCCAACCTCTTTTTTGCACATGGCTAAGGAGGGAAATCCAATTAAATTAAATGTTTCCGTCCAGTTGGTTAAATCATCGATGTTTGCCAGTCCGGATGGGGGATTATAGCTAACTATATCGCCAGGAAAATAAGTTAGGCCGGAATTCCACTGGCTAGACCCAGATATGTTGTCCTCGGTACTCATTTTTGCATCTAAAAAATCGAAGGAAGCCCCCATAACAGCATTGAGCGAAGTTGACGAAAATCCAAACCTCCTGTCGGGGAGCGCACTTATATCATTGTCCCCAAACCCGTATTCAGGGTAATCCACAATATATCTATCTATTATCTGCCCATCTTGCCCAGTTGCCGGTGAGGCCGTTCTTGCGGATCCGCCCCCAAAAGAAATTTCCGAAACGGGCCTTAATTGAATCGGGTTCTTAGATGAACCAGATTTAGGAATTAGACAAGAATAACACACTAGATATTTCATGTCAATAAACTCTGATAAATTTAAACAAATTTCATTGTCGTGCATTATTCCTCCTGTCGCCCATTCAGTCTTGGCATCAACCTCCCTCAAGCCCCCGGCCTCGCTAATTGAGTAGTCTTGTGCGAGTTCAGCGAAACTCTTAAAATAGGTATTAAAGTTTGCGTCAGATACTCCTGCTCCGGCACTCTTTAGGACGCAGACATATAAATTAAATTGACTTGGTTTTGATCTAGATTTTCTATCCAAGAAATCGTCTGCGCCAGAGACCTTGTGAACAACCTGCCCCAAATCATAGTTTTTGTACGGCCTGAACCTTGCGTACCACACGGGGAGCGCCCCAGGAAGCCCAACCCTTGAAGCGCCGAAAAGTGTTCTTGTTGTCGATATGGTCGTGGGATCGGCAGAAAGAAAGTCTAAATTAAAATCTATGTTTACGCCACCCATTACTTGCTAAAAATTACCTTTGAATATTTATCGTCTATGGGTTCTATTTTTCCACCCATAAACTTTAGCCATCTAATGCCGAGGCTATTATCCGCCTCAACAATATTAACCAAATGATCAAATTCTTCCCCAAATAGCCAATCGAAATGCTCTCTGGATATTCTCATAAATTCATATACTGCAAACATAGCTTTAAGGTTGCCAAATGACTTAAAAAAGTCGCTCTTAGATTTAATCATGTCCAGAGAATTCCTAGAGCCGAGCACCCAGACCTGACCTATGCGTTCTTGAGGGGAATGGGCGACCCCGGTGGAGCCGATATATGTTTCGTCTTTTAAGCAAAAGCTAATTGTTCGAATTGATCTGTTGAAGGTTTCATAAACATGCTTTTCGTGGCTTGGCCACCCGAGATAATCCGAATGTCGCGAGTCCACGCTCCTTGGATTCAATGATAGCTCGATAATATCTGAGTCGATGACATCCCTGACATAACCGTGTTTTCCTAATATTTTCATGCCTTTTCCCTATAGTTTATACACTAAATAGTTATAGGTCCCAACAATATAAGTGTAAAGAAGTTAAGCGCGCATGGAGCGTCATATCATATAAAATAAAAATGAGAATTTCGCACAAAAACAAATGGATCTTCCTGTCGTCATCCAGAACCGGCTCCACTTCTACTCGTAAAGCATTAGATAAATTTAGTGACATAAAGTCGGTGCATTATTCTAAATGCGAAGAAGAGCAAAATCCATTTTATAACCATATAAGCTTAAGGGAGATTCAATCTATATTCAAGCATGATAATATAGACTTCAAATCATACACAACATTTACTGCGGTACGCAATCCATGGGACAGGGCGTTGTCTTTGTATTTTCACTCGCAACAAATTATGCATAATCCTGCCCCCACCGCATTCAGCGATTGGATAAAAAAAGTACAAGCCAGAGGCCCTTTATATGGTCAAATTTACAACCAGTGCTTAGATGATAAAAATCAATACGCGATAGATTCTATAATCAGGTTTGAGTACATGCAAAAAGACTTCAATGTTGCTTGTGACAAAATAGGGATCCCAAGACAACAACTTCCACACGCAAATGCAACCAAACACAAACACTACACCGAATACTATAACTATGAAACCCATGAAATTGTTGCGGAAAAATACGCAAAAGACATTGAGTATTTCGGATATGAATTTGGAGATTAAATGATTACTTTTATTCACATAGGAAAATGCGGCGGCTCTACAATCAAAAGAACACTGATAGATAATGCTGTTAAATTTAGGCATATTCACCTTAAACGTCCTGAGCATGAGCCTGACTCAAAATATCTTATTGCATTGAGAAATCCAGTAGAGCGTTTTATTTCAGCGTTCTATTGGCGCAGATTTTTATTACTCAGCGGTCAAGAAGCTGGAGGAAAAGAGTTAGAATTTTATAAAGAGTATAAAGATTTAAACAACCTATGCGAGCATCTTTTTGACGAGAACAGCAACTTAAATCCATTGATTGACTCGAAAATTCACCAACATTATACATGCGGACACCCCTCTCATGTAGGCATGGGCATCGATTATTATATTGGAGGCATAACAAGAGAGCTGACTCCGAAAAATGTTTTTGGCGCGATATGCACTGAAACACTCTCTCAAGATATGAAAAGACTGTTTGACGTTGAAGTTACCAGGCATGCTAGAAAAAATTCTGCGAACAAGCTAGAAACAACACAGCAATCAAGATTTCTCTTAAAGAAATATTTAGCAAAAGACTATCAATGTATTGATAAATTATATTTATCGAATATCTTATCCGAAGAGCAATACGAAATATTAAAAACATGAAAAAAAATGATTAGCCATAAACATAAATATATATTTGTCCATATCCCTAAGTGCGGAGGAAGCAGCATGGAGCTATCCCTGCTTGAGGCGGAAGGCGTGGACTGTAGCGATGTCAACGAAATAAACCAATTACCCGAAGATATACTGAGCACATATTTCATGAACAATGATCTTGCCATGGAACCCCAACACTATACGCTTGAAGAATATCCGGAGTATTTTCAAAAAGAATATTTTTGTTTTACAATAATAAGGAATCCGTGGGAGATTTGGGTCAGCGAGTACCATCACGAATTGAGGGTCAGGAAAAGACTGGGCAGACCTAAAGTCACTTTTGAGGAGTTTATACGGAAGAATAAAGGCTTCAAGTATCACCTTCGAAGTCAAATGGATTTCATTAATCAAAACATGGACTATGTAGGCAGAATGGAGAGTATAGATTCTGACTTTATGGAAATATGCGACAAATTAGGTATTGACGCTCAGCTGAAACACAGAAACAAAGGAAAATACGAAAATCATTACAGCGAATACTACAACGAAGAGATTCTATCTCTTATAAATTCACACAATTCCCTCCTAGGTTCAACTGGAAAACTTGATGCGCAACTTATGGGGTACGAGAGTAATCCCGGCAATCCTAAGAGTGAAAACGAAGAAAATCCCCACGAAGCAACAATGGACAATGTCTTCTTTATTAATCTCGACAGTAGAAAAGACCGAAAAGAGCTCGTAGAGAATGAACTCAACGAGCTAAATTGGTCTTATGAGAGATTCCCCGGAACCAAAACTTCTGACGGAAGAATAGGGGCGACGATAAGCCACATAGGAGCGCTAGAGTTGGCTGCTGCGAGAGATCTGGATTACGCCGTAATTTTAGAGGATGATATCCACTTTAGGGATAAAGCTTTATTTTTGCGCCAGCTCAAAAAATGCCTAAAGGAGATCAATGACTTTGATGTATTACTTCTTGGGGGGCAGATTGGGCCAAAAGACGAGAGAATTACCGAATACGCGTTTAAATTAAAACACTGCGTAACCGCAACGGGCTATATAGTTAACAAGCATTACTACAAGCGATTCCTTGAGCACTCGAAGAAAGGGCTTAATTTATTAATTGAAAACCCATCAGGGATCCGAAGTCAAAATCAATATGCATTTGATATTTATTGGTGGGAATTGCAGGAAAGGGATAAATGGTACATGGTCGCTCCCGCCTGCGTAGAACAAAGGGATGGATTTAGCGACATCAGAGAACAATATACTGACCACAGAAAATTATTCACAACCGCCTGGGAGGAGAAATCTCACCTAATTAATACAAAGGGATATTGCTAATTATGAGTAAAATCTGCATACCCAAAGTAGCCTGGTTATACTGGGACAAGGGCTGGAGTAATGCCCCAACCATAGTTCGAGCGTGCAGAAATAGGCTAACCAGAATCAACCCCGACTGGACCTTTCATTTTTTATCCGACGAAAATTTAGATGAATTTATTAATTTAGATGGACTTGGAAATATTCCGGTGCAGGCGAAGTCTGACGCGATAAGAATCCTTCTTCTTGAGAAGTTTGGGGGAATATGGCTAGATGCAACATTGTACGTTAATCTGCCTCTTGATGAGTGGCTGTGGGATAATTTAGGGCAGGAGTTTTTTGCTTTTAGCAATCCTCGTAAAAACTTCGGCAGGATTGTCTCGAGCTGGTTTCTTGCGGGAAGAAATGACAACTATATTATAAATAAATGGAAGATCGAAACCTTAAAATATTGGGAAAATAGAGAAGAGGCCGATCAATATTTTTGGTTTCATAATCTATTTAAAGAAATGTACGATAAAGATGAAAAATTCAGCCTCCTTTGGGATAGGACTAACAAGATTGATTGCGATGTTGGCACAAGACAAGGGCCTCATTTTTTTGCCCCATATACAGACGAAATACTTAAATCAATAGCGTCGCAGGAAGTCCCCGCTTCTCCAGTATTTAAATTGACCTGGAGAGTAGACCTATTGAAATCTCCTGTCATTCAAGAATTATTCAAAGATGATATGTAGAATAAACGCAATGCGGGTAGGTTAAAAATATTATATATAATATGCACATCTATTCAAAGAAAGCAACCTACCAATCTTCGATTAGTGTAATATAAATTTATAGAAATGAAGGTCCTACAATATTCATATCCCCGCAGCGGCTCTACCGTAGTCTGGAATATTCTAGAGGATCTCCTCTCCCCCGAGAACACAGAAAATAAAGATAGATTCTTTTATCCAGCGAACGTGATTAAGACACATGACCTAAGGTACTTTAGACAATTCTATGCATTCAAAGGAAAAATTAAATTCTACAATATTGATTATAAATGTGGCCTCCTGGTATCTACGATTCGACACCCAATAACAAATTGTCTTTCACTGTTAAGGGTAGGAATGGTAGGGGCGTCCCCAGATAAACCTTCTGTAACAAAAGCACAAGGAAAAGAAGAAGTTACAAATGAAACAATTACATTAAAATTACAAAACTATATTAACCATTACGAATGGATGTTAAAACAATTAAAAGAAAAATCAAGCAAAAGAAATACAATCCTCTTTGATTATGACCAACAAATAAAACCAATTAAGCCTATACTGAATACATTAGAGGGGAAGCTAGGAATACTCATTTTAAATAAAGAAGATAAAATTAAATACTTCCTACCGCCGACCTTAATGGATCATGGACTCGATAAATTTGACCAACAAGACAATTCCACCTTAATGCACGGAGAGCATGTAAAATCAAATAAATACCCAATTGAGCACGAAATTTTAGCTTTAGAAAATCCTTTAATTGAAAAAGCGACAGAACTCTATCTTGAGCTTCGCGAACAATATACTTAACACTATGGAATATACACTTATATTAAATTATTACAATAAGTCAAAAGAATTATTGATCAAACAACTTAATGCTATATCAAAACAAACCATTAAGCCCAAATTAATATGGGGCTGCTTCATGGGGTGTGAAGATGACGAATTATTGCACACATATCAAGAAATAACAAAAGACTGGGATAATGCCTGCTTTATAGATTCCGATTATAATTTTAAATATATAGGAAGATATCAACTAGCCCTTACAGCTCCTACGGAAATAATCGTTATGCTTGATGACGACAGAATCCCTAATCCACAATATTGCGAATGCATGATCAAGATTGTTCGCAATGAGGAATGTCTTGTACAACAGTACGGATGGCAATTGGATAAAAGGCCAGGTGGAGAAATACAACTTAAAAAACAAAAAATCCCCCGCCCAGTAGATTTTGTAGGTAAATATTCAAGCCCATACGAAGAATGCAATTCAAGATACAGGAAAGAAACGCCTATACTTGCTCAAGCGGATTACCTTTGTGGAGGAATGGTTTTTAGGAAATCTTCATTAAAGTACCTTTTTCAAGAAGATATATATACCACAGCAACAGGAGAAGACATTATGTTTTGTCTAAGATGTAAAAAAAATAACATCCCTGTTTATATCTACCGACCGAATGTGGAAAAAAATCCAAATCAAGTCCTTAACCACTTTGAAAATAATAGCTTTACATGTGATAATGATGAAGTAATATTATGCAGAACAAATATCATAAAACATGAATTATCAAAAATCAAAGAAATTAAAAAAGAAAAGAATCTCCCAAGAGACAAGGGTCCCGGTTTAAAAGATATTCTAAATCCAAGAATTAAAAAACCTAATTCTTAAAAAACAATACATGATAAGCCACGAATATAAATGTATATTTCTGCATATTGAAAAAAATGCAGGAACCAGCATAGAAAAACACCTTCTAGGACACGATATGTGGAATAGACTGGAAACAAGGCGGCTTAAGCATCTTACGGCAAAAAAAACAAAAGAGATTTACGCAAAATACTGGGACAACTACTTTAAGTTTTCAATCATTAGAAACCCTTGGGATAGATGGGTCTCATATTATTCCCACTTTCTACATTACGAAGTTCTTGATGTTCCGTTCTATGAATTTACAAAAAAACCCCTTCAATCGATCAATAATTCAGTCACCCGCGAAAGGTATGAGACTTTTCTCACGACAGACGAAGGTCTCCCGTTACTACATTGCAGTCAAAAACAATTTCTAAAAAACAAAAAAGATGAAATAGAGGTAGACTTCATATGTAGGTTCGAAAACCTTCAACAAGATTATTCTTACGTCTGCGATGAAATTGGCGCAGACATTAAACAATTGGGGCACGAAATGGAAACCAAGAGAAAAAGCTACCACTCTTACTACGATGCTGCCTCAAGAGATATAGTTGAGAGAAGATTTAAGGATGATGTGGAATATTTTAATTATAAATTCTAATTAAAAACGTCCTATTTAATTTTAATAGTTTTTACTTTCTTCTTCTCCTTCTTTGGTAGAGTAAGAGTCAATATGCCGTCCTTAACCTCTGCAGAAGCCTTAAGCTCGTCAATATCCCTGCCTATGCTAAATTCTTTATGTATTGAAGACTCCATGTCCTTAGTCACCTGCCGCGAACCTTCAATAAGAATAGTTCCATCTTCAATTTTAATGGAGATGTCATCCTTACTTAGCCCTGGCACCTGTGCGGTTACCGTATAGGCGTCATCCTGCTCGTCCACGGTAGTCCGAAACTTATAGGAATCTAAACTCGAATCAATAATAGAATTAATACTATCATTAAACACACTAAACAGACTAGGCTGTTCAAAAAACGTTTTTGTTGGTTGGTATTTCATATGCCAGTATACTTGCAGATGCCGTGCCAAAACCTAAAAGCCCTATTTTAAGCGGATTCATGCGGCGAAATATGCCGCGAAAGTGCCACTTTGTCTCAAAAATAGTGACAGCTACCGAGACAGTATAATTTTCCCCGCATCGCTTATTGAAAGCTGGACCCAGCATCCCTCCTCAACCAATTCATCAAAGTCATTTCCAAAATGCTCCAGACAAACATGTGTTCGATCTGTCCAAGAATCTGTAAAACGATTATATTCTTCTATTGAGGAGATTATTATTGTTTTTGCGTGAATCTTTCCCTTGGCGAAAGTATGATAGATGTCTGCAAGCGCTTCGCTCGAATGATAAACATTATAATATTGGGTAGAATCAGTTACCTCATTCGAATGGCTCCAGATAATACGGTATTCTTCTGGTCTAGGATGTTTATTCTTTTTCATTTAATGTCAATATATACACAGACTTAAGTTTGGTATTATACCCAAAGAAAGTTAATATGTCAAGTTTATTAGATTTCGGATATGCCATCCAGTGCCAATCCCGAATGTCATTAGGACCTTTAATTAAGGCTATTGCAGTGTCTTCTTTAGTTAAATTGTCTAAGTTTTTTGTTTTTTTAATTTTAATATTATATTTTTTACAAAATTTTATTAATTCTTGTGGACATGTGATTCTGCAAAATTTATGATCTATTATAGATAAAATAGTTCTATAATGTGTTCTATCGTCATCTTGTATTTCTTTTCCTATCTCAAATGGCGTCTTTTTTATGCCTAAATTATTAAATGCAATGCTTAACGCTAGAGGGCCGCAACTCTGTAAATGACAAAGCTCGTATCCGGCTTTACGAACCGCTCGATGCTGGTCTGTTTCGGAAAGGTAGAAAAACGGCCCGCAACCTCCCCCGAAAACGCTAAGCGTTACCGCGACAAGGAGCCGAATGGCTATTTTCATATACTATATATACACTTTTAATTTTTTTCATCCCCAGGCTTCCAGTTTACGCACCATTTGTAACTATGGTTGTTTACTGCTGCCATTTCATCTGAATCAAGGTAAGATGTCGCGGCTTTCAGGTTGCATTGAAGTGTGTCTATAACTACATAAAGCTCAGTTATTTGCTTTGTTTTTTTATTAAGTTCTAGTTGTAATTTGTTTCCGAATATAGAATCCTCTGGCCACGGTTGATTTCCGCTGCCATTCTCGTCGTCTGGCGTTTTTCGCATATAGTTATTTACACGTCGGATTTTTTTTGATTGGACCATTTGTTGTCTATTTTCGATCGATTTAGATATTGAAAAATACCACCCCCCCTCGAAAACTCAGATGTCGGTACCATATTCAATTCACAAAATGGGTAGGGTTGTTCCCCCCCGGGGGTAAGTCCTTGAGGCCCAATGACTTACAACTTTGTAACGAAAAAAATCTCCGTAAGTTACTCACGCCCAGTCACTTACGCAGAAAAAAGAGACGAGACGGACTTTTTCCCCCGAAGTTCGGAAAAAAAGTTGAAAAAAAGTTCCGTCGGTTCTCCTTGGTACTCAAGGACTTACGACTTCGAAAGCCAATCGCAAAGATTTTTCTTGCGATTTCCTCAGATTCTGTCATACTAGGGGTATGAAAATTGAAAAAGACTTCTCCCACATTGCCAAGGCAGTCGCTTTGGCTAACGCCAACGACAACCAAGTTGCTCCCGAATGGCAAGCCACGCTTGCGGTCGCTCTTGAGGAAAAGCTCAACGAGGATTTTACTCTTGAGCATGGCGTACAACACGCTTCCGAGCGTGACATTGCCGACGAGTTCGTTTCTCTCGATGCGGTCGAGTCCGACAAGGACAAGATTGACGAGAACGACGAAGAACAGGTTGACATGGATTGCGTAAGCAGTTCATTCGCTGACCTTTTCGACACTATCGAAAGCTAAGAAAATGGACATCATCGACTACTGGCTCAACTTGCTAAACTTTGGCACGGACACAGAAAAGGGCGAAGCTTTTGACCAACTGCAAGCAATGGGCTACTTTACGCCAGACGATGAGCCAGAAACTTGGTGGCTCGATTCTTCAGCCGAATAACTTTAACTAATAACACAACACAGAAAAAATTATGTTCATACTGCAATCAATTCCCTTTGCCTCAAAATCCGAATGGGTCACAGAATCCGTTCCAATGCTACGCAAGCAAGCCGAGAAGCTTCTGCGTTCTCGCATTGCCAACGCAACAGGAGCAAGGCGTTTTCGCCTTGTCAAGGCTAGCTAATGAGCCAGCCCAAAATCAGGCACAAGGTACTTTTTACCAAGTCAAGACCTCACAAGGTCAAGCGTAATACTCTACCACGCAAGGCTAAACACAAGCAACGCATTACTGCATAAGATGATTGAAAGCATACTAATAGCTGGGCTAATACTACTGTTTCCCATTATACTCTGCTCGTTGAGACCTCACTAAGTTACTGAGTAGCAAGGACTTACGCGCCCACCGGGTCCCCCTGTATACGTAACTCGTTGGTACTCATGCACTTAGCATACGAGTATAGTGCAATACATTAGTTGAATCTTAGCCTTGACAAATGGCTCTTTCTATGGTATCTTGTAGGTATGAATGTAATCGGAGACTTCAATCTAGTACCAACACCATTGACTCGTGACCAAGCTTGTGCAGCTAAGCGTATGCATGCACGCTGGCAAGCTCACACTACTGGCAACACTTATGTGCTTTATGTTCAGAACAGGACTTGTGACCATGCCTTTAGGGTAGTAGGTCACGGCAAGAATGTCTGGCAAGCTGTGCGACGCTACTACAAGGGTCTTGACAATAGAGATAGCTGGGTATGGCAATGCACCAAGGTGGTTGCAGTATACTCTTGCGTATGTGACAAGTCCACTCAGGCAGGCGATCTGCTCGCTGGTCAAGCTCAAGACAGAGCTCCTTGGTAGTCAACGACTTACGCGCCCACCGGGTCCCGCCGGAGGCGTAACTCCTTGGTAGGCAGCAGGTTACAGTTTTTTAACGAAAAAAATCGTCGTAAAGCGTTGGCGCCCAGTGGCTTACGAAGAAAAAAGAGACGAGACGGGCTTTTCGGGCGTTTTTGTTCCGCAAAGAGCGAAAAAAAAGTTCATTCGCTTCTACTTGGTACTCAGTGACTTACGACTCTGGAAGGCAATCGGAAAAGATTTTTCTTGCGATTTTCTGAAAACCTGTCATAATGGAAACCATAGATAATTGAGAAAGACTTTAGCCCAAAAACCAAAAAAATTATGAACGAAATTAGAAAAGAAATCTCCATCCTTCAGGAAACCCTTGAGGACTGCGTCCTCACCATCGCCGAAAAGGTTGCGATTCGCAACCAAATCGGTGAGCTCCAAGACGAGCTCTCTCGCTTAGTCCATGAGGACTAAAGCTCACAAAAAACACTTTAACACAAAAAAATTATGTACGGCATTACAATACTAATTCACGAATTTAACTCCTTTGTTTCTGTCAAGATTCTAGATGGAGGTTTGTTTCCACGAGTCCGCACAACTGGACGCCTTGACGGATTGTACAAGATCCTCAAAAATGAGCTTGCCCACTTCAAGGAAATGGGAATCGAAGTTTCCTTCGCTCGAAAGAACGCAGGAAAGTTTGGCGGTATCAAATGGAAAGACATTGCGAAACTTCGCTAAAAAAACCCTTGACAAAATCCACTTTTTAAAATAAAATTATAGAATAAAATAAAATGATAGAAGTTAATTACATCCTCCACAATCTAGATCGAGACGGCAATCGTCTAGACACTTACAATTTTATACGCTCTGACATTGTCGAGAAAATCGAATCTGTCTTTGATATGTGGGCATACTTGAAGCCTCGAGTCGAGGTTGAGATTCGCTCCACTCGCAAAGTGACCGATTCGGAAGTTGCAACCAAAAAGGCAACTGCCAAACGCATTGCTTCCGATTATCGCCCAGGAGTTTATAACGGAGATTAAACAAACTAATGAGTGATCTAATCCTAATACTGTTCGCCTTGCTTGTGGTTACCAATCTGTGGTGTTGCTTGGTTTGGCTGATATCGGGTTCCTAAGCCCCTAATAACCAAAGACTTACGCGCCGGCGGCGTCCCCCTGTCTTCGTAAGTCATTGAATGGCAATAGGTTATGGAGTAAAAAAAGTGAAAAAAAAGTGAAAAAAAACTTGACTTTCTCGGCTTCCTGTGCTATTGTATAGGTATGATTAAGATTGAAAAAGACGATATCGTTCTCGACCGTTTCGGCGGTTTGTTTGTTGTGCTTGGCACAATCCAAGGCGGAGAGCTTGCAGAAGTTCGCCGCTGGGGAAGTTCCCAAATCTTTCACCTTGTCGTTGGCGACTTCGGCGACTCTCGTGGGCTTCGTAAAGTCGTGCAATAAGGCACAAAAAAAAGTAGAATAATGCAAAAGAAAAAGCTTGCAATTATCGCAAAACTGGTTTAGTATACAGGTATGATTAAGATAAAAAAAGACTTCTGGACTCAAAAAGATGTCCCTGTGATTCACTTTCGCCAAGCGAAAATCGAAATGACTTTTGCTGACGGCAAAAAGGTTGGGACGATTAAAACGCTCGACTTTCAAGAAGATGCACCGACTAAGGCTCAATGGTTGGAAAGTGTACAAAATCAATTTGATGGAGTGGTTGACATTACCTTCCAAGATTGGGGAGTTCAGTCTTGCAATGCTCCAGAAGGACATCCAGCCTGGAAGTTGCTTGAAAAAAACGCTTGACAAAAACGCAAAAATCTGACAAAATAAAAGCATGATTAGAATAATTCAAAACCCAAATCTCAAAAACTGGTTTTCTCTCATTAGTGGCGAAACGCTACTTGACCAAATCAAGGGAAAAGCTAACGCATTGAAAATCGCTCGCAAGCTTGCAAGAGCCGAAGGCAAAATGATTTCCGAAGAGTTTCACGCAAGTAAAAAATAGAAATGTACATTCCACAAACTCCAGCACTAATTGATGCAAAAATTGCACAAAAGAAAAAAGCCCTTTCCGAGTGGAAGGAAAAACTGAATAAGTCACGCAAACAGTCGCTTCTTGTAGCTAGAGCCTTGCAGGTCAAAACGCTAGAAGAAGAACTGCAAACACTGCGAACAGTTCGAGCGGTACGGCTCGCAAGGTGCTAATAGTCAACGACTTACGCGCCGGCGGGCCCCCGGCGTTAGCGTAACTCATTGAAGGCCAAGGAGTTAACGTGAGAGAATCGTGCAAAATATTAGTTGAAAGTTAGCCTTGACAAAAGGGCTTTTCTGTGGTATAGTATGGTATGATTAAAAACAAAGATGTAGTAGTAGACCGCCAAGGGCGGATTTTTCAAGTTGTCGATGCAGACTTTCGGACTGACCGACTAGGCAAGCAAATCCTTTGCCGTCTGTACCGCTCGCAAAAGCGTTTCGCTTTCATGCCTTGGCAGGTAAAAAAGCATCCGTTTTTCTCTTGAAAATAATTGAAAAAAAACTTGACTTTTCCTTAAAAATAGATTAAATTGTAGATATGAAAATTGAAAAAGACCTCTCTCACATTGCCGAAGCAATCGCTTTGGCTAACGCCAACGGAAACAAAGTTTCCGACCAGTTCGCTGACTTGCTCGCCGACTTACAAAGTCAAAAGCTTGCCGAAGACTTCACGGTTGAACATGGTACGCAACACGCTTCAGATGACGAAGTGAAAGCCGAGTTCGTTTCTCTCGATGCAGTTGAAAATGACAACGAAGACGACGATTTCGACAATGACGAAAACCTCGTTGACATGAGCCAAATATCTGGCTCGATGCGTGAAATCTTTGGAGAATAAAACCATGAGAAAAGTCACAGAGCAAATCAAGCAAGCCTTTGAGCAAGGCGAATCTAAAAAAGTCGGAAACACCGAGACAGATGGGACAAGCGTTTTCTTGCACGGGAATGAAATTGTTCGCCGTGACGCAAGCGGTTTGGTCTTTGCTACGCTCGCAGGTTGGAACACTCCAACCACGAGAGAAAGAGTCAACGGAATCACAGGAATGGGCTTTCATCAGGTCAACCATCAGGCTTGCCTAAATGGTGAACCGATTGACTCATCCGACTGGTTCGTCAAGACTGCTCAAGGTGATTCGCAAGCGTTGCCACCACCGCCTAAGTCACTGACTGTCAGCTAGTTACGGGCCGGCGGGCCCCCGGCGTTAGCGTAACTCATTGAAGGCCAAGGAGTTAACGTGAGAGAATCGTGCAAAATATTAGTTGAAAGTTAGCCTTGACAAAAGGGCTTTTCTGTGGTATTGTGTAGGTATGATTAAGAGAAAAACTAAAGCTTTCGTTTTTGACTTCGACGACACTCTTGCGTTCACCGATGCAAGAGTCCATGTGCTGAGTCCATGCAAAAGTCAAGTAGTGGCAAGCTTGACTCCTAAACAGTTCAATGATGTAAAATTAAAGGAAGGCGAAAGCTTCGACTTCTCCGACTTCGATAGAGCGAGCTTCATTCGTGACGGCAAGCCTTCTAAGCTGATTGACTTAGCAAAAGAAGTTTTTTCTGAAGGTCATTCTGTGTTTATCTTAACTGCTCGCAATGATTGCGTTTCCTCTGCAATTGCTGAATGGCTTACAGACTTTGGAATCGTTGCAAGGGAAGTTCATTGCGTAGGCGAAAAAGGCACGGACATTGCAAAAGCAAAAAGACAAGTCTTGCTTGCAATCATTGAAAACTTTGACAAGGTTTGGTTTTTCGATGATGATGCTCGAAACATTGAGCTTGCCCAAGAGCTAAACCTTAAAGCTAAGAAAGTGTAAAAATTACCATGAATAAGACAAAGCTTGCAAAAATAATGAAAGCCAAAGGCAAAAAGAATGTTTTCGCTAAACTGATAGAAATGCAAAAAAAGTTACAAAAAAGGCTTGACAAAAATCAGAAAAAAGACTAGTATAAAGGCATGATTAAACAAGAAATCGAAAGACTCGTTTCAGTTTTGCAAGCGTTGACCTTGCAAAAGCTAGAAGCTCAACGCAATGGAAATCAAAGAGAAGCTTTGCAAATCCAATCGGTGCAAGTTGACATTGACAACAAAATCCAAAGACTAGAAAGGCAACTTTCTTGATGGAAATTGGAATCATCTTACTCGTTACCTTTTGCCTCGCAGGTTTGAGGGAAGCAATAAGCCCAACACTAAAAAGATAATAAAATAAACTAATGAGAGAATATAGAAATCTAATCATCTGCGGAATCTTATACTGCGCAGTCGCCACGCTAATGGTCGCAGGGTTTTACCTTGGTTGCCTTCTCAGCGTCGCAACT
>PBLV01000064.1 GCA_002721895.1 Verrucomicrobiales bacterium
CAATGATCGTGTTTTCCTCCAGGCCATTTTTCTTCAGCGCATTCAAGACGCGGCCAACCTGTGAATCCATGAACGAGGTGCAGGCCAGATAGCTGCGGGTGATATTTCGCCACTCGTTATTTTCCTCCAGCCATTTGCGGCGTACTTCCGGCAAGTACCAGTGCATGTACCAGCTAAAGCGCGGCGTATCATCGCGGTCACCCCGCTTGATCTTGGGCAGGACCGTGTCGTTATCCGGATACAGGTCGAACCATTTTTGCGTGGCAAAGAGGGGTACGTGCGGCAGGAAAAAGCCGACGGACATAAAGAAAGGTTCCTTGGGCTTTTTATTGAGCTGATCAACGGCCCAATCAGCGATCAACCAGTCGCCCTTCTCCTCGTCTTTATGCGGAAAGGTGCCCCAGTCGACCAGGCGATGATTGCCAAAAGGTGTGGTGACCAGTTTCTTATTCCCCTTTGGGAAGGGCTTGCCGCTGGCCCCCGGGCCAATCACATCAAATTCCTGATCGGTTTTCTGCCGACCGTAACGCCCGTGATAAATTTTTCCGGTGGAGTATGTCTTATAGCCGCCATGTTTCTTGAGGTATTGGGGCAGAGTAACGGTGTCCTTTAACTCAGGCACATTGCGAAACCAGGGCGCGAGCCCGTAGATGCCCGTGCTGCCCGGACGACGACTGATCATCAGGCTCGTGCGCGAAGGGTTGCACAAAGGCGACTGGCAATGCGCATTGGTAAACGCCGTGCCGCGCTTGGCCAGTCGGTCGATGTGCGGCGTCTTCACCATCGGATGACCACCGAGATACCCAATCCAATCATTCTGATCATCAATCGCGATCATCAGAATATTGGGTTTCTTGTCGGCAGCGGAGAGAGTGAAGGACAGGATCAGCCCAACCAGTAAAAGAGGAAAACGCATGGGCCGATGATGCCTAACGCGGCGGCAAGTGGCGAGGTCTGATTTTGCCTCACGTAGAGACGCAGAGGCGCGGAGAAACCAAAATATTGTATTATCTCCGCGCCTCTGCGTCTCCGCGTGAGAATTTTGGACCAAATCGAACCCAGTCATTTTTGGCAGTTTGGTTTTGTCGTGCATCGGGGGGGCGGGCGGGGTATGGAGGGGGATGGTTGCGTTCGCCTTGTTTCCGGGCGACTCGGTGGTGCTGATCGCACTGCTGGGCATTGCCGTGGGAGGGCTTGGCGGTAGGCTTGCGGGTGGGATTCGCGTGGGATTTTTTCTGGCGGCACTGGTCTTGGGATTGGCGCTGGGGGGAATGTTGGGAAAGGTAGGAATTTTTCACACGTTAACGGGGCTGCTGGGGTTTGACGTGCCGCTCTGGCATTTGCTGATTCCCCGGTTGTTGGCGACGGTGTTGATCATAGTCATTGTTATCGCGGCGCTGGAGCCGGTACATCACAAGATTTATCTCCATTACAAGTATAAGTATAAGGATGGTCTGGATTACGGGGAGTTCGATACTTGGGAGTATTTGAATGATATTTGGGGGCTGACACTGGGAACAGCGGCGGGGGCGGTCGCCACGACGTTGCTTTTGAGTTGGTTGTATGTGCCGGGCTACTTGTTGATGCAGGTGCGGCCGGCGAAGGCGGTGGTGGAGAGGGTGGAGCCCACGGGGCATCGGTTGCTGCGGCGGGTGGCGTCGGACATGCATTCATTGAAGTTGGCGGGTGTGGCCGCAGCATTGGGGCCGGGCACGGAGCGCTTTTACGCGGCGTCGGACACGGTGGGGATGATTTACCATAATTATGCGCGGGAGAACCTGTATGAGCGGGACCGCTTTCATCAGCGTGTTTTTTATTACCCGGCTATCTCGGAACTGTTGCGGCACGAGGAGTTTCGCAAATTGCAGGGGAACACAAACCTGATCAAACAGATTTCGGACAATTCAAACATCATGAGCATCATCCTGGACGGTAGTGTGGCACCTTTGTTACGGGCTACGTGCCTGCCGCCGAATGAGGAAGACAATGCCACCTCGGCACCGCCGGCGTGGGCCAAGCAACTTCAGGAGCTGGACCTAGTGGATTACCAGAGGTTTTTGCGGGAAGGCCGATCGGAGGTGTTTCAAGCGGATGCGCCGGGCCAAGCCGCTGTGTTGGGCACGTGGCAATTGGATGTGGATGAGACTTACAAGGCCATGCGCAATCATCCTGTCTATGCGCAGGCGCGGGAGCCGGATCACTTGGCGGTGTTGCGTTTCCTGCGAAGCGCGGCGTTTGTTCAGTACGGCGGCGAGCAGCCGTTGCGGGTCTATGACTGGACGCTCACATTCAAGGCCAACAAGGAGCTATACTCGATGGGGAGATTTTTTCCCACGGGACCTCTGTTCGCGGCGAGAAACCAAGTCTATCACTTTGAAGCTCCGCCCATTGGCAACCAAGCGGCCATGTGGGCCGGTGGAATCTGGAGTCCGCCTTCGGGAGGCACCAACGCCTACACGGCAAACTTGAACATCTTTGCCCAACCGCCCCTCGCGACAACGGTGGCCATCGAGCCGTTCAACAAGCATCTTATCATCACCTTCCCACAGGCGTTCAACGGGGAGAAATACGTCTTTCGACGGTACGAGTTTTAGACTACTCCAGTTCCGTTGCCTTGGCTTCCAGACAATTGCACAGGGTGCAAAGGTCTTCGGCGGCAGGGAATCCGGAGATGGCTTCGCGGGCTTCGGCCAGTAGCTTCTCAATGACACGCTGACATTCGGCGAGCGTGCCGGCTTGTGCCAGCAACTCGCGCAATTCATCGCCTCGCGCGGGCGCCCAGCCGTTGACGAGGTCGCGCAGACGCTGCGCCTCGCCGGCGGACAACTCGCCCAAGGCAGCCAGCACGGGCAGTGTCGGCTTGCCGGTGATTAGGTCGGTGCCCAGACTTTTCCCCGCGAGCGGTTCACTGCCAAAGACGTCCACACAGTCATCGTAAACCTGATAGGCTGTGCCTAGTGCCATGCCAAACGCGCGCACAGCATCGCGCCGCGCGGGCTTCGCACCGGACAACTCCGCGCCCAGCCCGCAGGCCAGGGCGAACAACTCGGCGGTCTTCATGGCCACCACCTTCATATATTCATCGCGGCTTATTTCATAGTTTCCGCGTTGGAGAGTCTGGAGGATTTCGCCGGTGCAGACATTCTTGGTGGCCTCGGAGACGGCGCGGCAGACGCTGGGAGTGCCGAATTCCGCGGCCCGCTGGAGGGCTTGGGCGAACAGGCAGTCGCCGGCGAGCACGGCAATTTCGTTGCCCCAGTTGGCGGAAAGGGTGGGCCGGCGGCGGCGAACACGGGCTTCGTCCATCACGTCATCGTGGACAAGGGTGGCTAGATGGACCATCTCGATAATGACAGCGCCGGTGACGTGCTCGGGCTGGGTGGCCTCAGCGCCGCCCGCGCCCAGACCGACCAGCATGGGTCGGAGTTGCTTGCCGGAGTTGGAGAGGGCGTACTGGACGAAGTTGCCGATGGCGGGATCGAAGGCGTTTACTTCCGCGCGCAAGGCGCTGTTGACTTCGCCAAGGAAGGGCTGAAGGGGCTGGCTGATGGCCTCCCAATCCGCGGGGGGCTTGGCGGCCTCTGGAATCGCCGTGGACATCGGGTTCAGTTTATCGGTGGCGTGATGCCAAGTCAAAGGCTCGTCTGGCCGAGCTTGAGAATGCGCCGGAAATGGGCGGCGGCAAGGGGCATGACGGAGAGGCGGGATTGGCGGATCAGGGAAATGTCGGCAAGTGCTTTGTCGGTCTTGATGGCGTCGAGGGTCACGGGGGTGGTCATGGATTGGACGGGTTTTAAATCAACAACGGACCAGTCGCCTTCTTTCGCGGTGGGATCGGGGTAGGCTACGCGGGTGACTTTTGCCACGCCCACCACGGCCTTTTCGCTGACGCTGTGGTAGTAGAGGACGAGGTCTTCCTTGGCCATGGCGCGGAGGTTGTTGCGTGCCTGATAGTTGCGGACGCCGTCCCAGTAGGTGCCGCGATCCTTTACGAATTGGGACCACGGATATTTTTCGGGTTCCTGTTTAACCAGCCAATATTTCACGCGTGGAGATTGCGGCAGGGGATTGCTGGAAGTCACGATTAAAGGAAAGGAAAAGAGGGCGCGGGCGGCCTAGCTTTCCATCGGCCACTCGGCGACGATGAGGCCGCGGTAGCCGTTCTGGAGGGAGTGGACGTTGGTGTAGCCCATGGCTTGGGCGGCGTCGCAGGTGAGGGCACTGCGGAAGCCGCCGCCGCAGTACATGATAATCTCCGTGTCCTTGTCGGGGAAGCGGGTCTCGATGTCGCGCTCGAGGACGCCCTTGCCCAGGTACTGGGCACCCTTGGCGTGGGCCTTGGTCCATTCGCTTTCCTCGCGGACGTCGAGCAGGATCGCGGCGGGGTTTTCCTCCAGGCGTGCGCGGGCATCGTCGATGGAGATTTCCTGCACGCGTGACTTGGCGGTTTCCACGAGGGCCAGGAATCCGGGCGTATGTTTCATGGGGACATTATAGTCCGGATTGGCTTGCGAAGCGAGTCCGTGCTGGCCAATTTGCGGTGTGGGTGATCGTCGCCGGGATTTATTAATCGCCGCCAGCCTAGTGCTGGCTACGGTGGTGTGGGGGGCAAACAACACGGCCATTGGCTACATTGTACGGGATTGGCCGGTGCTTTGGACGACGGGCACGCGGATGATTCTGGCGGGGCTTTTGTTGCTGGGGTTGTTGCGCTGGACCGGGTGGCTGGGGAAATGGCGTCCGGTGCCGGGGGATGTGGGCCAACGGTTGTGGTGGCGGGGCGCGCCGTTGTTCATTGGCTGGGCGGCGGGGTTTTCGTGGGCGGTCACGTTCACGCCGGTTTCGCATGCATCATTGTACTTGGCGGCTTCGCCGGTTTGGGGCTTGTTACTGGAGGAAGGGCCACGATTGGATCGGGAAAGCCTTCGCAAATATTGCGCCGCGTTTTTGGCACTGGGTGGGATTGTGGTTTTGTTTTGGCCGAAGCTGGCGGCGGGGGCGGCGGATGGGGCGTGGCGTGGGGATGTAATTGCGTTCGTGGCAAGCTGGTCTTGGACGCTTTACAGCCGGGAATCGAGGGCGATCTCCGGAAGCATCGGTGGGATGCTATACACGGCGCAGACGGCATGGCGGGCGGGATTATTACTGTTGCCGTTTGTGGCATGGGAAGTGGCGCGCACGCCGCCGGTGCTGGAGGCACGCCTGCTGGGGTGGCAGGGGTTCAGCATTTTCGCGGGGACGATCGTGGGACTTGGAATTTGGAACAATGTCCTTCGCCATTGGCCGGTGAGCCGCGCGCTTCTGTTCAACAACCTCATCCCCATCTTCACGATGTTCTGGGCGTGGCAATGTCTGGACGAGCCTGTGACGGGGACGTTTGGGCTGGCGGTGGGCCTCGTGGTGGCCGGGGTGGTTGTGGGCTTGGCGCCTTGGCGGGGTCAGGCGGGTGATGCCTCCTGATTATTTCAGTGGTCGAACCACAATGTTGCGGTAGGCCACGGGCCCGTGGTTGCCTTGGAACATTAACGGACCCTTTGCCTTCTCCTTGCCGTCCACGCCTCCGGGGGTTGCCTTCTTCATCTCCACATTCTCGTGCAGTAATTGGCCGTTCAGGATCACCTTCAGGAATTTTGCGTTGGCCATCTTCTGCCCATCCTCGAACCGGGGTGCGCGGAAATGGATCTCATATTTCTGCCATTCGCCCGGTTTTTTGCAGGCGTTCACGCGCGGAGGCGCAGCACCATAGATTGCCCCCATATCGCCGCCGCCCAGTTTCGTGCGCCCAAAGCTGTCCAGCACTTGGATTTCATATTCGCCCATCACGTAAATGCCGCTGTTGGAACCCTTGGGCACCATCAGTTCCACTTCAATGATGGCATCGCCAAACACGGCCTCCGTGTAGAAATCCAATCCCCCAGACTTGGCGTTAATCAACTCGTTTCCGCCCTTTGCCACCACAAAGTTTCGTGGATTCTTGGGGTCCAGCTTGGCCGTGCCCACAGTCAGGGAGCTTCGATCCTTTGGCCCTTTCTGTTTCCAGCCGTCGAGGGATTTGCCGTTGAATGGTTTCACCGCTTCACCCGCCAATACGGCGGAGGCGCACAGAATCATCATTGCCAAAGTCTTCATGGTCATGGGTAAGGCTGATGGTCGCGCCGCTTGGCCGAATGTCAAGCGGGCTGTTGCAAGGTGTCCATGACCAAAACTCCGTTTGCCATGGGACCCAAAAACCACAACAGTGGGCGCGGCGATGGAAGTGGTTAATTTAAGCGAGGCACCGGCGTTTGTGACGAAGGATGGTTCGGAAATCCGGGAGTTGATGGCTCATCGCAACTCGGCCATTGTCAACCAAAGCTTGGCAGAGGCACGGATTCCAGCGGGAGGCGCAACGACGGAACATTATCATCCGCAGGCGGAGGAGATTTATTACATCACGCACGGGGAGGGGCGAATGCGGATTGATGGGGAGGAGCGGGCGGTGGGTGTTGGAGATGCGATTGCGATCCCGCCGGGCGTGCGTCACAAGCTGTGGAATACTGGCGGCGAGACGTTGCGGTTGCTTTGTTGTTGCGCGCCGGGGTATGAGCACGAGGACACGGTGTTGACGGAGGACGATTGATGTATCAACCGGAGAAGGTGAAGTTGTATGTGAAGCCGGTGTGCGGATGGTGTCGGCAGGCGGAGCATTGGCTGAAGAGCCAGGGGATTGAGTTTGAGACGGTGGACGTGATGGAGAATCCGGAGGCGTTTGAGGAAATGGAACGCATCTCGGGTCAGACATTGGCGCCGGTGATTGAGGTGGATGGACAGGTGCTGGCGGATTTTGGGGCACGCGAGCTGGTGGTGTTTTGGGAAGGTCTTGGGAGGGGAAAATGAGTGCTATTGCGGATCCAGCGCGCAAACGTCCGCGGTTGCCGGAGTGGTTTCGGGTACAATTGCCCACGGCGAGCGCGTATTTCGCGACGCGCAATCTGATTGATGATTTAAACCTGCACACAGTTTGCGAAAGCGCCCGATGCCCGAACCACTGGGAGTGCTGGAGTCAGGGGACGGCGACGTTCATGATTGCGGGGGATCGTTGCACTCGGGCGTGCGGTTTTTGCGCGGTGGACACGCGTCGTCCGCTGGAGCTGGAGGCAGATGAGCCGGAAAGGGTGGCCGAGGCGGCGCGGCGCATGAAGTTGCGGCATGTGGTCATCACGGCGGTGGCAAGGGATGACTTGGCGGACGGCGGCGCAGGGCATTTCAAGAGAGTGATCGACCGGGTGCGGCAGGTGAACCCCGGATTGGTCATCGAGGTTTTGACGCCGGATTTTCTGGATAAGGACGAGGCGCTGGATCTGGTGCTTTCGGTGCGTCCGGAAATCTTCAACCACAACTTGGAAACCGTGAGGCGGTTGACGCCGGAGGTGCGTTCGGTGGCGACTTATGACAGGTCACTCTCCGTCCTGAAAAAAGCCAAGGCGCTCGCGCCCGGGATTTACACAAAGTCCGGGTTGATGCTTGGACTGGGAGAGACGGAATCGGAATTGCATGAGGCGATGGCGGATTTGCGGGCGGTGGGTTGTGATGTTTTAACATTGGGCCAATATTTGCAGCCGACGCGAAATCACTTGGAGGTGGCGGAGTTCATTCACCCTGACCAATTTGCGGAGCATCGGGAGACGGCGGAGGCAATGGGATTTACGCATGTGGCGAGCGGGCCGCTTGTGCGCAGCTCTTATCATGCGGAGGATTTTGTGCCCGGGAATTTTCGGCCGCGACAATGACCGTCACCGAAGCCAAAAAACGGCACGCCAAACTGGCGGAGATTATTCGTCGTCATGACCATGCGTACTATGTCTTGGCGGATCCGGTGATTGGGGATGCAGAGTATGACCGGCTGTATCGCGAGTTGTTGGACTTGGAAAAGGAGCATCCCAGACTGGTCGTGGCGGATTCGCCTAGTCAGCGCGTGGGGGGGCAGCCGGTGAGTGAATTTCCTGAGCATCGGCATATGGTGCCGATGATGAGTCTGGACAACACTTATTCGTTTGAGGAGTTGGCGGATTTTTTGCAGCGGGTGGAAAAGCTTCTGCCCGAGGCGGAACTGGACTGGACCATCGAGCCGAAGATCGACGGGTTGGCCGTGAGCTTGCGGTATGAGGATGGCGTGCTGGCGGTGGGAGCCACGCGCGGGGATGGCGTGACGGGCGATGACATCACGGGGAACTTGAAGACGATTCGCAGTCTGCCATTGCGGCTGGGGGAATCAAATGCCTTGGTGGAGGCGCGCAGGCGCGCAGGGGAAACCAGCCCCGCGTCTACGCGCTTCCACGAGGGTGTATCAGTGCCAAAAATTCTGGAGGTCCGCGGCGAGGTGTTCATGAGCCGGACGGGCTTCGCGGCGTTGAATGAGAAACGCAAGGCCGAGGGCGAGGAGCCATTCGCCAATCCGCGCAACGCGGCGGCGGGGTCGCTGAAGATGCTCGACCCCAGAGTGGTGGCGGGACGACCACTGGGGGTTTTCCTGTATGGACTGGGCGAGGTGAGCGCGGATGCGGAAGTGCCAGGAACGCAGGTGGAGGTATTGGATTGGCTGGATGAGCTGGGTTTTCCCACGACGGAAATGATTTGGACAGGGTGCACGCTGGATGACTTGGTGGCGTCGATTAACGAACTGGACACCGCGCGCCACGACATGGATTGCGAGACGGACGGCGCGGTCATCAAGCTGAACCCGATGGCCTTGCGAGAGCAGTGTGGCGCCACGGCCAAGGCACCGCGGTGGGCGATCGCCTACAAGTACGCGGCAGAACAGGCGGAGACGGTGCTCAAGGACATCACCATTCAGGTGGGT
Source organism: Verrucomicrobiales bacterium (assembly GCA_002721895.1). The sequence continues at coordinate 8,840 of PBLV01000064.1, forward strand.
CGAACGGGTGCGCTGACGCCAGTGGCGGAACTGGAGCCGGTGCTCGTGGCGGGCTCAACGGTGGCGCGCGCAACCCTGCACAACGAGGAGGAGTTGACCCGCAAGGACATTCGCGTGGGGGATACCGTGGTGATTGAGAAAGCCGGCGAGATTATCCCTGCGGTGGTTCGGGTGGTGGCGGGAAGACGCCCCAAGGACACGGAGCCTTTCGTATTGCCGAAAGTCTGCCCGGAGTGCGGTTCGCAGGCGACAAAGGATGAGGGCGAAGTGGTGTGGCGCTGCCCCAATCCGGATTGCCCGGCGCAGGTTCGCGGCCGATTGGAGCATTGGTGTGCGCGGGGGGCGATGGATGTGGAAGGGGGCGGTGAGGTGTTGGTGCGGCAACTGGTGGAGCATGGTCTGGCGCTGGATGTGGGGGAACTATACAAACTTTCCGTTGCCGAGGTGGCGGGGCTGGAGCGGATGGCGGAGAAGTCGGCGCAGAATTTCATCGACGGTCTGGAGGCAAGCAAGGATCGGGATCTTTGGCGACTGGTATTTGGATTGGGCATTCTGCACGTGGGCGCGGGAGTGGCGAAGGCACTGTGCCGCAGGTTCAAAACAATGGACGAATTAATGGATGCCAGCGAGAGGGAACTGGTGGCGATTGACGATGTGGGGGAGGTGATTGCGCGGAGTGTGCACGGCTGGTTCAGTGAGCCGGACAACCGCGCGCTGGTGCAGCGACTGCGCAAGGTGGGATTGAACTTGGAGTCATCGCTCTACCGGTCCGAGGCGGCTGCGGGGCCGCTGGAGGGCAAGACCTTGGTGTTGACAGGCACGCTGCCGACGCTGAAAAGGCATGAGGCGGCGGCGCATATTGAGGCGGCGGGTGGCAAGGTGGCGGGTAGCGTGAGCAAGAAGACAGACTATGTGGTGGCGGGCGAGGCGGCGGGCAGCAAGCTGGAAAAGGCGGGCAAGCTGGGCGTGGCGGTGATCGACGAAGCCGAGTTGCTGCGATTGTGCGAGGTGCGAGCTTCCCTGCTGTGAACAACCTAAGCTTGGCCGGGATGGGGTTCGCTGTTACTTAACACGCTCCGCGACCGAGTCGCGAGTTTGCAAGGAGGGCGCCATGAATCAACCCACACGGGGATCCGTGTGGCGCTGTTTTTAGATGGCATGACAAAGCAAAATTTTTTGGAGCCGCCTGATACGCATTACCTTTCCGCCGCCGAGGGGTGGATGGAGCTGGGGGATTGCAGCGAGGCATTGGTGGAGCTGGAGCGCATTTCCGAGAGGGTCCGCGGACACTTTGACGTCATGCAGGTCCGGTGGCACGTCCACAACCGACGGCGTGACTGGGAAATCTGCCTGAAGATTGGCCGGGCGATGATCGAGGCCAATCCCGAACTGCCTCAGGGCTGGATCAACCACTGCAACGCGCTGTTTTATCTCAACCGCTACAAGGAGGCGTTCGATCTTCTCTCGCCGATGCTCAAGCGGTTTCCCAACGACGAGGCCATTCCCTACAACCTCGCCTGTTACAAGTGTCAGGCTGGTGATCTGCGCGAAGCACGCGAATGGCTGGAGCGCGCGCTGGAGGTGGGCGACACCAAGCGCATCAAGAAAATGGCCTGTACCGACCCGGACCTGCAGCCGTTGTGGGAGGTCGCCGATGAGGTCAACTGAGCGGCCGGCGGTTTGACAGGGCAGGACGCGCCGCTTAGCGTGTCGTCGCCCCGGCTTTTTTGTGGAAACCCCCTGTCCAGTCTGCCAAACCCCAATCCAACCGGATGAGCAGAAGACTTGCCCGGCGTGCGGCGTGTCGCATCACAAACGGTGCTGGCTGGGGCATGGGGGCTGCACAACTGCCGGCTGCTTGGAAAGCCCCGGGGGATTGGAGGTTCAAACATCCCCCATTCCCGTTCAGATGCCGGAACCGCCTCCGACGGGGGAGACTGTGCCTACAGTCGCCGCTGTTCCAGAACCTGTAGCCGCGTCCGCGCCCTCTGCAGTGCAGGAGACCGGGCCGAAGCGCAAACTGGGGGTGTTGGTCTCCGTGGGGCCTAGGCATCCCAACTTCGAGCACGGCGTGCGATTGGCGGAAGCTGCGATGCGGTCCGGAATGGAGGTCTACCTGTATTGCCTCGATGACGCGGTGCTGGGAATTGCCGATGCTCGATTGCAGTCCATGCGCGGCTCAGGGCTGCGACTGTTCGGCTGCGAGTTTGCGCGCCGCCGTCGCAAGATGCCGCCGGATGAACTGGCCATCTATGGCGGCCTGACGATGTTGAGCGATCTGACGGCGGCGACGGACCGTTTTGTGAGTTTCAATTAAAGCCATGGCCGAACCCGAAGTTAAAAACCGAAAGCCGCGCCTGTTGATCCTGATCGACAGTGATCCCCGCACGAGCCCGCGCCCGGCGGAGGCGTTGCGCGTGGCCGGTGGCATTGGCGTGTGGGAACAGGTCCAAGTGAGCGTGGTGTTGCGCCATGCGGCCTCGTGGGCCTACTCGGCGAATGCCGAAGGGCTGAAAGGCGGCCGAATGTTCAGGCAATTCATCGGCATGGTTCGTGAATCGGGCGGGGAGGTTTATGTGCAAGCCAGCGAAGAGACCATGCAGGTCATCGATGCCGAGACGCTGATGCAGCGCAACCTCAAGGATTCCCGGCTGGCGGAGCTGGCCGCCGGGGCGGATTACCTGATGCGATTTTAAAATGCGCCGCACCTTGCACATCATCACCCGTCCCAGCGATCCCCTAGCCCGAATGGTTATCGACAGCCAGGCGGCCGGCGAAGAGAAAGAGGTGGTGGAGTTGGCGCTGCACGAAGCTGGGCCGGGAACAGACTACGACGCGATGCTTGAGGAAATCTTCAAGGCGGATTCCGTCCAGGTTTGGTGAATCGGAACCTGCCTAGTCAGAGAGTGACTGGAGGATGTTCTCGGCGGCTTGTCGGGGATTCCCAGCGCCAGTGATGGGACGGCCAATGACGAGCCAATTGGCACCGGCCCTGATGGCTTCGGCTGGAGTCAGGGTGCGCTTTTGATCGCCGGCATCGCTGCCGGCGGGTCGGATGCCGGGAGTGACCAGCTGCATTTCCCGGGGAAGCGCTTGGCGGATGGTCGTAATTTCAAGCGGGGAACAGACAAGGCCTCGAAGGCCGGCGCTGTGGGCCAACAGGGCCAGCCGTTCGACTTGGGCGGCGGGTTTCACGGACAGGCCGATTTCGTCAAGGTCATTGCCGTCCATGCTGGTCAATACGGTGACGCCGAGGACAAGTGGCGGGCGGTCTGCCTCCTGCGCCGCTGCTGCTGCTGCTGCCATCATGTCGCGCCCGCCGCTGGTGTGGAGGGTCAACATCTGCACATCCAGCCGGGCCGCCGCCGCCACGGCCTTGGCGACCGTGTTCGGGATGTCATGAAATTTCAGGTCTAGAAAAACCGCTCCGCCGGTGTCGCGAATGGCTCGCACAATGTCGGGTCCCGCGCTGACAAAAAGCTCCTTCCCCACCTTGAATGCCCCCACGGTATCGGCCAGTTCGCGCGCCAGCGCCAGCGCCTCCTCGGCCGTGGAAACATCAAGTGCGACAATGATGGGGTTTTGCATCGCGCGGATTGAACACGAAGGCGTTGGACTTGTCAGTCGAAAGTGTTGGAGGGAACGGCTGCTTGACGGGAGGTGGCGGCCGGGGCAGCTTGCCAGCCGCTCCCCATTCCCTTGGAGCATAGGACGAACATTCTTAAGGCAGCGGCGCAAACCTCAGTCGTGCAGGGGCTGGCCCAACGGTGTGAGGGGGGCGGTGTCGTGTCTTGTGGCGGTGTGGATTCGGGAGCGAGGGGGTTTCTGGCGGCGGCGTTGCGGCGATGTTTGCCAGGGCGGCCGGTGGTGTTTGTCACCTCGGGTTTGAAGGAACAGGAGGCGGCGCAGCAGGATCTGGAAACATGGCTGGGACTGGAGGAGCGGCCATTGTTTTTTCCGGGCTGGGAGGTTTTTCCGCATGAGGGGCGCTTGCCGCATGTGGACGTGATCAGCGAACGCTTGGAGGCATTGGTGGCGCTGGTGGATTTAAAGAAGGGCGCGGCACCGGTCTTGACGGTGTCGGTGTCCTCATTGATGCAGCGGACGCTGGCGTCTGAGTCGCTGCGCCGGCGCACCAGACGGCTGCGGGTGGGGGATCAGCTGGAGCCGCTGGACTTGATCGAGTGGCTGGAGGAGCAGGGGTATGAGCCGGAGGCGCAGGTGACGCGTCGCGGAGAGATTGCGTTGCGCGGCGGGATTGTGGATTTCTTTCCGTTCACTTCGCCTTGGCCGGTCCGGTGTGAATTTTTTGGGGATGAACTGGAATCGTTGCGGGAGTTTAATCCACTGACTCAGGTATCGAGGGAATCAATTCGGGAGGCTGTGGTGTCGCCGGGAGGCGAGGTGGGGCTTTTAATGCAGTCGGGCGAGGTGGGGGCGTCACTGCTGGATTATCTCCCGGTGGAAACGACTTTCCTGTTTGCGGATATCGACGCCGTGGAGGACGCGGCCGCGGAATTGGTGAACCATTTGCCGCCGGGCGATCCATACCATGTGGAGTGGGATGCGCTGCGCGAGGAGATGGAGTCGAAGGGCTGCGCGCAACTGGAGCTGGGGGAACTGGATGACGGTGAGAGTGACCTTGAGATTCTCAGCTTGGAGGCGTTTCGCCCGGTGACCACGCGGCTGCCGGATCACCAGTTGATGGAGGCGCAGCGGCAGGAATTTTTCGCGCAGTTACACCGCTGGGCACGGCAGGGCCACGAGGTTTGTGTGCTTTGCAACAACGATGGCGAGCGGCAGCGGTTTCTGGAAGTCTGGGGGGAGTATGGTCTGGGGGAGATGCCGGAACAGTTGCGGGCGGACATCGGGACGATAGGGCGAGGATTCTTGTTTGAGGCGGCGCGATTGGTGGTGGTGACGGATGCGGAGATTTTTGCGCGCTACAAAGTGCAGCGGCCGCGGCGATTAAAGAGCCGACACGCGCACGCGATGAAGTCGGCGTTCGACATCGACTTCACGGAACTGGAGGAAGGGGACTACGTGGTTCATGTGCAGCACGGCATTGGGCGTTATCTGGGATTGCAGGTCATGCCGCTGGCGGCGCGTGGCGCGGCGGAGGGGCAGGGCGAGGAATGCATCGTCATTGAGTATGCGGCGGGCGATCCCGACAACCCTCCGCCCAAGCTGTACGTGCCTGTCAGCGAGGCGCACTTGGTAAGCAAGTACGTGGGCGCGGGCAAGGCGTCGCCAAGCTTGAACACGCTGGGTGGCAAGCGCTGGGAGAAAACCAAGGCCAAGGCGGAACGGGCCGTGCGCGACCTTGCGGCGGAGATGCTGGCCATTCAGGCCGAGCGCGAATCTCAGGAGGGCCATGCCTTTGGGGTCGACACCACGTGGCAGCGGGAGTTTGAGGCGGCTTTCCTGTATGAGGAAACGCCGGATCAGGATGTGACCATTACGGCGACCAAGACGGACATGGAGTCGGAACGGCCCATGGACCGGCTCGTGTGCGGCGACGTGGGGTTCGGCAAAACAGAGGTGGCGGTGCGCGCGGCCTTCAAGGCGGTGATGGGCGGCAAACAGGTGGCCGTGTTGGTGCCCACGACCGTTTTGGCGCAGCAACATTACAATACCTTCGTGGAGCGAATGGCGGATTATCCCGTGCGGGTGGAATTGCTCTCGCGCTTTCGCGGTCGCAAACAGCAACAACAGGTGGTACGCGACTTGGGGACGGGCGCGGTGGACATCGTTATCGGCACCCATCGCCTTGTGCAACCGGACGTGATGTTCAAGGATTTGGGACTGGTGGTGATCGATGAGGAACAGCGTTTTGGCGTGCTGCACAAGGAACGCTTTAAACAACTGCGCCGCACGGTGGATGTGTTGACTCTCTCGGCTACGCCCATTCCCCGCACGCTTTATTTGGCGCTCACGGGCGCGCGCGACATGAGCACGATTGAGACTCCGCCGCAGGACCGGCTGCCGGTGGAGACCATCGTGGCGCAATATGATGAACGGCTGATCCAGCGCGCCATCACCCGCGAGCTGCGCCGCGGTGGGCAAGTGTTTTTCCTGCATAACCGCGTGGGTACAATTCACACGGTGGAAAAGAAGCTGGCAGCCATTGTGCCCGATGCGCGTATTCTAGTGGGACACGGCCAGATGAAGAGCGACGAGCTGGAGGAGGTGATGACCGCGTTCGTCAATGGCGAGGCCGATGTACTGTTGTCCACCACTATCATTGAGAGCGGTATCGATATTCCCAATGCCAATACTATCATCATTGACCGCGCCGACCGGTTTGGCCTCAGCGACCTTTACCAGTTGCGCGGCCGTGTGGGTCGTTATAAGCACCAAGCCTACGCCTATGTCCTGTTGCCCCGCCACGCGGCGTTGTTGGCTGATGCCCGCAAGCGGATCAGTGCCATTAAGCAGTATTCCAGCTTGGGCAGTGGCTTCAAGATTGCCATGCGAGACCTAGAGATTCGTGGTGCCGGCAACCTACTGGGCTCCGAGCAAAGCGGCCACATTACGGCCGTGGGCTTTGAGCTGTACTGTCAGTTGTTGAAGCAAAGTGTCGCGGCCTTGAAGGGGGAGAAGGTGAAGCCGCGAGTTGAGGTGGAGGTGCGGTTGGATTTTCTGGCCATGAGTCCCGGTCAGGTGGAGTTGGAGGAGAAGCCTCGCCAACGTCCGCGCCGGCAGCCCCGTGCAGAGGTGTCTGTGCCGCGCGATGAGGATTCTTGGGAGTGGTATGAGGAAACGGTTCCGGAAACAGTCGTGGAAAAGAATACCTGTCCCGTGGCACCCGCTTACCTGCCGTTGGATTACATCAGCGATTCCCGCCAACGCATTGACCTCTACCGCCGCCTAGCACAGGCTACCACGCAGTCGGCGCTGGACGAGTTGAAAGGGGAACTGCGCGATCGCTTTGGTAAGCCGTCCTTGGCGGTTGAGCTACTCCTGCTGGTGACCGAGTTAAAGCTCAGCGCAGCCGCCAAGCTGGTGACGCACATCGAAACCGAGAACGACGCGCTCAAGCTGATGCGCAACGGGGATTACATCACGCTCGGTGGCCGTTTCCCGAGGCTGGAGAAAAACACCGCCAAGGCGCGCCTGCGCGAGATCAAGAAAATGTTGTCCGCCCTTTAATATCGCCTGTGAAGAGGGGCGGCTTGACGGCGAGGCAAGGGATGACAATCCTGTCCGCGGCCATGGCAACGCAGAAACCGCCCCAAAAGAAACTGACCCGCCAAGAGACGCGTGACTTGGACATCGAGATCGATTTTCTTGAGGGCGTCGTCCAACGGGACCGCAACTACGTTGAGGCGTTGCAACTGTTGGGGGACGATTATACCCAGCGCGGCCGCTATCGCGAAGGACTGTCCGTCGACCGGCGTTTGGCGCGGCTTTGCCCCAACGATCCGTTGGTCCACTACAACCTTGCCTGCAGCTATTCGTTGACCCGCCAATACCGGCGTGCGGCGCGGTCGCTGCACAAGGCGCTGGGTCGCGGCTATCAGGATTTCAAGTGGGTGCGCGAGGATCCGGATCTGGAAAACCTCCGCCAACACCCACTCTTCTCGGAGATCATGGCCGAGATGCTTAGGCTGGAACAGGATCTGGCATGAGCCGGCTGCGCACGGTCGCGTTTGAATCCGCGCGCAACGCCGTCGTACTCATCGATCAGCGCAGACTACCCCATCGGCTTACCCTGCGCCGGGCCCGAACCTTTCAGGAGACCGCCACCGCCATTGCCAACATGACCGTACGTGGTGCCGGTGCCATTGGGGCTGCGGCGGCTTATGGGCTGGCTCAGGGTGTTCGTGCATTCAAGGGCACTCGCTTGGGCGAACTCCGCCGCCATGCAGATCGGGTCTACAAAACGCTTCGTGATGTCCGCCCTACCGCCGTGGACCCGGTCAATGCCATGAACACCGTGCGCGCTGCAATGGCCGGTGCCCGCACCGTGGCGGGGCGGCAACAACTTGCGCTAGAGGCCGCCGAACAGTTTGCCGAAGAGGATGTTGCTCATTGCCGGGCCATTGGTGAGGCAGGCGCGCCGCTCATCCGTCCCGGCCTGCGCGTGCTGACCCACTGCAACGCGGGTGCGCTGGCGTTTGTGGACATTGGCTCCGCCACCGCGCCACTTTACGCGGCGCATGTGCAGGGCGTTCCGTTCCATGTTTTTTGCAGCGAGACAAGGCCACGCGGACAAGGCGCGGCGCTGACGGCGTGGGAAATGGCGCGCGAGGGCATTTCGCACGAGATTATTGCCGACAGCGCGGCGGGACACTTGATGCAGCGGGGTGAAATTGACCTGGTGATTACTGGCGGCGACCGGGTGTTGGGCCGCACGGGCGAGGTGGCCAACAAGATCGGTACCTACACCCATGCGGTTTTGGCTCGGCGTCATCGGATTCCACTTTATGTCGCCATTCCCTTGTCCACGCTGGATTGGCAGATGACCAGCGGCGCGAAGATTCCCATCGAGGAACGCGAGCCGGAAGAGGTCTTGACTGCTAACGGCCCCCGCGGGCCAGTCTGCACGGCGAACCCCGGCAGCGGCGCGCGCAACCCGGCGTTTGACGTGACACCGCCGGAATTGATCAGCGGCATCATCACTCCCAGTGGCATCCTGAAACCCCGCGCGCTTTGGCGGCAACGAAAACGTTTGGGCGGCCCCTCGCAACAGGATTGACTAACCGGCCGGGAGATGTCTAGGGTTGGCCCTCCCAAGGCGGGGTCGCCAAGTGGTAAGGCAGAGCTCTGCAAAAGCTCCATCGCCGGTTCGATTCCGGCCCTCGCCTCCATTTTCTTTTTGCCTGCAAGGACGCAACTTTCCAAGCACGCTATCCCGTGAAATCCGACCTCAAACGGAGATTGTGAAAAAAATCACAAATTCGCTTGCATGGTTTTTCGCCATGGGTAAGATGCGGCGGGTTTGCTGTTTTAGATGTCGAACGTCTTTCCTAAATGGACCAATCGGCTTCCGCTGTTGGTGCTCGTGGGTGGCTTGCTGCTGGGTGGTGGCGCGGTCACGGGCGTATCTTATTATTTCACGCCCAAATACACGCGCGTGGGGTATCAGCCGGTGCAGCCGGTTTCTTTTTCGCACAAGGTCCACGCGGGGGAGTTGGGGTTGGACTGCCGGTATTGCCATGACAAGGTGGAGGAGTCGTGGTTCTCCAATTTGCCGACTGCTTCCACCTGCATGAACTGCCACGATTCGGTGCTCAAGGATGACCCGAGGCTGGAACCAATCCGTGTCAGCTATTTTGGCGAGGATACCAACCGCGACGGCAAGCTGGACAAGGAAGAGGACAAAAACGGAAACGGGGAAAATGACCGGCAGCCCGTGCCATGGGTGCAGATTCACAAGACGCCGGACTACGTCTACTTTGACCACTCGGTACACGTGACGCGGGGAATCAGTTGTGTGAAATGCCACGGACGAGTGGATGAGATGGATGAGGTGCGCCACGCCAAGTCGTTGAGCATGGCCTTTTGCTTGGATTGCCACCGCAATGCGCATGACAACATTCGGCCGCTGGGCAAGGTGACGGATCTCGATTGGCATGGGGGCAATGATTTCGTGGGGGCAACGGATGGGAAAAAACTGATGGAGAAGCTCGACGTGAAGGCGCGCGAGAGTTGCACGGCATGTCATCGATGAAATCACCGGTGAAAAATGGAGTGAAGGACTCCGGCGTCACGGATGAGGTGCGCGGGCAGAAAGTTCCCTCGGCTTGGGGAAATGAGTTCCCCGAGGGTGCCGCGGATTGGAATGAGGATTTTTCGAGGCGCAAATTTATCAAGCTGATGGGGGCCTCGATGGGGCTGGCGGGCATGGGCCTGCTGGGCGTGGGCTGCCGTCGGCCTGAGGAAGTGATCATGGCCTTCGGCGAGCAGCCGGAGGGGTATGTCCACGGTGTAGCGCAGTACTTCGCCACGGCTCGCCCCACACGCACGGGTGCCGTGCCGATTGTTGTAAAGTCGCACGAGGGGCGGCCTACGAAAATCGAGGGAAATGAGCGTTTTTACGAGGAGATTGACGGTCAGAAATTCGCCGGCACCGACGGCCAGACTCAGGCCAGCATCCTCGACTTGTATGACCCGGACCGCGCCCGCAGCCACTCAGCGGCGGATGGCAAGCAGCTTTCCAGTGAGGAAGCACTGGAGCTGCTGGAGGAATTGGTTAAGGGCAATAATAAGGTTGCCATATTGACAGGCCAAGGGACCTCGCCTTCCTGCGCGCGGATGGCGGCGAATTTGGGTGAAAAAGGTATTCCGGTTTATTCTTACGAGCCGATTGATGACGACATCCTTCGTCGGGGCGCTGAGAAGGCCTTTGGGCAAAATGTGAAGCCGCGGTACCACTTGGACAAGGCGGCGACCATCCTGTCCTTGGATTGCGATTTCATAGGCAGCGAGGCGGATTCCCACATTCACCTTCGTGATTTTGCCCGTGGCCGGAAGCTGAGGAATGGCAGCATGTCGCGCCTGTACGTGGCCGAACCGCGAATGACGCCGACGGGTGGCAGCGCGGATCATCGCCTGCGCGTGAAGGCTAGCGGTGTGCAGGCAATTGCGAGGACGATCCTGAACCTGCTTGGAAGTGCCGACGGAAAACTGGATAAGGATACTGAGAATGCCGACTGGTTGAATGCCTGCGCCGCGGATTTGAGGGATGGCGGGGTGGTTTTGGTCGGGCACGGACAGCCGGTGGAGGTACATGTGCTCGCGCACGCGATCAACGAGAAGATCGGCGCAGTTGGCAAGGCGGTGGATTTTTTGCCGGCGGAGGAGTCCACGGCGGGCTCGATTGCGGACCTTGCGAAGGCGAGCTTTGACGTGCTGGTAGTGGCGGGTGGCAACCCCGCGTACAATGCCCCGGCGGAGATTGACTGGGCCAAGTTGATCAAGGGCAAGAAGGTGGTTCGGCTAGGTTATTATCGTGACGAATCGGCGCAGGGCGCGGATCTGTTCCTCGCCCAGACACATTACTTGGAGGAGTGGGGCGACGCGAAAACAAGCAGCGGAAACACATTGTCTGTACAGCCGTTGATCCGCCCGTTGTTCGATGGGATTTCAGAGCTTCAATTGCTGGCCAAACTGGCGGGCGAGAGCAAAAGTGCCCATGAGATCGTGCAGGAAACAACCGGAAAATCCGGGGACGATTGGCTGAAATATCTGCATGATGGATTTGATGCCGACGAAAAGGAGACGGTGGCGGTTGGCTCCGTAACGCAGTCTGCAGCCGGCTCGGCCGCCAAGCCGGCCGAGGGGTTGGAGGTGGTTTTCGCGCGCGATTACAGCGTGGATGACGGGCGGTTTGCCAACAACGGCTGGCTGCAGGAATTGCCTGATCCGATCACGAAGATCACTTGGGACAATGCGGTGCTCGTCAGCCGCCGTACGGCGGAGGATCAGAGGCTCGCCAATGGCGACAGGGTGACCATCACACTGGAAGGGCGCTCGGTGGATGGCCATGTTTGGATTCAGCCCGGCCAAGCGGATGGAACCTTGGCGCTCGCGCTGGGATACGGCCGCGACAAGGACAAATTTGGCGGCCGTGTGGCTGTTTTCGATGGCAAGCCGATTGGCTTCAATGCCTATGCGATTCGTCCGGGGGTGGCCGGGTTTGCCACGGGCGCCACGGTCAAGAAGGCCGGCAGTGGATACAATTTTGCCTGCACGCAGGATCACTGGTCGATGGAAGGCCGCGCGATCGTTCGCGAGGCCAACTTGGATGGCGAGCATGGTTTCAGGAAGAACCCGGGATTCGCTGGCGAAGTGGGACTAGACTCGCCCGGGCACGCGAGCCACACGATCAATCCCGAGACCGGCAAACCCTACGAGATTTACAATCATCCCTACAAGGAGCGGCCTTCGCTCAAGAACGCGAAGATCCAGTGGGGTATGTCCATCGACCTGAATTCCTGCGTGGGCTGTAGCGCCTGCGTGATCGCCTGTCAAAGCGAGAACAACATTCCCATTGTCGGGCGCGACCAAGTGGAGCGCGGCCGCGAGATGCACTGGCTGCGCATCGACCGCTACTACACCGGCTTCAACCACAAGCCCACCGAGGGCGACACGGCGGGCGATGATGAGCAGGAGCAGGAAGGCTGGATCGACGATCCGCAAGTGGTCAACCAACCAATGCTTTGTCAGCACTGCGAGTCGGCACCTTGCGAAAGCGTTTGCCCGGTGAACGCCACGGTGCACGACGACGAGGGCATCAACGCGATGGTTTACAACCGCTGCATCGGCACGCGCTACTGTTCCAACAACTGCGCGTGGAAGGTACGTCGATTTAACTTCTTTGACTACAATAAGCGTCCGCTCAACGCACTCTACAAGGGGCCCTTGGCCAGCAACGAGAAGGATGACCCCACCGGCTGGGACTTGGTGAAGATGGCCAAGAATCCCGAGGTGACCGTTCGCATGCGCGGTGTAATGGAGAAGTGCACCTACTGTGTCCAGCGTATTGAGGACGCGAAGATTGCCCACAAGCGCAAGGCCAGCCAGAATTACAAGGATGCCGTGGCTCGAGGTAACGAGGATGTCGCGGTGAGTTCGGCCATCCCCGATGGCGGCGTGCGCACCGCCTGCCAGCAGGCCTGCTCGGCCGATGCCATTGTGTTTGGCAACATGGCGGATCCGGGCAGTGCGGTTTCCCAAGCCAAGCAATCCCCGCGCGATTACAGTGTGCTGGGCTTTCTGAACACTCTGCCGCACACGACTTACTTGGCGCGCGTGCGTAATCCCAATTTGGATGTGCCGGGCATGGACCAGCCATACAGCGCGCGTGAATACGAGAGCGCCGCGCATGGCGACCATGGTCACGATGATGACCACAGCCATGGCGAGGGAGCCCACGACGACCACGGCAAGGGCGAACACAAATGAGTAACAGCGCCGGTCATCAACCTTCTTATCTGGTTGAGACGCCCAAGGAATTGGAGCGTGAGCCGCTGGTGTTGAAAAAGCGTTCGCCGGGATGGATCTCCGACAAGATCGCCGGCATCATCGAGGGCGAGACACCCAAGTGGTGGTGGTACGCGTTCATTGTGAGCGTGCTTACGGCGGGATTGTGTTTCTCGATGATCGGATATCTGGTCGTCACTGGTGTGGGCGTGTGGGGGCTGAATCAGCCGGTGATGTGGGGCTGGGCGATCGTGAACTTCGTCTGGTGGATCGGCATTGGCCATGCCGGCACGTTGATCTCGGCCATTCTGTTCCTGTTGCGGCAAAAGTGGCGGACCTCCATCAATCGCGCGGCTGAGGCCATGACCATTTTCGCGGTGATGTGCGCGGGCATCTTCCCGGCCATCCACGTGGGCCGCATCTGGTTCGTTTGGTATCCGCTGCCGATCCCCAATGCCAACGACATTTGGCCGCAATTCCGCTCGCCGCTGTTGTGGGATGTGTTTGCGGTGTCGACCTATTTCACCGTCTCGCTGCTGTTCTGGTACATGGGACTGATCCCGGACTTGGCGACCATGCGCGACCGTTTCCGACTGCAGACGGAGAAAATCAAGGCGCCATTCCAAGTGTTCATCAACAAGGTGAAGCAGGTGTTGTACGGCTTCTTCGCGCTGGGCTGGACGGGCAGCAACCGCCACTGGAGCAATTATGAAAAGGCCTACCTGCTGCTGGCGGGCCTCTCCACGCCGCTGGTGCTCTCGGTGCACTCGATTGTGTCGTTTGACTTTGCCGTGTCGCAGTTGCCGGGTTGGCACACGACCATCTTCCCGCCGTACTTCGTGGCGGGTGCCATCTTCTCCGGCTTCGGCATGGTGCTTACGCTGCTCATTCCGCTGCGCAGCCTCTACAATCTTGAGGACGTTATCACTGTCCGCCACATCGAGTTGATGTGCAAAGTGACGCTGGCGACGGGCACAATTGTCGGCTACGCCTATGGCATGGAGTTTTTCATCGCGTGGTATGGCGGCAGCCCGTATGAGTTGTATGCCTTCAAGAACCGCGCCTTTGGCCCCTACTGGTGGGCCTACTGGAGCATGGTCATTTGCAACGTGGTTACGCCGCAGTTTTTCTGGTTCAAGAAAATCCGAACCAACATGGTGGCGGTGTTTATCCTGTCGATCTTTGTCAACATCGGCATGTGGTTTGAGCGGTTTGTCATTGTGGTCACCTCATTGCATCGTGATTTTCTGCCGTCGAACTGGGGCTACTACAGCCCGACGATCGTGGACGTCCTCACCTACATCGGGACGATGGGCTTTTTCATGACGCTGTTCCTGCTGTTTATCCGTTACCTGCCGTTGATTGCCATCAGCGAGGTGAAGGGCGTGACCCCGCAGGCTGATCCGCATGACCCGGCCGGTGGTGCCAAGGAGGGAGGCGCGCACTGATGAGCGAGACCTACGGCATCATGGCGCAGTTTGACACTCCGGCGGATACGATGCACGCGGCCGAGCAAGTGCGCGACGCGGGCTACAGCCAGTGGGACGTGCACACGCCGTTCCCCGTCCACGGTATGGACCAGGCAATGGGCATGAAGAATTCGCCGGTGGGTTGGTTCACCTTTCTCGGCGGCTTGAGCGGCTACACGGGCGGCATGCTGATGATCTGGTTCATGAACTCCTACCACTACGATATCGTCGTGGGCGGCAAACCGCTCTTCAGCGGGTTTTATGCGTTCCCGGTTTCCTACGAGCTGACCATTTTGCTGGGGGCGTTTGGCTCGCTGTTTGGGATGTTGATTTTAAACAAGCTGCCCCGACATCATCATCCGCTCCTGAAAAACAGGCGTTTTTCCAAGGTGACACACGACAAGTTTTTCGTGGTTATAGAAACTGGCGACCCCAAGTATGATGAGGCCGAAACCCGCAAATTGCTGGAAGGCGCCGGGGCGAAGCATATTGAGTTGGTGAAGGAATAACGAAGTGATTGGACGCATCATAGTCGTGTTTGTGGCGCTGGTGGGGCTGGTGATCGGCCTCTTTGGGCTGCGTGGCGACTTGGGGCGCAAGCCGCCGCTGGAGGTGTTCGCGGACATGGACCGCCAACCCAAGCTGCGGCCAGCGGAGCCCAACCGGTTCTTTGCCAACGGCAGCAGTTCACAGTTGCCGGTGGAAGGTGCAGTGGCGCGCAGTGAACCACTGGTCTTGGCGGATGGAACCGAGGTTTACCCGTTTGAAGGACACGATGCGAACACTGGTGGAACGGTGAATGCCAAGGGCACGAACTATGTGGTCACACTGCCGATCGCGGTGGATGCCGCGGTGTTGGCTCGCGGCCGTGAGCGGTACGATATCACCTGTGCCATCTGCCATGGCCGGGCCGGGGACGGCCAGGGCGTGGTGAGCACGCTGGGCGTGGGCATGAGCGCGGCGAGCCTGCACGATGCCAGCATCCTGAAAATGCCGGACGGCCAGCTTTATCGCACGATCGCCTTTGGCAGCAAGGAAGGGCAGGGCGTGATGAAGGGGTACAAGACGCAGTTGAACGTGGCGGATCGTTGGGCCGTGGTGGCCTACGTGCGCGCGCTGCAGTATAGCCGGCTGGTGGGGCCGGAGGAATTGAAGGAAATTTACGGGAAGGAACCGGATTCTGTTCCGGCTGCTGAATAAACATGAGCACGGAAACCGCAACTGCCCACGCCGGAGCCGAGGCTGAGACCAGCTTTTGGAACCAGTTGCCGCTCTTGGCGGTGCTGGCGGGCTCCGTGGGTTGCATCATCGGCTACGTGACCGAGGGCGCGCAGCAGTTTGCGCACTCGTACCTGGTGGCGTTCATGTTCTTCCTGAGCATCGCGCTGGGTGGCCTGTTCATGGTTATCATTCACCACCTGTTTGACGCGTGGTGGTCGGTGCCGATCCGGCGCGTGTCCGAGCAACTCGGCTGCCTGCTGCCTTGGATGGCGTTGTATTTTATCCCCATCGGCCTTCTGGCCAGTGAGCTTTACCCGTGGATGTCCATGAAACCGGGCGAGAGCCATTCGCTGGACATCAAGGCGGTGATGTTTAACAAGTCCACTTGGTTCATCGTCAGCGTGGCGCTGTTCGCCATCTGGGGTCTGTGGTCCAACAAACTGCGCGGCTGGTCGCTCAAGCAGGACGAGACCGGCGCGGCTGAGTGCACCATTTACATGCGGCGCTGGTCGACCTCGGGCGTGATCATGTTTGCCTTTACGCTCACCGCGGGGGCGATCTTCTGGATGAAGTCGCAGGAGCACCAGTGGTTTAGCACCATGTACGGTGTCTACTATTTTGCCGGCAGCGTGTGGGTGACTCTGGGCACCAGTTATGCCATTGCGCTGGCTATGAAGCGCACCAACGTCATCCCCATCATCGCGCGTGAGCAAATGCACTGTATCGGCCAATGGCTCTTCGCGTTCACGGTCTTTTACGCATACATCCATTTCAGCCAATACTTCCTTCAGTGGAACGCCGCCATGCCGGAGGAAACCTTCTGGTACGCCAAGCGCGAGCAGGGCAGTTGGGCGATGGTGGGCTGGGTGATCATCCTCGGCCATTTTCTGGTGCCGTTCCTCACGTTACTGCGTATCGACGCCAAGCTGAGCCTCGGCGTCATGCTGCCCATCATCGTGTGGGTGTGGCTGATGCACTACACGGACATGGTATACAACATCATGCCGCTCATCCATGCCGACGGCCCGGCGTTCCACCTGTCAGATGTCTCCACGATGCTTTTCGTGGGCGGCGGTTTGGCCATGATTTTCCTCCACAATTTCCGCAAATCCGCGCCCTTCCCGCAGAAGGATCCGCGCATGGGCGAGGTCCTGAAAAATCAGGCCCATTCCCACTGATGACTGAAAAAACGGCATGAGCGAACAGAACCCCAATCCCGACAGTGGCTGGCAGACCTATGAGGTTGCGGCCATCGTGCTGTGTGCCGGGCTGGCGTTGTGGGGCCTGATGTCCGGGGCCTCATCCGCCCGTGCCCGCGCGATGCATGCCGAGCGCGCCAGCGACCGCCAAAAGGCCCGCGAAGCCGCCGACGCCAAGGCCGAGACTGCCCTGACGACATTTGCCGCCCTAGACAGTAAGAAAACGCGTTTCCGGGTGCCGATAGACTTGGCCATGGAACAGGCGGCGATAAAGATGGGTGAGGATGCAGGGGCTTTTCGGGAATCCCTGAATCAGGGTGCGCCCGATCCATTGGTGGAACAAGGGAAGACCTTGTTCCAGACCAAGATTTGTTTTACTTGTCACCAGGTAGATCCGAATACACCGGCACCTGCCGGCTTGGCGCTCAAGGCGCCGGCGTTCATCGGTGATTTTTGGGGGAAGGAACGCGAAGTTCAACTGGATGCAGACCCAGCGACCCCAATCTTTGAGCCGAGTGGCGAATTTGAGACTGTGGTCATGGATGAGGCTTATGTCATGGAATCCATTGAGAAACCGATGTTGAGGATTACGAAAGGCGCGATTCCCGGCATGGCACCGTTGCCGACCACCGAAGAAGAACGCAAGGCGTTGGCTGCATACATCAAAAGCCTGAGCGAATAGATATGAAAAACATCCTGAACATTTTGATTGTATCCATGGTGGGTGCCCCCAGTTTGCAGGCGGATGACAAACTTGTGGCCAAGGGCAAAGTGCTGTTCCAGACCAAGATTTGCTTCACCTGCCATCAGGTCGATCCCAATATCCCCGCGCCCGCCGGTTTGGCGCTCAAGGCATCCAAGTTCATTGGCGATTTCTGGGGCAAGGAACGCGAGGTACAGTTGGATGCTGACCCCAAGACACTTCCGTTTGAGCCCAGCGGCAAGTTTGTCAAGGTTAAGCTGGACGACAAATATTTTCTGGAGTCGGTCGAGAAACCGATGCTGAAAGTGGTCAAGGGATCCATTCCCGGCATGGCGCCTCTGCCCACCACCAAGGAAGAGCGCGCCGCATTGCTGGCCTACGTGAAGAGCCTATCGAAGCCGGAGAAGAAATAACGAACGCATGAGCAACGAGGAAAACAGCGTCCAGACACCGGCAGCAATTGATGCCTCCTGCCGGCTGCCTGTACTGCTGCTGTTGGCCAGTGCCACGGCGTGGCTGGTGACGGCACTGGGCTTTGGCCTGTTTGCGTCCCTGAATTTTCATGCGCCCGGCCTTCTGGCGGATTGCCCGAACCTGACGTACGGCCACCGTGCCTCGGTGGCTTGGACGGCCATGCTCTTTGGCTTTGGCGGCAACGCGGCATTGGGCATCACGCTTTGGATGCTGGCGCGATTGCGCGGGGTGAATCTCCGTTGGCCGGCCTTGGCGGCCTTGGGCGCGGCCTTGTGGAATGTGGGCGTGACCGCCGGTGTGGGAGGCTTCCTCATGGGCGATAGCACGGGCCATGGCGCGGTGGATATTCCGTTGTACGCGGTTCGGGTCTTGATTCTTGGCGGTGCGTTCATGGCGATCCCGGCGGGATTGACTTATTTTGCCCGTCGCGACAGTCAGCTTTACGTTTCCACATGGCACCTGATCGGTGGATTGGTGGTGTTGCCGTGGGTGCTGGTGACGATTTATCTCCTGCTTGGCAACGAGAGCGTGCGCGGCGTGGCGCAGTCCACCATCGCTTGGTGGGCGGCCTCCAGTCTGACTCAGGTTTGGCTGGGCATGGTGGGGCTCGCGGTGGTTTACTACTTTACCCCCAAGATTCTCGATTGTCCGCTTTACAGCCGCCAATTGGCAGCGTTGGGCTTTCTGAGCATTCTGGTCTTGGGCGGGTTCCTGGGCGTGCATGCCGGGGCACCGGTGCCGGTGTGGATTGTCCGGCTCAGCGCCTTTGCGGCCGTGCTGTTTGCCTTCCCACTGTTTGCGGTCTGGTGGAATGTCCGGCGCACGGTGGGCATCCGCCCGTTTGCGACTTCCACGGACAACACCTTGGCGTTCGTGGGGATGGCTTGGGTTTGCTTCCTTGTGGCGGGCGTGGGCACGGTGTTGCATCCTTGGATCAACGGGCAGACGCACTTTACGATCTTTGAATCTGCCACCCGCCAATTGTTTGTGTTTGGTTTCTTCGGCATGGCGGTGACTGGGGCGATCCACTACATCGTGCCGCGTTTGGTGGGCGCGGACTGGTGCTGTCAAAAGGCGTTTCGTCGCATTTACCTTCTGGCAGGTGCGGGCCTGCTGCTTTACGTGGTGCCGATGATTTACGGTGGCATCGATCAGGGGCGTGTGCTGAATGCCGGCGACGAGTATATCAACCTACCCTCCACCGCGTTGATGGGCATGCGCATTGCCTTCCTGGGTGAACTGGCGATGTTCTTTGCGGCACTGGGTTTGATGGGCAATGTGTTCTGGGCGGTGATTGCGAACTGTTGTGAAGGCTGCAATCCGGTGGAGATTTTCAGGATGATGAAAGCGGCGCGCGAGGAGGGAGGCACGGAATGAACAAGGCCCCGTTTGTTTTAACCGCCACTCTGGCCGCGCTGTTCCTCTCTTGGTACGGCATGGTTTGGGGGCCGGCCAGTCAGCAGAACGACCTGCGCCCACACGTGGCGGGATCGACAATCTATCCGCATGATCGCACGGGTCTGGCCAAGCAGGGCGCGGAAGTGTATCGGGCCAACGGCTGTTACCATTGCCATAGCCAGCAAGTCAACCAAGGGCCGGTGGAATACGAGTTGATCCTACTGGGAACGGGCGTCAACACCGAGTTGTTAAACTCCATGGATCGCCAGAATGTGGACCCTGGCGAGGATGCCATGAATAAGATCAGGCTGGCGTTGTTAATGGGCGGTGACAGCGAGAAAAGTGAGAAGGAAGAGGCCGTCAGTAATGCCGGGCTGGATGACGCGGCCAAACAGGAGGTCTTTTCACTGGCCGAATTGCCCAACGCGGAGGCGCAAAAGGAGGCGCGTGAAATTCTCGATTTGGATGAGCTCAAGGATGGCGCTGCCCAGTCAGCAAAGCACACATTGACATTGGGCAGCGAGTTGACTTGGAAGGAAGCCAAGAAAAAGGTCATCGCGCTCAAGGGCGCCGGTGCGGTCGTGATGCTCAAGCCATACAGCCCGGAGAACTCTGGGAATCCTGGGGCGTGGGCGGACCTCAAGCGCGGCTGGGGGGATCGTCGGAGCGTGGCCCGCGATTATCTTTATGACGCCCCGGCCATGCTCGGCAGCCAGCGGATTGGGCCGGACTTGGCGGATATTGGTGGCCGGAATGCAGATGCCGCTTGGCACTATCGCCACTTGTACAAGCCGCGTTCTGAGACGGGGCGTGAAAAGTCCGTGATGCCGCCCTATACCTATCTGTTTAACAAGCGCAAAGTGGAGGAAGGGGCGAAGCTCAGTGGGAATGCCGTGCTGGATGCGGAAGGCAATTCCATTGAGCCCGGATATGAAGTTACGCCCAAGCCCTCCGCGCGCGCGCTGGTTGCCTATCTGCTCAGCCTGAAGCAGGACATGGAATTGCCGGAGGCACCCAAGCCAGTGATTGTTTCGCGGAAACCGGACGAGAAAACCAAGCAATGAGCCAGTCCACCGACAACATGTTGCCCGAGAACGCCGAGCCGACTACCGGCAGCGTGACCATGCCATTGGGGTTGACCATTGTTTTCGCGCTCGTCACCTATGTGGGCTGCAATATCACTGACAGTGCCGACGGCGGTTTCTCCGCCTTGGTGTATGCGCCGTACACGGACGAGGCTGAGATCAGTGCGACGCAGGCCAAGACGCCCAAGGAATTGCAAATCGAGCGTGGGGCGGCTTTGTACAAGCAGAATTGTTCCAACTGCCACCAGCCCAGCGGCGGTGGTTCGCAGGGGCAGGGTGCCCCACCGCTGGCCGGCTCGGAATGGGTTTTGGCTGAGGGACCGGAACGCATCATTCGCATCGTCAACAACGGCCTAACCGGCCCCATCGAGGTTTTGGGCCAGACTTGGTCTTCGGGCGCGATGACACCCGTTGGCGCGGCCATGTCTGACAAGCAGGTGGCTGACGTGATCACCTATATCCGAAACGCTTGGGGCAACGCCGCGGGTTTGGTTACACCTGAGCAGGTCAAGGCGGTCCGGGAGGAAACAGCCGGACGGGGCACGAAGGCGTGGACGGCTGACGAGTTGTTACAAGTGGAACTCGGCGGCGAGTAATCACGCTTGCCAGCCGGTTGTGCCGGCAACATCCTGTTCCCCGTGAATTTCGTTTTTATTCGATGGGCGGTGTTGTGCTGTGCACCCCTTGCCGGTTTCGCCGCTCCCCAGTTCGCTGTCGCCCCATTCACCGCGGATGTCACTGTGCCCCTTGGGCATGGCATGATGGGTGGTCTTTGGAAATCCAAAAGCATTGCCGATCCACTTTTTGCCAAGGGCGTGGTGATCACGGGCGGAGCCAAGCCGGTTGTGTTCGTGAGTGTTGACTGGTGCGAACTGCGCAACGCCTCCTTTGACCGGTGGCGAGAATCGTTGGCCAAGGCGGCTGGCACTACACGGGAGCGTGTCCTCGTCAGTGCCGTGCATCAGCATGAGGCGCCCGTGGCGGACCTGGAGGCGCAGCAGCTTCTGAAAGCGCGGGGATTGAAAGGCAGTATTTGTGATCTTGCGTTTCATGAGAAAGCCGTCCAGCGCACGGCCGCGGCCTTGCGCGATTCCTTGCGGCGGCCACTTGGGGTGACGCACGTGGGCATCGGGCAGGCCAAGGTTGAAAAGATTGCTTCCAACCGTCGCTACGTGTTGCCGGGCGGCAAAGTGTCCTTTGGCCGGGGCAGCGCCAGCGGTCGGAACATCCTTGCCGCCAAGGCTCCCGAGGGGACGATTGATCCTTGGCTTAAAACCCTGACTTTCTGGGATGGGGCGCGGCCATTGGTGGCCCTCACTGGTTACGCCACTCATCCAATGAGCTATTATCGTACGGGTGAGGTCAGCGCTGATTTTCCCGGCATGGCCCGTGCTCAGCGCCAAAAGGAGACCCCCAATTGTCTACAGATTTATTACAGCGGCGCCAGCGGCAATGTCACCGCGGGCAAGTATAACACCGGCGAACGCAAGAACCGCACGGTTCTCGCCAATCGACTGCATGTCGCCATGGTCAAGGCTTGGGACAACACGAAGAAACATCCGCTGCGGCTGGTTCAGTTTCGTAATGCCAAGGTGAAATTGGTGCCGCGCAATCACTCCGGTTTTGCTGCTGCAGACTTTCAATCCAAGCTGGTGAAGGGAGGCGATCCTTGGCAGCAGTGTCTCGCGGCCATGGGATTGAGTTGGCGGCAACGGTGCGAGCGTGGTCAGCCGGTGGATGTGCCGGCCATTGACCTTGGGGTGGCGCAACTTCTTTTGTTGCCCGGTGAAAGTTACGTGGAGTTTCAACTCGCGGCACAGAAGATGCGTCCCGGCCAGTTCATCATGGTTGCCGGCTATGGCGAGGGTGGCACGGGCTACATCCCGACGGAAAAACACTGGCGGGAGAAGGATGGCAACCTTGCTGATTGGTGCTGGGTTCACCCCGGCGCTGAGGCGGTGCTCCTGAAGGCCATGCGCCAGGCGTTGAATCCGGATTGATTTGTGTTAAAGGGCGGCTTGAAGGATTTGGGTGAGTTCCTCGTCGGTTAACTCGGCGGGATTGGCCTTCATGCTGCTGGCCGCCTTGGCTTTCTCGATGATTCCGGGAAAGTCGGATTCTTCAATGCCGTGAGTGGCGAGGCCAGGGATTTCCAAATCCGAAGCCAGTTTTTGGAGCCAATCAGCGCCATCGTCCGTGCCGAGCATTTTTTCCACCTCCTGAAAACGCGCGGGTGAACGGGATTTGTTGATGCGGAATGCGTGTGGCAGCAGGGCAGCGCAAAGGGCACCGTGCGGGGCGTGGTACATTCCACCGAGCGGCGCGGCGAATCCATGGACCGCGCCGAGGCCGGAGTTGGCCAAGGCAAGGCCGCCACAAAGGGAGGCAAAAGCCATCTCGGCGCGGGCAGCGGGATCATCCGTACAAGCTTGGCGCAGGGCCCGGGCGGCCCGTGGAATGGCTTCCCGGCAGAGGGCGTCGGTGAGGGGATTGGCACGGCGACAAGTGAAGGGCTCGATAAGTTGGGTGAGGGCGTCCATCCCGGTGGCGGCGGTGATGTCGGAGGGAAGGCCCTGGGTCAACTCGGGATCGACGATGGCTAGGCGGGGGAGCATCAGGGGATGGCGGAGGCTGACCTTGACCTTGTGCTCGGGTGAGGTCAGGACGGAATTGCGGGTGACTTCCGCGCCGGTGCCGGCGGTGGAGGGGATGGCAATGACTGGGAGCGGGTTGTGGAGGAGAGGCTGACCTTTGCCGATCACTTCAAGGTATTCGAGGGGATCGCCGGGATTGGTGGCGAGAGCGGCGATGGCTTTGGCGGCGTCAATGGCGCTGCCGCCGCCAATGCCGATCACGGCTTGGACATCTTTGGCTGTAGGGAGCGCGGCCTGAATGTCCGCCAGCGTGGGTTCGCCGGAGATGGCGTGGGTGGCAAAATCGGTGTCCTTTAAAAGATCCAGGAGAGGCTGGGCGCGCTGAGAGGTGCGGCCGGTGACGACCAGCGCGCGGTCGCCCAAGGCACGCATGGCGGGCGCGGCTTCAGCGAGTTTGCCGGGGCCGAAGAGGATTCGCGTGGCGGTGGCGAACTCAAAAGGCGTGTCACCAACCTTCGTCATCAGGGTAGTGGTTGGTGTATTTAACGGCTTGGCGCGGCTCGGCCATCATGTCGGCTACGGTATCGCGCCAGGTCTGGTAATGGACGGTTTCCTTGTGGGCAGCGGGGGCGTCCTGATTGCGGTAGACCTCGATGAGGAGAAAACGGGTGGGATCATCAGTCTGCTGGCAGACATCAAAACGGGCGATGCCGGGTTCCTGCACGCTGTTGCGGGCATTTTCCTGCGAGGCAGCACGGAAGGCATCCTCGGTGCCGTCCTTGACGTGGACGTGAACGTGTACAATGAACATTTTTTTGGGGTTGGAGGAGGGAGTTTGAGGCAGGGGAATTTTTTTTGCAATTCCATGTAAGAAATTGGCGGCGAACCACGATGTAGAGTTGGATGACGAAGTGGGACGCATGAAAAAGGTTTATCTGGCAACATTTTTGGCGGCGGTTTTGTCGGTGTCGGCGTGGTGGATTTTGGAGCCTGCGCCGCGTCCAACGCTGGCGGCGCCCATAGATGGGCTGGTTATGCCGGAATTCTGGCGCGATCCGGCGGCGGGTGTGCAGAGGATGGTGTCGTTGGAGGATGACGCGCGAAGGGAATTGTTCACCCCAGGTGGTCGGCTGGAATTCAGCCCGGTGGAAGGGGTCAATCTGGGGATCAAGGTGGATCGAGTGACGCAGTCTCCTGTTGGCGGCAAGCTGAGCCATGGTGTCGTGGAAGACGAACCGGGGGGCGTGGCTGTGTTCTCGGATGTTGAGGGCGCGTTGGCGGGTTCGGTGGAGTTGGCGGATGGGCGATTTTTCACCCTGAATTACTTGGCGCCGGGTCTGCACCGGGCGGCGGAGGTTGATTTCTCGACCGGTCTGTTGGACTGCGGCTCCAACCGCGAGGTCGTTCCGGCAAAGTTGCCGCGTGGATACGAGATGGTTTTTGATGGGGCAGCGGGAATGAACACGGCGCAGTTGCGGGCGGATTTGCGGCTGGCACTTTCCCGGCGCGCCTTGCGGGGTATGCCCCTAAACATGGGTATGCGGCCTGACAAAATTTCAACCCGGAAAACCCCTGTGGTGGTGGACACCGGCAAAAACAAGAACGGTCTGCAAGCCCAAAAGAAGAAGCCGGGCTCGTCGGGTCGTGCCCTGACCAAGACGAAGGCCACCACACAGGGGCGAACCGGGACCAATTCCAAGAAACCCGCGCCCACCAACACAGCCCAAAAGAAGCCCGCGAAGCCCACCAGCATAACCAAGAAGCCGGCCAATAAAAACAACGGAACCAAGCACACGTTGAACACATCCACGAAACCGGGCGGCGGTAAAACCTCGAGGACAAATGTCGTATCTCAGCCCACCACCACTTCGACAGGTGGCGTGGCGCGTGTGGATCTGATGGTGGTCTATACGCAGGCTGCCCTTTCCCGGTTTGGGAACGACAAGGGCATCAAGGCGCGGGTTAATGTGGCGGTAAGCCGGTCAAATCAGGCTTTCAAGGATAGCGGCATCAAGGCTGAGTTGAACTTGGTTCACGTGGGAAAAGTCAACTACCAGTCCGGTGGCGACAAGGGTCTGGACTTGCGCCGACTGACATTCGGTGGATCCGGAACCGCCCTGAAGGACGAGGTTGGCAAGCTCCGTGCGCGTCACCAGGCGGATATTGTGACCTTGGTCACAAGTTCGGGAGGCGGAGGCGTGGGTTGGCTGTTTGGCGGGAATTCCCCCAAGCCTCAACTTGGATTTAATGTGGTCGGAGCTATGTCGTTGTACTACACCGTCCTCGCTCATGAGTGCGGTCACAACATGGGCTGCCACCATGCCGTGGGTGATCCCGGCACCAGCAAGATCAAGCATGGAGCCGGCGACAATTTTGGCTGGCGGTTTTATGCCAATAACGGAAAGGGCAACCGGCAGTACCGTACCATCATGGCCTACGCCCCAGGCCATCGCATTGGCTACTTCTCAAATCCGGATGTCAAATTTGGCGGCGTTCCCACCGGCATCGTAAACCAAGCCAACAATGCGCGAATTTTAAACCTAAATGCCCGAATCATTGCCAGAAACTCGGATTATTTATCCACGAAATGACCCTCGAAATCAGTAACCAAGCCGCCCGGTACAGCGTCCATGTGAATGGAGTGATCCGCCAAAGTCTGCCGTCTAACCCGGGTGGTGGCCGGTCTTGGGTCCCCGCGAGCCGTGAGTAACAGCGAAAAAGCGAGGAAAATTGGCAAATGGACCGCCATTGGTGCAATGGTGTTTCTGCCCGTGGCATTGTGGCTGGTGTTCTTTGTCTGGACCGCCCCACCGCAACTCGTCACCTCGCTGGACGAGCGGCAAAAAAAATCACTCGCGAAAACAAAAATCCCCGAGGCGCCTTTCGCCAAGCGGCATCGACACGTGGCTATTGACCCGGGCGTGTTGGAAACCTTGGAGAAATCAAGCGGCTCCCTGCGCATTGAATTGTTTCCCGGTGAGACCGTCACCATCGATTTTGGTCGGGCCGACCATGAGGCCGAGGATTTTACTTCTGTCATGGGCGTGGTGCGCGGGCAACCCGAGAGCCAAGTCTCACTGGTTTCCCACAAGGGCACGTTTGGCGGCTCGATCAACCTCGCTGATGGTCGGTCGTTTGTCATCAACTACGCCGGCCCCGGCAGCTATAGTGTAGTGGAGTTGGACCATGACAAGATGAATGTCGATCATCACCTGCACGACCATTACGCCGCCGCGTTGCCCAGCCCCGATGAAATCCCGGAGAACGGCGTCGTCAGCATGCCACAGCTTCCTTGGAATCAGGTCGTTCCCGTGCCCGGCATGCCGTGGTTTACCACCACCCTGATCGGCACCAATCCGTGGCCCCAGCCCGTGACCAACGTCTACGGTCCGCCTGTCATCGGTACCATGATTCTTTACACGCCGCAGGCTGCCAACCAACTGGCGGGCTTGCTGGGCGTCGAGACCCGTATTCGTCTGGCCGTTTCCCAGATCAACGCCTGTTTCCTGAAGAGCGGCACCGCAGCCCGCATTCGCCTCGTCCATTCCGGCATTATTAATTACAGCTCCACCGGTAATCTCACCACCGATCTACAACAGATGACCTACAACACCAGCCCGCAGACGCAGGACATCCATTCCCTTCGCGTGCAGCACCGTGCCGACCTCGTCACCCTCATGGTTCCCGCCAGTGGAAACAA
The DNA here is from genome assembly GCA_002721895.1 of Verrucomicrobiales bacterium. Next base: position 35,613 of record PBLV01000064.1, read on the forward strand.
CATTCTCCACGGCACCTCCTGGCTGCTCACCAGTTTCTTCCCTGCGCCGGACTTTGGTTTCAACGCCATCGAGGCCCCCTATATTAACACCTCGGTCCTGGCCCATGAGATTGGCCATAACCTCGGCTGCAACCACGCTACCAATGACATCGGCGCCAATCTTGGCGGTGCCTTTACCAACTCCTTTGCGTGGCGGTTCAATACCGTCAGCGGTGGCTTTACCAATCCCATTCGGACCCTGATGGCCTATGGCACCGGTCGGCGGATTGGCTATTTTTCCAATCCCGGCGTGCAGTTCTGGGGCGTCCCCACCGGTGACACCAACTGGGCCAACAACGCCTATACCATCGAGCGCACGGCTCCCATGGTTGGCACCTATATGTCCGGCGGCTACGGCCCACCCTATTACTACAATCCCGCCACTGCCGGCGGCACCCAGGCCAACAGCCGATCCTCCGCGCCTTCCACCGTCATCCGCGCCAGCGTGCCTCCGCCCCCCTTCAACCGCCCCCTGCTGCGGCAGCCCGCCCGTAATTTCCTGTTTAACGTCCGCAATTAAACAGGCGAAGTCTTCTTTAAACTCGCACGCTTGCCAGCCGGGCATTCCTGCGTTAAAAGCGATCCATGAACCCCCGCGAGGCGTTGGTGGCCCTAAACCTCATTCGCGATATTGGCCCCGCTACCATCCGTCGTTTGCTGGATATGTTCGGCGATGCTCCCGCGATTCTGCGCGCGCCTGAAAGGGAGCTTGGAGGGGTTGAAGGGATCGGCCCCGCCAGGGCCCGCGCCATTGCGCGTTGGGAACAATCCGTTGATCTCCAAGGTGAACTGGGACGCGTTCGTGATTTTGGTGCCCAAGTCATCACCGTCCTGGATTCAGGATATCCGCTGCTTTTAAAACAGATTCACGATCCGCCCATCGTTTTATACGTGATCGGCCAACTTGCGGCCGAGGATGATCACGCCGTTGCCATGGTGGGTACCCGGATGGTCACCCAGTACGGACGCGCCGCCGCCCATCAGTTGGCTGGTCAGTTGGCCCGGGCGGGCCTGACTATCATCAGTGGCGGTGCCCGGGGCGTGGACACCGCCTCCCACGAGGGCGCCCTGTCCGTGTACGGCCGTACCATTGCCATACTTGGCACTGGTCTGGACATTGTGTATCCATCCGAGAACGCTGATCTGTTCAAGCGCATTTCCTCCCATGGCGCGGTTATCACCCAGTTTCCATTTGGCCGTCGAGGCGACAAGCAGTCCTTCCCCATTCGCAACCGAATCGTGGCAGGCATGGCTCGTGCCACTGTTGTGGTCGAGGCCAACCGCGCCAGTGGCGCGCTTATCACCGCCAATTTCGCGGCGGAATACGGACGCGCTGTCTTTGCCATACCCGGCCGCATTGACAATCCCCGCAGCACTGGCTGCCACGATCTTATCCGTGATGGCGCCCAACTCTGTGCCGGACCTGAGCATGTTCTCGAGGAATTCGACACTCTCTTTGCCTCAAACCAAATCGAGAAAAAGCCGCTTCCTCAACTCACGTCCGACGAAAAAGCCGTTTACGGGAAACTCACACACGACGAACGGCCCCTTGATGCAATCGTTCACCAGACTGGCCTGACAGTTCCTAAGGTCACTGTGGCACTCCTGCAACTGGAACTCAAACACCTCGCCAAGCAATTTCCAGGCCGGCTGTTTGCGAAAAAGCGTTAAACCACTTGCTGATTCTTCAATTTCAATCAAGGCAGGGAATAGATTCTCTCAACCAGAAAGAGATTTGCGCGGCATATTGCGAGTTTCGTTGGGTGAAGGGTTTGAATCTAGTGAAGGGAACTCAATGGATCCTGTTGCCGGCATGGAACAGACCCTGACCTCCATTTTGGTGATGCCGAGGACAAACGCCATGCGTCCAACCTGCAAATGGCCCTACATGGTCATCGGCGACATGGGCGACCGGCTCAAGTCCGCCGGTCAATACATCCAATATTCCTCACAAAGACCACCCTAGCAATTGGCCGAAACACCCCATGGTTTGGCGAAAACACCGCATCAATTCTCCAAACCACCCCCCGAATCGGCCAAACTGGGCCTTGGACTGCCATGAAATCCGTGGATAGTCGACAAGAATCAAAAACTAGCCAAAAACACATTTTATTACAAAAAATACAAAAATCATAAAAATTCAATGTTCGTTGGGTTCGATTCCCAAAACACATCCCACTCTTTTCCACACTATCCCAATTGGAATCTATGGGATTAGGGGATTTTTCTGATTGGGTTCAGAGATGACTCAGAGAATTAGTCGGTGTTCAAAACATCACCAATGTGGTCTGTACTATCGTGATAGCTTTTTATCGGAACTCCCATACTGTTGGCAATGGTGACGAACAGATTTGAGAAAGGAATATCCTCGGAGTAGGCGCGGTGGGTGCCATGGCGATATCCCATGTTTTTTCCTCCTGCCAGAATCAAGGGATAATTCCTGTAGTTATGCAGTGTGCTGGTTGAGCTGCCATGGAGAATAATGGTGTCATCCAAGAGGGATCCATTTTCTGATTTACTGTTGCTCAGTCGTTCCATGAAGGCATGGAGGCGTTCAGAAAGGAAGTAATCCCATTTGGCGGTCTTATCAAATTGGTATCGGTGACCGCATCGATGGAGATTGCCTCCCCCGATCACTGGGGCAGCAAATTTATTTACCATGCTGCTTGAGGCATTTTCTGCTCCATACATGAGGGACGCGACCCGGGTCTGGTCTGTCTCAAAAGCCAGGAAGATTACCTCATACATCAGGTCAAAAAATTCCGCAGCGGAGGCTGTATCCGTGTCAAAATCGGCAGAAGTCCTGTTCACCTTCGGGAAAGGTGTGTTGGCCCATTTTTCCGAACGTTTGATTTTCTCTTCCGCTTGGTTGATCGCTGCGAGGTATTCCTCCATCTTATCGCGATCCTGTTTGCCCAACCGCTTCTCCAGTCGTTTGTAATCCTCAAGCACGGTATCGGTTATTTTTTTATTCAAAATCCGTCGCTTACGAGCTTCTGTCGGAGGCACTTTATTGGAAAAGAGATAATCAAAGGCACTTCGAGGGTTCCGAAGGGCCGGCAGTGATTTTCCCTTGGGACTGATAGACATACTGTTTTCAGTCGTACTTAACTGGAGTGACTGAACGCGCGTATGAAGCCCGGTGTTCCTGGCGATGACCTGATCAATCGATTCATGGTTTACGATCCCTCGTTTGAGGGAACTACCGGTCATATAGTGGTTGGTAATGTGTGCCATGTGACGGCACTGCGGGTGCGACAGCCCTGATAAAATTGAAAAGTCTTCACGCCGTTTTAACGGCTCCAAGCTTGGTGTAGGCTTGTATGTTCGCCCCACCTTTTCAGGATACCAAAGGGCTGGATGTTTCTGACCTCGATTAGAAGAGGTGACACCAAAAGGGAAAAAAACCGAACAAAAACGCTTCGGCCGATCCTCTGGTTTAGGAACTGCCATGATTTCAAGTTGGGGCAGGAAGCATAGTGCCCCCAATCCTCTCAATGCCGTTCTTCGATCGATGCGTTGTTTTATCATTATTTCCCCCTTGGATTTGAAAAGGTCTGACTTTCAACGATGAGTCTCAGCAGCATCTCAGGCTTATAACCGGATGCCTTAAATTTTGCAGTCATATTATCGATCATCTCTCTCTCTTCAAGTCGCACAGATCTTCCTATGGCATAGGCATACATGAAATTGGTGAAAGACTTTAGGATCTCCGCCTTGTATTTTGTTTTCAATAACGCCTTGAATTCTTTTATGCCGCCAACCTTATCACCCTTGATTTCCGAGCGAGCATCTACCTTAGCCAGAGGAATTGATCGGGCAGTCTTTTTATTGATCATTTTATAGACGTAGTTTGTTTCACGCCAGCGCCCGTAACCATCAAAATTCTCAAAGGGCAGACCTAGGGGATCTATCCGTCGATGGCATCCATAACAGGCTTCATTTTCTTGATGAAATTTAAGTTGGTCTCTGATGGTGAGCTTTTCAAAGTCCTTGAAATCATCTGGATTGGGAAATTCCACATTCATCGGCGGAGGAGGCAAATGACGTCCCAGAATTCTTTCACACATCCAAACTCCACGGAGAATGGGATCGGATACACCATTTTCTTTGGCTTGCGTGGTCAGTGGCGCAGCCATTGTTAATACACCGCCACGAGGTGAATCATCCGGCAAATCGACCCTCGCAAACCCAATCCCCTGTTCCTTGGGAATCTCATACCATTTAGCCAGCGCATCGTTGATGACGAGGAAATCCGAGTCTATCAGATTTTCCAACGAAAGGTTGTTTTGAAAAACATACTCTAGAAACTTCGCCGGCTCCGCCAATATGTGTCGATTAATCACCCTTCCACGAAGCATCTCATCTGGCTTCTCTTTTAACTGAAGCCATTGCCAGGCAAAAGCTTCCATGAAACGCCCAAACCGAGGATGATTTAGCATGTAGCCAAGTTCATTGGCAGGTTTCCAGTTAGACCTCTTGGATCGGGATAGCAATTGAGCAGACGGCGGGGAGTTCCAAAGAAAATAAGCCAGTCTTGTTGCAACTTCCTGATGACGATTTCTTGTGGAATCTGCATCAAGGTAAAGAAAGTTTGGCGACAGAAGAATCGATTTAAGCGTATGCTTGATGCTTTGCCTGAATGACAATCCATCTTGTTTTACTGATTTCCAATGGGCAAAATATTTTTTCTGCAATTCAGGCTGTACGTCTCCCCGAAAAGCTCGAGTCAAAAATTGACTAATAATTCGCTCAGCATAACTAGCCTCTGATTCAGCAGGAATTTTCTTGGGAAATATTTTGCGTTCTCTTGTAATCGGCCAGCTTTCGTAATAGGGCCCATCAAGCTCAATTCTCTGTATATGCAAGGCGGGCGAAACCACCTTTTGGCCATCTGGGATATAAACTTCATTGCGAAGCATGAATCCTAGAGGCCAGGTAATCACTTTATCTCTTACCGTACGTTCCAAGTCCTCATTCAACTGAGCAAAGAATTCATAAACCTTGTGCTCGCCTTTTGGCGCATCGACTAGGACTGACTGGCCTGCCTTGCGCATCTTCGGAGAAAGAAAGTACGAGACAGGTCCCGCATAAACAGACAGCTTGGGGTGTTCCTTACTGTTATCCCCTTTACCCGCATGAACTCGCAAACGATACAAACCCTCACTCTTCTTGATTTCGTGAAAAACAAATGTTGAGTTGGGCCCGAGAAAATGCACATCGATCCTATCGAACTCGAGCGGCGAGTACATAGGGTGCAAAAGATAACCATCATTGGCTAAGGGCAACGGGGGGCTGACTCGGGTTTTACCAAAGTAAAGAAACTTTGTATCAACAAAGTCTTCAACTCCGAAACGGGGCCTCGTTGGCAATCGATCAAATGGCTCAGAACGGTTCCAAACGTACCCAACAGGTGGCTGGATATCTTCAATACGTTGCCCTTTAATAATCAGCCTGGGGACTTCCTTGCCTCTGTCTCTTCCCTTGGTGGGAGTGTCCGTCTCCACAGAGAAGTCAAAGCGATGTGACCAGAATGGAGACATCGTGGGTGCCTCATCTGGAATGGCGCGATCCAAGGCATCCTCAATGCAACTTTTATACAATTCATAGTGAAGCAGGGTGAAGGTAAGAGTACTGCGATTGTTATTGAACAAATTCTTATCGGCACTTTCATCCCCACTCTTGTCACCAGGCAGCGATGAGGCCAAATCTTCCCTAATAGGAACTGAAAGCAATTCCTCGAGAGAATTAATGAATTGGGCCTTGGTAAGTCTAGCTGGGACGAATCCAGTTGGTTGCCGATTACTGGCGAGGGAACGTCGGAGATTATCAGATAGGAGTGAGTGAAACTTCAGTCGATCTTCCTTGCTCAACTTGGACTCTTTTGGCGGAGGCATATCCCTAAGAATAACCTGATCCAAAGCCTCCTGAAGATTAGCTGCATCAGCTGATAAGTTATCCCAGTTAATCTGATCAAGCCTGATATCGGCCTTTTGTTTTTTTTCTCCATGACACTGAACACAGTGGTTCTTTATAATGGAATTAATGAAAACAAGATCTTCAGATAAACGACCATTGCTAGAGCCTGTCGGCTTTTTACCTCTGGTGTCACAAAGGAGCACCAAGAGAAAAAATATTGAAAACAACATTCTCATCGCTAGAGAGAATCCTACCCCATCATCCCGATTCAGAGAAGTTCAGAGAATTCTCACTCCAATCCCACTGTTCTCCATAATTCCCCTGAGAAACACAGAGATTCAATCAAACGAAGAATCCTACACCTCAACATCACCGAGATGTGGGGAGAACACTGGGAGAATGGGGTCTCACAGGGTTTTCTGAGTGATTAGCGTGATAGCTGTATTCCCGCAGAAAACGGGGAATTCGATGTTCTTTGGGTTCGATTCCCAAAACACATTTCACTCTTTTCCACACTATCCCAATTGGAATCTGTGGGGTTGGAGGATTTCCCTGATTGGGTTCAGAGGTGATTCAGAGAATTAGTCGTGGAGACAACTGTGTAATCTGTGTCGAGAGATGTGAGATCTCCCGGGAGACTTGGGTCTCAACGTGATTGATGAATTATCTGAGATGATTGGGTGGGTGAAGGAGGGAATTAGCCGTGGAGTCAAAGAGCACCAAAAAAAATGGAGAGCATTGCTCTCCATCTTAAGTGACTGATTGAACAATTACTGTTTCCTAATCATCAAATTTTGTATCACCTAATTTTTGGATTTTTTGCATCAAAATCATAGATACAGGATCTGTCCCAGGATCTTGTCCAAAGGTAAAAATTTCTATCTTATACCCCAATTTTGAGTCCTGATATAGCCAGTAGTGGTTCAAGTCATCATCCAATTTAGATTCGAACTTTGGGATCCCATAAGCATCAGCAAATTTTTTCGCAAATTCACTACTGGATACTGCAGATGCATTCCACAGAATTTGAATTGCGTCAGCCCACTCAGGGTTTCGTTTTCGACGAGGATCTCTACTGCCTTCAAATCTTACCCAATTAAGTTTTTTATTTTCGTCGGTGGTTACTAAGGCAGATGAAATTTTTGAATTAAAATGGAAATAGCCGTTGGGGTACAAGTCATCAACAACGTATGATGGTGTGCCGAATTTCTTGAATGTATCACTCTTTAGTACTTCCAACACTTCGTCGGATGTCATTCCAAGCTGAAGTCCTTTAACCACGGGCATTCCCTGTTTTGCTTCACCACCCTTACCGGTTGCCTGTTGATTGCCACCTCCACCGGCTGCCTGTTGATTGCCACCTCTACCTGAGGATTGCTCTTTGTCTCCACTCCCTCCACAGCCGGAGAGCAATGTGATTGAAATGAGGGTTGTCAGAATAAGGGGTTTTTTGAAGTTAGGTTTCATGTCTTGAGTACCGTTAAAGGTTGGGATTGCCGTTTGGGATACCTAACCTACAGGGGGTGTCAACATATTTCTTTACAGAGACAAAAGACTAGGTTTAAGCACAATTTGAACGACTCAAACGACACCCAGTCTCTTCAAGATCATGTACTGAACCCACTCATCTGGTTCAGCATTCCGAGCCAATTCCATGTCGATTTGGTTCTGTCTCATTCCTTGCCATTTCTGTACCTGTTTTTGCTTCCTGACACGTTCTTGCTTCTTCATCTGCCGTTTGTGTTTGAATGGTGACAGGAGAGAGTCTCTCTTCTCCTTGTCGATCAATCCACGATGATACATCTCCCACACATCGGGTTCGGTGGGTTCAAGAATCTCTAACTCCAGAAGTTCATCGACTTCTTCCTGTGACACTGGTGCTTTTTCCATCCCTGACCATTTCTGCAAATGAGTCTTCATTCAGTGCTCTGAGAAATGCTTTTTCAAATAGACCAGCCATCAAAAGTATTTAGTCTACGACGAAGAACTTCTCTTCATAGAATTGTGGGAATCTCTCTTTAATGATCTTGAGGAATTTCAATGTCTCATCTGACTTGGGGACAATGTTCTCAATCAGCTTCATTGTTTTTCGAGAACCATTTTCGAAGTCAGTTCGCTTAGTGGGATATCCAGCTTTTGACAACCATTCTGACATTTCTGGGTATGAGTATTGTGTTTTATCTAAACCCCACTCAGAGCGAGCATATGACCTAACAAACATCTTCCAAGCAGTCTTAATCACAGGAGCTTTTCGAGATTTCTTTAAGCCTGTTCCTTTGATGTCGAGAGTTTGATAAGCATTGAATGAATCATAATCCTCGACTGTTTTTAGGCAAACGTGTCTCTCGCTATTATATTCTGCCCAAGACTCACGACACTTGCTGTACTCGATCATATCAGCCCATGGCTTTGTATCGAAGTAAAGGTGACTGTGTTCATTGTATGATCTCATCGTCGGATTACATGGCATACGTTTCCAGTCGTACTCCATCGACAACCTCTTCTCAATTTTGAAACTCGTTAACTCATATTCCTTTAACCATATATC
>PBLV01000065.1 GCA_002721895.1 Verrucomicrobiales bacterium
CTTGCCCTGACCTTGGCCCTGACCTTGGCCCTGACCTTGGCCCTGACCTTGGCCCTGACCTTGGCCCTGACCTTGGCCTTCGCCTTGGCCTTCGCCTTGGCCTTCGCCTTGGCCTTCGCCCTGGCCTTCGGCTGCGGCTTGTGCCAGTTCGACAGCAGCGGCCGCGGCGGCCAATGCCTGCTGGGCAGCTTGGGCAGCTTCTCCAGCACCCGGCTGTTGGCCGGCAGCGGCTTGCGCAGCTGCGTTGGTCAGCTCACCGGCTGCGGCCTGCAGGGCTTCCTGCGCTGCGGCTGGAAGTTGCGCCTCGTTGGTAAACGGCTGAATGGCCTCTCCAGCTTGTTCAAATGATTCTCCCGCTTGACCCGCGTCAGCCGGCAATTGTTCCTGACCCGCCCCCGTCTGGGCTTGGGCCTCAGCAATTGCCTCCGCTGCGTCTGCCAATGCGTTCGTATTGTCTGTTTCTTCACCCAACTGTTCAGCCAAATCGGCGATGGCGTTATCAATAGTCGCTTTTGCGTCCTGAAGATTTTCCAATGCCTCCGCCTGATCGGGTCGCGCTGCTTGAGGTTGATTCGCTCCCAAATCCTGCTTGGCTTGGGCAATGTTTCCGTCTGCCGCAGATAGTGACTGCAATGCCTGCTGTGGCGCTTGGGCGGCTGCAGCCTGAACCTGCACCTCGTTCACATCTTGGCCAATCTGAGATTGCTCTTGAGCCTGCTGCTTGGACTCCTCGGGGTTGCCGGGGGGATTCTCCGTGGGCTTACCAGCTTCTTGAGCCTTCGCCTTGGCCTGCTCGGCTGCCTTGGCGGTGTCCAGATTCAGATCCTGCTGATCCTCAATGATTTGGTCCAAGGCCTTGCTCACCTCTTCCAAGGCGGCTTTTTGATCACGGGCTGCCTCCAATTCAGCGATCTTTTGATCGATTTGCTCAAGCGCGCGTTCCAAGGCGTCGATGGCGGCCTGCTGCGCATCGGGGGCATTCTCGCCATCGTCCAAACTTTCCTTGGACTTGTCCATTTGGCGTGCGGCCTGTCCCAAAGTATCCGCGGCCTCGGGGGCAAGATCGTTCGCGGCGCGCTGGGCGTCCTGCGTTTCTCCCTTCACTTCGCCCTGCTTTTCACCTTGGCGACGCAACTCGTTTCTCTGGTTCGCGCCCGGTTCGCCCTGCTCGCCTGATTGCTGCGCTGCTTTTTGGGCCGCCTGCGCCGCCTCCTTCAAGGCCTCCGCAGCCTGACTCAACTGCTCCTTGGCGAGATTCTTCAACTCATTGGCTTTTGCCGCTTCGCCCGCTTTTTTCGCCGCTTCCTCAAGGGCCTTTTGGGCGTTGTCCAACTGCTCGCCGGCCTGAGCTTGTGCGTTTTCCGCGTTCTTCTTGATGTCCTCGACGTTCTTCTCAGCCAATTCCTTTGCCGCATCGGCAAGCCTTTGAGCCAAGTCATCCGGAATTTCACCACGAGCTTTCTGGGCCATTTCCTTGGCGGCCTCGGCGGCCTTCTCGGAATCTTCCTGTGCCTTGTCGGCTGCCTGTTTTTCGTCGAGCGTCACGGCATCCCGCGCGGCTTCAGCAGCCTGCTTGGCGGCCTTGGCGAATTCCTCAGCAGCTTTCTCGAGTGGCTTGGCGGCATTCTCCAGGTTTTGATTGTTGTTGGCAGCTGATTCCGCCGCCGCCTTGATGGCTTCGTCCAAGGCTTTCTTGGCTTCATCCAATTGATCCTTGGCGTCCGCGTTGCCTTCTTCAGCTTTCTTCTCGATCCCGGCAATCTGCCCGGCCAAATCCTTGGCCGTGTCTCCTAGTTGTTTGGCGATGTCATCGGGAATCTCACCCTTGGCCTGCTGCGCCATGGACTTGGCCAAGGCGGCAATCTTCTCCGCGTCCTGCTTGGCGGCCTCGGCGGCATCCTTTTCCCCGGCCTTGTCCGTGTTCTCCGCAGCCTTGGCGGCTTCCTTCGCAGCCTCAGCGAGCTGCTTGGCTGCTTCCTCCAACGGCTCAGCGGCCGCACCCAGATCATCATTCTTCTGGGCATTCTCAGCGGCATCAGCAGCCTTTTCGGCGGCTTCTTCCAAGGCAAACTTGGCATCAGTCAAGGCTTCCTCAGAGATGGCTTTAACCTCTTCACCGACGTTCTCCTCTCCCTTGACCGCAATGTCAGCCAGCTTTTGGGATTCCTCAGCTTCCTTGGCTGCGTTCTTAATCGGTTCATCCGCAAGTTTAGCGGCTTCCTCGGCAATTTTCTTGGCCAATTCAGCGGGCACATCCTTCTTGGCCTCTTCGATGGCATCAGCCTTGAGGGCAAGCTCCTTGGCCGCCTCGAAAACTTCCTGGGCAGAGGTTTTAGCTTCCTCTGCAGCCTTTTTCTGATCTTCACTGGGAGCAGGTGCCTCCTTGGCTTTCTCGGAGTCGCTTTTGATTTCCTCCTCCTGCTTCTTGAGTTCCTCAACCTTCTTCTTGAGTTCCTCGAGAGTTTCAATAGAATCCTTCTCCTCGCCATTCTCGGCCTTCTCAAGCTCTTCCAACTCTTCAATGATGGCTTCCTTGGCTTCCTCCATCAGCTCTAGTGCCTTGACCTGCTCCGGGTTGGCCGTTTCACCGCGCACCTTGGGATCCTTGGCGGTTTCCTGAAGTGCCGCGCGAGCCTCCTGTTGGCGGTCAATCGCCTTGCCCAAGCTCTCAGAGGCATCGGGCACAAGATTCCGCACATCCTTTTTAACCAGATCCGTATCCAGAACCACGTCCGCCTGTCCATTCACCAACTCGCGAGTATCATCATCCGGATCCTTCAGTTCCTTGGTCTCTCCAGTCACTCCCTCTTGATCCTTAATCGCCTTGCTCAAGTCCTCAAGTGCTTGCTCCAGTTTTTCTTTCTTCTCGCGGGGATCCAGCAAACGGGCGATGTCCCGCATGGTTTCAAAAGCCCTCAACTGCGTGCTGGTGGAGCTTTCCACTTGCTTGCGCTCCAAGGACAAGGCCGCTTCATTCACTGTGCCAACAAAAGCCGCACTTTCTTCCGGCGCCTCATGCCCGAGCAGCGGGGCGGTTTGCGAGGAACGCAACTGCAGTTCCAGTTTGCCAACGTCCGCCTGATTTTCCGTGATGAAAGCCAGCGCCTCGGCGCGCCCCTTGGGATCATGGCTGAAATACTCGCGGATGGGAATGGCCACCGCAGCCGCATCTTTGTCATCCGCCGCGCCCACGCCAACCACATAAAACGCGGACAACGGGCTTTGCCCGCCCACTGCCAAGTCGCGGGCCGCGCGGACGTTTGGCTTGGCGGCAACGCTCGGATTTTGGTCGAGATACATCACGAAGGCATCACACAGGCGACGGGTCTTTTCCACCACATCGCGCTGACGGAAGGAGCGCGCGGTCATGGCAAACTCACGATCCTGTGCCGTACGAACACTGCCCGTGCCAGTAGCCAAGTCGCGGGTCTTGACCATGTTGGCCCGCTGATCATCGGCCAGCATACGGAACTGGGCCGAAAGTTTCAGCAACGCGTTGCGGCGCTGCCAGTCCATATAGATTGCATCGAGCTTGTGCGAGATGGAGCTTTGCGGGGCAAGCGCGTCCTCTCCCTGGGCAGTTTGCAGGCTGGCGATAACGCTGCGCAGTTCCTTGGCACTCAATCCCTGCAGGACAGAACGATAGCCGCGGAAAGCCCCCACCTCTTCGCGGTCATCAATTCGATTGCGGCGGAATTCCTCCAGCAAGGTCTCCAAGGACTTGTCCCGTTGGCCAACGGCATCCCGGATGGTTTCCTGCCGGCTTTCAATGCCACGCAGGTTGGGCTTTGGGCTGTTGGGCGCAGCCACAGCCGCGCCTGCAGACAACATCAGCGCCAAAGCTGTTAGGAGGGTTCCGCGAGTGATATTCTTCATCATGATATTTCCCCTTCTTTTCACCTTTTTAGGCAAAACTCTAGTAATCCAGCTTCCCGGCTGGAAGTGGCGAATTGTCCCCAATCTCGGGCAAAAAAACAATTCCTAATTGTCAGGATTTGGACTCCGGTTTTCGGAGTTTTGTTCATCCCGAATGCGCGCCAAGGCCGCCAGTATTTCCGCCAACTCCTCACGAGCCTTTTCCTGATCCCCCTGAGTCAGCTTGATGCGCTGAATGATCCTGTCCGCGCGCTTGATCAACGCGAGTTCCTTCACCTGCGCACTGACCACCTCCAATCGGTTGACACGACTGATGCCCACCCCGGGGCCGGTATCCTTGTTGTTGTCCGTCGCCACCAGACGATAAAAAATCAAGCTGCCCTCAGTCGGCTTTTCCTCGAGCTTGTCCAAGTCGAAATCCAAGCCGCCCCGGTCATACTCCTCGCCGCTTCTGGGCGGCAAGCTCACGGGAATTGTTTTCTCATCGCCATCGTCAATCCGATACCTCAACTCGAGCCTAGACAGGCCGAAGTCATCCTTCACACGAAAGCGAATCTGCGGATAAGCCCGAGACGTCACCTGCAAAAGATCCGGCGGGCTGGACAACGCCACCATGGGTTTTCCATCCGGCTCAACACCGAGACGAAAGCGCGCCTCATCCATGGACAAAATGCCATCTTCCGCCTCCATGAAAAAGCTGACCGAGACAATACGTTCATTGTCCGCATCCAAATCCGCCAAGATCATCCCCGGCTTACCATCCCTGCCCGACTCAATCTTGGCATCAACCTCCCTGTCCTCCGTCCCATCCGAATAATGTACGCGCATCTTGGCCTCTTTCACCGCTCGGGATGGCTCCACCGCAAACTTCAACGTGCTGCCCTTCAACACGGAACCAATTTGCTGTCCGCGAACATTTCGCTTCACTTCACCCTTGCCCGTGTACTCAGGAAACGCCTCAACACAATTCAGGACCGCCACCTTGGGCCGGGGCCGTACCACCACTGAGCCTTCCTTGCGGCCATCATTCACCTTCACGATATACCGGAACGACTGGTGGACATTCTTCTCCATCAATTGATACGTCGCGCTGTCGCCACTGGACTCCACTTGGGGGAGTTCACGGATCTCATGATCCTCCGAGCCCTCGTTAAAATAAACCAGCACCTGCCCGTCTTTCGGAAGAACACCACGCGCGATGGCCTTGATCGTCACGTCCTCCCCACGGGCCACGGCGATCACTCCATCCTCCGGCACCAACACAAGCTTGGTCTTGAAGGGATACTCATCGCTGCCCATAAAGGCGCGTCGCAGGAACACTTCCCCGTCCTCCGCCTGCTTATACAGAGTGCCGCCCGCGCCAGCCAGAACCAGCGAGAGGGCCAGTGCCGCGAACATGGCTTCCATAGGCACTACCCGGCCAAAATCGATCGGCTTGGCCATCTTCTCCGTGTCACTCACCATCTTCTCAACCAAATCTCCAGAAACACCCTCCGGCAAGTCTGACCGGGTCAACTGAAGGCTGGCGATCAGCCGGCTTCGGAACCCAGGCTCACCATGCTCCACCATCAAGGCCACGGTGTCATCGTCCGGCTGCTCCATGAGCGGCTGCAAAATCCCCTGCCAAATCAAGGCCACAAATACAGCTACGTATCCCACACACAACAACCCGCGCACTTCCTGCGGCAGGTTCAAAGCCCAGTCCAACAGCATGCCGCCGCCCACCAGCAACACCACCGCGATGACCAGCCGCGCCAGACCGTGGAGCAGCGCCACACGCAGCAACTTTGCGCGCACCGCGTGCACGCGCCTCAACAGCATGGCGGAGGTTCCAGGCATTTTATTTCAAATAAGACAGTTTTCGGATCACCCATTCCACGGTGATCACCAAAAGCAGGAGCAGGAAGTAAACCCAAGACGACCAAAGCTCTTTTTCTCGAGCTTCCACCAGCACACCCATCCGGTCGGGGATCACCGATGGCAACTCATGCAGGTTTTCCTCACGGAAAAATGCGCCACCAGTCTTTTCCGCCATACCCCGAAGCAGTGACTCGTTCATGGCGGTTTGCGTCTTCTCCAAGTTGTACTCACGCACCGCGAAATAGCGCTTTTCGTTCCTCAACACCTCACTCTGGCCTCTCGGATCCTGTAGATTCAGCTCATACTGGCCCGCATCCGGTGCCAGAAATTCCCCGGTGAAAACGCCCGGCTCATCCGACTGCATGCGGACCACCCGGCCCGGGCCACCCATGCCCTGCAGCCGGTAAACCAACTGAAGATCGCCCGTCGCAAGGATGTTTTGGTCGAACAAACGCGCCTGCACCTTCACTCGGTCTCCGGTGCGGTACGTGCGCTTGGCCACCTTCAACTGGACATCGCGCGAAAAACCCATCAAGCGAGGCAAAGCCATCCGCTGCACCAGTTGACTCCAGATCGTGGTATGATGCAGGTCGCCTGTGTTCGCACGCCAACGCCAAAGGTTGTCCGTCCCCAGATACATCACGTTGCCCGCGCCAAAGGAATGCATGGCCAACACGGGATTCTTCTCGCGTTCATTCTCGGCGTCCGCGTCGGCCACCACCATGAACACCTGCGCCGACGGCTTGGCGCGTTCCACATCGGCCACCCAGTAAACCCCCGGAAGATCGTTCCAGACATTCTCATTCTCCTCTTCATCCTGATCCAGCCGCATCAACGGGCTTGCCATGCCCCTTGGGGTTCGCTCCAACTTGACCTCACGCGCTCCATAAAGCTCCGCTCCCTGCACCTGCGGGCTGCTCGACAAGACAACCGGCAACATGGCATCCAGATCCGTCCCCACATAACGCACCGGGCAATGCTGCTTGCCTGCCAGCACCAGAAGGCTTCCCCCCTGTTCCCCGACGAATTTCCGAAGAAGCTCAAGAGGGCCGGCAGCGCCTTCCATCCGCGAACGCGCCACGTCGCCCAAAATGATTACATCGTACTCACGCAGCTTCTCCGTGTCTGGGAATTCCTTGACGTAGGGCGACTCCGAGTTGCCGGCGAACCCTTCCGCCAGCGAGTCATCCCCATCGATCAGCCAAGTCTTAAAGTTCACCCGTTTGTCCCGCCGCAACATTTCAAACAAATATCGAAACTCCCACCGAGGCGACTGCTCAATCAACAGCACATTGATCTCCCGATCCACAACGCGAAAACGCTGCCGCAAACTGTTGTTGTCTGCCTCTGTCTCGTCCTCACGAGGTTCAATGGACACCGTCAGATCAAAGTCGCCAGCCACGGTCGGCGTGTGCAGCAAATCTACCACCTGCTCGCCATCCCCGGTAAATTCAATCGGCTTGGTCTGCACTTCACCATTGATATCCATCCGTAATTCCGCCGATTTGCCCGCCATGCCCTGTGATCGCACGCGCACCTGAATGGGCACAGTATCGTTCACGAACGCCGCATCCGGCGCCTCCAAGGTGTGAACCTGAATATCCCGCGGATTTGTGATTCCCACGCCGTATATATAGAGGGGCACACCTTCGCGTTGCAGACGGGCCACCAGTTCTCCGGGCGGCAGCCCTGCATTATTCGCCCCGTCCGTTGCCATCACCACACCGGCAATCTGGCTTGAACCAGCGCCGTTCGCATCGATCACCGATTCGCGCTGTTTGCCCAGTGCCTTGGCCAAACTACCGCCAATGGCTGTTGCCGAGGCACCAACGTCCAGACTCGCCACCCAATCCGTCGAAGTGCCATTGCCACTGCCGCCCAGCGCCGCGGGTTCCAGCCCAAAGCCAAAGGGCACAACATCGAAACGCTCGGCCAAGCTTGGCAGCAGGTTGTAATTCTCGTTGGTCAAAGCCGCGCGCATCAGTTCGATGCGAGGAACCCGCCCAAAATCCGCGCCACTGGCATTGCCCTCTTCACCGGGCTCAATGCTTCCCAGCGCCAACGCTGCGCGTCGGATATCCATGGCCTCGGTCCGAGGCTCGGCCAAGGCCATGCTGTCGCTTGTATCCGCCAAGACCAGAAGCGGCAACCGCTTGTCGCTCTCGAGGTTGAAGCGGGCAACCGGCATAAGCAGAAGCCCCAGCAGCAAGGCAAAAAATAGCAGCCGCAGCCCGGTCAGGACCGAACGACGAAACAACGTGATCTCAGACGGGAGCCACCGGTAAGACACAAAGGTCACCAACGCCGCCACGACCCCGAGAATCACAATCCAGCCCACCTCCACGCCGCTCTGGACGGCAACGGTCACATCGGAAATCCTGGCCCCTTCCGGTGCCTCAACTCCCAGCAGTGTTAACAACCATTCGTTCATTATTTCGGTCGGCTAAATTTTTGCGCGAGCCAGACTTCCAGCGCGGCGAACAGGAGCACAATCAGGATCACCGGCAGCCAGAATTCAGCGCCAATGCGATCCTTCTTCAACGCCGGCCCTAAGTCGGCATTCTTCCACTCATGAATCCCCGCCACATCCTCCAGCTCTTCGCGTGTGGCAGGCGCTATCCCGGTCATGTTCGATTCACTTGTGTCCGGTTGTGTCGCAAAGCGCACATTTGGCGGCGCTACTACATCCCCCTCCGTGCCTTCCGGGTATTCATATATAACTTCATAAACACCCGCACGATCCGTCTCATCAAACTGCAGGGTACCCAAGCCGTTCTCATTACTGACGGCCACTGGCTTGGCCTGCTTTATATCCTGGCCGGGCGAAACAATTTTCGCCTGCAAATTGGCACCCACGGGGCCCAATTCGCGCGTAAATGACCCGCCCGCCACGAGATTCAAATTCGCGTCCTGATTCAGCAGGATGGAACCGATGATCTTGTCGTAAAGTGGCACCGAGTGTGGGCTGGCGGGAAGTTCGCTCCAGTCCGTATCCGCCGTGTAGGCAAATTGATAGACGCGACCCAAGCCCCACGTGTGCTCCA
This sequence comes from Verrucomicrobiales bacterium, assembly GCA_002721895.1. Next base: position 8,781 of record PBLV01000065.1, read on the forward strand.
CGATGGCCGGGGAACCTGATGGGAGAACCACCTCATCCCCCACCGCCGGCTCCACAGGGTTCAGCTTCGCCAACGTCTCGGCATCACTACCATAAGCATCCGCCACACTGGCCAAATTCTCCCCCTCTTGGAGCGCATGCCGCCCCTCGGCGAAGGCCAGCACGGTCTTGGCTAAGCCAATTTCCTCATTCAATTCAACCTTTTCCCCGTTGGCATAACGCACCGCAGTCTCGCCCTCGTCGCCCACCACCCAGCCAGTGAAGGGGGCAGAATCACCCTTGGCAAACAAGGCGCCGTCCTTGACCTCCGTCCTCGATGCCGCCACCGCAGCCGGCACGTTCAAGAGTTGCCGTCGGAAAAAGCGCGGACCTCGGCCACGCCCCCCCAAGGAACCACTATCGGCACTGTTCCACATTTCGACCACGGGATGCTCGTAGTTGGAATCCTGCAGTGAGGTGTAAATACCCAGCTGCCCCTCATCCCCCTGCGCCGTGCCAAATGCCGCCGGGAGGAGGCCCAGTTTTTCGTGAAGATTCTCGTTATAAAACTCGCGATCCAGTTTGGAGCCGGGAAAAACCAAGAGCCCGTTTCCACGCCCTACAAACGAAGCCAGTTCCGTGATGAATTCATCCGGGAATTGCGCGAGCTGGACATTGGCCAATACCACGGCGCGGTAGGACGCCCAGTCGATAACTTGGCCGCCAACAATGTCACGCGGCTGACGAGTAACCGTGCTGATGTAAAACTCGGCTTCCTTTCCCACGGCGGCCGGCACCATCGCCGCCTCCAAGAGCTTGGTTTCATCCCGGTCAAATTCATCGCTTGGATCGCCGTTGATCACCAGCACACTTACCTTCTTCAGCGCGTTAACCACGATACTGCGGCTGTTGTCCGCCGCCAGATTATCGCCATCACCCTGGGCAATACTGGCCGTGACGGTATGCAGGCCCGGCTTTTCAAGGGTGATCAGAAAAGGAAATGTCTGGGTGTCACCTGCCTCAAGATTGGGGACGACCACGCGTTCCTGCACGGTTTCATCGCCACCCACGCGAAGATTAACCTCGATCGATTCCCGATCGGATCCGGAAAAATTGCGCAGTGCCATGTTGATTCTCACCGGCTTGCCCGCCGTCACCAAGCCCTCGGCCGGTGACAGGCTGGTGATGCCGATGTTGTCCGGCGACACCGCACCCCCCACGATAACAAAGTGCACCCGAATCTTTTTCCCTTCGTCCTTGGATTGCTCCTCAATCAGTTTCTTCATCGCAGCGGATTGCCGCCAGCCAATTTCCTGATTGTCCGTAACCACATAAATTTCGCGCCGAATGGAGGTGGAGCCTTCCAGTTTCTTGACCGCTTGAGCGACCGACGGAAAAAGTGCCGTCGCCCGGTCGCTTAGAGGGGCGGCACCAATACTCTCGTAAAGCGCCAAACGATCCGAGGAGGGGTTGGCTTGAATGGGCTTGGGTTTGTCAGAGGCCAAGTAGAAAGCGGCCGCCGAACCGGGGGGGAGCGTCTCGACGATGTTGCTGCAGGCAGCCTTGGCGCGCTCGAAGCGGGTGGTGGAGCCGTCCTTCATGCCCATACTGAAGGAATTGTCCAAGACCAGCACGCTGGTGACACTAGTTTGGCCAATCACCGAGGAGGAATCGCGCATCACCGGCCGGGCCAGAGCGAAGGCCAAAAGCGCCAACATCGCGCAACGCAGCAGGAGCAGGATCAAATCCTCCAGCTTCATGCGCCGCTGGTTTTGATCGATGGAAAGCTGAACAAATCGCATCGCCGCCCAGGTAATCTTGCGGAACTTGCGACGGTTTAACAGGTGAATGATGATGGGCACCGCGATGGCGGAGATGCCGAGGAGGAGAAGTGGATTTAAAAAGCCCATGTCAATACTTGCTCTTCGAGGTACGCATGCGGAAGGTCAGGTAGTTGCTAATCACCTGAGCGAGGGGCTTGCTCGTGTCGACCTGTACGTAGTGGACATGGTTGCGTTCGCAGCCACGCCTGATGCGCCCAAGAAAATCACCGAAAACGCGCTTGTAGGTTTCACGGATTTCCCGAGGTCGCGTAAGCACCTTGGGAATCTGCTCCAAGCCGTGGAATTCCACGAGACCCTGAAAGGGGAAATCCAGCTCGTCGGGGTCCAAGGTGTGGAGAACAATCACCTCATGTCCGCCAAAACGGAGATGCTGGATACCCTCGAGGATTTCCTCATCATCATCAAAGAAATCACTGATTATGATCACGATCCCCTTGCGCCGCAGCTTGAGGGCCATGTCATGCAAGGTGGCGGGGATGTCGGTCTTCTCCGTGCCGTCAAAAGCGGCCAGCCGGTTCATGATCTGGTAGATGGTACCCTTGCTGTCGCTGCGCGGCGCGTAGTCTCGCATGTTCTCGTCAAAAATGCCTAGGGCAACCGCATCCCGCTGGTGAAGAATGAGGTATGAAAGGCAGGCGGCCATCATCTTGCCATACTGCAGCTTGGTGTACTTGCCGGAGCCGTACTGCATGGATTCGCTGCCATCGAGGAGGATGTTGGCGATATAGTTGGTTTCCTGCTCGTACTGCTTGATGTAGTAACGATCGGTGCGGCCCAACACCTTCCAGTCCAAGTGGCGGGTGTCATCACCGGGGGCGTATTCCCGGTGCTGGGCAAACTCGATGGCAAAGCCGCGATAAGGAGACTTGTGCTCGCCGGCCATGTAGCCTTCCACCACGTACCGCGCGTGCAAACCCAGGGCCTCGGCGCGGGATATCGCCTCGGGATCAAGAAGAGCCTCGATTTGTTCCTGTTTCATGGGACGCAGCAGCCGGACAGCGTGGTGGGCGCGTTTAGCTCAGCTTTTCGTCCTGGGGCACGGCCTCGAGGATGCGGTCGACAATGTCATCGGATGTGATTCCCTCGGACTGCGCGGAGAAGTTGGGGATTATGCGGTGACGCATCACGGGGTGAGCCACGGAGGCGACATCCTCACAGCTCACGTGTACCTGTCCCTGCAGCATCGCGCGCGCCTTGGCAGCCATGATGAGGTTGAGACCCGCGCGAGGTCCGGCACCCCAAGTGAGCATTTCCTTGCAGACATCCAGCGCCTCATCGGTCTTCACGCGGGTGACGCGGACGATCTTGCGCGCGTATTCGAGCACATGATCAGATACCGGCATCTTGCGAACCGTCTGCTGCAACTGCACAATGTCATCGGCATTCAGCACGGCGGAAGGCGTGGCCGACGCGGTGCCGGTTACCATCTTCATGATGTCCAGTTCCTCCGAAGCATCGGGGTATTCCACCTTGATCATGAACATGAAACGGTCGAGCTGGGCTTCCGGAAGTGGATAGGTGCCTTCCTGCTCGATGGGGTTCTGCGTGGCTAGCACGAAGAACGGCTCCGGCAAATCATGATCTTCACCGCCAATCGAAATCTTGCGTTCCTGCATGGCCTCGAGCATCGCCGCCTGTGTCTTGGGCGGGGTCCGGTTGATCTCGTCCGCCAGAATGATGTTCGAGAAGATGGGGCCTTTCAGAAATTTAAACTGCCGCTCGTTGGTGGAGGGATCCTGAAAGATGACCTCCGTGCCAGTGATGTCGGTCGGCATCAGGTCGGGCGTAAATTGGATGCGCTTAAAGCCCAAATCCAAGGTCTGCGCGAGTGTGGAGATCAACAGCGTCTTGGCCAAGCCGGGCACACCCACCAGCAGCGCGTGGCTGCGTGTGAAAATGGAGATCAACGTCTGGTCCACAACCTCCCGCTGGCCAACGATGACCTTGGAAAGTTCGTTGCGGATACTGGCGTGGGCTTCCTTGAGTTTCTCTACAGCTTGAAGATCGCCTTTTTCGAGTTTCGCGGGGGCGTCCTGGGTGGCTTCGCTCATTGTTTGGATAAGGTTACTAAGGTTGGTTAGGTGACTGGGGGGAGACGGTTGCCCATCGTTGGAGTGATGGCAACCAAAAAAATCGCCCCAAGCAGTGATGCTTAGAGGGCGATCAATTCGAGCCTATTCAAATTAAATTATCACTGCGGCCGGCCGGCCGTTGCGCGAAGCGTGGGATGAGTCCGGACACCCGCAGGCTTGGTCTGCAAAGAGAGGTTCACACCACGCGCGGACTGTGTCGGAATCCTGCCCAGAGGCGTGTAGCGATAGTAGACTTCCAAGCTCAGGGTTGCCCATGCAGTGGTGACCACGCGGCCTTCCTCCTTGGCACGCTTGCCCACGGGGCTCCAACTCCCATCCTCCTCCTGTGTTCTCAAAAGTAATGGGGTCATTCTACTGTTCCATGCCTCCCACCCATCGCCACCATACAGATTTAATGCCAGCGTACCATAGTACCAATAGTAAAAATTCTCCTGCTTTTCATCAGGAAGATGGGCCATCATGTAGGCCACGGACTCCTCCAGCCGATCATCAAGTTGAGCGCCCGCGAACAACTCGTAGGAATACATCCCCACGGATGTCATGGTTGGGTTCGGTTGCGGGGTGCGGTAACCAAACATGCCACCCTGCTTGCCGGAACCCACAAGATCCAGAAAATTCAACCCGCCAATGCGCACATCCTGTGGCACGGCGACACCGGAAATCTGCGCACTGGCCAGCGCCATGATCGCCCATCCGGAAACGGAAAGATCCCCATCGTGCACCTTCTCGCGGTAAGGCGCGTAACGCCAGCCGCCCGTTCGCGGGTTTTGCGCTTCGCAAATAAACTTGATCGCCTTTTCCAGCGGCTCCTTGATGCGCTCATCCTTTGACGCGCCATAAGCCTCGGCCAATGCCAGAGTGCCGATGGTTTGATCGTACATCCGTCCACCATCCATCATGCGACCATCGGGCTGCACTTTCGTGAGGAGCCACTCCAACGCCTTGGCGACTGTTTCCTTGTAGGGCCCCTCCTGCGAGTGGCTGGCACCGTAGCTATAGAAGCACATCATCACCAGACCCGTGTGGGCGATGGGCGATTTGGTTTCCTCCCAGTGACCGGTTCTCTGCTGTTTCTTGACAAACCAGTCCAGCGCACGCTTGACGGCATCCTCGGTGGAATCGCTCCCACCCAATGTCTCCATGACCGCCCCGCTGCGATCGGCTAGACGGGCCGAGTTCTTGGTGATTCCCGGGGAAAGCCGGAGAGTCCGGCGAGACATCAATCCGCCACCGCGTAGTGAGCGGCCTTGAGCGGCCAACGTGTCGGCGGCAACGATGGCCATCAGCAACGCCGTTACAATTGTCAATCGCAAGTGTTTCATGGAATCCCTCCGGCTGTGTGTTTCACTTCAGGGCACGGAGGGTTTCCGTGCGCCAATCGGTCGTGCCAGTTTGCATGAATATCTCAAAGGGATCCTCAAACATCTCCTCGGGCAACACCAAACCTGTCTCGGTATGGGGCTCCAGAAGCCCACTCAAGGTGGAGTTGAGGGGCTCAACCTGCTCCTCGAAAGGATCCGTCGGCTCCGTAACCGCAACCGGAGTGGAAGGCTCAGGTGAGGACGGAGGCTCCGGCGTGGTCACAGGCGGCGTCGCCGGCTCGAACGGATCCACAATGGGTCCGTCAATGGTGGGTTCCAAGGCGGGCGGCAACTCGCCCTCGGGTCCACCAGAAATAGGAGGAGACTGGTTCACGAATGGATCCACCTCGGGCGGTTCCGGAATGGGTGGGGCATGGCCGGGAGGAGGCGTCATCGGGCCTTGAGTGGTGGGTTCCGGGCTTTCAAAAGGATCAACGACCGGTGTCTCCGGCATGGGTGGCTCTTGACCGGGAGGCGGCTCGGTGGCCGGCTGGCCGTTCTCTCCACGATGTGAAGGTCGCTGGAAAGGGTTCCAGATGGGACTCTGAGTGGGCAGACTAGGCTCCTGCCCAGTGGGGTTTTCCAACTCAGGCCGGCCAGCGTTCGGGCGCTCGGGGGATTCTCCAAGCGGCCTAGCTCCACCCGTGTTTGCCGGGAGGGTGCCCCCAGGATAGGTGGGCGGAGGGCCGGAGAGCCGCATGCCGCGCAGGGCGCGCCGCGTAGGTTCGGACTGGGCGGTGGGGTCTGCGGCTAATAGATCGGCCGTCCAAAGTGCCACGCTCATGCCCGCGAAAGCCATTAGTCCGGCCAGTTTGAATTGCCGTTGGAGTTGATTCTTCATGATTTTGCCCTGTTCTTTCGTTGTGCTACTGCCTTGCACATTTTGAGAGACGCACGGAATTGCTGGCCGGTCACAATTTTTTTGGCAAAAAAACAACTGGAAAGCCACCTTTATTTGGCTTCCGGGGCGCAAAGCTTGCGCAACAATCCCTCGTTGTAGCCGATCATGACCCGGCCCTTGAAATCGATGACCGGCACTCCGGAGCTCGGGGGCAATCCCGCCTCAGCCAGCTTGTCATCTTTTTCCTTGGGACCGGTCGGATCTTTCTCCAAATCCACCTCCCGGAATGGGACTCCCTGACTCTTGAGCAAGTTGATGGCTTTCTTGCAGTATCCACACCAACTCGTGCAGTAAACCACCACCTCACCGGTGCCTTGGTTCACAGGCAGCTCGGGCTTGGGCGGAGGCGGCAAGGCCGGGCCTTTTCCGATGTTTTCAAACGGGTCCACCGGCAAAATTATTCCGCCCCCATCAATGGGGCCGTCCACGTTTGGCTCCAGCGCGGGAGGCAATTCACCGCCTAGGATGCCGGACAAAAAAGGGTCGACCTCGCCGCCCTCACCCGGAAGCGGCCCCGCGAATGGATCCTGAATTTCCGGCTCGCCTTCCGGGGGAGGCCCGAGCAATTCCGGCGGCATGCCCCCAAAGGGATCCAGAATGATCGTTTCCTCAATTCCCTCTTCACCACTTGGCAGTGGCCCCATCGGCTCAAACGGATCACCATTACCTTCCCCGCCCACAGGAGGCTCATTCTCCCCACCGTGTTCCTTCTCTTCGCCCGGCAAGGGTTCCTGCCCCCCCAACTGCCCTTCCGGCGGCAGGAGGTTAATCATCGGCGGACGACCCATTTCGGGGCGGCCAATCTCTGCGCCCAAAGGTTCCTCGGCGTTCAAAGAAGGAAACCGACTCGCTATCAGCCGCCTTCCACGCAATGCACGACGATTCGCCTGTTCCTTTGCTCCCTGCAACAACGCGCCGTTGGTCCCTATGCCCTGTAACGTGCTCATCACGCCCATCGTGGCATTGATCCCACCCAAGGTGAATTGCGCCTGAACAGTCCATCCGGTCACCGCCATTCCCACCATCGCGAGCCATCGAGCCAAGGTCATCGTATTCATTGTCTTTAATCCAAAAAGCCGAGATAGGCATCCCACGGCCATCCCGGCATTCTCAACCCAAACTATTGCTTTTCTTCCTGATTGGGGCGGCCGGACTCCTTCTTGTTGGAAATCCCGCGCGGGCCAGTGGGGCGCTTTTCCTTCGAGGTGTTGATGCCCAAGTTCGGCCCTTTCGAGTGCTCTTTTTCATTCAACTTTCGACCCTCTTCCTTATGGCCTTTTTTGCCCTCTTCCTTGTGGCCCTTATTACCTTCTTCCTTGCCCCCGTTGGAATTCTCCAACTCCTTCAGCAGGTGATGGTAGCGTTTCCAGTCCACATGTTTGCCACCGGTTTTCGCTGCATTGCGCTTGATCCTCGCCAAGTGCATGTAAATTTCCATTTTCTTCAAATTGCCCTTCTCCCGAAAATGGTGAGCCTTCTTCTCATACTCAAGGGCCTTACTTTCATACCCAGCAACTTTGGCTTCCTCGCCACCTTCTTCGCTCTTGGGCGGAGCAGCTGCGGTTGTTTCTGCTTTCGGCTGGCGTTGCATGCCGCGGATGCTGCGAATGGCGGCAATGAGAGACTTGAGCTGTGAGAATTGCTCCGGGCTCAGAACTCGCTGGCGCTCCAAGGCGTAGGCACGCCATTCCAGCAATAACTCCTTCTTTTCGCTGTGTTCCAGCTCGGCAAAGCCCTTGCTTCCCTTGATCCGCTGCACGGCGTTACGCCACTCGTTGCCAATTTCCCGGAGGCGGCTGACCTGCTGGGAGCTCAGTTCCAGCTCCTCAATCAAAATCTCGCGAAAAGTCTTAGGGCGCTCCTCCGACGTCGATGTGCTGCTCGACTGCTGGGAATGGCCGGACTCCTTGTTCTCACTCGAACCGGGGCGACCGGATTCATTGCGGCCCTTATGGCTGCCCAGTTGGGTTTCCTCCAACTTTTTGCGGGTTTCCTCACCACTACCCTTGTAATTGCCGCCGCGGAGAGCCTGCCGTGTACTCTGCCCATCGGCCCAAGCGTTCAGCGCGAGTGCGACCGTGAAAATTGCTGCCAAGATGATATTTTTCATGTTTGCCCTTTTGTGTTTCGCGGCCAGCACGCCGCGCTCACTTCCTTGGACGCCCTCCTGCCTGGAGCGGTTACAACTTCTTTCCCCCGTGCATGGGGAGGGTTGCCTTTTGCCCGAGTGGCCCGTATGGTGTCCACGTGCGCTGAGTAACCGCCATGCGCGGGCAAACGTCAAACTAAACCGTATGAGGATGACCCGACTCCCCTATCACCGCCACCTCTCCATCGCGACCTTGGTGGCCGCACTCCTCACCGCCGGCTGCGGCAAGGATGACGCCGGCGCCCCATCCGGTGGGAATGGTTCCACGCCAAAGGGAGCCAACCCCGCCGGTGGAGATGGCACCGGACGAATCAGCGGTGGAGAAATCATGATCATCAACGACGTGATCATAAAGACAGGCGAACAAACTCCCTATACGGGGCTCGTTGTCTGGTCCCATGAAAACGGCGATCCCCAAATGGAAAGCCGCTGTGAGGCGGGCCGGTGGAATGGCCCCAGCAAATGGTGGTACGAGGATGGCACCCTTGCCGGCGAAGGTACCTACAAGGAAGGCAAATGGGAAGGCGAATACAAGGAGTGGCACGAGAACGGCAAACTCAAGGTTCAAGTCACCTTCAAGGAAGGTAAGGAGGATGGCAGGGAGATTTGGAAATACGAAAACGGCCAGACCCAGAGCATCACCACCTATCAGGCCGGACTGAAGGAGGGCGAGGCCAAGGGCTTCTTTGAATCCGGAAAACCCAGCTGGGAAGCCATCTGGAGAAGCAATGTTCCCCATGGCGAATACTGGGAATGGTATGAGAACGGACAAAAGAAGAGCGTGATCCGCTATGATCTCGGCAAGCGCGCGGGCAAGGAGGAGCACTGGTACGACACCCCCGGTGCCCAACAGCAAAAGGCTTGGGAAGTGACTTGGGTGGACAACAAAAAGAACGGCGTTTATCAGGAATGGTATCCCAGCGGCATTCCCATGAAGTGGACGACGTTTGTCAACGGCGTGCTCCATGGCGAATCCGGCAGCCGCTACGAAAGCGGCCAGATGGCGCGTAGGCAGACGTTCCAGAACGGGAAGGAGGTTTCCCGGATGGAGTGGGACGTCAACGGACAAGTCACCGCCAACGGCGTCGTTCAACTACCCCAAGGCCGTACCCACAAATGGACCACCGCCAACATCGTGCAGCACTGCACCGGCAAATCGGGCAATGAAATCGTGGCCATCTTTGGCCAAGCCGATGCCTCCGGGGCTGGCGGAGCTTGGGTTTATAAGGGCATCAACTTCATCAACCCCCAAACCAGCCAGCAGTTCAAAGGCTCTGTGGCATTCACATTTCAAGGCAACCGTGTTACTCAGGTCCAAACCGTGGCAACGCCGTGATTTCCGTACATCCCCGTCACTGCCTACTGCTTGCCGCCTGTCTCACAACGGCTTGTGAAAGGGATGAAGAAGCCGCGACAACGCCATCTGAAGCGCCCCCGGCCAATCTCGGCCAGCCTTCCGGCGCCACCGCCACGAATACCGCCGACGCCCAGCCGCCACCCGCGGTTGTCCCGGCCAAGAAAGGCTTTGATCCCCCCCGGCTCTACACCAATGAACTGGGCGTCAGCTTCGAGGTTTATGAACTGAACGACCTGCCTTACGATGGCAAGATCGTCACCTATCACGAGCCCAAATCCAACGGGATTAAAAAAGAGGAACTGGTCTATGAGCGCGGCCGCCTGACCACCCGACGGGAATTCTGGCCCAACTCACAAAATAAATCCGAGGTCATCCACGACTTGGAAAACAGCACATCCACCACCAACCGCTGGGAGGAAGATGGCACCCCCATTCAAGCCGCAGGGCCGCCACCCAACGCTCCCAAGACCCGCTCGCTCAATTGGACCCTGAAACAGCCTGCCCAGATCCAGTCCTTCGTCCGTCAAAACACCGCTGTGCTGATTCATTTTCTGGGTGAGCCCGACGAACGCCAAGGCAACCTTTGGACCTACCGCGGCATGGACATCAGCGACTTCACCACCGGGCGCGAATACACCGGCGTCCAGTTCACCGTATCCGGCAACATCGTAACCGGGGTCACCCCCCTGCCCTAGCGCACGCGCTGGATCTGCACGCCCCGGTTCTGCCCGCGCCGCAGCTTGTCGTAAGCCCCCCAGTTGCCGCCCTGAATCAGACCGTTCTGCATCTGCAGATTTTGACGGTAATCCAGCCCCGGCTGGCCCTTGGCGGAGGGCGCCTTGTGCTGTTGGGTTGAACTTTTGACTGGTGTTGGCGATCCGGGCGCGGGCGCGCCCAGCCATTTTTCACCGCGGTAAAAGGCGTACCGCATCTCCGCATCACGCGCGATCACCGTCGCCTTACCACGTAGATTGTCCGCGATGTAAATCCCGCGCAAATCCGTCTCGCCGTCGCGGAAGTTGCTGTCCGCACTGCCAATCGCCTTCACGTGAACATCTGCCACGTAACGACTGGCCACCACACCCCGCACGTTCGCCCGCACACGCCCACTTGCGGCGTCCTCCTGCACCTCGATCTTCAACGGCGTCACCAACACCAAGCCGCTGCCATTATTGACTATTTTTTACCGGCTCATATCGCCACACCCAGTCGCCTTTATAAAAATCCGCCCGTTTGCTGTTAGGATCATGAGGCTCATGAACTACCGGCTTGCCGCCATCATCCTTACGATTCCAGCCAACGCTGTAGAGAATATACCGTTCGCCCTCGCGCCGATAGCCGATGGGCTTGCCTGTAACCACGTCTTTTCGCTCCCCTACCAGTTTGACGGGATACCCTCCGCCCTTGCCCCGAGCCAGCTCCAAGCCGCATGCGATCACCGCATGATCCAACGCCGACTGTGTAGCCCCCGTTCGGGCCACCAATTTCCCTACCGCCGGCATCAGCATGGCCGCCAAAATGTTGTAGGGATTCTTGCCGTCTGCCTTAATCAACTGTTCAAGGTCCACTCCACGCTCCGGATAGATTCGCCGTTTCTTTGCATCCGCCATATTGAAAGTCGACATCATGTGCAGTTGGTTGACTCGCAATTGATTTTGATAAATGAATCCCTCCGGCACCATGGCCAACAACGCTCCCTTCGCCTCATCCACCCCCAGCATGGCCGCCAGTTTCTTGCGGTTGCCTCCCCGTAATTGGTCCATCATCAGGTTCGAAAAATCCCGCTCGCCTCGCATCGCCAACTGGTAATGGGCGATGAGGTTAATTCCACCCAGCCGTTCACGCAACGCCGCCTGTTGATCTGCCTCCCAAAGCCCATCCGCCAAGCCTTCCCAGACCGGCTGCAACGCCATCTCCAGTATCGCCATGCGCACCAAGTGCGATATCAAAATCGGCTCATCCTTGATCGTCTCCGCCAGAAAAACCGCCATCAACACATCCTCAAGCGCCTCCTTCGGCTTGCCGGTCCGCAACCTCGCCAGTGCTCGCAGGGAATACACCCGCGCATATTGCCGCAGCGGCATCAGATGGGGAAACAACGCTGAAAAATGCGCCTCGTACTTAACATCGTACCGCGCCAAGGGCCGTTCCTGAGCCGCTTTGGCCAAGACAGACAACGGCCCCTCGTGCCTCGTCAATGCCAACAGGACATCCTCGGCCGCATCTCCCGCCTTTCCTCGCTTTGGCCACTCCTTCCCAGCCCGAAAGTGCTTCTGCCAAGCTTTCAAGTCCACCCGCTGCACCATCCGCCACCCCGTCAAGTCCGGCAGATCATCCCCTAAGGGCACAACATCCTTCGCTCTCTCAAATGCCTCCGGATCCACCGGCTTTCCTCCTTCAAAGTCCTCGCCCCATTTCAGGTTAAACAAGGGCTCGAATTGCGGAATTAACGCGAAGTTTTTTTTCGCCGGTACTGCCTTCGGGATAATCTGGCGATAATCAAACACCTCCCCCTTCTTCCCCCACTCCGCCTTGAATGCCTCCCAGTCCTGTTTACCCCGCCAATTTTCCACCGCAAGAAACATCATCGCCAACCCACCCACGCCAGCCACCGCAGTCTTGATTCCAGACTTCAACTTCATTCCCACAACCCTACATCACCCCTCTTCAAAATCAACCCTCCAACCACAAGCATGGGCACAACTCGTGAACAGCTTCCAGTTGCCAGTGGTTGGCGGCGTCCGCAGCCTCTCCCGATGCGTGTTCGCAGGGTTATCGCATCAGCCATGGCGGCGTTGTTTCTTTTGCCGGCGGAAGGGCAGGCTTGGGATTACCTGCGACACCGGTTCGTCAACCAGCTCGCGCTGGCGTCGTTGCCCAAGGACTTTCCGGCGTTTGTACGGGAGGCGGCCAATGCGGAGCGCATCCAGTTCCTCGGCGGCGAGCCCGATCGCTGGCGCAACCAGCGCGACCGGGCCCTGCGGCATCTCAACAATCCCGACCACTATTTCGATGTCGAGTATCTTGAGCAGTACCGGCTCAAGCCCGAACAGCTCGGCCATTTCCGCTACGAGTTTGTGGAGCAAATGGCCGCCGCGCGCATTAAGCACAAGCTGCCGTTGCCCAATGAAAACGCCGACCGCCTCAAGGGCCATCCCGGCTTCCTGCCTTGGGCCATCAACGAGAACTACCTCAAGCTCGTCAGTGCGTTTTCCTATTTAAAGGTGTTCGAGGAAATGGGCACGCCCGAGGAAATCGCCAACGCCCGCGCCAACCTCGTCTATCGCATGGGCATCCTCAGCCACTTTGTCGGCGACGCCGCGCAGCCGCTGCACACCACCGAGCATTTTAACGGCTGGATCGGCGAGAATCCCAAGGGCTACACCACCAGCCGGCGGTTCCACTCGTGGATTGACGGCGGCTTTTTCAACGCCATCAAGGGCCACGACGCCAAGGCGCTGCTGGCCAAGGTGCGCCCTGCGATGCTGGTTGCCACAGCCGAGTCCACCAAGGACGCCAGCGGCCGGTTCCAGCACATCATGAAGTACATTCTTGGCCAGAATGCGCTCGTCGAGCCACTTTACCAGCTCGACAAGGACAAGCACCTCTCCCCCGCCACCCCCGCCAAGGGAAAGGAATTTCTCCAGGCCCAACTCACCAAGGGCGGCCAAGTGCTTGGCGACCTGTGGTTTACGGCGTGGAAAGAAGCCCCGACGGACAAGTTTTTGCAGTCGTATCTGGCCAAGAGAAAACTGAAAAATCAGTAGAATTTGGCGCGGAATCTGCTGGTAAAATGGAGGCGCACCAACCGCCCGTAGCGCAGGTTTCCAAACCTGCAACGGGCGGCGAACGAAATGCAGATTGGGAAATCTGCGATACAGCAGACAAGGATGTCTGCGCTACAGGATGAAACCGCTGGCGACATTTTGGCTGGCCGCAGTCTCCGGACTGGCCGCTTTCCTGTTGCCCGCTGCCCCCATCGACGACGCCCGCAAGGCGTACCTCGCCGGCGAATACAACGCCACCATCCACCACGCCAAGGCCGCCACCGCCGCGCGGCAGTGGGATGAGGAGGCGCGCGTCCTGCACATCCGCGCGCTGCTCACCACCGGCCAGTACGTGCAGGCCCGTGCCATCACCACCAACGCCATTGCCAAGCTCCCGCACAGCGTGCGGCTGCACTGGGTGTCGCACGAGGTGCATCATTTTAACAACGACCCCAAGGCCGCCACCAATGCATTAAAGGAAATGAACGGCCTCGCCAGCCGCATGGCGTGGCGTTACCGCAATGCGCCGGACCTCGTCGTGCTCGGCCAAATGGCGCTGCTGGAGGGCGCCGATCCCAAGCTCGTGCTGGAGCGCCTGTTCGACACCGCGGAAAAGGACGATCCCAACCACCGCTCCGTCCCGCTGGCCAAGGGCGGGCTGGCGTTGAGCAAGAGCGACTACACGCTCGCCTCGCGCGTCTTTCAACTCGCGCTGAAGAAGCATCCCAAGGATGCCGACATTCACTATGGTGTCGCCAAGTCCTTCGAGGGCACCGACCGCAAGGTGATGCGCCAACACCTCATGGCGGCTTTGGCGGCCAACCCCAACCACATTCCCTCGCACCTCATGCTGGCCGACAACATCATCGACCGCGAGGCGTACAAGGAGGCGGAAAAACTCCTGGCCGATGTCCTCAAGGTAAATCCCGAGCAGCCCGAGGCGTGGGCCTACCGCGCCGTACTCGCCCACCTTCGCAGTGACCGCGCCGGCGAGAAGGCCGCCCGCGAGCGCGCCCTCAAGCACTGGAAACGCAACCCGCGCGTGCCGCATCTCATCGGCAAGAAGCTTTCGCAAAAATATCGCTTTGCCGAGGGCTCGGCCTACCAGCGTGCGGCGCTGGCATTCGACGACAAGCATCTCCCCGCGCGCATCCAGCTGGCGCAGGACCTCCTGCGGCTGGGGCAGGAGAAGGAAGGCTGGGCCATGGCCGCCTCCGCGCACGACGCCGACGGCTACGACGTGACCACCTTCAACCTCGTCACTTTAAAAGACACGCTCGACAAGTACCGCACTTTAAAGAACGACGACTTCATCCTGCGCATGGCGCCGCGCGAGGCGGAGATTTACGGGCCGCGCGCGCTGGCGCTGCTGCAGCGCGCCAAGGACACGCTATGTAAGAAGTACGGCCTCAAGCTGGAGCAGCCGACGACGGTGGAGATCTTTGCCGAGCAAAAGGACTTCGGCGTGCGCACCTTTGGCATGCCGGACAATCCCGGCTTTCTCGGCGTGTGTTTCGGCTGTGTCATCACCGCCAACAGCCCCGCCTCGCAGATGCCCGACCCCGCCAACTGGGAGTCGGTGCTGTGGCACGAGTTTTGCCACACGGTGACGCTGGCGATGACCAAGAACAAGATGCCGCGCTGGCTGAGCGAGGGCATCTCCGTTTACGAGGAACGGCAGGCCAATCCCGCGTGGGGGCAGTCGATGAACCCGCAGTTCCGCGAGATGATCCTCGGCGGCGAGCTGACGCCCGTCTCCAAGCTCAGCGGCGCGTTCCTCGCGCCCAAGACGGGGGCGCACTTGTCGTTTGCCTATTACGAGTCGTCGCTGGTGGTGGAGCACATTGTCGACCGCTTTGGACTGGAGGCCATTCGCAAGATCCTGCACGACCTCGGCAAGGGCGTGGAAATCAACGCCGCGATCGCCAAGCACACCGAGCCGATGGACAAGCTGGAGCCGGCATTTGCCGCCTTCGCTAAGGCCCGCGCAGAGGCATTAGCGCCCAAGCTCGACTGGACCAAGCCGACGCCCGCCGACTTGAAGGCCGGCGTGGAGGCCTTCGCCAAGCGGCACCCAAAGAACATTTACATGCTGCGGCGGCAGGCGCGAAAGGCGTTGGCGGATAAAAAGTGGGAGGCCGCCAAGGCGCCCTGCCGCGAGTTGATCGCGCTGTTCCCGCGACAGGTCGATGCTGAAAACGCCTACGTGATGCTCGCCAAGGCGCATCGCGAGCTGAAGGAGTTCACCGAGGAACGCGCGGTGCTGCGGCGGTTCGCGGCGATGACGGATGATGCGTACGACGTTTACCAGCGGCTGATGGAACTGGCGGCGGAGGCGAAGGACTGGGCGGCCGTGCGCGAGAATGCCGAGCGGTCCTTGGCGGTCAACCCGCTGCTCGCGCCGCCGCACCGCCACTTGGCCGAGGCCGCCGAGGCGCTGAAGCAGAACGACGCGGCCATCGGCGCATGGCGGATCGTCCTGCGGCTGGACCCGCGCGACCCCGCCGAGGCGCACTTCCGGCTGGCGCGCCTGCTGCACGCCAAGGGCGCGCCCGAGGCCAAGCGGCACTTGTTGATGGCGCTGGAGGAGGCCCCGCGCTACCGCGAGGCTCTGCGGCTTCTTTTAAAGATGAACGAGAAAGGCAAGCAATGAAGAAGGCGGCGTTCATTTCGTGCGGCGTGATGGCGGCGGTGGCGGGCGCGGTGTGGCTGCTGGCCCAGCCGGTGCCGCGCGACCCCGGCCTGTTCCGCAACAACGCCCCCGACTGGGAGCTGAGCAAGACGATGCCGCACGACGTGTTCACCTTTGTGCGCATCCGCTACAGCAGCTACGGCGGGCGCGGCCGCAAGTGGGCCACCGATTATCCCGACGCCGACCTGAACTTCTCCTATCGCCTGCAGGAGATGACCTCGATGAAGGTGCATCCCGACGGCAAGATCATCACGCTGACGGACAAGGAGCTGTTCGATTATCCGTTCATTTACATCATCGAGCCGGGCGACCTCTACTTCACCGAGGCAGAGGTGGTGGCGCTGCGCAAGTATCTTTTAAACGGCGGCTTCCTGATGGTGGACGACTTCTGGGGCGGCTATGAGCTGGAGAATTTTTTAACGGAAATGAAGCGCGTGTTCCCGCCCAAGGATTACCCCAAGCAGCAGCCGCGCGAGCTGCCGCTGGAGCACCCCATCTTCCACTGTGTTTTCGATTTAAAGGAAAAGCCGCAGCTGCCCTCCATCGGCGCGGCCATGAGCGGCCGCATGTACGAGCCGCGCAACCATCCCACCGACGACGGCGCCGAAGTGCACTACATGGGCCTGCACGACGACAAGGGCCGCCTGATGGGCATCATCTGCCACAACACCGACCTCGGCGACGGCTGGGAACGCGAGGGCGAGGACCCCGAGTATTTCCGCCGCTTCTCCGAGCCCAAGGCCTACCCCATGGGCATCAACATCATCTACTACGCACTCACCCACTGACATGCCAACCGACACCATCGCCAACGACGCCAAAACCGCCACGCAGCTCACCGAGGGCTACGGGCGCATCACCACCGAGCTGGGCAAGGCCATCATCGGCCAGCGCGGGGCCATCGACCAGATCCTCGTCGCGCTGATGGCCGGCGGCCACTGCCTGCTCACCGGCGCGCCCGGCCTGGCCAAGACGCTGCTGGTGAACTCCATCGCCAAGCTGTTCGATTTAAAGTTTTCGCGCATCCAGTTCACGCCCGACCTCATGCCCGCCGACATCACCGGCACCGAGGTGCTCACGGAGACTGACACCGGCCGGCGCATGAGCTTCGTGCCCGGGCCGGTCTTCGCCAATATCGTGCTGGCCGACGAGATCAACCGCACGCCACCCAAGACGCAGGCCGCGCTGCTCGAGTCCATGCAGGAATACCAGGTCACCGCCGCCGGCGAACGGCACGCGCTGGACCGGCCGTTCTTTGTGCTCGCCACGCAGAATCCCATCGAGATGGAGGGCACCTACCCGCTGCCCGAGGCGCAGCTCGACCGGTTCATGTTTAACGTGATCATCGACTACCTCCCCGAGGACGACGAGGTGGCCGTGGTGACCCAGACCACCGGCGCGGCCGGTGAGCCCATCGAAGCGCTGTTCACCGGCGAGGACGTGATGCGCTTCAACGACCTCGTGCGCAAGGTGCCCATCGCCGAGGACCTCACGCGCTACTGCGTGCGCCTCGCCGCCGCCAGCCGGCCGCATCGCGAGGGCGCGCCGGAGTTCGTCAACAACTGGGTGAGCTGGGGCGCCGGGCTGCGGGCCGCGCAGTTCCTCTCGCTCGGCGCCAAGGCCCGCGCGCTGCTGCAGGGTCGCGCGCACGTGACGGCGGAGGACATCCAGTCCCTCGCCGCCCCCGTCCTGCGCCATCGCGTGCTCGTCAACTACCGCGCCGAGGCCGAGGGCATCTCCGCCGAGGGCGTCATCGAGAAGCTCATTGAGGAAGTCCCCGCGCCATGAACACCCCCTCCACCGCCGCGCCGGAGAGCTTCATTGACCCGAAGGCGCTCATGCAGATTCGCAACCTCGAGTTGCGCGCGCGGGTGGTGGTGCAAGGGTTCTGGAACGGGCTGCACCGGAGCCCTTACCACGGCTTTTCCGTCGAGTTCACCGAGTATCGCCAGTACGTGCCCGGTGACGACCCGCGCCATCTCGACTGGCGCGTCTACGCGCGGCACGACCGTTACGTGATTAAAAAGTACGAGGACGAGACGAATCTGCGCTGCCACCTCATCGTCGACCAGAGCCGCTCGATGAACTTTGGCACCCCCGGCTGGAGCAAGGCCGAGTACGCGCGCACGCTGGCGGCGACGCTCGGATACTTTTTACACCTGCAGGGCGACGCCGTGGGCCTGCTGTCCTTTGACGGCAACATCCGCGAGTATCTCCCAGCGCGCCATCGCCACGGCCACCTGCGGCAGCTCATGCTCGCGCTGGACCAACCGGCGGAGGGACAAGGCACCGACCTCGGCCGGCCGCTCCGCCGCATCGTGGAGCTGGTGCACAAGCGCGGGTTGATGGTGCTCGTCTCCGATCTGCTTGCGCCGCTCGACGAGCTGGAGGAACACCTCGCCCAGCTCACCGCCAGCGGGCACGAGGTGGTGGTTTTCCGCGTGCTCGATCCCGAGGAGCTGCATTTCAAGTCCGAGCGCGCCGAGCGCTACCACGACCTCGAAGACGACCGCGACCTGTTCATCGACCCCGCCACCGCGCGCGAGGGCTACCTGCGCCGGTTCCGCGAGCACGCCGATGCCGCGGCGAAACTCTGCGCGCGCCTCGGCATCGACTTCCGCCCGCTGTCCACCGATGAACCCCTCGACCGCGCGCTCTTCGACTACCTCCAGCAACGCCAACTCCGCGGCAAGCAGGTCCGCCGCCGCACGCAGGCCGCCGCATGACTTTCCTCACCCCATGGTTTCTGCTCGGCGCGCTAGCGGTGGCGGGGCCGATCCTCTTTCACCTCATCCGCCGCAGTACGCGCCAGCGCAAGGAGTTCAGCTCGCTGATGTTCCTCAAACCCACCCCGCCGCGCGTCACCCGCAAGAGCCGGCTGGAGGATCTCTGGCTGCTGCTGCTGCGCTGCCTCGTCATCGCGGCGCTGGCGTTCGGCTTTGCCCGGCCATTCTTTAAAGACACCGCCGCGCTCACCGGCCCCGACCAGCGAATCGTCATCCTGCTGGACGACAGCGCCAGCATGCGCCGCGACGGCCTGTGGGAAAAGGCGCTTGCCGAGGCCCAAGCCACTCTCGATGGCCGTGCCGAAAACACCGAGGTCGCCCTTGCCCTGTTTAGTGACGCCACCCGCCCGCTGCTCCAGTTCATCCAAACCAACGCGCCGCCGGATTTGTTAAAGGACACGAAACCGGGCTGGGCCGCCACCCATCTCGACGACGCCCTCGCCAACGCCCGCGACTGGCTCAACGAGGCCGCCAGCACCCGCGGCGCGACGCCCAGCCGCGACGTGATCCTGCTCATCACCGACCTGCAGCGCGGCAGCCGCCAGCAATCCCTCGCGGCGCTTGACTGGCCCGAGACCGGCCCGCGCGTTGAGATTAAGGCTGTTGCGCCCGCCACTCCCGGCAATGCCGGCCTGCAACTCGTGCGCAAGCGTGGCACGGCGCTCGATCCCTTCGCCCCACCGCGCGTCCGCGTGGTGAACGATGCGCAGTCGTCCACGAGCGACTTCCAACTCGGCTGGCAGAAGCCAGACGGGACCAATCTCGTCAACGCCACGCCCGTCACCGTGCCGCCCGGCGACAGTTGGGCCATCACCGCACCGGAAATGCCCGACCAGAACTCCACGTGGCAACTCGCGCTCACCGGCGATCCGCAGCCCTTCGACAACCGCCTGCACCTCGCGCCCATCATGCCCGAGCAGTTGCGCATCCACATCTTCACCGATGAGCCCGCGAACGACCAAACCTCCCTTCGCTTCTTCCTTGAGAATGCGTTTCGTGACGGGCCTTTAAAACAGTTCGAGGTGTTCGTCCATTCGCCCGAGGTGAGCGCGGTGGCGCTGGACGACCCGCGCGACCGACTGGCCATTGTCACCTCCCCGCTCAGCGCACCCACGGCGGCGGCGGCTCGCGCGTTCTGCCAGGGCGGCGCGCCCGTGCTGCATGTTTTAAAGGAAGCCGGCGATGCCGCGACACTCGGCGCGTTGGCTGGCGCCCAATGCTCCGCGCGCGAGGCCGACGCCAGCAAGACGACGTGGTGGAACGAACTCGACTTCGATCATCCGCTCCTCGCACCCTTCGACGAGCCGGAGCTGCGGCGCTTTGACCACATCCAGTTCAAGCGCCATCGCACGCTGGACATCAGCGGCCTGCCGCGCGCCACGGCTGTCGCGCGCTTTGCCGATGGCGACCCGGCACTCGTCCACGTGCCCGTCGGCGAGGGCCACCTCGTCGTGTTCACCGCCGGCTGGCATCCCGCCGACAGCCAACTGGCGCGCTCGCCCGCCAAGTTTATCTCCCTCCTTTTCACCGCGATGGAACTCGGCCGCACACAGCAGCTCAAGTGGCACTACGCCGTCGGCCAGCCCATTCCGCTGCCGCCCGAGGCAAAAAGGGCCGGATTGACCCTTCGCCAACCCAACGGAAAAGTTGTGAATCTTGACCCCGGCGCGCAAAATTTCACGCCTTCCACGCCAGGCATTTACACGCTGCCCGACCTTGAACCGCCGCTGCATTTTGCCGTCAACCTGCCCGCCGCCGAAAGCCGCACGAGCCCCATGGAAAACGACGCGATTTCCGCCTTGAATTTGCCCATTTTGCCCGAAAATCAGGATTCCGCGAAAATTGTGAAAAACTCCGAACAATCGGTGAATGACAAGGCACTGGAGGATGATAAAAAGCTCTGGCGGTGGCTGATTTTGGCAGCGATCCTGCTGGTAATATTGGAGACGTGGCTGGGCGGCTGGCTCGCGCGGCGGCCCGCCAAGGAGGAGGGAAACGAAGGAGGCGAACATGAAGTGGCAACGACTTGAAAAACACCTCGACCCACTGGCCGGACGCCAGCGCCAGCTCCGCACATGGCGCGCGCTGGGCGTCTGCTGGATGGCCGGCCTGCTCGCCGTGGCGGCGATGTGGGCGGCGGAAGCGAACAGTTTCCTGGCCATCCCGGCGGTGGCGCTGGGAGTGGCCCTGCTCGCGGTGATCGCCGTGGCGCGCGCGCGCAACTGGAGGCCGAACTACCACGACCTCGCCCGCCGCATCGAGCGCGACAACCCGCAACTGCACGCTGTTCTTCTAACAGCGCTCGAGCAGGAGCCGGACCCGCAAACCGGCGAGCTGAACTTCCTGCAACAACGCGTCATCAACGACGCCGTCGCCGAGGCGCAACAGGGCCGCTGGATCGAGAGCGTGCCCGCCGCTCGGCTGACGCGCGCGGAGGCTTTTCACGCCGTGGCCTTGGTGGCGCTCGTCGCCTCGTTCACGCAACTCGTGCCGACCGCGAAGCCCATCGTCCAAGCCATCAACGCCACCACGACCCACGCGAAACTGCAGGAGGTGCAGCCGGGCAACACGGCCGTCGAGCAGGACACGGCAGTGACCATCACGGCGACCTTCAAGGACAAGCTGCCGCGCGAGGCCAAGTTGATTCTCCATCGCGGCGAGGAAGCCGAGGAGCTTGAAATGACCGCCAAGGACGGCGTGATAACCGCAACCGTCGCGGTGGCCAAGGAGTCCTTTAAATACCGCGTGGAGTTCAGTGGCGGCGAGTCGGAGGAATTTGAAGTCACCGTGCTGAATCCCGCAATCCTGCTGGGCGTGGAGCCGGGCGACAAGGAAGTGGAGCGCGGCGCCTCGCTGGCGTTCCTCGCCAAGTTCGCCGACCGCATGCCAGCCAACGCACGGCTCGTCCTCCAGCCCGCCCAAGGCAAGGCCCGCACGCTCGCCATGTCGCCCAAGCTGCAGGATCCCATCTTCAGCGCCGTGCTGCCCGAGGTAAATGAGCCGATGCAGTACTGGGTGGAGTTTGACGGCGGCAAGTCGGAAGCGTTCGAGGTGAAAGTCTACGAGCATCCCGTGCTGGAGAGTGCCGATGCCAAGCTGACGTTTCCCAAGTACACCGGCCGCGAGCCGCGTGAACAGAAGGACGTGCGCCGCCTCACCGCCGTGGCCGGCACGCAGCTTGAGTACACGATGCACCTCAACAAGCCCGTCGCCCAGGCGCGGTTGGTGGCGGCGGATGACTCGGTGATCGAGTTGAAACCCGAGGCGGGCCAGCCCCTCGCGCGCCTGCCGGTACATGTCCTGAAGAAGACCGGCGTCTATCGCTTGGAGCTGGTTGACAACGCCGAGCGCAAGAACAAGTACGCGCCGCAGTTTGAGTTTGTCGTGCAGGCCAACCTGCCGCCGTCCATCCGGCTGGTGTTCCCGCGTGGCGACCAGAAGGTCTCGCCGCTGGAGGAGGTGCTGTTCGAGGCGGAGATGGAGGATGACTTCGGCCTGCTGCGATACGGCCTAAGCTACAACATCGGCGGCGGCGCGATGCAGGAGATCGAGCTGGGCCAGGATGCGCCCGCCAATATCGAGCAGGCCATCGCGACCGAGCTGGCGCTGGAGGAGATGGGCGTCGAGGTCGACCAGCTCATCAACTACTACTTCTGGGCCGAGGATCTTGGTGACGACGGCCAGCCGCGCCGGACGTTTGGCGACATGTTCTTTGCCGAGGTGCGGCCGTTTGAGGAGATTTTCCGCGAGGGCCAGTCGATGCCCCAGAACAGCCAGCAGCAACAGCAGCAGGGCAAAAAGGGGAACCAGCAGACTGAGGAACTCATCAAGCTGCAGAAACAGATCATCAACGCCACCTGGCGGCTCATCCGGCGCGAGACCGGCGTGGAGGCAACGGCCAGATTCGCGGCCGATGCGCTGACCCTTTTTGAGTCGCAACAAAAGGCCTTCAGCCAGGCCAAGGTGCTGCTGGACAAGAGCAGCGACGAAAAGACACACGGCTACGTCAAGGCCGTGGTCGAGCACATGCAGCGCGCCATCGGCGAACTGGAAAAGGCCACCGGTGAAGGCGTGACCGCTCCCCTGCCCTCCGCGCTGGCAGCGGAACAAGCGGCCTACCAATCGCTTTTAAAGCTGCAGGCCCACGAGCACCGCGTCGCCCGCGGCAATCCCAAGCAAAGCGGCGGCCAGCAAAGCCAGCGGCAGGGCAACAACCGCCAGCAACAACAGCTCAACCAACTGGAACTCAAGCAGCAGGAGAACAAGTACGCCACCGAGAAGCAGGCGCAGCGCTTGCAAGATCCCAAGCAGCGCGAAAATTTGCAGGCCCTGAACCGTTTAAAGGAACTCGCCGAGCGCCAGAAGGACCTGACCGACAAGCTCAAGGAACTGCAGCAGGCCCTGCGCGAGGCCAAGACTGAACAGGAAAAGAAGGACATCCGCCGGCGGCTCAAGCAATTGCGCGACGAGCAGAAGCAGAACATTGAAGACGCCGACAAGCTCGCCCAGCGCATGGATCAGCGCCAGAACCGCGCCGAGATGAAGGACTCCCGCCAGCAGCTTCAGCAGACCCGCCAGCAAATGAACCAGGCCGCCGAGCAGCTCAAGCAGGGCGAGGTGAGCCAGGCCCTGGCGAACAGCACCAAGGCGCAGAAGGATTTGCAGGAGATGCGGGATGACTTCCGCAAAAAGACCTCGCACCAGTTCGCCGAGCAGATGAAACAGATGCGCCGCGAGGCCCGAGACTTGGCCAAGGACGAGAAAAAGCTTGGCGAGAAGATCGAGGATTTAAACGAACGCCCGCGCCGCACGTTGACCGATTCGCCCGAGCGCAAGCAGCTGGCCGACGCCGCCAAGGCGCAGGGCGAAAAGCTGGAGCGGTTGCTGGATGACGTCAAGAAGACCGTCCAGCAGTCCGAGCTAACCGAGCCAACCCTTTCGCGCAAGCTCTACGACACCTTCCGCGACGCCAAGCAGCAACAGACCGGCCGCGCGCTGAACACCGCCGCCGAGCTGTTAAAGGAGGGCTTCACCCCGCAGGCCGGCGAGCTGGAGAAGAAGGCCCGGCGCGACATCGACAATTTAAAGAAGGGCATCGAGAAGGCCGCCGAGCCCGTGCTCGGCAACGACACCGAGGCCCTCAAGCACGCCGAGCGCACCCTCGACGAGTTGTCCGAGGCCATCAAGAAGGAGATGGGCCAGCAGACCGGCAACGAGCCCAAGCCCGGTGAACCGCAAAAGGGCAAACCGCAAGCCGGCAAGGGCCAGCCCCCGAAATCCAAACCCCAGCAACAGGCGGGCAAAAGCCAACCGCAAAAAGGCAAACCACAGCAGCAGGCCGGAAAAGGAAAACCCTCCGACCCCCAAAAGGGACAGCCACAAAAACAAGCCGGAAAGGGGCAACCCCAAAAAGGACAGCCTCAAAAGCAGGCGAGCAAAGGCCAGCCGCAAAAGGGCCAGCCTCAGGCCGGCAAACAACCGGGGAGTTTCCTGGAGCAGATGACCCAGCAAAAGCAGCCACAGCGGCCAGGGCCCATCACCGGCGGCGGGGACAACTGGACGGACCAGTTGCGCGACGTGGAGGAAATGGTCGAGGTGCCCGGCGTGGCCGAGCGGGTGTCGAAGGCGCGCGACCAAATCCGCTCGCTGAACAAGGAGTTTAAACGCCACAGCAAGAAGCCGCAGTGGGATCTCGTGCAGTCGGGCGTGCTGAACCCCATCGAGGAGGCGCGTGCGCGCATCCTGGAGGAGCTGGCCCGTCGCGATGATCAGCCGTCACTGGCGCCCATCGACCGCGACCCCGCGCCCAGCCGATTTATCGACGCCGTGAAACGCTACACCGAGCAGCTCGGCCGCGGCGACTGAAGACTGGCGGGCGCGCCCAAACGCAGCATCCATGTTCACCAATGTCAGCCTGACCGGCGCGGAATGGCTTTGGCCGGCCGTCGGCCTGTTCGCGGTCACCGCGGTGCTGCTGGTGTGGAGCTACCGCGTGCGGGTGCCGCAGCCGGGCCTGCGCGCAGCGTGCATCGGCCTCAAGCTGCTGGGCGTGGCGCTGCTGCTGCTCTGTCTTTTAAACCCGGCCACCTCGAAGCCCAAGCCCGGCGCCAACTTCCTTGCCGTGGTGGCCGACAACAGCCGCGGCCTGAATGTCAGCGAACGCGACGCAGCCCAGTCCCGCGCCCAATCCCTGCGCAAACTGCTGGGTCAGGCCGATGACGGCTGGCAGAAATCCACCGGCGAGTTTTTCCAGTTGCGCCGCTATGCCTTCGACGCGCACCTGCGGCAGGTCGGCGACTTCGACGAGCTGCGATTTGACGGCAACGCCTCGGCCGTCCATGGCGCGCTGAGGCAATTGGCCGGCCGTTTCAACCGGCAACCGCTGGCGGGCGTGCTGCTGTTCACCGACGGCATCGCGACGGATGCTGAGGCTGCCTCGCTGGCCAAGCTGGGCGCGCCGGTGTATCCCGTCCTCATCGGCCGCGACGAGGTGGTGCGCGACCTGGCCATCGAGAAGTTCGCGGTGAACCAGACGCCCTTCGAGGACGCGCCGGTGACCATCGAGGCGCAGGTGCGCTGCGTGGGCTTTGCCGGACAGGAAATTACCGCCCGCCTGCGCCCGCTAAAGGACGAAGACAACAGCACGTCGCCCGCGTTGCGCGAGTCCACCCTGCGCGCGCTTGAGGCGCGGGAGACGTTGAAGTTTCGTTTCCAGTTCAACCCGCACGCGCGCGGGCCGTTGTTTTACGAAATCCACGTCGGCCCAAAAACGGAGAACGGCGAACCCGAGGCGACCATGGAAAACAACCGCCGGCTGGTGGCGCTGAATCGCGGCGGCGGGCCGTACCGCGTGCTGTATGTCTGCGGGCGGCCGAACTGGGAGTTCAAGTTCCTGCGGCGCGCGCAGGAGGAGGACCGGCAACTGGAGCTGGTGGGCCTCATGCGCATCGCCAAACGCGAGCCGCGGTTTGTCTTTAAAGGCCGCCGGGGCGAGCAGACCAACCCGCTGGAGCGCGGCGCCGACCAGAAGACCACCGAGTACGACAAGCCCGTCTTCCGCCGCGTGTGGCCGCCCAACTGGATGGGCGAGGACGGCCTGTTGCAGGCGGACTTCGCGCACTTTGGCAGCGGACTGAAACAGGGCTTCCCCATCACCGCCGAGGACCTGTTCGCCTATCACGCCGTGGTGCTGGACGACGTGGAGGCGGAGTTTTTCAAGCCGGGCCAGATGCAGTTGTTGGAGCAGTTCGTGAAGGAACGCGGCGGCGGCCTGCTGATGCTCGGCGGGCAGGAAAGCTTTGGCCC
Organism: Verrucomicrobiales bacterium; assembly: GCA_002721895.1. The sequence continues at coordinate 35,014 of PBLV01000065.1, forward strand.
CGGCCAATACACGCGAACCACGCTGGGCAAGATGCTGCCGGTATACCTCGACGGCGAAACCGGCGCGCTGACGCAGGCCAAGCTCGACCTCACCACCGAGGGCCAGCTGGAGCCGTGGGTGCGTGTGCGCGACAACCTCGACGACGAGGGCAAGCGGCTGGCGGAGATGCCCGCGTTCAAGGTTTTAAACAAGGTGCGCCGCCTCAAGCCGCTGGCCGCCAAGCTGGCCGTGGCCCGCGACAACGCCGGCATCGAGCACCCCGCTCTGGTCACGCAGAGATTTGGCAAGGGCCGCGTGGCGGTGATGACCATCGGCGACGTGTGGCGCTGGGGCCTGCGTTCGCCCGAGCATCGCACCGACATGGAAAAGTCATGGCGGCAAATGCTCCAGTGGCTGGTCGCCGACGCGCTGGACCGCATTGAGCTGGCGCTGGAAACCGGCGGCACCGACCTGCGCGTGGCCGTGCGCGACAAGCAGTTCGCGCCCGAGGACAACGCCCGCGTCACCCTCCGCGCCGTGCCCGTCGGCCACACCACCCATCCACGCCCGCTCAGCGTGGAGCCGCCCGGTGAATCCACCACCACCGGCGACACTGAGCAATACCACGCCGCCTTCCCCGCCCCCGCGCCCGGCGCCTGGCGCATCGAGGCCGGCATCACGGAAAAGGGCAAAACCCAAACCCGCCAACTCGCCATGGTGCACGACCCCGTTGCCGAGGAATTCCACAGCTTCACCCCCAACCGCCCGCTGCTCGAGTCCATCGCCAAGAAGACCGGCGGCAAGGTCATCGAACCGGAAAACCTCGAGGCGTTTTTAAAGACCCTCCCGCAAATCACGCAACTGAACACCGTTAACATCCACACCCCCGTCTGGCACCGCCCCACCCTGTTCCTGCTGGTGCTGGCCTGCTTCGTGGCCGAGTGGTTCCTCCGCCGCTGGAAAGGACTGCCATGAAGATTCAGGTTAAAAAATGTTCACCCGACACGATTCGGACTCGCAAGCCCGTCCCTCCCAAGGAGAGGCGAGCAACCGTGCTGCCGGCATCTTGCCGGCAGTTGGACCGCCTCTTTCTGCCGGCAAGATGCCGGCAGCACGATGGAGGGGCTATCTACAAAAAATTTGCCGCCATCATTATCACATTCCTATTCGCAACTAGCACCCACGCCGCTCCCACGCTGATCCTCATCAACGGCGCGCCGGGCACCGAGGAATACGGGCGCCTCTTTAAAAAATGGGCCGGCCAATGGGAGGCGACGGCAAAGCAAGGCAAGGCGGAACTGCACCAGGTTTCGGGCAAGGACAAGCTCAAGTCGCTGCTGTCAGCCCAGCCCAAGAATTCGCCAGAGCCCCTTTGGCTGGTGATGATCGGGCACGGGACGTTTGACGGGAAGACGGCCAAGTTCAACCTGCGCGGCCCCGACCTCAGCGCCGCCGAGCTGGCCGAATGGCTGAAGGACCACGAGCGCCCGCTGGCCATCATCAACTGCGCCAGCTCCAGCGCCCCGTTCATCAACGCCCTCAGCGGCCCCAATCGCGTCATCCTCACCGCCACCCGCAGCGGCGCGGAACAGAACTTCGCCCGCCTCGGCGGCCACCTCGCCACCGCCATAACCGACCCTAAGGCCGACCTCGACAAGGACGAGCAAGTCTCCCTCCTTGAGGCCTTCCTCACCGCCGCCCATCGCACCGCCGAGTTTTACAAGACCGAGAGCCGCCTCGCCACCGAGCACGCCCTCATCGACGACAACGGCGACACCCGAGGCACCCCCGCCGACTGGTTCCGCGGCATCCGCGTCACGAAAGAGACCGAAGACGGCACCCTCCCCGATGGCCTCCGCGCCCACCAGCTCCATTTAATCCCGAACGAAGCCGAACAAAAACTCTCACCAGCCATCCGAGCCAAACGCAATACCCTCGAGCTGCAACTCGCCAAACTCCGCACCCAAAAGAAACTCCTCGACAAAGAAGAATACTACCAAAAACTCGAGCCACTCCTCCTGCAACTCGCCAAACTCTACGAACTCAAACCGAGCACTCAGACCCAACAACCATAAACTGCGCGATGTAAATTTACCTACTCGTCTGGTTGTGGATCGCGAATAATTAACTACCACTCCTTATATTTGGAAAACCTACGGATCAGGTGTTTTTAAAGCGGACCCATCCGGACTAATACCTTTATCACCTGTTTGTTCATCCCTTTTTATTAGTTCTTTCCCTATCGTTTTATACACATCCGGGCCCGATGTCTCCGGCGCAAAGTCCTCCATCGTCGGCCCGTGGTCCGGCCTCGGCGCCCCGTCATCTAATTCGCCCTCTGAGTCGCTTTGCCGGCAGCTTCTTGCCATCAAAGCGCTCAGCGCAAGTAAGGTGCAAATACCCAAAATTGGGACGCAATACTTCCAAAAGAATCTCACCTGCCAGTTTGTTCCGCACTTTGGGCAGGAGAGTGAATAAATGCCGACCTGCGCACCTCACGACGAACACTCTTTTAACCCGGATTGGCCGGGCATCAGCGGAGAGAGTAAACCCGAATTGCCCAGTTTAAAGCCAAACTTCATGCTGTCAAATTTTAGAAGTGCCATCAACAACATGAGGTGGCTAATCCGTTATCTAAACACTTGATCTGCGCTCACTCCCATCCATCGTTATTCGTGTGAATAACTACAGCATTCAAGCAAGTGTTAGGAGCCATTTTAGAATGAGAACGGTAAACACGCCTAATTCGAGATTTTGATCGCGTCCCAACTCTCAAATACACCTTTGTCGATTCCTATGATTCGGACCTCTTGCGGTGCCTTGTTAGCTAACCCCATTGAAAGAAAAAGAATGGCACTGAGCAGCGCGCCGATAAGAAGGCTTTTGGTGTCGATGGTTTTCATACTGCCCTCAGCCTAACATCCTATCCCTCGCTGGCAATAATCTGTAAGCCTTGGGCGGTCATTGCCTCACCATTCCAACCACCAAAGCATTCAAGAGCCAACGAAAGTAGATCGGTGAATGGCGCCACAACCAGCCCCAAAAATAGGCTGAGAAAAGAATTGGTGGGCCCGGCAGGATTCGAACCTGCGGCCAAGGGATTATGAGTCCCCTGCTCTAACCGCTGAGCTACGGGCCCGAGCGAACACCTTGGCGGAATTGTGCGGAATTGGAAATATTATTCAGGATCAACCGGCGATTTCGGCCTCCATCGCCTCGGGGGTTTTCTCAAGGCTGGCGCGGCGGGCACGAAGCTTGGCAATTGGGCCGTCGTGGGGGCTGAGGATCCAGGCGATGATGAACAGGACGGCACCGGCAACGACCATGGCAGCGGCGATGTTGCAATCCATCCAGATGGCCATGTGAAGGCCGAGCACGGAACTGAGCAGGGCGAAGGCGATGGTGATCCAGAGAATAACGGGCAGACGCTGGGACAGGAGGTGGCCAGTGGCGCCGGGGAGAATCAGCATGGCGATGACGAGGATGGCGCCCACCGCATCGAAGGCGCTAACGACGACGATGGACAAAATGGACATTAGCGCGATGTGCAGCGCGGTGGCGTTGATGCCGAGAGACAGGGCCAGAGCGGGGTCAAAGGAGCTGACGAGAAGTTCCTTGTAAAAGATTAACAGCAAAGCGGCCACGAGCATGGCAACCAGCGCCATTTGGCATATTTCCGCGGGCGGCAGGCTGAGGTTGTTGCCGCTGAGAATGGCTTCGTCGATGAGACCTGCTGAACGAAGGGAGTCGGCGATGGTATCAGGCAACTGAACGTTGGAAAAGTGGCGACCGACGTGCATGAAATCGCCGTACAACACGCAATCGGCATCCAGATGGGCGTCACTGATTTGGGTGTGTATGAGCACGACACCCAAGGCGAAGAGACTGGTGAAGGCAATGCCAATGGCGGCGTCCTGCTTGACACGGGAGGTCTTGTGAATGAGTTCAATGAGGCCCACGGTGACCAGGCCGGCCACGAGCGCCCCGAGCATCATGGCAGGCCCGCCAAGGGGGTGTGTGATCATGAACACAACGACGATCCCGAGCAATGCGCTGTGGCTGATGGCGTCGCCGATAAGGGACATTCGCCGCAGAATAAGAAAGTTGCCCACCAGCCCACAGGCGGCAATGACGAGAAAACCCATTAGCGCCCGCCAACCCCAGCCATCCTGCCCGAAGGGGCTGTATTTCCACACGTCGATGACGTGCTGCTGAAAATCGAATGGTGGGATCAACTCGTTCACAATCGTTTTCCAAAGCCAAGGATTTCCGTTGGCCCACCCTCCGGTGCCAAGCCGCTCTGGAGATCCCGCAGGCTGGGGATGGGCCTGCCGTGGGGGTCAGTGCGGGCGTGGTCGAGGGTGCGCTCGAGTTCGCGCACGACTTCCTCGCCGAGAACATGCTCTATTTCCTCGGCATCATCGTGGACATGGTCTGGGGCGATGTGAGCCTCATTGGTCAGATAAAGTTCCCAGAGACGGTGATTGCGGACGATCTCACAGGCACGCTGCCAGCCCTCGGGAGTTAGATGGACCTGATTCCCCTCCTCGTGGAGTGTTGCCAAATCATTCTGCGCCAACTCGGCCGTGAGACGGCGGGCGTCCTCCTCGGTTTCGCGCCGGCGCTCCGCCAGTTCGCGGAGGGAAACACCTTCGCCCTCGAAACCCCGCTGCTCGAGCACATGATAAACCGCCTTAAGGGTATTCTCACGCTGCACGCGGGCAACCCGTGAACGCCGTCGGAACCATCGCATGACCACGCCGTGACGAGGGCTAAACAGGAAAGCCATGGCAAAGATGAATGTTGCCCCGAGCACCATAAACGGACCCGTGGGGGTATCAAAGAAGTAAGAGAATAACGCACCGGCCAACCCGGAAAGAATACCGAATCCGGCTGACAGCCAAAGCATCCGGTCCATACGGTCGGTCAACATGTAGGCGGCGGCAGCGGGCGTGATAAGCATGGCGGACACCAGAACCACACCCACAGCCTGAAGGGCAACCACCACCGCGAAGGCGAGCAGGAGCATGAGCGAATAGTGGATCACTTGAACAGGAAACCCGGACACGCGCGCATAGGTGTTGTCGAAGCTGGTCAGGAGCAGTTCCTTGTAGAACAAGGTGACCGCGGCAAGAGCCAGGACCGTCACAAACCCCATGAGGGAAAGGTCTCCGGGCGTAAGCAGGGCTGCCTGGCCAAACATGAAATCATAAAGCCCGGACACCTCCGCGCTGCCCAGATTTTTGATGCGGGTGTAAAGAACGATGCCCGCCGCGTAAAAAACTGCCAAGACAAGCCCAAGGGCAGCATCTTCCTTCAAGCGGGTGGCACGCTGAATGAAGGCCACCACCGCCCCGCCCAGCAGGCCAATCACGGTGGCGCCCAGAAAGATAATCAGCGGGTTCTTGTTGAGAGCATCCACCTGAAACTCCACCTCATAGCCTCCCCTCAGGATCGTACTGAGGGAATCCAGCGGAGACCGCAGGACGTCTTCAATGGTTAAGACTCCCGCCGCTCCAACCGCGACAAATCCAGTGGCCAAAAATCCGAGCATCACTCCCGGCAGAACAGCATGGGAGAGTGCGTCTCCAAAAAGCGCCATGCGGCGCACCACAATGAAGGCACCCAGCAGACCACAACAGACACCCAGCAAGCCCGCACCCAACAAGCCCCGGCGGGTACCATGGGTGCCTGCATCGGAAAAATCGAACACCCGGCCAAATTTTCGAAGCCAGCCCTCCTCCTTGATTAGGACCATCTCCAACTTGGGCCGGCGAACTTCCAATTCACGTCCGCTTGACTGATAACGAATCCGCACCTTGGGTCGACCGCCATCACCCCTCGACAAGTAGACCACCTCCGCCTCGCGCCCCTTAACCAACACCCGGCTGCCCACCTGCAACTGTTCCAGCGGGTCGGTGATAGGTTCCGTAATTAAGACCTCTGAAATACGGTCTGCCCGGGCACTGGCAGCTCCCAGCAGGACCCCCATCGCGGCCAGCATGGACAGAAAGCGAATCATTTCATTCCGCCTTTTGACGAACCTCCTCGGCCACCTCGCTGAGGATGGTCAAGCGACCACCATAGGTGTTTTGCAGCAGATCCACCTTGAACACGGATTCCGTGGACCCAAAAGCCACCACGCGCATGTTCAGGAGCAGCAGCATGTCGAAGTAGTTGCGGGCCGTCGGCAGGTCGTGATGCACCACCAGCAGGGTTTTGCCCTTGGCCTGTAATTCCTGCAACAAGGCAACAATGGCGGTCTCCGTCGCGGCATCGACCCCGGCAAAAGGTTCATCCATGAAATAGAGATCGCTCTCCTGCGCCAGAGCACGGGCGAGAAAGACACGCTGCTGCTGCCCGCCGGAAAGATTGGAAATTTGCCGATTGGCATAAGGCAACATCTTGACCTTTTCCAAACATTCCCGGGCAATATCCCGATCCTCCTTCTTCGGCCGCCGCATGAGTCCAAGATGGCCATAGCGGCCCATGAGAACGACATCCATTACACTCACGGGAAAATCCCAGTCCACTGATTCCCGCTGGGGCACATAGCCGACACGCTGGAGATTTTCCTGAACCGGCCGGCCAAAGACCTTCACCCACCCACTGCTCTGGGGCAGCAGTCCCATGGCCGCCTTGATGAGGGTGGACTTGCCCGCGCCGTTGGGGCCAACGATACCCACCAGCTTCCCCTTGGGCACCTCCAAGTCAATACCCCACAGCACCGGCCTCTTGTGGTAGGCCACCGTGAGGTCATGGATTTCAAGCGGCGCGGGCGAACTCGGCTGATCGGTTTTGTCTCTCATTAAAAGGTGAATCCGACACGCAGGCCAATCGCCAGCACATCGTTCACACTATTATCACCACTCGGTCGATTGATCCACTGAATATCGGGTTGGATATACACCGACGGGCTCACCTGGATTCGGTGGGTCAATTCCAACAGGGATTCGTGGGACTTGGTTGTGGTGATATCGCCACTATGTTTGGCATGAAGAAAACCCAGGGTCGTGATGTCCTCATCGCGGCCAGGAATCAGCCCCGTGTAGCTCAAGCCCGCATCCAACATGGTATGAATCCGGCTACGATCCCGCTTGGCCACACCGTAGCGGAAGAATCCCCCGAGACCTTGATCGCCATCCTCGCGATATAGCAGCTTGTCCAAGGAGAAAAATATGCCACTGTTTCCATCGACAGTGCCGGCGGCATTTTTGTCAAAGGTTCCGGAATGATGCCAAACCCCCAACCGGTACCACGCCGGCAAATCCGTGCCATCAGAGACATTGAAGCCATTGTAGCCAATCTGATACAGACTCGTCCAACCCTGCCCATTCCCCAGCTCAAAATGAGTGCCGTGCTGGTTGATGGTGGGATCACCTCCCGAATCATCAAAAATGTCACCGTCGTAGACGCCCGCCTGCACATAAGCCGCCTCCGAGAGGTCGTAGCGCAGGTGTATACCAAGCCCAGCCGCCGTGAAAGCCGGGCCGCCATTCAGCGTATTGGCGCTCCATGAGGCGGTCTGGCCAAAGGCATCATTGATCAGGGTCTCCCGGTACATCGAGGGAACAAAATCCCCGTCGGCCAAAAGGCTGCCCAACTTGACATGCAAGTCGCCGTATTCTTTCTCAAGATACAATTCATGCAACCGAAGGCCGTCAAAGGCATCAATATTGCTGATGGCCAACTCGTTGCCGGCGTGCTTGCCGGGGCTGGCACCGTGGGTCCACATAGTGCTGATACGAAAACTAAAGCCTCGCCAACCGATAATTTTTTCCAAGTCGGCATCCAGCGCGCCATAACCAAGCCCATTGTAGTCGGCACCCCGGCTTGTGCCGCCTGACACTACGCCAAACGATTCAGCGGTATACTCAAGCGTCAGATCCACGCCCTTTTCCGCCCATTCGGTTCGCAGACCGCCCCAATCTCCTGTCAGTGTGTCTCGTTCCCATATGGATGGCGCGGGCGCCACCGGCTGCGCAAAGGCAACAGCCGCTACCGTAACTGAAATCGCCGTAACAAAATTTCTCACTTCAATGCCTCCACCACGGTGTTGATGTTGTGTTTGATCATGCCCTGATAGGTGCCCACGTCATACTGGGCTCCTTCCGGACCTTCCATCTCGCCCGGCTTGCCCATCGCGTCGGAAAACAACTCACCGCCATTTTCCACGCCTGCATCCTTCCGGATCTGGTCAATGCCCTTTGAGGAAACACTCGTCTCGCTAAATATCGCCTTGATATTCTTGCTTTTAATCAGGTCCACCAATCGCGTCACGTTAGCCGCGCTGGCCTCATCCTCGGTGGAAATTCCCAGCAATGCCACCACCTCAAAATTATATGCGCCGGCAAAATAATTAAACGCATCGTGACTCGTCACCAACACACGGCTGCCCTCCGGCACCTCGGCCACGCGGCTCTTAGCCCACTCGTGAATCCCCAAGATTTCCTCCTTGAGCGCCTTGCCGTTGGTCTCGTATTTGGCTTTGTTCGCCGCATCAGCAGCGCCCAAACCCTCGACCACCAAGTCCACGCACAACACCCACAACGTCGGGTCAAACCACACGTGGGGATCGTAGTGCCCTTCAAACTCCTCCGGCTCCAGAAGTTTTTTTCGGTCAATCTTCTCAGTGATGGCATAGACAAGCTTGGTCTTGTCGCGGGCCATCTCCACCAATCGATCGTCCATCTTCCCCTCCAGCATCAGGCCGTTGTAGAAAATTAGGTCCGCGGCCCTCATTTTGGTTACGGCACCTGCTGTGGGATCGTACTGGTGTGGATCCACGCCCGACTCCATGAGGCCCTCCACCTCCACCAAGTCACCTCCCACCTGCTTCACCAAGTCAGTGATCATCGTTGTGGTGGTCACCACCTTCAATTTGCCCGTACGCACCTCGCCGTCACTGGGCTGGCCACTACCACCGCCCTGTGAACAAGCTGTCCATAACACCGCCAATCCCAGAAAAGCGGCCCCAACCCAATTTATCTTTTTCATGATTTCTATCCGTACAAACGAGACGTTTGCCAATTTCGCGGCGAAGAGTATCCATTTAAAAGTTTGCCGCAAGAAAAAAAGTTCGCCTTACCAAAGTTTTTTCTCGAACGGGTTTGGCCGGTGAATATGTTACACTGATTTCAATGAATTTAGCCGACGTTCAGGTTATTGGCAGCAATTTGGCGCTGAAGTGGAGCGGTGGGCGTGAGCAATTTATCGAGCTGGAAGTCCTGCGCCGAGCTTGCCCCTGCGCCTCATGTGCCGGCGAGACGGATGTGCTGGGCAATGTCCACAAGGGCCCTGAGAAAAAGCTGGACGACACCAGTTTTCAAGTCCGCCAAATTCAGCCCATCGGAGGTTATGCCTTGCAGATATTTTGGGCGGATGGACACGGAACGGGGCTTTTCTCCCATGAATATCTCGGGAAACTCGATGAAGCCTAACACAGGCGATTCGCTTAACTCTCAGCCTCCTCTTTTTTGGAGTCTGAATCTTCCTCGGCGGATTTAGCCTCCGCTGCATCAACTGCGGCTTCCACTCCGTCATCTCCAGAAGGCGCAGACCCGGCCTCTTCCGAGCCCTCGTCATTGGGATTATCCTCCACCTCAACCGACTCTTCCTGAGCCCGCTCCTTCTCTTCCTTGGTCCGCGGTCGCTTGGCCGTCTCAACTATATTGTTGGAAAACTCGATGACGTGTCCCTGATGAATCAGCCAGTGCAGGTCCGCCAGCAACTGGGCTTGCTCCGGGGTTTGCTCGGCATCCTCCTCGGTGGGAGCCGGCGTGGGCGCCAAGGCTTCGAGAATTTTTCTGCGCGTACATTCCGGAGTGGCCTCGATGAATTCAACCAGCCTGCGAATGCTCTCCGACACCGCCGAGGTTTCCAGATCCAGATAATTTGGGCGCGCCACCGAGACATGCGTCACCGTCTTGTCACGCTTAAAAAACTGCAACCCCAAAGCGCCAAATTGCTTACTCAACTGCGTGGCGGTATCCAACGGATACCTGCGCTGCCTCTGCCACGTGGCCCGCAGCAGGTTTGCCATGGCCTGCGGGTGGCGCAATTCACGCGCCACCGGCCCGGCCAGGCTTATGCCATCCACTTCCTCACACACCTCCGACACCATGTTTTCCAGAAAATAGCTTTCCGCATCGGCGCGGGCGGCAAAGGTCAAAGGCTCTTCTTCATTCCTGCTTAAAAACTCAGTCTTCCAACTCGCCTGTTCAACCCATTTCTGCACGGTCTCTTCATCATGACAAATCCGAATCCTGGACTTGTATTCATCAAACGCCATTCGCGAATAACGCTCCGCATGTATCCGCGCCACCTGTCCCTGATACGCATGGTGGTTGGGTGGCCCCAGCAAGGCACCGCTGATCCCGCATTGGGCCACGGAGGTATAGTTGCCCTTGGGTGGCTCGGCCTCGGTTCGGCGCGTCTCAAAGAACTTGTCAAAGTGCGCCTTTAACGCATGACGCACCGCATCCTCTTCGCGCAGCCATGGGGTCTGATCAATCTTGCAAATAAACAAGCGCTGAACGGGGTCGCCGCCCGGCTTCCGTTTCACTTTCAGGTCAAACGAGTAGCGTTCCGGTCGATCCAGAATCAGGTGAGCAATTTGAAACAAGGGATACGCACGACCGGTCAGCTTAATCTCACGCGCGATCGACTCCACACCCTTGGGCGAAGGCACAATCACCGACTTCAACTCGATCAGCGGCTCCTCCTTGCGAGGCTCCTGCCGCGGACGAACTCGATCACGATTGTCCCGGCGCGGGCCCTTGCCCTTCGGCCTGCCTGGCTTGTCCCGAACATCGCGGTGCTGCGGCGGACGCGGACGGTCATTCCGTCTCTGGTTGTCCCTTTGCCTGTTATCCCTCCCTCGCGGGCCGCCTCGGCCGCCGCGTCCACGCCGTTCCGGCTCGCCATCGAAAGAGGCATACTTGTTGGACTTTGCATCCTCCTGCGCCCACGCGGGGAGAAACTGCAACTCTTGGCCCAAATCAAGCGCGTTGTCCGGTTCGTCGCTCATGAATACGGTTGGGACGCCCATCCTGCGCAACAGACCACGCAAACGCAAGCACCGCTTGAGTCATCAAGACCCTCAACAGCTTTTCAACAACCTCCCCTTGGCAACCCCGCGGACCACCGGTACAGTCCAATCGGTGAGCGCGGAATTCGTTCATTTACATTTGCACACGGAGTTCTCCCTCCTCGATGGCGCATGCCGCCTGGATCGGCTGATGAAACACGCAGGGGATCTGGGCTTCGATGCCTTGGCCATTACCGACCACGGAGTGATGCATGGCGCCATCGATTTTTACCAGAAAGCGCAAAGGGCGAACATCAAGCCCATCATTGGCTGCGAGGCCTACATTGCGCCAGGAAGTCGGTTTGACAAAAAAACAAACAGCCGCACCGGCAAGGATGGCTACAACCACCTGCTCTTGTTGGCGGAAAATGAGACGGGCTACCACAATCTGATCAAGCTGACCACCGCCGCCCACTTGGAGGGCTTTTATTACAAGCCACGCATCGACAAGGAACTGTTGGAAGCGCACAAGGAGGGGCTGGTGGCATTCAGCGGCTGCCTAGCCAGCGAAATCCCGCAGGCCATCATCCGCAACGAGGACAAAAAAGCGCGCGAGGCGCTGGATTGGTTCAAGCAGATCCTTGGCCCGGATCATTTTTACTTGGAACTGCAAAACCACGGCATTCCCGAGCAGGCGAAGGTGAATGCCCAGCTCATCAAGTGGGCTCAGGAATTCGGCCTAAAACTGGTGGCCACAAACGACGTCCACTACGTCGAGCGCGCCCATTCACATGCGCATGATGCGCTGATCTGCATCGGCACACAAACCACCCTGAACGATTCCCGCCGCATGAGCTATGTGCCGGAACAGTTCTACCTGCGCAGTGCGGAAGAAATGGCGGCGCTGTTCAAGGATACACCCGAGGCCGTACGAAACACCCTGACCGTGGCCGAACAGTGCAACGTGAAGATCGAGCTTGGCCAACTTCATTACCCCGTGTTTGAACCTCCTGAGCTGTTCACGCGTGAGGGCTACCTACGGCATCTTGTTGCCGAGGCGATGCATACCCGCTACGGCGTACGCTGCGAGGCCAAGGGCGAGGAATTTGTCTGCCACTCCATCGAGAACGCTGGCAGGCTCCCAACCTACGAGGCCAGTGATAACTCCAACCCGGCCGATGTAAATGATCCCGCCGTCGCGACCGCCCTAAAGCCCCTCATCGACCGCATACAAGTCGAGCTCGGCGTTATCGAGAAGATGGGGTTTGTGAGCTACTTTCTAATTGTCGGCGACTTTGTTCGCCATGGCCGCTCCAAGGGAATCTCCTGCGTCGCGCGCGGCTCGGCAGCTGGCTCACTGGTGACTTATCTACTGGAGATTTCCAACGTCGACCCTATCCGCTACGGGTTACTGTTCGAGCGCTTCCTCAACCCGGAACGCGTCAACCCGCCCGACATCGACATCGATTTCGCCGATGACCGCCGCCAGGATGTCATCGATTATTGCCGGGAAAAATACGGGCGCGATTGCGTGGCGCAGATCATCACCTTTGGGACCATGGGTTCCAAATCCGTCATCCGCGACGTCGGCCGGGTGATGGGCCTGAGCTATGGCGAATGTGACCGGCTGGCGAAAATGGTACCCGACGAGCTGAAGATCACACTGGAACGCTCGCTGGAACAGTCAGCCGAACTGAAGCAGGCGTACGATAACGAGGAGGTGACGCGCGAACTGATCGACACTGCCTTTGTGCTGGAAGACCTCACACGCAATTCCTCCATCCACGCTGCCGCCGTGGTTATCGGCGCCGAGCCGCTGGTCAATGTACTCCCGCTCAAGTCCGACCCAGACGGCACCATTATTACCCAGTACCCCATGAATCCCGTGGGCGACTTGGGCCTGTTGAAGATGGATTTCCTCGGCCTCAAGACGCTAACCGTCATTCGCAACACTTGCGAAATGGTCAGACAAACCAAGGGCCTTGAAATAAACGTCGATGCGCTGCCGCTCGACGACCAGAAAACCTATGACCTCCTCAATGCAGGCCGCACTGTCGGCGTGTTTCAGTTGGAATCCGGCGGCATGCGCGACCTTTGCCGGAAGTTTCAACTGGCCTCCGTGGAGCACATCACCGCGTTGGTCGCCCTCTATCGCCCCGGCCCCATGGATCTCATTCCGGACTTCATCAAACGACGGCACGGCGAGGTGGAAATCAAGTACGAGCATCCCCTGCTCCAGCAAATCTCCGAGGAAACCTACGGCATCCTCATCTACCAGGAGCAGGTCATGCAGGCAACGCAGCTTCTCGCCGGCTATTCCCTGGGCAACGCCGACCTGCTTCGACGCGCCATGGGCAAGAAAAAGGTTGAGGAGATGGCCAAGCAACGCGAGGCCTTCGTCAACGGCTGCGCCGAAACCAACAAGATTCCCGCTGCACAGGCCAACCGCATCTTTGACCTTCTGGAGAAGTTCGCCGGATACGGCTTCAACAAATCCCACGCCGCCGCCTACGCCGTAGTGGCCTATCAAACCGCCTACCTAAAAGCGCACCATCCCGTCGAATTCCTGGCCGCCATGTGTACCAACGACATGGGCGACACCAGCAAGCTTGCCATCCTCATCAACGAGGCGCGTGCCGTGGGGGTGGAGGTGCTGCCGCCGGACATCAACGAAAGCCGTGTCAACTTTGCCCCCGCCCGTGATGGCGAAGTCATCCGCTACGGCCTCGCCGCCATCAAGGGCGTCGGCGAGGCCGCTGTCGAGGCCATGCTCGCCGCGCGCGATCAGGGAAAATCCTTCAAGTCGCTCGCCGAGCTCTGTGAACGCGTCGATCTCCGCGCGGTCAACCGCAAGGTGCTCGAGGCTCTCATCAAGGCCGGTGCCTGCGATGGCTTCGGCCACACCCGCGCCAGCCTTTGCGCACAGATTGAACGCACCCTCGCCCGCGCCTCCGGCATTGCCGCTGACCGCGCGCGCGGGCAGGAAACCCTCTTCGGCATGCTCGATGCCGGCAAGAACGAGGAGGATGACATCCCCGCCGCGCTGCGCAACGTCACCGAGTGGCCCAGCAGCGAGAAGCTCGCCCATGAAAAGGAACTGCTCGGGTTCTATATCAGCGGTCACCCCTTGGACCCTCTCACTGGCATCCTCGACAGCTACACCCTGCACAAGACCAATGAGCTCAAGGAACTGGAGGCGCGCACCGTTACGCGCATCGGCGGCCTTGTCGCCGAGGTCAAACGCGGCATCTCCCGCAAGACCGACAAGCCCTATGCCAGCGCCACCCTCGAAGATATGCAGGGCACCTGCACCATCCTGCTCATCAACGATAATTACGAGAAATTCAACGACCTACTTCAAGTCAACCAGCCACTGATGGTCATCGGGGAAGTCAATAACGGCGAAGATGTACCCAAGATTTTCCCTCAGGAAATTTTGCCACTGGAGGACGCCCCGCGCAAATTCACCAAGCAAGTCCACTTGCGACTGCGTGTGGAGAAAATTTCTGACAACTCTCTTGAGTCCGTCCGCGCCCTCACTCAGGCCCACCCCGGAAAGATCCCCCTGCTCCTTTGCCTGCGCCAGCCCAGCGGCGCTTCCGTCTTTGTGGAGGCCAACGAACGCTTCAACGTCACCCCCTCCACTTCACTGCAGGCCGAAGCCAACAACATGTTCGGCGACGACACCTACTACGCCAAAGTCGACACCGACCTCCCCGAACCCCAACGCCGCCGCTACGCCCGTAACGGCAATGGTAACGGCCAATAATAAAAAAGGCGGCCCGCGCAGGACCGCCTTTTGTGACGAAATCACCTCTTGAGTCAAACGTCCTTCTCAGGCTCCTTCTCCTCCTCTCCAGCGTCGGAGGCATCACCATCGCCCACCTCAGAACTTCCTCCATCAGCCCCCAACACCATGGGCTTGTAGCCACCCTTCGCGTTGAAGTGGAATATTAATCCTACGTAAAACACGAGCATGATTACCGGAAATACGGTCATATCCGCCAGTGCCTTTTGGCCACTGGAATCCTTCTCCTTCTTGATCGCCTCCTTGATCTCTTTTTTCTCCTCGTCGGTCTTGTCTTTGATCAATTCGTCGACCTTGCCATCGGAGAACGCGTTGTACTTGATGATCTCGTAAATGGCCTTTTCGTCTTGCGCTTGGAATTGCCCATCCTTCACCAAGGCAGGTGCTTTCTCCACAATGGCGGTGTTGGCCTGCACGGACTCAATTGCCTTGGCCTCCTTCAAAGCGCCGATGTAAGGGAAGCCAAGTGTGCCGACTGCCAGCATGCCAATGCCAGCAATGGCATTGAGCGCCAGTGCACCGCCGCGGGGGCACTGCTCAGACACCACGCCAAGCATCGTCGGCCAGAAAAACGTCTTGCCTAAGCCATAGATAGTTGCCGCCACAAAGATCGCCATGCCGGCCGTAATCGAAAGTGTATACAAGCCTATGATCGCCAACACTGAGCTGACCGCCAGCAGTTTCAGCGGCTGCAGTTTATGCACGATCGGCCCAGCATAGAACCGCAGTACCATCATTATCAAAGAAGTGTACACCAGCACCCAGCCTGGATGGAACTTACCCTCCGCGATGCCTTTCAAAATATTCTCAATCCAGCCGTCTGTGCCGATCTCCGTAACCGCCAAAGGCATGTGGATAAGGACCAGAATGAACAACAACGGCCGACCCAGTGACTTGGTGTATACACCAAACGCCACCGCGATAGCTACGCCAATGGCGATGAATAAGTTTTTCTGCCCGGAAGACACATCCGACCCTCCTTGACCGGCAAAATCGATCAACTGCAGGGTCACCAGAAAGCCGACGATCGCCGCGCCCAACACGCCAAACTCACCCAGCATATCGCGGTAGCTTACGCCCGATGCTACTCTCTCATTCACTGGGAACTTACACTTAATCAGCATCATGAAGTAAACCACTGCGGGAATGGCAATCAGGCCGACCTTGACCCACCACGGCACGTGGTCGATGAAGATGATGATCATCCCAGCCAGGACCAAGCCGCCCGGCCAGCCCGCGTGCAGGATGTTCAGCCACTTGGTTTTCTCCTTGTTGTACATGGTGGCCACAACTGGGTTGATGAAAGCCTCAACCGTGCCGTTGCCCAGTGCGCAAACCAGACTGCCCCAGTAGATCAACTCAAATGCCAGCTGCGTGTTTCCCTGCTGCGATATGAAATAGGCGCTCACCGCCATCGCCGCCCAGACAATGTGGCTGATGAACGCGAAGATCATCGCCACCTTGTAGCCAATCCGGTCGATCACCAAGCTGAAGCCGATGATGCTGACGGCAAACGGCCAAATGCCAATGCCCGCCAACCGGCCGGCTTGCGCGTCATCTAGCCCAAACTCTTCACCCCATGTCCCCAGCAGGAACATGCGGCTGATGAAAGAAAACGCGGTGGTTACCAGAGCAATAAAACATCCCCAAAAGAGAACCTTATTGCCTTCTTCGTTGTTGGTTGTAGTACTCATTGGCCAATTCTTTTGAACCCGACGTATGAATCAACATACGCAGACACGATTCGTTCAGGAAACTTACTTCCCTCCTCGGCGAGGGGTGATAGGCAAAAAATGGGCAAAAGTCAATGGAATACGCCTACTTCCGCGGCCCGTAGCCCAGCTTGGGGTTGCCGTTTTCGTCCAGCTTGTCGCAGGCCCAGAGCAGTCCGCGGGTGAGATAGTTAATGTATGTCTCGCTCTGCATGGTCTCGTTGTGGTGGCCGATGGTGGTACCAAACACACGGGATTTGCCGTATTGGTTGGTCCAGATGCAGGCGTGGTTTTTCTTGGTGCGAATGCCGTAGGCCTGACCGAGCACGGTGGTGTTGGGCCATACCTTGGTGATTTCGTACAGTTCGCCCTTGGGTGTTTTCCAGCTGTCGCCGAAGCCTTTCATGATGGGGTGCTTGGGCTGCAGGTTTTTGATGTCTACGGCCACGTGCTGCTGGTGGCGCACGGTGGTTACGCCAAGGAGTTTGCGCCATTCATCGGTGATTTTGTCCGCAGCGCGGTAACTGTGCATGGTGCAGTGCAGCACCACCGCTGGAACGCCAGAATCGCGGTGTGCCGTAGCCATCCCCTCGACAAAGACCTTGTCACCAATCGCGCCAAAGCATTCGTTGTGCACCACCACATCGTAGTCCTTAATCCAATCCTTCTTCAGGTAAACGGAGATCCGATGATTCCGGCCCGAGCCGCCTTCATGGATGATCTCCCAATCCACATTGGCCCGCTTGCTGATGCCTTGGCTGATAATCAGTTTTTGTTTTGCATAATCATGGCAGCAGCCGCCGGTGATTAGCAGCGCCTTCAGGGGTTCGGCGGATTTTGCGGTGAATGCGGCCAGCAGGGCGCACAGGGCAACGAATCGGATGGTTTTCATGGATCTACTTGTGCAGGCGGTTGGCGGTGTACCACGCCACGCGATTGACTATCTCCGCGCCCGAGGTGGCACGCAGGTTTTGGTTAAGGTTGAATTGGTAAATCTTCTCGGCGTTTAACGGCACCGTCAGGTGCGCCACCTTGCGGTCGGCCGAGAGCTTGACGGCAGTTGGTTTCATTTTCTTCTGCTTTTCCTTGGGTGAACCATACTGTGGCCGGTAGCGGTATTCGTATTCCAAGATGTCATAGTTCGCCACATCCACGCCCGCCGCGGCATCCACCGGCAAGGTAAAGTGCACATCGAAACCGGTCTTGGTCAGGCTGATGTGATGGATTGCCATGGGCGTCGTCTTGCCATCCCAGCGTACCCGTTGGAGGCCAAACTGCTTGCCGCCCACCGAGCCCCAACCGCGCCCGGTCTGCCCCACCCAAAAGCTGCCGTCCGGCCCAAACACGCCGCGAATGCAGCCGGTCTGTAGCGGCGAAATGAAGTTGATGGCCATGCCCTGGAATTCACCACCCACCTTCTCCACATGCAATCGCATGAGGTTGGATTTGGTCTGGTCACCGAGAATGATCTGCCCGTTGAACGGACCGAATTTGCCACCCGTGTAATCGAACACCGGCTCACCGGGCGAATTGGCCAGTTCACCGTGGGGAATGAACACCGCCGGGCGCGCGCGCATCTTGCGGTATTCCTCGATGGAAATCTTGTTCAGGTCCTTGCCGATATACTTGGGATGATCGTAATAAGAAGACGGATGCCCGTGAAACCGGTCCTTCACCACGTGATGGAGCGTGGAGGTCTCATTCCAGTCTCCCTGATTGTCAGTGTAAAAAATATCGTCATCCTTGCTGATGCCAATGCCCGCGGGCGACCTCATGCCCAGCGAAAAGGGCACAAATTTTCCATCCGGTGTAATCTGGAAGGACCAGCCTCGGTATTTCGCCGCGCGCCCCATCTTGGAGTCATGCACGCGCGCCTTGTCCCACTTCGCGCTGCCCGCCCAGCCCGGCCAGCTCAGCGAGGTGTTCAGTGTGCCGTAAAAATTCCCCTTCGAGTCGCGCACTGGTCCAAAGCTGTATTCGTGGTAATTGTCCGTCAGCCCCCAGCCAGCGTTTACCGTTTGGTACTGGTCGGCGACACCGTCCTTGTTGGAGTCCACAAGTTTGGTCAACTCCGGTCGTTGCATTACATAAACCACCTTATTCTTGGGGTTCACCCAAAGCCCCAGCGACTCATGCAGGCCGTCCGCAAACAGGGACCACTTGCCGTTGCCCGTGTTGAATTTCCAAACCTCCCCTTCACGTGTGCAGATCAGGAGTGTCGTTTCGTCGAGAAAGGCCATGCCGCCCACCCCCAAGGTGATTTCCTTGGGAATGTCGACAGTATCCACCGCGTAACCGGCGGGCAGCCTGCTGGGCGCGGCCTGGACAAAGGCCGCCAAGACGAGAGATGCGAAGATGAATCGAGTCGGTTTCATTTTAATTTTTTGGTAAAATGGTCACATTAAATTCGGCGGCTTCCTTGGCGCTGAGCGTCAGCAACGACTTGTCCCCATTCCATTTGCCCGCGCTGGCTTCCGCCACCACGCGGGCGGGATCAACCCTGAATTCCACGAGCCCCTCCGCGCCATTGACTTTAAAGGCGTATTGCAGGCCCCGCTTGAGCGCCCCATCCGCCAAGCCGGCATGAAGGGTGATGGTCTGCTTCACGCTCGCACCGCCCATGCTGTAGTAAAACGCCGGCGCACCCAGCCGGCTATACCCCTGAAACACCGGCTTGGCATCACCAACCTTCAACGCGCCCCGCGCTCCCACCTCGAAGCGTTGGCCAAGAATTTTGCAATGACGTCCTCCGCGGCCCTTGCGGTCCGGGCCCACATCGAGAAACGCGCCGGTCCAGCCGTACTGCACCGTGCAGGCTTCCGCATCGAACAGGTAATTCACCCCGCCCGGCAACCCCACGCAAATGGAGCGGGCCGGTGAGTTTTGCACGAATGCCCGCTGCAGCAGCGGCTTGTCCGTAACCAACAACGCCTGCTGGGCCCGCACCTGCGGCCGCGCCTTGTTCAGGCGATTCAACGCCTGCTGCGGATTTTTTGAAACGGCCATTACCCCCACCATCGTGAAGGCGTGCCCCGGCAGCGTGCAGACGTACGGGTAATCGCCCTCTTCCTTGGGCGCCACAAAGTAAACTTCCACGTCCTTGCCGGGCATGGCGATTTGGCTGCTGGCGACGATGGCCGGGTCTTCCGGCACAAAATGTTTCACCATGCTCTGCGCGCCAAGCTGCAGCGCCTTGCCGGACACGCGATCGCGATCAGCCGTGCCACCCTTTACGAGCACCCAGTTGTGCAGCATTTCACAGGTGTTCTTCAGAAGAATCTTCACCTTGGCTCCGGGCGGCACAGCGAGCGCCTCCTTGTCAAAGCGCATCTGGCCGTGTTTCGTGCCGAGAGTGATTTCAACATCAGGCGTGCCGAAGCCCGCCGGTGGTTTCCCCACCGCCAAGCCGGCAGTGAACAGGAACGTGAGAAAGATTGCGGATCTCATAAAATCTTGTGGGGCCCGATTGAACCGCCAAGCCGCTCCATACGCAAAGGTTTTTCCAAAAAAATCACCAGTCATCCGTGCGGAACGGAGCCGCCGGCAGGCCGTGACGGTTGATAAGATTGACCACGGGATTGTCCGCCCAGCCATAACGAATGGCGGCAGGTTGATCGACCAACTCACAGGTCACCTCCACGCGGCCGTCTTGGCGAATGATGGCGGTGGCGCCGTAAAACTTTTTGTCTGCACCGGCCATCGCGAAACCACTGATCTCCCGGCCTTCCCTGGCCTTGAGACCCTCAGCATGGCGAAAAGTCACGATCACCTTGGCCCCATCGGTCTCGTGCGATTCATACAACGGCCCGCTCGTCGGCACATCGGCCTGATTATAAAACTCCGCCAAGGCCCAGTTGGCGAGGCGGCGGCCCACGTCCTGTTTGTTTTTCGGATGAATGTCTCTGGCCTCGCCAATATCGATGGTGGTGGCCATGCCGGTGTTGGGCAGCGCCAAGGTCTTGGCCATGCTCTCGCGTGTGTGCGCCCAAATACTCGGCGCGTTGGGATCAAGATTCACCGCCTTGAAGTTTGGCAACTGCACGAAGAGAAACGGAAAATCGCCCTGCCCCCAACGCCGGCGCCAGTCGTTGATCATCATTGGCAACTGGATCGCGTACGCCTTGGCAAACCCGATGTGGCGCGAGTTGCGCTCGCCCTGATACCAGATCGCACCGCGAATGGCATACGGGATGTGCGGGTTCACCATGCCGTTAAATAAATTCGCCGGCTTGTTTCGGTCCGCCGCAGCCTTGTCTTTCCATGGTTGATGCACCATCTGCAGGCGCTTGTCATCTTTCTGCACCTCCCAACTGGTCCAAGCCTCAATGGCCGTGCCGCCCCAGGAGGAATGTACGATGCCAACGGGCACATTCAGTTTTTCGTGCAGCGCGCGCGCGAAGAAATAGGCTGCACCTGAAAAGCCGCCAACCGTCTCCGGGGTGCACTCCGTCCATTTGCCGTCCACTGTAGACTGCGGCTCCAACGTCGCCTTGCGGGCGGTGGTGAACATCCGAATGTGGCGAAACTTGGCGGCGGCTTTTTCCTTTTCAAAATCGCGACACTTCGAAACCGGCCAGGCCATGTTCGATTGCCCGGAGGCAAACCATACCTCGCCCACGAGCACTTCCTTGAGGCGAATGACGTTTTCGCCCGTCACCTTGAAAAGCGGGCTCACTTTGAGATCGTTGATGGCATCCAGCCGCACGCGCCACTTGCCATCCGGCCCGGCCACGGTGCGCTTGGTTTGCCCGGCAAACTCCACCGTCACCTTTTCACCCGGCGACGCCGTGCCCCACACCGGCGCCACGGCTCCGCGTTGCAGCACCATGTAATCGCCAAACACCGGCGCCAGCTTCACCTCCGCCTGCACCACACTCACGCACAGGCATAAAATCAGAATCGCTTGTTTCATTCTATTTCCCAAATTTCCATTCCGGCCCTTCGGCCTGCACTTCGCGGTATTTTTTCACCAGCATGGCCGTGAGCTTTTTCAACTGCTCTGGTTCCGAAGCGGCGAGGTTCTTTTCCTGATCCCGATCGGCCTTCAAATTGTACAACTCGAATTCGCTCAAGGGCGTTTCCTTTACCAGCTTTTGATCCGCTGCCCGGAAGAATCCGCCGCCGCGACCACTGGCCTTGCCCCAACTGCCGAGCACCATCCAATCGCCCACGCGCATGGCCGCCTTGGGCGCACCCAGCGCGTTGTAGTAATGCCAATATAACGGCACCGTACGCCGGATCGGTTTCCCGCTGAACACCTCCACAAAACTGCTGCCATCAATCGCCCGGTCCGGTTTACGCTCGATGCCGGCCAACGCCGTGAGCGTCGGCAGCACGTCCAGCCCGCACACCGGTTCATCGCTCTCACTGCCTGGCTTAATGCGGCCGGGAAAACGCAGAATGCCCGGCACGCGAATGCCGCCCTCGTACAGCCACAGTTTCATGCCGCGCAACGGTCCCGGACTGCCGTACGACCGTCCCGCGCCGCCATAACGCCGCAGAGTTTCCGGGCCATTGTCCGAGGTGAAAAACACCAGCGTATCATCAGCCAGTTTCAGATCATCCAGCGCCGCCATCAGCTTGCCCACAGCGGCGTCCATGTTTTCCACGTTGGCAAAATACTCGGCCTCCAGCTTGTTCTTAGCCACCTTGGCATAGCCTGCGGTCATCTTGTCCGGTGAAGCCACCGGTTCGTGCGGTTCATGGAAACAGGTGAAAAGAAAAAATGGTTTCTTTTTGTCCCGACCATTGCGCAGCCATTCCACCCCTTCATCGGCCACCAGCTGACAGGCGTACCCTTCCATCGGGCCGACCGGCTTGCCGTTGCGCACAAAGTTGCGGGGATTCTTGTGCGAAGGCGCCGCATTGTTCTGCGTGGCAAACCAGTGGTTGAACCCATGATCGCCCGGCTGCGGTTGAGCGGGTGAATTAAACATCCCGTTGCAATGCCATTTACCGACATGGGCAGTGTCGTAGCCGGCTTCCTTGAGCATCATCGACACCGTCACCTCATCCTTGCGTAGGTGCATCACGTGATTGCCGGGAATCCAGTTGTACACGCCCGAACGATTCGGCGTGCGACCGGTCAACATCCCCGCCCGCGAAGGCGAACAAACCGGCGCCGCCGCATAACAACTGGTCAACCGCATGCCCTGTTTGGCCAACCGATCCAGATGCGGCGTCGTGATGTGCGGATGCCCGTAACAGGCCAGATCGCCATAGCCAAGGTCATCGCAGAGGATGACCACAAAATTAGGTCGTCCATCCTTGGCCACCAATAATGCCGGCCACGCAAATGCCATCAACAAGCAAAGAAAACGGTGCATGCGCCGAGTGGAACACAGATCCCCGCGGATGCACACTGATTTCATGCGCCTCATGCAGAGATTTGACCATTTTTCTCCGCATCTCCGTGTCTCTGCGTGAGATCAATTATGCCCCAGCAATTCCTTGGCGGCAGCGGCGATCTTAGCCGTGCCATTGTCACACACGCCGTGCAACAGGGGCAGGATTGGGCCGGTTTCGGCGATGCCGGCCTCGGCGACGGCGGTGTGCAGCACGCGGATGGGGTTAATGCTGTTTCGGAGATCCTCGAGCGGCTCAAAGGTTTGACGGATGCGTTCGGCCGTTTCGAGATCGCCGGCCTTGAGAGCGGCAAGCATTTCCATGGAGAGACTCGGCGCCACGCACACGCAGCCGCTGGTGAAGCTGTTTACCCCAAAGCCGTTCACATGCGTGATGGCCGGTTGTTCGCCGATACCGCTGACGATGATTTGCGGGTCCACACAATTGACCAGTTTGCTAAGGTAATCGTCCTGTGTCGGATCGTCACGCACAATGGCGTACTTGATCCAGTTCACCACGCCGTCATCCACGAGTGCCTGTGCATCTTCCGGCTCGAGATAGCCCTCGAATTTGATGTAGAGCACGATCGGTTTGCCATAGGCCTCGGCGAATTTGCGAATACCGGTGGCGCAACCCTTGGGCGTGGCGATGTCGCGCGCGGGCAACACCATGACGGTCGGAAAATCAAAATCACGCAGCACCGATGCCTGATCCATCGAGGTGCCATACGCCGGACCCACCGATGGCACTACAGTCGTGTTCGCGCCGGCCTGTTCCTGCAGCAACGCCAAAGTGGCAGCGTACTCGGCCAGAGCAATGTGATAAAACACCGCATTGCCGCCATAGAGCAACGTGCGAATGCCGCCGGCCTCGAGGTGCTGGATGATCTTGGCATTCTCAGTGGCGCACACGTTGAGGTCCGCATCACGCGCCAAGGGCGGCACAGCGATCACGGAGTTGGAAAGCGTCTCGGGAGTGATGGTGGCGGTGTTCATTGGCTTTAATGAATTGGAGGCTCAGGCGTAGCCGGGCCGTGTTGCAGAAAATCAAAGTCGCAGCCTTCGTGGGCTTGGGTGACGTGGTTGATATAAAGCTGGCCGTAACCGCGGGCGTACTTGGGCTCGGGCTTTTGCCACGCGGCCCGGCGGGCCTCGAGCTCCTCATCGCTCACGTGCAATTGAATGGTGCGCTCGGGTACGTTGAGCTCGATTTCATCCCCCGTTTGCACCAAGGCCAACGGGCCGCCGACATGGCTCTCGGGCGAGAGGTGCAGCACACACATGCCGTAGCTGGTGCCGCTCATGCGGGCATCAGACAGACGCACCATGTCGCGCACGCCTTCCTTCAGCAACTTGTCGGGAATCGGCAACATGCCCCACTCAGGAAAACCCGGCCCGCCCTCGGGACCGGCGTTGCGCAGGACAAGTACGGTTTCTTTGGTGACCTCGAGATCGGGATCATTCAGCTTGGCCTTGAGGTCCGGGTAATTATCAAAAACCAGAGCCGGACCACGGTGCGTAAAAAGATCCTGCGCGGCTGCCGAAGGTTTCACCACGCAACCATGCGGAGCCAGATTACCGCGTAGCACAAACGTGCCACCCTCGGCCTGCACGGGGTTTTCTGTCGTGCGAATCACATCATCATCAATCAACTCCGCGTCAGCGAGGTTCTGCGTAATCGTCTGGCCGGTGATCGTCGCGCAATCGCCGTGGAGCTTGTCGCCGAGCTGCGCCATCAACGCCCGCAAACCGCCGGCATTATAAAAATCCTCCATCACATACTCGTCACCGTTGGGACGTACATTGGCGAGCACGGGTGTGGCGCGGCTGATGCGGTCGAAATCCTCCAGCGAAATATCAAAGCCCGCGCGACGCGCCATCGCAATCACGTGCACGATGGCATTGGTGGAGCCGCCGACCGCCATGTCCACCGTGATGGCATTCTCAAACGACTCGCGTGTGAGGAGGTCCGACGGCTTGAGATCGGCCCAGGCCAGATCCACCGCGCGGCGGCCGCAGGCGGTGGACATGCGCATATGTTCGCTCACCATCGCCGGAATGCTCGAGGCGCCCGGCAGGCAGAAGCCCAACGACTCCGCAATCGCCCCCATTGTCGAGGCCGTGCCCATCGTCATGCAGTGACCGGGTGAACGGCCGATGGCGTTCTCGAATTTCGTCCAGTCTGCGTCGCACAAATTGCCCGCGCAACGCTCAGCCCAAAAACTCCACACCGAACTGCCGCTGCCCAAAGTCTCCTTGCCCCAGCGCGCGGTGGACATCGGACCGCACGGCAGGTAAATCACCGGAATATCCGCCGAGATCGCGCCCATCAACAGCGCCGGCGTCGTCTTGTCGCAGCCCCCCATCAGCACTGCGGCATCGATCGGGTGACAGCGAAGCACCTCCTCCGTCTCCATCGCGAGCAGGTTGCGATAAAGCATTGTCGTCGGTTTCATCAGCATTTCGCCCAGCGACATCACCGGCACTTCCACTGGAAAACCGCCCGCCTGCCATACCCCCTGCTTCACTTTCTCGGCGCGCTCGCGCAGGTGGGAATGACAGGTGTTGAGATCGCTCCACGTGTTCAGGACACCGATGACCGGTTTATCGCGGTAATCGTCATCCGCCCAGCCCATGCCCTTGAGCCGTGATCGATGCCCGAACGATCGAAGATCGTCTGGTGCAAACCAACGCGCGCTGCGCAGTTTGGCGGGATCACGATTTTCTGACGAGGGACTACTCATAAATGGTCGCGGGTTTGTAGCGAAAAACCGCCTATGGCGCGAGGCAATTGATGTTTGGACTGGCAAGCCACCCCGCCTTCCCCGACCATCACCCCATGAGCCTGATTCTTGAGGAACCGCAACTGCTGCTGGACACTCGTTCACCGCTGGGCGAAGGCCCGCTTTGGGATACGGACCGAAAGGTCCTGTGGTGGATCGATATCCTCGAACGCCTCGTCCAGTGCTACAACCCCGCTGATGGCTCCAACCAAACGTGGGATATTGGCCAGATGCCCGGTACCCTTGTGCGCGCTCAGGACGATCGACTGGTCGTTGCTGCGGAAAAGGGCTTTCTGTATTTTGACCCGGCAACCGGCACCACCGAGACCATTACTGATCCGGAGCCGGAACACCCGGAACATCGCTTTAACGATGGCAAATGTGACCCGGCCGGACGGCTCTGGGCAGGCACCATGCCGATTTGTGAAGAAGGCGCCACCGGTGCCATGTACTGCCTACATGCCGATGGCCATGCCCCACCGATGGCCACGGACTACGCGATTCCCAACGGCATCGCCTGGAACGCCGACGCCACCATCATGTATCATATCGACAGCCCCACCCGCCGTATTGATGCTTGGGATTTTGATTGCGCCACCGGTGCCATCAATAACCGCCGGCCGATCTATCATGTCACTCAGGAAGGCGCTTTCCCCGACGGCATGGCCACGGATGCGGAAGGCAAACTGTGGCTGGCCCTTTGGGGGGGCTGGGGCGTGGTACGGCTGGATCCGGAAACCGGCGAAGAACTGGACCATTTGGAACTGCCCGTCAGTCAAGTTTCTGCCTGCGCGTTTGGCGGTGAGAATATGGACGAATTATACATCACCAGTGCCCGCAAAAATCTGGGCCCGGAAGCGCTGGAAAAAGAGCCGCACGCCGGCAGCTTGTTCAAAGCCAGGCTGGGAATCCAAGGCCTGCCCTTCACCCGATTTGCGGGCTGACCGGAGATGCCGTTGAGAAAAAGAATCGCAAAAACCATGCGTTTCCATTAGACAAACCGCGTTTCATGGCGTTCATTCACGACGATTTTTTGTTGGGCAACGACCCCGCGCAGCGGCTCTATCACGAGTACGCCAAAAGCGAGCCCATTCTGGATTACCATAATCACCTGCCACCGGCCGAAGTGGCCAACAACCGCTCCTTTGCCAACCTCGGTGAAATGTGGCTGGAAGGCGACCACTACAAATGGCGGGCCATGCGCGCCAATGGCGAGCCCGAATCCGTGATCACTGGCGACGCCGATCCCAAGGAAAAGTACCTCGCCTGGGCCCGCACCATCCCGCACACACTCGGCAACCCGCTTTATCATTGGACTCACCTGGAATTGGCGCGCTACTTCGACATCACTGACCTGCTCGGCCCCGACACCGCCGAGGCGATCTGGGAACAAACGACGGAGCGACTGAGCAATCCGGCCTTGTCCGTCCACGGCATCCTAAATCAATTCGCGGTCCGCGGCCTGTGCACCACCGATGATCCCGCCGATCCGCTGGACGATCATCAAGCCATCGCCGAACTCGACATCCGGACCAAAGTTTATCCGACATTCCGCCCGGACAAATCGTGGAGTGTTGACCAACCCGAGCTGTTCAATGCCTGGGCCGATCGGCTGGCCGCCGCATCCGGCATCGCCACAAACACCCTGCCCGGTTTCCTCGCCGCACTGGAAAAGCGCGTTGAGGATTTCCATGCCATCGGTTCACGCTTAAGCGATCACAGTTTCCCGTACTGTTTCGATGTGTTCCCGAGCAAACCTGAAGCCGCACGCATCTTTGATAAGGCCCGGATCGGCCGCGCCGCCTCAAACGACGAGCAACGCCAATTCGGGGCCCATATCATGGCGCACTTGGGGCAACTTTACACCGCCAAAGGATGGGCCATGCAGTTGCACATCGGCCCGCAGCGCAACAACAATACGCGCCTCTTTAACACGATCGGCCCGGATATTGGCTGCGATTCCATCGGCGACTGGCCGCAAGCCGCCGCGCTCGGCACCTTCCTCGACCGGCTGGAACAAGATGGCGCCCTCCCCAAGACCATTCTCTATAACAACAACCCAATGGATAATTTCACGTTCGCAACCATGATCGGGAATTTCCAGGGGGGCACACCCGGCAAACTGCAGTTCGGCAGCGGCTGGTGGCATGCCGATCAACAGGAGGGCATGGAATGGCAGATGAAAGCACTGGCCAACACCGGCCTACTCTCGCGTTTCGTGGGGATGCTCACTGATTCGAGATCGTTCCTCAGTTTTCCCCGCCACGAATATTTCCGGCGCACTCTGTGCAACCTCGTTGGTGGCTGGATGCGTGACGGTATCGTGCCCAATGATTACGAACTTGTCGGAGGCATGATTCAGCGGATCTGCTACCAAAACGCCGCCGACTACCTTGAGCTGGCGCTGGAGGATTAATCCTCGATACGGAGGATTCGGTTGTGCCCCGTGTCCACGACGTAGAGCTTGCCCTTTTCCCACGTAACACCGTGAGGAAAGTCCAGCTTCACCTTGCCGTGACCCAGTATGGTTGAAACCCCGCCGGTTCTCGGATCGTATTTTCGGATCAGGTCGTTGGCTTCATCGGCGATGTACACGTTATCGGCGTCATCCACACAAATGTGCTTGGGCGCGCCAAAGGTCGCCTGCTTGCCGGGGCCATCCAGCTTGCCACGCTTGCCCGTGCCGGCCACCGTGTAAATCTTTCCGTTTGGACGCACCACCCGAAGGGCGTGTCCACCACGTTCGAGGACGTAGATGTTCCCCTGCGAATCCGGAGCCACCGCGCGGGGATCGACTAATGGCGATCGAGTGGCGAGTGCGCCATCGGTTGGCACCCCCCGCTTCCCGTTGCCGGCAATCGTGCTGACCTTCCCGGATTTTAAACTCGCCGCGCGAATGCGGCGGTTTTGCAGATCGGCAATATAAATCAGGTCGTGTGTCGCGTTCAATGTGATGCACATGGTGAAACTGAAATCCGCCTGACGCAATGGCCCACCATCACCGCTGAACCCTCGCTTGCCCGTGCCGACCACCGTACTGAGCAATCCTTTTGCATCAATTTTCCGGACACAAAAATTCCAGGAATCCGAGATGTAGACCTCCCCCTTTGGAGTTACGGCCACGTTATGCATCCCGTTGAACGTACCCGCCTTGGCCGGGCCTCCGTCCCCTTTGTAACTCTTGCTGCCATCTCCCGAGATCGTTTTCAGGATATTGTCGGGCGAATAACGGAGCACACGTCCGCCACTCAACTCGGCGATGTACATATTGCCCTGCATATCAAAATCCACTCCAAACGGTTGCTTCAACGGATTGGGGCGCGTGGTGACCGGCCCTCCCTCGCCCGGATTCCAACTCCCGTAAATCAACGTCACCTTTGGTTCAGCGGCTTGAATGACCGCTGCCAGACACATCATCAGGGGAATCGCTCTCACGGGGTGATTATTTCGGAGGCCGTTCTTTTTGGCAATCCACGGTTGTACCTCACGGCTCACGCCGGTAACGTGCGCCGACCATGAATTTGGAAGGACAAAATGCGTTGGTTGTTGGCGGGGGCACGGGCATGGGCGAGGCAATTGCCTTGGCATTGTCCGCGGAAGGCATGAATGTGGCCATCGCCGGGCGACGTCAGGAGAAATTGGATGCCGTGGCGGCCCAGGCCAAAAGGGAAATGCAAACCCATGCCGTGGACATAGGCGAACGTGAGAGCGTACAGGCACTTTTCGAATGGTTTGGCAAGTCGTTTGACCGGCTGCATGTATTGGTGAATAGCGCTGGGGTAAACGTACCCAAGCGATCCATGAACGAGCTCGCACCCGAGGATTGGGACAAGCTGATGCGCATCAACGCCACCGGGGCCTTCAACTGTCTTCATTTTGGACTGCCTTTGATGCGGCCTCATAAGGAGGGTTTGGTGGTCAACATTTCCTCCATCGCCGGACTGCGGGCGAGCCATCTTGGAGGTGTCGCCTACAACGCGAGCAAGTTTGCCATGAACGCCTTGGGCACATCCGCCTCAGGCGATGAATTGCCAAACAACATTCGCATCACGACAATCTGCCCCGGCGAAGTGGACACGCCCATTCTGGACGACCGGCCGGAACCGCCTTCCGCGGAACACCGAGCCACTATTCTAAAGGCATCCGACATCGGCGAAATTGTCTTGGCGGTTGCCAAGCTGCACCCGCGAGCACATATTCCAGAACTGACAATCAAGCCGACATCGCAGCTCTTCGTGTAATTATTTCGAGGTAAGATCGAGAAACTTAACGCAAACCGGCAGCGGCACCTTCACCAAATGCCCCGTCGGCTTCAGCGCGCCGGTCTCCTGATTGATGTGAAAGGTAAAAATGTCGCCGCTCGATTGGTTCGCCGCCACTAGGAATTTCCCCGTCGGATCGATGTTAAAATTGCGCGGCGTTTTCCCGAGCGTCGACTGATGCTGCACCGCCTTCAGCTTGCCCGTCTTTTGATCAATCGCGAAGACCGCGATCGTGTTGTGCCCGCGATTGGAGCCATACAAAAACTTCCCGCTCGGATGCACCCGCACCTCCGCCGTGCTCATCCCCTTGCCGCGCTCCTCCGGCAGCGTCGAGATCGTCTGCAGCTCGGTCAACTTCCCCTGTCCTTCATCCCAGGCAAACGCCGCCACAGTCAACGTGATCTCATTGATCACATAACCAAACTTGCCGTTCGGATGAAACGCAAAGTGCCGCGGCCCCGCGCCCGGCGCCACCTTGGCAAAGCCTGCCGGCTTCAACGTCCCCGCCTTCGCGTCAAAGCCGTACACCAGCACCTTGTCCAAACCCAAATCCGCCGCCACCGCGAATTTGCCGCCGGGCGAAACATTGATCGAATGCGCATGCGGCGCCGCCTGCCGCGGCTTGAGCACACTCGAGCCTTCGTGTTGAATGAACGCCGACGCCTTCCGCAACCGTCCTGACTTCCGCGCAATGCGCAGGTTCGCCACGCTGCCGCCCGTGTAATTGGCCACGAGCACATTGCGCCCACTCGCATCCACCACCAAATGACACGGCGCCCCGCCCTTCGACGATTGCTGGTTCAAAATCGTCAGCGCCCCCGTCTTCGGGTCAATTGCATACGCACTCACGCCGCCGGCCTTTTCTCCTTTGAAATTGCCGATCTCGTTCACTGCGTAGAGGAATTTTTTATTCGGATGAATCGCTAGGAACGAAGGATTCTTTTGGCCAGCCAATTTTCCCGCGGCAGTGAGCTTGCCTGTATCCATGTCCAGCCTTAGCCAATGGATTCCCTGTTCCTCCGTCCGGGTGTAGGTGCCGACGTACACAAGTAATTCTGAAGGCGCAGCCGTCAGACACAGTGCCACCGCAATCATGCCGACAGCCGACAACAAACGTTTGAAAAGATGTGAAAACCGCATGGGCAAACCCTGCGATATAGCCGCCTTGGTGGCAATTTTTTCCAGACAAAAATATCGGCCATCGCCGCTTTCCACTGTGCAGGACGCCTGTAGACTGTATAGTGGGCGCCGGGGCGATGGAGACGAAATCTCAAGACTGGCACGGATGGCTGCGCGAGCACGCTACGCGGTTGCTGCTGTTTGCCCGCGCACAGACGCGCTGCGAGGCCGACGCGGAAGATGTGCTTCAGGATGCACTGGTGGAGTGCTGGCGCCGGGGCAATGGCCACGCGCCTGACCTGCCCCTGGTTTATTCAACCATTCGCCGCCGCTCCATCGACCTCGCACGGGGAATGGATCGGCGCAGCCGACGTGAGGAAGCCGTCATGGCCGATGCGAAAACCGTGTGCTGGTTTGATGACACCCTTGAAAAGGCCGAGACGGCCCAACTGCTGGACCAAGCCATGAAACGCATGCCCGAAAAATTTCGCGAGGTGATCGTGCTCAAGATTTGGGGCGAGTTAACTTTCGCTCAAGTCGCGGAGACGCTCGACATTCCGATGAACACGGCGGCTTCTCGTTACCGTTATGGCTTGGACTATTTGAAGAAGGACAATTTGCTGTCACATTCATGAATGCTCATCACGATCCTGAGTTTGATCCCGTGCTGGAAGCTGAACTGCGGCACTTAAAGCCGTTGCCAGCTGACGATCGATTGCTTGAACGCATCGGACAAGCCATCACAGCCGACACCATTACCCCCATGCCGGATTCCGTCCAGGGCTGGCGCCTTTGGCTCATCCCTGCGATGGGAACCGCGGCATTGCTGATGGTTCTGGTCTTTCTTCCTGCCAAGCCGACAAATCAACCCAAGACCAATGGCTCCAGCGTTCGTTCTGCTTCGATCGTCCACACACCCAAAACGGGGGAAGTCAATCTGCGCCCCATAGCCATGGATAATTCCCTCTTGGGTGCGATTGATGAGGGCATCGTCCACACGCCGGATGAATTCCCCATGCGCCGCGTGCGCATGCAAATGGTCGACACCTACACATGGGAGGCTCAGGACGGTGCCACCCGCATCAGACATTCCGTGCCGCGCGAAGAACATTTTTTAATCCCCATGGAGATTCATTAAACACACAGACTCAGGAGACATGAAACATAAACTGATCCATACACTCATGGCCGCCGCACTTTTGCCGATGGCCGCCGCAGCCGACAACGACAAGAAGCCGCAGCCAGCCAAACCGAGAATCCTCGCCGCGAAAGGAAAGGAAGCCACCTACCTCGGAATCGCCATGGCGCCGATCCCGCAAATTGTCCGCGAACAACTGGATCTACCCGCGGGCACGGGTATCGCCATCGGCCACGTAGCCAAGGGCAGCCCCGCGGAGAAGGCTAAGCTACAGGTGAACGACATCGTTACCAAACTGGATGACCAGTTGATCGTCAATGCTGAGCAGTTTCAAACCCTGATCAAGACACGAAAGCCCGGCGATGAGATCACCCTCTCACTCCGTCGAAAAGGCAAACCACAGCAGGTCAAAGTCAAACTCGGCAAGGGCAATGTAGCCGTTCAACTCGGCCAACGGAATGTGCCTTTCCGCTGGCAGGGTGGCGAATGGCAGCCGTTCTTCGGCGGAGGCAACTTCGATCTCAACGATCCCGAAGCCAGGAAGAATTTGCGCCAAGCCATCGAGCAGTGGCAAAAACAATGGCAGAATGTTGAGCCAGGCAAACTGCCCAATGGCATTCAGGGTTTCGGCTTTGGTTTTGGTGTTCCCGGCGGACAGGGGCAGTTGCGCATCCTGCCCGCTCCCGGTGGACGCGGCGGAATCAATCCCCTGCCCGCCCAACCCAAAATCCCGCGTCTGCCCAACCTTCCTAACCTGCCGGGCGCAAAGCAAATTCAGATCAATAACAGCACCACAAGCATCAGCGACAACACTGGCACCTACACGTTGTCCAATCAGAACGGCAAAAAGCGTTTCAAAGCCACTGATCCCGAAGGTGAGCTTTTGTTTGAGGGTGACGTAAACGACGAGGAGGATCGCAAGGCTGTGCCGAAAAACCTCCGCCAAAAACTCGACCAGTTGGAAAACGTTAAACGCAACCAGAAACGGTTTGAGTTTAAGTTCGACCTAAACGGCCTGAACTTCGACTTCAAGGGCCTTGACGGTAAAGGCAGGCCTAACGTTGTGCCCCGAAAGAAGACGCCCGGCTTGGAAAAGGGCGACGTTTAATCCACCCGGGTTTTCCGGCAATCACAAGGCGGCGACTGGCTCTCCATCCGCCGCCTTTTTAATTTCTAGCACGCCCGAGCGTACGTGCAGGTCGCGTTGCGGGAACGGAATCTCCACGTCATTCTCACGCAGCTTTTTCTCGATGGCGAAGTTTAATTCGCTCATGTAGCGCTTCGGCCGGGTCGTCATTTCCGAGGTCCAAGCCGCAAGCTCAAAGTTGAGTGAGTTGTCACCAAACGCCTCGAACAACACCACTGGCTTGGGTTGGTCCAGCGTCTTCGGATGCTCATGAGCCACTTCCAGCAACAAACGCTCGACCAATTGCGGATCCGTCCCGTAAGCCACGCCAATGGGAATCCGGATGCGAACCTTGGGGTCGCCGTGGCTCCAGTTGGTAACTGTCTGTGAGATGAAATCTCCGTTGGGCACAATCATCGTGATGTTGTCATTTGTTATCACCGTTGTGCTCCGCAGGCTGATTTTCACCACTCGCCCCGCCGTGCCGCCCACTTCAATACGGTCCCCGATCGCAATCGGTCGCTCGGCCAGAATAATCACACCACTGACAAAGTTGTTGATGATGTTTTGAAGTCCAAAACCAATACCCACCCCCACAGCACCCGCAATAAACGCCAGCGAACTCAGATCCACCCCCACCACCTGAAAGGCCATGTAAAACCCAATCAACATCAATACATAGCCGATGATCCTCGCGATCCCGTACTCCAGCGACTCCGGCAAATCCGTCTTGTCGAAAATGCGCATGATCACGCGCTCACGAAACACCCGCTCGCCGATGATGATCAAAACAAACAGGATCCCAAGGAACAGCAGCCCGCCCAGCGTCACGTGCCCTTCACCCATCTTGAACAAGTGAAAAGTCAGCACACGATGCGCGACCTCATAAATGGAATTGAGCATCTCCATCCCCAGACCGATTATGCGGCCAGCCCCTACCCACGCAACGCCCAAAGGCCGATGTGAATAATTTGAACCCTAAAAAACCAGCCGGAGCGGAAACCCCGGCTGGCGAAATCCAATGGCCCCGAGGTCAAAGAATTGTCTTATGGTTATCAACGGCCCGAGGATAGCACACCGGAAGGAATTGTCCACGCTCCACCAAAAATTCAGGCCATCTTTTTGAATTGATTTTTCGCCATAAATCCCTACTTTCCGCGCTCCCCGTCCCATTTGGCGGAAAACTGTTATGCCCATTGCCACACCCCAGCAATACGCCGCGATGCTCGATGCTGCCCAAGCGGGCGACTACGCGTACCCGGCGGTCAACGTCACTTCCATCACCACCATCAATGCCGCGCTCAAGGCTTTTGCCGACGCGAAGTCCGACGGCATCATCCAGTTTTCCACTGGTGGCGGCCAGTTTGCCTCCGGCTTGAACGTAAAGGATTCAGTCCACGGCTGCATCGTGCTGGCTGAGGCGGCTCATCGGCTTGCCGAGAAATACGACATCCTCATCGGCCTGCACACCGACCACTGCCAACCGGAAGCCGCCGAGGGTTTCCTCAAGCCGCTCATCGCGGAGACCGCCAAGCGGCGTGAGGCCGGCCATACCAATTTGTTTCAGAGCCACATGCTCGATGCCTCCATCCTGCCGCTAGAGGAGAACATGGCCATCTCGAAGGAATACCTCGAGCTGTGTGCGGCCAATGAAATCATCCTTGAGGTGGAGGCCGGCGTGGTCGGCGGCGAGGAAGATGGTTCAGCGGGCAGTGAAGACACCCCTGCCGAAAAACTTTATACCACACCCGAGGACATGCTCACTGTGTACGAGAGTCTTGA
>PBLV01000066.1 GCA_002721895.1 Verrucomicrobiales bacterium
GCGTGAATGAAGCGGCCGTGAATGCCGGGACTTTTTCCTTCGCCGACTTGAAATCGTATCGCGATCCAAACTTCCTGCCCGGGGCAGTGAAGTACGGTGACCTCAAATCCCTGCGCCGCTTGGCGGCGGCTCAAGGCATCAAATTCATCAAGGCTACAAAATGAAGCTCTGTCGTTTTGAACAAGAAGGTAATCCAGAAACGGGTTTCTACCGTGAGGACTCGGTCATTCCGCTCAAGGCAGCTGCTGAAGCCGCGGGCGATTCGCTTGAAGCTACCGACGATTTGTTAACCTGTTTACCGCATGGTGCCGATCGGGAGGCGGCTTTGCGTGTTGCGGCTTGGTTGGAAGGGAATCCGGATGCAGCCGCGTCATTGGCCGTGACCGGCGCGAAAATTCTTACGCCCGTGCCCCGGCCAAATAAGCTGTTGTTGCTGGCGGGCAATTACGCCAAGCACATTGAGGAAGGCGGCGAGATTGCGGTGGAACGGGCGCAGACGTATCCGTACGTGTTCATGAAACCGGCCTCCACCACGCTGAATCGGCACGGCGGCGAGATTCCCATTCCGGCGGTGTCCCCGGACAACATCGATTGGGAATGCGAGCTGGGCGTGGTGATCGGCAAGAAAGCCAAAGGCTTGAGCGAGGCGGAGGCGTTGGATTACGTGGCAGGATACACCGTGGTGAATGACATTTCCGACCGTGGCTTTCGGCCTAATCCCATTCGTGCAGAACGTGATCGCGACAAATTCTTCGATTGGCAACACGGCAAATGGCATGACGGCAGTTGTCCGGTTGGCCCGTGTGTGGCTTGTCCGGAAAGTATTCCAGATCCACAGGTGCTGCCGCTCAAGCTCACCGTAAATGGAGTTGCGCATCAGGACGCCAGCACGGCCATGCAGATTTTTCCCGTGGCGGCGGTGATCGAATTCATCTCCTCCTTCGTGACGCTGGAACCCGGCGACATCATCTCCACCGGCACCGCCGCCGGCGTCGGACATGCCAAAGGGGTCCACCTTAAATCTGGGGATACAGTCGAGGCCAGCATCGAGGGGATCGGAGTGTTGCAGAACACCATGGTGTCCGGCGATTAAAACAAAATCACCTGTCGCGCCACTTCACCTTTGTGCAGGCGGTCAAAGCCGGTGTTGATGTCTTCAAGTGCGATGGTGTTGGTCAGTAATTGATCTACGGGCAATTGGCCGGCATGGAACATGTCGATGAATCGCGGAATATCGTGCGAGGGCACGCAACTGCCTTGGTAAGAGCCTTTCACGGTTTTTTCCATGGCGCTGAGGGTGACGGCGGGGATGCTGAATTGATGGTCGGGATGTGGCAGGCCGATCGCTACGGTCGTACCGCCGCGCATGGTGGATTCGTAGGCCTGCGCCAGCACGGTGGCATTGCCCACGCTTTCAATGGCAATTTCCACACCCCCATGTGAAAGATCCTGAATGACTTCCACGGGATTGGTTTCCGCGGCATTCGCGGTGTGTGTGGCACCAAGGTTCCGGGCCATCTCAAGTTTTGAATCCAACAAATCCACCGCAATGATTTGTCCGGCGTTGCAGGCCTTGGCGCCGATCAATGCCGCCAGGCCAACGCCGCCCAGGCCAAATACAGCCACGCTTTGGCCAGGGCGAACGTTGGCCGTGTTCATGACGGCACCCGTGCCGGTGGTTACGGCGCAACCGAACAGGGTGGCAAGTTCGAAGGGCAAGGTGGTATCAATTTTCACCAAGGATCCGGGCAGGGCGATGGTGTATTGCGAATAGCCGCTGACACCGCAGTGATGGAAATACGACTGGCCATTGCGACTAAACCGTCGTGCTCCATTCATCAGCACGCCGGCATTGTTGGCTTCTGCTCCATTCTCACACAGGGAAGGCCTGCCCACGTTGCAATACCGGCAATGTCCGCAGCTGGGGATGAAAGTGAAGATTACGTGATCATCAGCTTTCAAGCCGCGCACGCCCGGGCCCACTTCGCGCACGATGCCACTGGCTTCATGGCCGAGCACCATGGGCATTTGGCGCGGGCGCGAACCATTGATCACCGAGAGGTCCGAATGACATAGGCCGGCTCCTTTAATTTCCACCAACACCTCGCCTTCACCCGGACCTTCGAGGTCCAATTCCTCAATAACCATCGGTTGCGAGTCCGCGTAGGGCAACGGGCGTTCCATCTCGTGCAGCACGGCGGCGGCAGTTTTCATGGGCGGAGCATTGGGCATGCCCATGGGGAAATCAACGCCCAAGGCAAAGGGGAATTGCCATCCGGGCGGGCTGGTCTTTGAATGGGGGCATGCGCGTGCGCGGTTTCACCCTGATTGAGCTACTGGTAGTGGTGGCTATCATCGGCATTCTCGCGAGCACGCTGTTGCCTGCATTGTCCAAGGCCAAGCGGCGCGCGGCACGCATCAAGTGCGTCAGCCACCTCAAGCAAATCGGCATTGGCATGAAAGGGTTTTCTACGGACAACCACGGGCGGTTTCCGTGGCTGTTGCCGCGACGTGACTCCGTGGCACTTTGGGCGACGCTGTTCGGTCCGCGTCACTCGGGCGACCATCATTGCTGGGATGTCCGTTTCATGTTTCTGCCTCCCTCCATTCGGCAGGAGATTGGATCCGCCAAGCTGCTGGCCTCCCCCTGTGATCCGGATGCGCGTGAATTCAACGATAATGAGACAGACAACGGAAAATTCGGCGGCTTCGGCAGCCGCTTCGATGGCTGGCATCACCACATGGACAACCGCGCGCTGAGCTATGGCATTCACTTCGGCGCGGATGAAGCCAAGCCGAAAACCATCCTCGGCGTAACCCGAAACATTTCCGGGGATGCCGCTTATGAGCATGCTTATCCCGCCGGTACGCGCACACCCGTCTGGGCCAATGGCTTGGGCTGTGCTTTGCGGTCGGCCAACGCCGGAGCAGTTTCACACGAATGGGTTGGTGCTTGGGACGCCAATGCCACCCGTATGCTGTGGCATGGCATGGCCCTTTTAAACCCTAACGAAGGGCAGCTTCTTTTAAGCGACGGCAGTGTGCAGCAGGCCAACAATGCCCGCTTGGCGCGCGCCATCAACGATCACGCCACAGAGCGCGGAGGCATCCAGAAAATCTCCAGCGAAAACCTGTCCCGGCCCATGCAGCGCGATCCGTTGGAGGAGACGCATATCCAATGACCAAGAATTTCCCGCCCCAGGATGACACGCGTTGTCCAAAACTCAAAGGGGTTGCGTCTTCCAGCTAAAGGTTCATACTCCATCTTCAGGCCAAGCAAACCCACTCATCATGAAAACTCTCCTCCAATCCTTTGCTCTCATCACTTCCCTCGCCGCATTGGCCGCACCGCCTTTGCCGGAGGATGATATCTCGGCGGGGCACCTGAAATGGGCTGGGCAGACCTCCGGCATCGCCGTGGTGCTCAACAAGGTTTCACCGACGCCCGGGCTGCACGCGGTGGACTTGGCGAAGGCGGGGCTGACGGTTTACTACCAGTCCGCCGACCCGTTAAAAATTGCCAAGGTGCGCAAGGCAGCGGACAAGGCGGGGCTGTTGGGAAAGAGCATTTTCGTGGAGCACAGCGCGCTGAACCGCATTTGCCTGGCGGACAACCTGGCGGACTTTGTCCTGAACGGCTCCGGGCGTGACCAGGTGACGGAGAAGGAACTGATGCGCGTGCTGCGGCCGGGCGGGCGAGTTTGGCAAGGCGGCGGCAAGGCGTTGGTGAAGCCGGTGATGAAGGGGGCGGACTCGTGGAGCCATCCGTTCCACGGGCCGGACAACAACCCGCAGTCGACCGACGCCGTCGCGCGCGCGCCGTATCTCACGCAGTTCATCCAGGCACCGAAGTTCAGTCCCATGCCGCAGATCACCGTGGCGGCGGGCGGGCGCGTGTACCGCGCGTTCGGGCACATTGCGCACAAGGCCAACCAGAACCCGATGCTCAACACGCTCATCTGCGCCAGCGCGTACAACGGCATCATCCACTGGAAACGCAAGCTGACGCCGGGCTTCATGATCCACCGCAACACGCTGGTGGCCACGGCTGACGCGCTGTACATGGGCGACCATGAGTCGTGCAAGATCATCGACGCGAAGACGGGCAAGGTGCGCGACCAGATCGTCATCCCCAAGGGCGTGGGCGACGGGCCGACGTGGAAGTGGATGGCGATGGTCGACGGCACGCTCTACGCGCTGGTCGGCCATCCGGAGATCAAGGTGGCCACGGTGCCCTCCAACCGCCCGGGCCTCGGCCACTGGCCGTGGGGCATGTGGCAGGGGCACGATTATAAAAACCCGAAGACCAACTTCGGCTACGGCCGCACGTTCGTGGCGATCGATTTAAAGACGAAGAAAATCAAGTGGCAGCATTCGGAGAAGGAGTACATCGACGCGCGCGGCGTGTGCATGCGCAACGGGCGCATTTATTACTACAGCCCCGGCAAGGCGCTCTCGGCGCTGGGCACGGACGGCAAGCCGCGCTGGCACAACACCAGCCCGGCGCTGCTCACCGCCATCGCGCCGCACGCGCGCGCGCAGCATTACATCACCGGCTACGCGACCACCACGTACATCAAGTGCAGTGACGACGAGATTTTCTTCGCCGGCCCCGTGCGGCCCAACCTCGTGAGCGCCTCCACGAAGGACGGCCGGCTGCTCTGGCAAAAGAAGGGCGGCGGCAACGTGCAGCTCGTCCTGCGCAAGGAGGGCATTTTCGCCGCCGGCGCGCAACGCTCTGTGGGCGGCTCCATTCTCGAGTACGGCACGGGCAAGGTGAAAAGCATGATGCCGTGGCGCCGCGCCTGCACGCGCGCGACGGGCAGCATCGACAGCGTCTTTTTCCGCGCCAGCGGCGGCACCGTGCGCATGGACGTGGCCAGCAACACCGCCCAGCACATCGCCCCCATGCGGCCCCCGTGCCAGGACGGCGTGATCATTTCCGACGGCCACCTCTTCTGGGGCCCGTGGATGTGCGGCTGCCAGCTCTCGCTTTACGGCCACATCAGCCTGGCCGGCGCGGGCGACCAGCTCGCCAGCCCCGGCAGCGCCCGTCCGCAGCACGAGCCCGGCGAGGGCGACATTAAAAACGTTAACCAGCTCAAGAAGGTCCAGGGCGGCTGGGCCGTTTACCAAGGCAACAACCAGCGCACCGCCACCACCGCGCAGCCGCTGCCCGCGGGCGTGCAGCCGCAGTGGCGCTTCCAGTCCCCCAGCGGCGCAATGCCCACCGCGCCGGTCACCGCCGGCGGGCTCACGTTCATCGCCGACCGCAGCGGCGTCATCCGCGCCTTTGACAAGGACGGCAAGGTGAAGTGGGAACAGTACACTGGCGGCGCGATCTATTTCCCGCCCGCCATCGCGCATGACCGCGTGTACACCGGCAGCGCCGACGGCCGCGTG
This sequence comes from Verrucomicrobiales bacterium, assembly GCA_002721895.1. Next base: position 5,404 of record PBLV01000066.1, read on the forward strand.
TACTGCCACGAGGCCGCCACCGGGCGCAAGCTGTGGAGCTACCGCGTCGCGCCCACCGAGCGCTGGATCGCCGTCTTCGGCAAGCTCATCTCCACGTGGCCCGTCGCCGGCGGCGTGCTGGTGGAGGACGGCACCGTCTACGCCGCCGCGGGCATCGCGCACTACGACGGCACGCACGTCGTTGCGCTGGACGCCCTCACCGGCAAGCTCAAGTGGCACAACGACGCCAGCGGCGCCATCAACGAGAAGGTGAACAGCGGCGTGAGCATGCAGGGCAGCATGTTCCTGCAGGACGGCAAGCTGTGCTTTCTGGGCGGCGGCGTGCAGGAGGTGGCGCAGTTCGACCTCAAGGACGGCAAGTGCCTGAACGAGCCCATCGAGAACGTGCGCGCCGGATACAGAACTGCGTTTTATCCCTACTACCCCGAGTACGGCAACTACGTTTCACTCGACCACCAGCTGCCCGACGGCCGCTCGCTGGCCTTCGACGCCAGCTACGAGGGCAACCGCTTCAACTGGCTGACGCTGCTCGCCCCGCTGCCGCCCGGCGTCGCCAAGCTCCCCAAGGACCGCGCCCGATGGAACCAGCGCCGCGGCTTTGCCCAGCAGCGCAAGGTGCTGTGGAACGACAAGCAGTCCCGCCGTTTCGCCAGCTTCATCGTCGGCAAGAAAACCATCATCGCCGCCGGCGACGTCGGCAACGACCAGAAGATCCCCTTCCTCGCCTCGATCGACCTCGAGACCGGCAAGAACAACTGGGTCCACCGCCTCCCCGCCCAGCCGATCAAGGGCGGCGCCTCCATCGACAGCCTCGGCCGCATCCTCGTGACCTTGGCCGACGGGACGGCGGTCTGCTTCGAGAAGAAGTGAATTGGGTGGACGGTTCCCAACAAGCGATGAATGCCCCCAAACTGGACGCGCCAATTGTTTTGGCGCACGGAATGTTGGGTTTGATGCAAGGTTTGTTTGGCGGCGGCCGAATCGAGAATTATTTTCATGGAATCCCTGACTGGCTGCGGGCCACGGGCAATGAGGTAATCGTCACGGAAGTTCCGGGTATCGGGTCAATCACGCGAAAGGCGGAAGCTCTACGGAAGGGTATTCTGACCGCAACGAAAGTGCCGACGCATGTGATCGGTCACAGTCAAGGCGGGCTCGACGCACGGCACATGGTGACGCACTTGGGGACGGCGGACCGTGTGATCTCCCTGACGACCATTGCCTCACCTCATCGCGGATCACCCATCGCGGACTGGGGAGTGGCGACGGCCGATGCAACGGGGGTGCTTCAAATGATGGACGCCAGCCCGCTGGACACAGAGGCATTCCATGACTTGGGCTCGGCGCGCATGGCAGAATTCAACCGGCAAACACCGAACGTGAAAGAGGTGCGCTATCGTTCCATCGTAGGCGAATGCCCGCGCGAACAGATGCTGCCAACCCTTCGGTTGTGCCACGATCATATCGTGAAAATAGAGGGACCAAACGATGGGTTGGTTTCAACCGTCTCGGCGCACTGGGGGGAGGATTGTACAGTGTGGCAGGCGGATCATTCCCGCCAAATCGGCTGGTTTAGTGACGGGGATTTCGATTGGAAACAGCATTGGGCCACCCTACTGAATAATTTGGCGGACTGATGCCTCGCGGACTCTATTGGGGTTGATTTCGACGGGGTGTGATTTACGATCGGTCGCGTTGTCCCACGTCATCGGATCGGGTAAGTCTGTTGATGGGATATTTGTTTCAATGCGTCAGATAAAAATCATGTCAGCCAGACCCTCACCCCTCATCATTGCGTTATCCATTTTTGCATCCAGTTTAATTCTCCCCGCCGGGCCGGCCCCGGGCGGACCAGCCTTGCGGGGATCCATTGTGGAAGATCGCGCGGCACGCAAACTGATTCAGGCCGGCGACCTCCGTTATGATGCCGGCGAAATGGAAAAAGCCGTGGAGATTTGGCAATCGGTCATTGAGCGGTATCCACGCAGCCGCGTGCGCTATGAGGCCCACATGAAACTGGGAGAACATTTTCTCAACCGCAAAAACGCGTATGACAAGGCACGGGCGAGCTTTGAGGCGGTGGCGAACGAGGAAAACCGCGACGAGGACATGCGGGCAATGGCTATCCTCAAAACAGGGGTTTGTTTTTTCGAGGGGCGTCATTATGGCCAGTGCTTCAAGGTCATGCGGCGGGTCATCGAGGAATTCCCCGTCTCCCAGCACGTAAACGAAGCTTACTACTACATAGGCCTCGGACATTTCCGCCAAGGACACTATGGACGCGCGATTGCCGCCTTGGAAAAGGTCGGCACGGCGGTGGGCGACAAGGATACCAACGCGGAAAAGCTGGAGGCCGGCAAGCGGTTTTTCGTGAAAATTGAGGATGCGGATCTGGCGATTCTGGAAAAGGACGAATCGGTAAAGGTAACCTTGAAAACCTCCGAGGGCGACGAGGAGCAGGTGGACTGCATCCCCATTGGGCGCAATGTGCGCGTGGTCTTGGGAAGCGTTCCCACGCGGCTGGGCAAGCCACGCAAAGGCAATGGCATCCTGGAAGTCACTGGCACGGCCAAGGTACAGGTGCATTACACGGACGCTCACACGGCCGACCGCCAGTTTGACACACGGCGCGAAAAGCAGGTGGTGGTGGTGGGCAACGCGATGGTTCAGGTGATGGACGGCGCGTTTTCCGAGGCGCTGCAGGGCGTGGTTCTGGGCAAGGAGGCCAACCTGCAGGTCAACGATGCCGACCGGGATGTGAGCGATGGCGCGGATATCCTTCAGGTGCGCGTGGAGGTGTTGCGGCGCAAGACGGCGCTGGAGATCGAGGAGGAAAAAGCCAAGCTCATCGCCGAGGGCAAGCTGCAACCCGACACACCGGGGGAACAGCCGGAAGCACCTGCAATCTCTGGCGTGACATTGCAACCGGAGGAACCGGAGATCGACCCCTTCAAGGTCATTGACACGGTGAGCATCAATCTCAAAGAGGCAGTTCTGCCCAAGACCAACCAGATCATCAACCGACCCGCGGACGAGAAAAACAATCCCGAGGAAAGCCCCGAAGCGCCGACAGAAATCGATCCACAACCAAGAGCTGAAGACAATCCAGCCGCGCCCCAGCCGGAGCAGCCAACCGCCAAGCCGGTGGAAGAGGTTGACGATGGCACCATCCACTCAGGCGTGTTCCGAGGCACAATTCCCGTGGACCAAACTGACGAGGTCGTGCCCAACGACGCCAAGCTCCAAGCCATGCCCGGCGATTTCGTGCGCGTAAATTACCTCGACCAGCTCAACATCAGCCCCGGCCCGCGCGCCCTCGCCACCCGGGCCAAATGCGTGGAGGGCAACTTGGGCGGCGTGCGCGTCACCCGCACGGAAATCACCGATGCGGAACTGGAACTCAAAACCAAGCTCAAGACCGCCAGCGCCCTGACCCACATCGGCACCCAATACAGGGAATTTGGCCTCGATGAAAAAGCCCAGCTAAAATACAAGGAAGCACTGGGCGTCTGTGAAGAGATTGTTGATGACGCCCGCAAGTTGGGCGGCGGGATTCTGGAGGAAACCTACGTACAGCTCTGGAAGATCTATTTTGCGATGGACCAGTTGAATCTCGCGGCCGCCATGAGCCTGCGTCTTCAGCGTGAATTCCCGGAGAGCGTTTATCTCGACGAGGCCATTCTCGCCCAAGCGCGCGTCGCGCAGAAGGGCGGCGACTACCAGCGCGCCATCGCGCTGTTCAACAACCTCACGCGCCTGACCAAGAGCCAGCTTCGCGGCGAGGGCCAGTATGGCATTGGTGAATGTTACGAGGAAATGGCCAAGGCGGCCACCGGCAACAACCAACAGATGTTTGAGCGCGCTTTTCAGGCTTACAAGGCCGTGTTTGACCAGTTTCCTGAAAGCGGCCGCGTGGGCGACGCAGTCGCGAAAATGGCGAGCTTTTATTACCAGAAAAAGGACTACGCCCGGGCCGTGGACGTTTTCGAGAAGGTTCTCTCCGACCATCCGGACGCAAACTTCCTGGACGTAATCCTCTTCAACTACGGCCGCTGCCTCTACCGCATGAACCGGCGCGCCGAGGCCCGCAAGCGGTTTGACCAGATGATCGACGAATTCCCCGAGAGCCAACTGGCCCCCGAGGCCAAGCGCATCAGCCAGGCCCTTGCCAAGGCTGGCTTCTGACACATCACCTCGACCATAATTAAAACAAGATGAAAAAAACACTCCTCCTTTCCCTCCTGCTCCTGCCGCTGTGCGTGCCGGCCGCCGTACCCGCGGCCGAAGTGGACGCCAAGGCCAAGGCTCTCGAGGCCGAGTTGAGCAAGGCCCTCGATACCTCCCCCCAAGGCGCCAAGGCCATGATCGAGCTTGTGAACCTCTACCATGAACACGGCCGGGTCTTTGGCCTTGTGCGCGTGGGCGAACGGTTCGCCAAGGCACAATCCACCAATACGCAACACCGCGCCATCATGCTCAAGCTGCTCGACGGTCTGGAAGTCATGGCGCGCCGGGATGACTTCATCACTTACGCCCGCGAATACCTCTCGCGCTACCCGGACTCCACCGAGGCCATCGACGTTGTCCAACGCCTCGGCGATGCCCTCGTGCTCAACAATAAACGCATCGAAGCCGCCGACGCCTATCGCGCACTGTGGCTGCACAAGCCCATCGCCGCCAACCGCGTAGCCGGCCAGCGCGCCAGCGAACTCTATGTGCATACCGGAAACGGCCGCATCCGCATCCGCACCGCGGAAATGGCCGAAAGCCTCCTAGAGAAACTGCCCCCCAGCGAATTCACCCTGCGCGCCGGCCTGCGTGCGGTTGAGCAATACCGCGCCAACAGCCGCTGGGCGGAAGCCAATGTCGCCGCACAAAAGATGTTTAAAAAAGGCCTGCCCCTCACCCGCCGCATGCAGCACCATCTGCATGAACTCATGGCCGCCAGCTATGCCTCCCAAAGCCAATGGGCCAACGCCGTGGCCAGCCTCAAGCAGGCCCGCAGTCTGGGCGACAGCGCGGAACTGCATGGCCGACAAATCGCCTACATGTACAACGCCGGCCTCAAGGCCGCCCAGATTGAGCCGGAAGTACGGGCCTTGGCCGGCCGCCACCCAAATTCACGTGAACGCTGGTCGACCTACTACTACGTGGGCCATGCCCACAATCGCGAGGGCAACCCGACCCAAGCCGCGCGCTACATCGCCGGTGCCCTTCCCCATGCCGCCAGTGCACATAGACTGGCCAACTACTATGTAAGCTGGCTCCTTGACTCCTCCCTGTCCGCGCGGAATTCCGCGCAAAACTCCGTGACCACCGCGCAAACCAACCTTGAGAATGCGAAGAAGGATGAAGCCGCCAAGCGCGATGCCTTCAACAAGGAATCTGATGCGGACAAGAAGAAAACCGCGCAGACCGCCCTTGCCGCCGCAACTAAGCTGGCGCAACAACGATCCACCGAACTGCAAAATGCTCAGCGCGACCTGACCGCCAAGGCCAACACCGTCAACCAAATGGCCGTCGAAGCCGACCGCACCCTCAATGCCGCGCTCAATCCCACCCGCCAAGCCAAGCGCGAAGGCGACCTGTTGGCCCTCCACTACGCGCGCGCGCGTGCGTTGTACATCGACCGCCTGAAGGACGACGCCAAGGGCCTCACCCATGCCCGGGCCGCCGCCAGAGAAACACATCTCTACAGTTCTCATCAATCGACACTCATTAGTGATCTCTTGGCCCGCCAGCCCGATGGCGGCCAGTTTCGGAATGATGTGGCCATGCTGCTAAAGGAGCGCCGTGACCACATCACGGTGACCTACTACCGCGACTACGTTGGCAACTGGGCCTCCTCCATGCGCCGCGACAAAGTTCATCGCGGCAAAGCCCAGTACATCACTGGCCTGTTGGCTCAGGAAAACCAACGCCCCGAAGTCAACGCCTATCTCAAGAATGGCAGCCCCAACAGCAACGTGAAAAACGCCATCCCGTTGCGCGATCGCGCCCTGGCGAATTTCAGTGCACTAAGCAAGCGCAACCAATTCCACCTTGTCGGCACGCAACGTGGCGCGCTTATCAGCTACGCCAAGCAGCGTGATCCTGAGCGTGCCAAGCAACTCGCCATCCAATTGTTCAAGGCACATCCCCAAGATTACACCGCCGCCAGTTGGACCCTGCAAAGCCACCTCAATGACGAGGACAAGGAGGAGGCCAGAAAATACGCGCAGCAAATCCTAAGACTGCCCCCCATGGCCAAAGGTGAAAATATGGAGCTTGCGCGCGACTTGATGGGCGCGGCGGAACGCAATGAAGACGCCGCGCTGGCGGTGCAGGTTTACCAATGGCTTATCCGCGGCAAAGTGCGCCCCATTTATGGAGACTACATCGGAGATGTCCTCTTCAAGCTCGGTCGCAGGAATGAAGCCTTGGGCTGGTGGCAGCGCGTTGCCGAGGCCCCCACCGAAAACCGCAACGAGGGGCGCACCTGCGCGGAACGATTTCTTCGCTTTGGCGGCAACCCACCAGCCCCCATGCGGGAGTTGATCGATTTCCGCTGGCCGGAAATGAGGGTGCGTATTGCCGCCTACAAGGCAACGGATGTCCTTCGGCTGCAGGGCAACGTGAAGGTCTTTGCCGAGGCGGTGAAGAAGATTGAAACTCAATCGGCCGGCATCCCCTTTGCCAACGAGGATTGGCGCAACTTTGCATCCCCTTGGCGTGATTTTGCCTATAGCAACAAGACCTACATCGAGAGCGATAACCCCACCTACAAGGACTGGAAGGAACTGGACGACGACGCGAAACTGGAGGTCTTCCGTGTCGTGCGCGACCTTCGTGGACGCGATTCCTCAGCCTGGGCCGCGGGCGACCTGTTGGCGGCTGGGGCCACGGACGAAGAGCCGACCATGGAACGTCTGCTCCGCCTCGTGCGCGTGACCAAGACCACTCACAACGATCACTCCCGCTGGAACACGTTCCGCAGCTACGCGCAAAAGGCATTCGAGGCCAAGCGCTACGTGGAAAGCGCCACCCTTCTCACCGGCATTCTGGCCCACGTGACCAACGTTCCGAAAGAGGAGAAGGATGCCGGTCGCGGCGCGGTACTGCGCGCGCATTCACGCATGGGCGCGGTGGGTCTGACAATTGACGAGGACAGCCCCATGGCTCCCCTGCTCCAAGCTGCGCTGTATCTGCGCTTGGGCGACAAGGCCAAGGCCCTGGAGATGTATCAGGACAACGCCGCGCTCTTTATGGAACACCGTGACAATCTTCCGCCGGACTTGATTCAGTTTGTCTGCAACCACCTCATGGCCGCCGGGGGCGAGGACAATCTTCTGGCCGTGGAGGACACACTGCGCAGCTGGCTGGTGAAATACACCGACCCCGACAAGCCGGAGGGCAAGGAACAAAGCATCGATGCCAAGGCGGGGATGCAGCTGTTGCTGGCCAAGAGCTATTTCAAGGGGCAACGCTACGACGTGGCCCGTGCGGAGTATTCCACCGTGACCAACCGCTACACGGGCACCCCTCACGCCATCGACGCGCGGTTTGGCATTGGCGAGACTTACATGGCGCAAAAGGTCTTCGATCAGGCAGCCATGATCTTTAAGAGTCTCGAGGAAAACCCTGACCTGCGCATCTCGGTGCGGGCGGAATTCCTGACCGGCGTGCTGGCTTTCCGACAGGAACAACACGACGAGGCACGCGAAAAATTCCAGCATATTTTGGAGCGCGTCCCGGACGTGGAGCTGGCCAACCAGACTCTTTACAGTCTGTCCGAGATTTATGGGCTGGAGCAACGCTATCTCCAGCAGCTCAACCTCTTGCGGACTGTCGGCCGACTCGGCCAGCACAGCAAGCGCCTACACACGCCGGGCAACGCACTCTCCATTGTCGTTCACGATCGCGATCTGGGGGTCAGCCGGGGACAGGCGCGAATCCCCGTGATGGTCACCACCAAACCAGGAGGCGACAAGGAACTCGTGTATCTCCGCAGTTCAGCGGGTGCGGGCAAAGGACTTTTCCGCGGTGAAATCGACACCACACTGGCCAATGTCGCGCCGGGTGACGGCGTGCTGCAGTTGTCGGGGCGGGACGTGATCGAGAGCGATTACCCGGAGGAGTTTAAAAAGCAATTTCGGACCGTGCCACTTTCGGACGTGGAAATCCGCATTGCAGCGGATGGTGAATTTGCGGTGGCCAGCAGCGAGATCATTGATCAGGAAAAGGAGACCCTTACCGAACGGCTGCAGCGGGAGCAACGCGAACAGGACGACGCCGATCAGCGCGTATCACAAGGACGCCCGGCCAACCAAGTCAAGCCGGGCAACCGCATCTTCCTCCGAGTCAAGGATCCAGACCGCGACTTGGGCGATGACCTGGACAAGGTGCTGGTGACCCTGCGCGCGGACAGCGGGGATGCCGTACAGGTGGAGTTGGAGGAGACCGGTTCGCACACGGGCGAATTCAAGGCCACGATTCCAACCGCGGAATTGCCGGCCGGCGCGGCGGCAACCGATAGCGCCATCGACCACAACCCACTGATGGCCATTGACCATAGCCGCGAGAGCTATTGGCAAAGTGAACCGGATGGCCAAACCCCCAAGGCATTGACGGTTGACATGAAGCAGGTGTACGGCATCACGCGGCTGCGCATGTCGACGCCCAACGCGGTGGAGAATGCGCCAGTGCGGGCAACGGTGCTGGGGAGTCATGATGGAGTTTTCTGGTTCCAATTGGCAGCCAACCCAGGCATCCCCACCGCGGATTCAGTGGCGGAGGAAGTGGGTGCCATGAAACAACGCGTCTTCAAGGGTGACCACACGGGTTACACGACTTGGCGCCAGATTGCGGACCTCGCCCGAACCGGGACAGCCCTCAGTGAAGAAGAGGTTACTGTGCTGGAGTGGAGCCTTTCCGAGGAAAAAGATGATGAGCCGGGCGTGGAGAATCCGGAGGCAGCAGAGGCGCACTCGGTCCTGTGGCACGGCAAACTGGTTCAAAGGAAGGCGGGCGCATTGCGATTGGATGTAACGGGCGACCTGGTGGCAGTTGCCGTGAATGGCCGCCTCGAACTGGCGCCCGCCGCGGCGGCTGCGCGCAGGCCCGTTGATGTTTGGTTGAACCCGGGCATCCACGAGATCGCCGTGTTTGCAGCGGTGAAACAGGCTAAGAACGGTGTGTCGGCCCAGCGCGCACGTTCCAACCCAAACATCAGCAATCCTAAGCCCGTTTCGTTCACGGAGGAGGATTTTGACCTCGACGGAGCCGCTGAATTCTTCGGCGCGGAGCCAGCCATTAAAGAGAAGACCGCCCAGCCCATAGCGTCTGCGAACGATGAGTTTTCCTTCAATAAGAAAACGGAGAAATTTGGCATCGTCGAGGGACTGAAGCCCGAGGCCGAGGTGGTGGGCTACTGGCAGGCGCTGGAAGACACACTGCAGTGGAAGTTCAACGCCACTACACCGGGCGTTTATAATGTCTGGATGGAACTGGCGCATCAGGGCGGCGGCTCCAGTTACCGGATGACGTTTGGCGATCAGGTTATCGAGGCGGCCACGCCGAACACTGGCGCTTGGAGTACCTACCGAAAAATCCGGATTGGCGCAGTTCACATTGAAGAAGCGGGAGAAAAGACGCTGGCGATTGCGCCGGTGGAAATCGCAAACTCAGGCCTGATGAACCTTGCGGGAATTGAGCTTCGCCCCTCCAAGGGTGAAAACGTGATCCTACGCGATCGCAGTTGGGAATTTTTCTTTCCCGAAACGCCCATGCGCTATGTCCAATTCCAGGTTCATGAGTACTTGGGCGACTCGGTGGCGGTCAATCACGTTGAGCTGCGCGGCCCGGAGGCGGCACCCATCCCAACTCAGGAAGATGTCAGCAAGCTCGCAACCAACGATATTCTTGAGATCGCCGGTGGCGACACGGTGAACGCATCGTACACGGATGAAACCGCTGTGGCCGTGAACGGAGGCAGCCGCCTCCTGACGGCGCAACTTCAGGCCACCTATTACAATGCCAAGGTGGAGCCCATCTCGTTCGACTTCACCCGGACCGGCGGCGGGCAGGTGCAACAAACACGCAAGGAACTGCTGCGTGTGGATCCTGGCGAACGGGTGACCTTTGAGGTGGTCGATTACGACATGGACCAAACCGATGCCCGTGACAAGGTGCCTGTCAGCATTTGGCTCAATGGGCAAAAGTGGAAAGATCTTGAAGCCGTGGAGACGGAGGAATACTCCGGCACATTCCGCGTGGAGGTGGACACCGCCGAGGCCCCGGCGGATGGCAAGCTGGTGATCCAGCGTGGCGACACGATCATCTGCCGATACACAGACAAGCAAAATACCTTTCCCGGCAACACCGTGGACCGGGAGGGGCAGGTCTTCGCGAATGAACCGACCGAGGGCCGCCTGCGGATCGTTGAGACGCGCCTCATCCAGCCGCCGATCGGCAGCGATGCGCCGCCGCGCACCGAATACCTGCCCGAGTCCGAAGAGCCGCTGGCCGCCGATCATCAGGCACGGGTGAATTACTTTGCCCCCCTGACCGTGGAGGTGATCGATCCCGACGCCGCCAAGGACGGCCTCTCGACCGTAAAAGTGATTTTAAACGCGGGAACCACCAACGCGGTGGAAGTCACCTGCCAACTCTCCACGCAGTTTGGCGACTTTAGCAATCTGGACACAACCCAGGCCAACCAAGCTCTGCTCTTGGGCCGTTTCATCGGCCAGGTGCGCATGCAACTGGGCGGCGAGGGCAGCCCCACCACCATTCCACGCGCGCTGGGTGACAACATGAGCCTTGTCGGGCGCGTCCGTGTGGCGGGCACGGAGGAGGATGAGAATGAACCAAACAGCAATCTGGTTCACACCGTCCTGAACGTAAACGGCAAATCCACGCTAAACGCCGCTTATGAGGATGCATTGAGGCCCGGGGGCACGCCACAAAAGTTGGCCGCAAGAGGCCGGCTGGTGACGGATGGCACCATGGCCATCACCGAGGAGGACTACAAGGAGCCACTGGAACTGCTGCACGTTGGTGAAAAACTCTATGTGATTGTCAACGACCCGGACCTAGACATTTCCGATGAACGCGACGCGGCCGAGATCACCATCCAGAGTGAATCCGGCGAACTGGAGACAGTGAAGATTGAGGAAACCCTGAGCCACAGTGGTGTATTCACCGGCTCGATGGATTTAAAGGCGCGCGAAAAACCGGAGCCCGGGAATTTTGACCCAGCCGAGATGAAGATTGAATGCTTCTTTGGCGACAAGCTGAGCATCGGCTACACCGACAACGCGGCCGGCACCCTGGAGGGCAATGCCACCCTGCGTGCCGAGATACCCGTGGCGATCGGAACAGACGGCTTGGTCTCCGCCTTCAGCAAGATATTTGGCAACCAACAACTGGCCGTCCAGACACAGTTCCACATTGCGGAGAGTTACTTCGAGCTCTTCAAGAACAACCTTGCGCTCGAACGCAAGGATGAATCTCAGAAGGCACTGCGCGCGGGCCGCCGAATGCTAAAGGAAATCATGGTGGATTATCCCGACCCCAAGTATCTCCCACGCATCGCCTATCTCAGCGGGCAATTTTCGCAGGAGTTGAAGGACTGGAACGAGGCCGCCAACAGTTACGCGTTGATCGTGCGCCAATACCCCAACCACACGCTCGCCGCGGATGCGCAATACAAGCTGGCACAGTGCTATGAGGAAGCGGAGGATTTCGACCGCGCGCTAGAGGAATACGTCACCCTCGCCGCCACTCACCCCAAGAGCCCGCTGATCCCCAAGACCATGATTCGCATCAACGAGTATTTCTACAAGCGCGAGAACTACAAGATCGCCGCCAAGGTGGCCGAAAAGTTCATGGACCGGTTCAGTGACCACGAGGCCGCGCCCAAAATGGGATTCCGCTGGGGCCAGTGCCACTACAAGAACGAAGCCTACGCCAAGGCGGCCGAGGTCTTTGACCTGTTCGTCAAGAAATTCCCGGACGACTCCTTGTCCGCTCAATCCATCTTCTGGGCCGGAGAAAGCTGGCGCATGGCCAACAACGTGCCACAGGCGTTCCGCCGTTACAACCGCTGCCGCTGGGACTTCCCCGAGAGCGAGGCCGCCCAGTTCGCCCGCGGCCGACTGGCCCTGCCGGAGATGCTCCGGCAATTCGAGGCCGAAGCCAACTCGGTGGACAATGACAATTGACCCGGCCTGCCCCACCCTCCAAGGTTTGCCCGATCTGATTCTTAAATGAAGCTGTTGCTCATCCCTCTCACCTGTCTCGCCTTGGCCATCACTGGCTGGGCCGCCAACCCGCCCGTTCCCCTCAAGGGCCCGGAGGCAAACGCCACCAGCGACGCCAATGCAACCGGAGACAACAACAACACTGATGATCCTGACGACGAACCACCCACTGACGAAAGCGCCGAACCCGCGCCCCAACCAACCTGGTTAGACAAACTCAAGGGCAAAGGTCCCATTGGACTGCTCATCACAGGCGGCTGGTTCATGTTACCCATCCTGCTGCTCGCCATTCTGGCGCTGGCCGTCATCATCGAGCGTTGGCGATCCCTGAAAATGCTGAACACCGACAACGAGACCCTGCGCCAATCCGTATTGGACGACCTTACCAACGACCGCCCCGAGGAAGCTCTGGCCCGCTGCGACAACGAGCGCGGCCCGGTCGCCGCCGTGCTCGCCAACGGCATGCGCAAATACATCGTCCTCCGCAAGCTTGGTTACGACCCCGGCCGCCTGGAGGAACAAGTCGTCAAGAGCATGGAAAACTACGGCGTCCATATCGTTGCCGCCTTGGAGCGGCATCTGGCCATCCTCGCCATCATCTCCAGTGTCGCCCCCATGCTCGGCTTCCTTGGCACCGTGGCCGGCATGATCGAGTCGTTCAATGACATCGTGCAAAACGTCGAGAACGGCACCAGCAAGAACATCGTCACCGACGCTGCCAACGGCATCCGGGTTGCCCTGCTCACCACCTGCTTCGGGCTGATGGTTGGCATCCCCGCCTTCATGGCTTTCAACTATTTCTCCAACGTCATCAATACCTTCGTGCTTGAGGTGGAGGAATCCGCCACCCAGTTGATGGAAGCCGTCACCCTGCAACTCACCCTTGATCAGGCCGACACGAACGAACGCCGCGAATAGCAGTGAAACTCCGCCGCCAAGCCTTGCTCACCGAGCCCCCTGCAAGCGCCACCAGCGACATCGCTTTTATTCTCATCATTTTCTTTCTCGTTTGTGCCTCCATCCAGGAGGACGATGGACGCCCACAGGAAATCCCCAACTCCGACAAGGAACGCCAATCCAAGAACCCCATCCGCGTCGGATTGGAGCGTGACCACATCAAACTTAACGGCGAAGTCATGGCCATGCAGGTATTCGAGAAAAAACTGGCCACCCTCCTCGATCAAAAGGTCAACGAAGCCGAGAAAACCGTTGCCGTCCGCTGCGGCCCCACCGTCCCCTACGGGCGCTGGATGGAAGTCACCGCCCTGATTGAGGATTCCGGCGGAACCATCACCCTCATGCGCAAGGTCCAATGATCCTTCAGCGACGCAAGATGAACGCCGAGGTGCCATCCATGGCCATGGGTGACATAGCCTTTCTGCTGCTCATTTTTTTTATCATCCTCGCGCGGGTTACCGACGACAGCCACGTGAAGGTCAATAAGGCCTCCGGCGAGGAACTGGAGAAACCCAAGAGCAAGCGCGTCAGCGTAGCCATTGACACCAATCAAATCACCTACCTCAATGGCGTACGCATCAATCCTGACACGATCACCGCGGCTCTGTACCAGCCCGATGCGCCCCCCGGTCAGCAGGGCCTCCTCGGCGAACTGCCACCCGGCCAGCGCACCGTGCTTTTAAAGATAGACAAGGACACCCCCGCATACCTGTTCGAACCCGTCATCGAGGCCGTCAGCAAGGCCGGCGGCGAACTGCACCATGTCCTGGAGGAGAAAAAATGATCAACCGGCCCGTGCCGGCCGTCCAACCCTACGCGAACATGCAACTATACGTTTTAAAGAACAACGAAAAGCTTGGCCCCTTGGAGCTGGAGGAAGTTCGCAACCTTCTCGCCACCGGCAGCCTGAACCCCGCCGATCAGGCATGGCATGAGGGCGCCGAGAACTGGGCGCCCCTCTCGGACATTCCCGGTGCCATGAAAAAATCCAAGGGCGCCAAGGCGGATGTCAGGAAACCCCGCGCCTCCGAGCCCGCGCAACCCATGTCCAGCGTGGCCCGTGACGTTAAAAACCTGAAGGCCAACACCTCCACCACTACTGCCGAGATTCGGGCGTTTCTGGCGGAGATGCAGGGCAAATCCCCACGCGAAATGCTGGGTGTCATCGCCCAGAGCAGCCTTGTCTCCAGCCTCGCACTGTCCACCGTCATTATCACCCTTTTGCTGGCTGGCTTCACCGGCCTTGCCTTCGCCATCGGGGATGATCCATCGCCGCCGTCAATCAAGGCGAAAAAACAAGAACCCCAACCCGAGCCCAACCCAAAGGCCGGCGCCAAGGCTCCACCCAAGATGGATACCCGCACCCTCGAGGAAAAGGCCGCCAAGGCCATGGGCGTCGACAAGGCAAAGAAAGGGCAACCCAAGGAAGTTAACCCCTTCGGCAGCAAGCCCGGCGGCGACGACATCCTCGGCGAAATAGACAATTAGTTTTTCATGTGCGCATGAAACACTTACCCCGCATTTGCGCGTTGATCCTGATAGTCGGGTTTTTCCTGCCCTGCTTGCCCAGTGGCATCAGCGGGGTGTCCCTTGTGGAGGGAGGCATCATGCTGGCGGATATATCGCCTGAAGCCTTGGAGGCCATCGAGCACGTGGTTGAAACCATGTTCATGGTCGAAATAGCAGACCTGAAGATCCAAACGGGATTACTTTCACTTTTGCTTCTGGCCACGGCCCTAATTCCCGCCACTGCCCTTGCCGCCCTTGTTTTGGATAGCAAACCCGCCCATGCCGCCTCCGGCTTGGTTTCCATTGTTCTCCTTGCCGCTTGGTCATTCAAGTTTGGGAAACCCATCTTTGACACCCTCGCCTATGGAAGCTGGATTTGCCTAGGATCTGGAATAGCTCAGTTGTTTGTTGCCAGCAAAAGCCGAGAGTTGCCCTTGGGCGACTTTCTGGCCGATGTGGAAAACTTCACGGTCACCTATGCTTCCCAACTATGGGGAATTATGATCGTGCTATTCTGGACATGCCTGATCGCCGACGCCTTGTATACCCGTCACCTGCCCCTTTGGCTGCCAATCACCGCGCTCGTCCTTCAAGTCACTGGCGCCGTGTGTTGGCTTTCCCAATTGCGCGGCAAACTTGAGGCTCGCGGCATTTCCGGTAAAACATCGATCATCGCGATCCCCTTCGCCGTTTCAATGCTCATCACTTGGGGCTATCTCTGGTTTCTCTGGCATCCCGGCGCCGCATTCATCTCCGACACGCTGCTCTGGACGGGCTTCTCCATCGCCTTCGCCGTCGCCCTGCTTGGCCTCGGCACATTCCGAGCCTATGCGCGCCCCCACTGGGGGCGGCGGGAATTCTGGATGATCGCCACCGCCGCCTTCATCCCCACTTGGCAATGGTTCGTCTTCGCCACGGATTTCTTCGCCCTCGAGGGCCTGAGAGTCGCCGTCGCCAAGGGAGGCTTGTTAACTGCCTTCTTCGTCGGGCTCGCCTGGACGATTCACTGGGTAGAGAATCGCTCCCGCGAAATCCAGCTCCTGCGCCGTTCCAGCAACCCCACAGGTCTGGCCCAAGCTTCGCCATTGGACGCCATGAATCGCTCCATCGCTTCCCCGGACAAACGCACCTGGAACCCCCTCGACATGGATGCTTGGTACTACGGCCGCCAACGACAAAAGCTCAAGCAATCCCTCAATGCCTTTGCCAGCTACACCGCCCTTTTCATCGCCATCTTTCTCCTCCTGATGAGCCTGACTGGCTGCCAGGAAATCTATGAACTCCCAGCAGGTGGCGGGGAGCCGGAACTCAAGCAAAAGGTTATCAAGCAAATCATCAAGATCAAGGAGGTGCCCATCGTCAACCCGCTCAGCAACCTCATCCGCCCCGTGCCACCCATTGAGGAGATTTTAAAGAACATGCTTGAGGAAACCATGCACCGCTACGAGGTTGGACAGGGCCAGGGCAAGGGCGCAGGCTTTGCCGGGGGCACAAACAAGGGCAAGGTTCGCTTCATCCGCCTCCGCTATGCCGGGGGCGACTGGGATCAGGATCTGGATTTAAACTCCGACCTGAACATGCTCCTCTGGTACGCCTCCAACACCGGTCAGCCCGCCGCCAAGCTTCCGGAAGTCCGCAGTATCGGGCAACTCCGCAACTTCCCCAAGATGAAGAGCCCGCCACTCGTTTACATGACCGGCGAACGTGGCATCTCCATCTCCAGCTCTGAAGTCGAAACCCTGCGCGAATACTTGGTCGACAAACACGGCATGCTTTTAGCTGACAATGGCGGCAGTATCACGTGGCACAATGCGTTCATGAATCTTATGGAGCGCCACGTGCTGCCCAACGTCAAAAAACGCAGAATACCCATCGATCATCCCGTACACAGCGGACTCGCGGCCGTTCCAATGCCCTTCCCCCACGATGGCGGGAAAGGCGTCGTTTACGGGTGGACTATTGAAAACCGCATCGCGGTATACTATCATCCTGGAGATATCGGTGATGCATGGGCTGATGGACACGCTGGCATATCCCGCCAACACTGGATGGCCTGCTATCGCCTCGGCGGAAACATCATCCTCTACGCACACTCGGAGTACAGCAAATGGTTGCAGACACAAAAACAAAAGGACTGACCCGCGCGCTGGCCGCCGCCAGCCTCGTCTTCACCCTCACCAGCAAGGCCGCCCTCGGCTATTTGGAACAAATCCCTGTCGAGACCTTCGCCAAGATGCGTGAGGTCGAGCGTTACCAGATGCGCATCGCCGAGAAGCTCTACCTGCGCGGCGAGTTCAAGGCAGCCATGAGTGAGTACGAGAAATACCTCACCCTTTATGAGCGCAGCCTCGGAGCTCCCTACGCCCAACTCATGTGGAGCCACTGCCTCGTCAAGCAACGCAAGGTTTACACCGCCATTCGCGAGGGATTCCTGTCGGTCATCGACTACTGGCCCGAGTCCCACGAGGCCGCGCTCGCCGCCTACCTCATTGGCTGGAACTACAAGAACGCCGGCGAACTCCCCAACGCCGAGAAAGCCTATTTGCGGGCAATCAATGACTATGAGTCCCACCACGTTGCGGTGCTTTCCAAGTGGGACCTGACCGAGCTTTACGGCGAACAAAAGAAACAGGTCCAGCGGGTTGCGATCTGGAAAGACCTTTCCTACAAGGTCAAACGCACTAAGGAAAACAGTTCCATTCTCGTCAGTGCCAGCCGCAGCCTTTGCTCCCACCACTTTTACAATGGCGATTTTCCCGAGGGCCTCAAGGCACTGGAAACCTCGTATAAAACGACCTCCCTCGTCTATTACGCCTACATCCACGCTCGCTCCCCCGTGAACACCCTCACCGGCGATCCCAACAAGAAGCCCCTGGGTGAAAAACTCGCCGACCAGGCCATTGCCTTCATCCGTAAACAAGCCCCCGCCACAACCGGCACTGATGACGAGAAAAAACAAATCCGCAAATACTACAGCTACATGGCTGACCTGCACGCCTCCGCCCGGCGTGACCGTGAAGGGCTGCAGACTTGGGAACAACTGGGCAAGATTCTAGGCATGGATGATGGCATCCGCGGCTCCATGGCCGACTGGCACATCGCCCGCAAACGCTTTACCGAAGGCCGCAAGCTCCACGAACAGTTTCAAGACAAGATCAAAGGGTTGGAGAAAATCGCCGACGTTTACGCCGACAAGAGAAAGGATTATCAGCCCGACAAAGCCGTGGACACCTACAACCGCATCATCGGCCTCGATGACAAGGAGAACAAGGGTACTTGGGATGAAAAAATTGCCGCCACTTGGTTCAACGCCAAAAAATGGGACGAAGCCATCGCCGCCTATCAAGTGCTGCTAAAATCCGCTCCAGATAAATTTGGCACCTGGTACCGGCAAATCGGCCTGTGCTACGAGTACAGCAATCGCATTCCCACCGCCATCCAGTCCTACCGGCAATCCGACTATTTCCCAAAAGTATACTTCGACATCGCCCGCTGCCACCGCAAGCTCAAGCAATGGAAGGAAGCCCTTGTCGTCTATCACCAGGCCCGAGCCGACAAGGGTGCCGCCCCTGAGGCTTCCATCCAGATCGGCTTCACCTACGAGGATTCCGGCAGCCGCGAAAATGCCATCAAGTGGTTCCAACAAACCTGCAAGCTCTATCCCAAGAACTCGCAGGCCAGTGTAGCCCACGCCCATTTGCAGAGGGAATACAAGATCAGCATCACCCTCGGCGGTGCCACGGACGACAAATAGCCCCTCGGCTAAAAGTCGGTGAATAACTCCCGCTTGACCCTGCATACCGCCCCCCTAGGCTCAGCATAGGATTTCGGTTAGCTGGTTAATGGGTTGTGCGCCGCGATCCTGCCATCGTGGAGCTTCCCCGGTGGCTTTTTTTACTTCTTGGGACTGCCCTTCTCCGGTGCGGGCCGAGGCAACGGCAGATTCAAGCCCGGCTTGGTCCCAATCGACTGCGAGGTCTTCAGGAACGCCTTCTGCAACTCCAGTTGAATGTGCGGACCCATCTCCTTCATGCACACCCCGATCTTTTTCATCGCCGACTTGCCCACCGGCGTGCTGTAAAAATCCGCCAGCGCCGATAACTCCTTCGCCGTCAAGTGCCGCACCAGCGAGTCCAGCGTCGCCTCCTCCACCGCCTTGAAATCCAGATGGCGCGTCATGTTGTCGATGAACTCTTTACGCTGCCCCGCCGGAAAATTCTGCGCCATGGTGAAGATCATATCCCCCACAAATTCCTCCGGCGGCAGCGCCTTGAGATACCGCGCCGCCTCCTTTTGACGCAACCCCTTGGAATCCGCCTCATCGTCCGCCCATGCCACCACAACCAGACCCACTGCCATAAAAATTCCGAGAGACAACTTCATGCGTTCAATCTAGCACAAGCACACAAATTGAGAAAGCTGTGAGTATAGGTGCTCCCTTAAATCGCCTGAACTAGTACAGGCACTGGTTGTTGCTTGTCTCGGATTTTTCCAATGACAAAAAACGCTAAAAAATGGTGGGCGATGAGGGATTCGAACCCCCGACCAACGGCGTGTAAAGCTGCGTAAATTTCAATTTTCTAACTGAAAAATGAAGAGGTTGAATCAAGTATCACGTTTTATCACGTTTACAACTTGAACGAATTGACCCTGCCGCCACTATTCGTATCAACCTTGCAAGCCAAGCGTACTGCCTCGGCTGGCGACTTGCCAGCAAGCATTGCCCCCAGGGCCACGTCCCCTCCAGAGCCTATTGCGGCGGGGCACCCTGAGGCTATGCCGCCAGGTATAAGCCTCTTTCCGTACCAGTAAACCCCATTCTTTCTCATGGCCAGCCCAGCAAAATCGTCATCCTCAAACTGCGGTTTTTGCGCAGGGTCATCAGGCTCCCCTCGCTCTATCCAGCTGAAAAACAGAACCCCCATTTCGACATCGCCAGCAAACCCAACCACACAGTCTTTAACCTTCTTGATCTTTGGGAAATTAAGCAGATCCATTGAGCCTCCGTCATCCGTGATGCGGGAGTCCGCAGCCATCATGACTCCATCTGTGGCAATTGTGCTCACGCCTTGAACCTGAAATGTGGAATTGGGTATATCCGAGTTCCCGCATTAACCCTGAACGCTCTGGTCTCAACGGTTCCTTCCTTTACCCCGGCGCGAAGAATCTTGCTGGTGTGAGATACCGACAAGCCCATATCCTCGGCACACTGGGCGGTGGACCTCCACTCATCCGGAACAACTTCAGGGCCTCTTTTTATTGAATCCCTGAGGTCTTCAAGCCACTTTAGATTGTCTTTATTCCCTTTGGGATGTGCCATGATCCTCCTACCTCCTCAATCTGCCAGGCAGACCACTGGCCTGTCTTTTCGTTGATGATTCCGAAAATGAACCCATGACTGTGGCGCAACGATGATGGCATATGGGCGGACCACTTCATGTCCAGCTCACAGAGGCATCCGGAAGACATAGCCACCTTGCGCGTTATTGATGGGGCGCTGTACTGGTCAATGGCATGGATGTGGCCAAATATTATGGATCCATAAACATTTGCCATTTGCCTGCATGCATTTACTCCAGCATAAAAGCCATGAGCAAATGACAAGTCCCCAAATTTCCATATCGATTTCTTGTGGTACGGCTTCCATAGGCAATCGATTGAGGCGAAGGCCTTCTCTAGTTCCTGCGCCCCCTGGTAAGCGTACTCACTTTCAATGCCGGTCTCTGCCTCAGCCAGGTCATATATCCTTTTATCATGGTTTCCAAGCAGGGCATGCGTAGGCTTCCATTCCTCAAGGAAACGTATCCCGGCGATCCAATCGTCACGCATCCCTTCTGCACGTTCCTCCTTGCACGCATTACGCCTAAGCGGCCTCGCGTCAATAAGGTCGCCGCCGAATATCTTAAGGTGCGGCTTAAGCTCTTTGGTTGCATGAAGCAGCGCCTTGACAGCACTCTTTGATGAAAGATCACCGTGCAAATCCGATGCGAATAGGAATCGTTTGTTCATCTACTAGGACATGTATCTAGGGCTACGTTTATATCGCTAGTCACGGGACACCTCTCCACATCAACAGATAGGCGTTCATTTGCCAGAAGTGTTGCTGCCTCCCTGATCGACTCGTCGCTCACCCGCGCAACCTCATCGCGCTCAATAAATGCGGCCAATATGTAGACCACAGGGAGTAGGTCCCTCTTGGTCCCGAGCAGTACTATTAATGGATTGTTCTTGGGCACCCCGCCTCCTAGAGGGGCCTTATTCTTCTGACATATTCACAAGAAACACTGGAGTATTCTCCCCCAGATAGGCCCCCAATACGTTAAATTGAAAATGCTCATTAGCCTCATCCATACTCATCCCGTCTCTCTCCACGAATATCTCAAGAACCTTCTGCGTGTCGTAGCAGGCAACAGGCGAGGAGCCAAATCTCTCGACCATCCCACAAAACGCATCATCGAGGCCGTCCGCCATTAGGGCCTCCGCGTTCATGGACTGAACAAGTATTTCTATGGATTCCGGGCTATTTGCTTTCATTGAAACCTGTTCTCTTGATTAGGAACGGATAGCTCTTATGCTCACCAGATCCCTTGCTGGCAGATGCCGCAGGGCCTTCTATGGGAAGCTTGTCGATTTCCTTTTGGGTGACTTTTATTGATGGATCCATCGCCCATTCTATGTTGTTTTCCGCCGCCCATTGCCACATACGAGCCACCGGCACGCTTAGGTTGTAGTCAGAGCCTGCGCCCCGGACCAGCATGCCGATGTACTTGCCGTCGTCGTCAGCCATTATACCGCCGGACGAGCCGGGGTAGGCTGGCGCAGTGGTCTGGCAGAACGGCACCTTGAATAAAATTCTGCCGTGCGCTGAGAGGACTCCATCCGAGTACGAGTTGGA
>PBLV01000067.1 GCA_002721895.1 Verrucomicrobiales bacterium
CCCGGTGGTGGTGGGCCCGGTGGTGGTGGGCCCGGTGGTGGTGGGCCCGGTGGTGGTGGGCCCGGTGGTGGTGGGCCCGGTGGTGGTGGGCCCGGTGGCCCAGGAGGGGGTGGCGCTCCTGGCGGCGGTGCTGCTGGACCGGGTGCTGGTGGAGGTGGGCCGACACTGGGCGGTGGGGCGATTCAATCCCGAAGCCGAAGGTTTACCACGCGGGTGCGGCGGGTGCAGTTGGTTCTGCCCACCATCGCCGGTCGACGGCCAATGTCCGGGAACATTATTTTGCCCGGAAAAGCTGGTGGTGCCGGAGGCGCGGGAGGGGGATTGCCGGGCATGGGCGGCAGCCAATCTTCCCGACGGCTTTCACTGCGTTTGCCCCCGAGGATTTCAATCGGCCAAGGTGGCGCCGTGTCAGTCATGCAACTTCCTGTGGGCGGTGGGATTGGGGGCGCAACAGGCGGTATGGGCACGGGATCGACAGGTATGGGAGGTATGGTTGGTGGAGGATTTCTTGGCCCAACGACTCCAACAAAGGCTGTCAGTCCCACGCCGAAAGGTCCTCCGGGCGGAGCAGGTGCACCCAAGGGCCCTGCGGTGGGTGCCGGCGCCCCGACGCCGCCCGTCAAAAGCAGCATGACCATCAATGTTACGGCGTCCGGAAGCCCGGCGATGCTGGGCGGCGGATTGCCCGCGATAGGTGCCAACGGACTGCCCTTGGGGGGTGCTCCACCAGGAGGTGGAGCGCCAACTGCGCCCAAGGCGATACCGTGATTTACGTTGTAAAAATTAGGAATCAATTATGAACACGATCAAAGAGTTACTGTTTGCGACCGCGTTGGTTATTTTGACCGGGGGATTGATGGCGCAAGCTCCGCCTCCGGGACCGCCGACAGGTGGAACTGGTGGAACAGGTGGAACTGGTGGAACAGGTGGAACTGGTGGAGGCGGTCCGGCACCGACGGGGCCGGTCATTCCCTCGATTGGTGGAGGTGGTCCCTCATTGGGGGGTGGCTCCGTTTCGATTGGCGGGCGGCTGAGTTGTATCGCCCGGAAGTTTCGTTTTAATCTCGGGGCTGGCGGCACGGGCAGTTGGCTCGGCGCGCCGGCAAGGATTACCAACCGTCAGGTTCGACTTTCCATGCGCGGTTATCGCGGTGGAGGTGGTTATGCGGCTCCTGCGCCTTCAACGGGTGGAGGCGGTGTTGGTGGGGGCCCCGGTGTTCCTGTTACTCCCGTGGTAACCGGCCCACCGACAGGCGGCGGCACGCCCGCAACGGGCGGTGGCGGTACGCCTGCAACAGGTGGCGGTGGTGCGGTTGGCCCGGCTGTCATGCCACCGGGCGTAGTTGGTATGCCGGCTCCGATGCCGCGCCCGGCGATTGCCCAGCCGTGATTTGTGCTGGCTGATGAATATCGCAGCCGGGGTGGACGGTTGACGGTGGCCGGCTGGCGGATTTTGACCAAGTTCGCGACAGTTGTTTTTTGGATGTGCGTGGGCCTGCAAATTTCCTGTGGCCATTCCGGTGACTCCACGGCCAAGGAATCCCCGCAGCCAGTGACCCCACAACCCGGTCCGGCGTTGGGGGGAGGTGCGGGCAAGCTGGTTTCTTCAGATTCAGATTTTGATCGGATAAGGGCCAAGGCGGAGTCGGGCGATGCCGTAGCGCAGACAGACACCGCGGACAATTACGCTCTCGGTAAGGGCGTTGCCAGAGACATCCAGAAAGCGCTCAAATGGTATCGGCTCGCGGCTGCTCAGAATGAACCCCGGGCTCAGTTCAATCTGGGGTACATGTACTACAACGGTGAAGCGCTTCCACGTGATTATGGCAAGGCGGTGGAGTGGCTGACCAAGGCGGCGAAGCAGGGCAATTCGGGGGCCCAGTCGACGCTGGGTTTGATGTACGATAATGGCGAGGGAGTGCCGGAAGACAACGCCGTGGCTATCCGGTGGTATCGCAGGGCGGCGGAGCAGGGCGAATCCATGGCGCAGTTCAACTTGGGTTACATGCATGACAACGGGGAGGGGACGCCGGAGAACGACGCTGAGGCCCTGAAGTGGTACCTGAAATCCGCTTGGGGCGGGCACAAGGAGGCACCAAATTTTATAGGTGTCCTGTACGATGCCGGGGATGGTGCGCCAGAGGATGACCTGTTGGCTTATGCTTGGTGGCTGATTGGAGTGAGTCGCGGGGATGAAGCGCCCCTTAACAACATCCAATTCCTGAAAGAACAACTCACGCCCGAACAAGTGGAGAAGGCGGAGAGAATGGCCAGCCAACTGGAAAACCAGATGGCCTCGGGAACTGGGGCACCTTGATTTTGTCCCGAGTTTGTCCACTGGCTGTGGGCAACTTGGCGTTGGATTTGTTCCCTACTTGTTCACAATCTGCTTAGGGAGGTGAGGGGAGCACGGCCGTTGTCCGGCTGCTTCTGGGCAGATTGACCACACAAACAACAGCCTTTGTGCGCAACGCGCGATGGCTACGAGTCTTGGCTGCACTGTTCTTGTTGGGCGTGCCTTGGCTTGGGCGTGGCTTCGTGCTCATGGGGCCGCCCGATCCGCGCGAGGCCAATCCACCCAGTGGCCACAATTTCAATTACACCGCCGAGTTCGGCGGGCCAAAGGATATAAGGCGGTTTTTTCGCTGGAACATTCCGCAACTTGTCTACTCATTTGATGCCAGTTTTGTGACCTACTTTGGCTTGGAAGGCCTTGCGGCTGTGCAGGAGTCGTTCGATGTCATAAACGACTTCTTTCACAATGAAGACTATAGCGGCATGAGCGGGTTGGACTTGGCACGCCACGGCTTTGCCGGCAATCACGCCACATACTGGGAAAATACCACCGCGCGCAAT
Organism: Verrucomicrobiales bacterium; assembly: GCA_002721895.1. Next base: position 2,857 of record PBLV01000067.1, read on the forward strand.
CGTCAAATCATTGACATCAGGTCGTTGGCCCTCGGCATGCTGGTGAACCAACTGGGCCTCGGCAACCCTCACCGCCACGCCTTCAGTATCACCGGCGTGCGCACCAACCAAACGAGCAGTCGGCTGATCTTCAGTGTCTTGCAACGTAATTACGATCCTGTGACACACGAAGAGACGAACATCGTCAATGGCGTCAAATACAGCTATCGGTTGGTTCATGATGCGGCCACAAACTCCGTTGGCACACTGCCAGCCTTTACCATTGCCGACATGGAAGAATTCACAACCGACACCAGTGCTGCTGCCTGGTCTTCCGTTGCCGCCATTCCCGATGCTTTTTACGGCAGCACGGCGCTTTACTGGACCGATACTCCCACTCGCTTCAATTTTGGCGTTTATTACGATGGTGCAAACGCCATGGGTGGCCAGTACCAGCCGCGTCATGCATTGACATACGATGACGCCGGTGGCTTGAAATACCTCTACGCCTCCAATAATTTTTCCTTTGAGGATTTGGATCTCAGCGTGACGCTGGTTGAGCCGGCGCAGTTTCTGGCCCCGTCCGATGCTCGCCATTTTCCAAACGCCAACGGTGGTATTCTCCCTGCGTTTCCACGCGGTGCGACATTGTCGGGGTCGCGGCCTTTCAATTTTCCGCTGACCAGCCGGCTGCGCGGAATGCCTATTCTGGGTTACCCTGGAACAACCGCCACCAATGTAGTTCTGGTTGCTCGCGCCATGCGGCCGGGCGTGGACCGGATTCAGTTTCATTACCGCCCCTTTGATTCACTGCTTGGCACCTTTTTCATTGAGACCAACTACATCTGGACTGATACATTCGTCAGTACCAACGCGAACAACGTGGGAGGGCTCCGGCAAACTGCGTCCGGTGCCAGTGCTCATTTTCTGCCCTCCACCCACCAACTTTTCACCCAAAAGATTGGCCGGACAGTCAATATTCCAGATATTTTAATCATGGCCGATGATGTCGGCTGGACGAACGGGGTGCCCATTGCGTTCGACCGCACCACTACCAACGGCTGGTCCAATAATGCCTTTCTGCAGCCGGGCTTCGTGCCGGTGTCCTCCCTGACCAACCGCGTGGGGCCGGGCATCATCGGTTTGCCTGGGACTCAACCCATCACGTGGCGGTTCAATCGATTGATCCAGGACTATGAAGTGGTCTGGAGTGGTGAGAACAGCGTGGTGGGCAATCTGGACAAGCTGCAAACCTTTTGGGGCTGGATACGCGGGCCTGGCCCGAACGACATCGTAACCTTTCCGACAGATGGCCAGGCGTGGCAGCCGTTGAATGAAATTACGCCCGTTACTGAGCCCCCGGTTATCACCATGGTTTCCGATGATGGCGGCAGCAACCCAATCGAGGCGAAAACCCTCGTGCGTACGCGGGAAACCCTCACTCTCATCGGTAATAATTTAGGCTCGGTAAAAGGGATCGAGATTTTGTCCGGGGACGTGGTTTTGCAAACATTGGTGGAGGTCTCGGACTACATTGTCTCAGGTAACCAAATTGACATTCCGCCGGGCGTGCTCAGCAATGCTGCAGAAGGCGCGGCCTTGGAGGTGCGGGCATGGAATACCGTGGGACCCGGCAACAAGGGGCCGCAAAAATTCAAAATCGAGACAGGACCGCCGGTCATCACCGGTACCAACGCGGACAATATCGTGATGGACAGGGCCCAAGCATTGACGCTGCGGGGATACGGCTTTTTAAGCCGCACCGCGGGTGAGACGCGGATTGCTTACCTGCGGGTTGATGATTCTGAGGGCTCGGCCGTCGACGACAATGGCACGTCCGACAATGGAATCTCGACCGGGCAACCCCGGGCCGCAACCATCGAGGTCATTTCCGATTCTCTCGCGGAACTGCGCCCAGACTCCATCACCGCATTTGCTGATGGCTCCGGTCGCCGTCTGCGTGTAGCCCGCAAGGTGGGGCCCAGCGTGCAGGACAGCGCCAAGCACCTTAGTCTGGCCACCAGTCCGCTTTTCACCGCCATCACCTCTAGGCCGGTTATCAACACGTTGTCACAATTACAGGAGGACAACACATGGGAGGACATTCTTGCCACTGGTACATTCAAGCGTGATCGAGTGGTGGAGATCAATGGCACAGCGCTCAATACCGTCCGGGTTATTGAGGTTGTCCATGAGGATGGAAGTTCGTTTACTAATCCCGTCTTTATTCAATTGCCTGCGCCCGGTGTATCGATCGATGACAACGGCACCCGCATTCAGTTGAGCGCCGGTGTCATTCCCTATGCTGATGCGGACACCAACGGTACGGCGCGCCGTGCGTTCAAGATTTACAACGCGGTTGGTAACACGGACCTGAACGCTACTCTGGCTTTTGCCGTGAACACCCAGCCGCGAATTGATGGGCTCGGCGTATTCACCGCGCCTGGCTATTTCAATCGTGACAAGGAGCATGGTGATACGCTTTACCTGTCGGGTTCCGGATTTAAATCTGTGGGGCGCATTGTGTTTACTGATGCCAATGACACGGCCCAGTCACGGATATCCATCGGTCTTCCGTCGCCGGGTGTCACGGTGAGTGATGCGGCCATTGCCCTAGACTCGCGCCTGCTTCAGGTGGGGGCTGCGGCCGACACGGATGGTAATTCCTCGCGGCGAATTATCCGCCTTGAGAGTGCGCGCGACAGCGCCCACAGTCCCATGGCCAGCCGATTTTATGTAGGGGCGCCACCGTCGATGGGTACGCTGGGGGCATTGAGTTTGGCCGACAATTGGAGGCGTGATGCGGAGGCGCTTGAAATTACCGGCGCGGAGAGATTGGGGCATCTTTCGCGTGTGGACATTGTGGATGCTGCGGGTAATCCCATTGCCGGGTTGCCGGCACTTGTGCCGGGTGCGGGTGTTTTGCTCCATAACGCTACCGCCGTTACCGTGTCTGCCAACGCCACTGGTTGGGCTAGCGCCGGTCATTTGCTGGATTCTGTTTCCGCAGCGAGCCGCCGCTTAAAGCTGACTACTCCGTTTGGACAAGCCACTCTGCCGATCACCTCCGCATTTTCCTTGTCCGCCAGCCCGGCCTTTGCGGGATCTCCCTTTGCCGGCGGTGGGTTTAATGCGGATCAACCTGGAGTTGTGGATGTCAACGGCACCTATGACAAGAGTGACGGGGATCTGTACCTGCATGGGGAAGGATTCCGGGGTGTGGCCACGATTTATTTTGGGGAAGGTGAAGGTGCGGGATTCACAGAAGTCAGTGGGGGGACGGTCCAGATCAATCCCAGTGCTCCCCCGACTGGCATTTCGTTTAGTGCGGATGGGACGCAGATCATCATTTCCAGTGCGAATGTTCCGGCGGCTTGGATTGCTTCCAGTGGCAACCATACGGTTCGTCTCCGGAGTGTTGGCGACGTGAATGCCACCACCAAGGCCATTCGCACCCAGCCTTGATCAACGGCCGCTTTCCAGCCAGGCCAACAGATTCAGGATTTCCTCTTTGGTCAGCAGGTTCACCAGGCCCGGGGGCATTAGGGATGTCTCCGAATGGCGTCGGTGGGTAATTTGTTCCTTGGGAATTCTGGTGATTTTGTCCGGGTGCAGCGGGTTTTCCGCAAGCTGCAGCGTGGGTGCCCGGTAGTCAAGGTTGGGGATGATTTGGCCGGCGAGTTGGCGGCCATCTTTCAGGTGTAGGATGGTGGTTTGATAATTTTCCGCGATGGTCTTGGAAGGCTCGAGGATTTCCGCCAGAAGATCAGCGCGCCCGAACCGGCTGGCCACGTGGGTGAGGTCTGGGCCGATGGGGTATCCCTCGCGTCCGTGCCGATGGCACCGGCTGCACATTGCCACGGCAAACATCTTCTTGCCATTCGCCAAGTCCCGTTTTTCGGCATCGAAATCAAGCACACCATTAAAGTCTGCGGGTACCCATTGCTTAACTAGGGTCCGCCCCGTTAAGTCGGGCAGAGGGGGGAGTTGAGGTTTTTGTTTGATGATATCAGCCAGCTGCCTTTTCTCTCCGTCGGTCAAGGTGGCTTCAGCCTCGGTGCGAATTTTGCCCAGAGCCTGTGGCAGGCCACGTCCGCCGAGAAAAGTGTCGTAGGTGCCGAGGATGCGGAAAAAAGTGCGGCGTGATTCGGGCGACCAACCAGTCTTTGCGTGGCGGAGGTGGTAGAGGTAGTGGATGCGTTCGCGTTGATTGCTGCTCGCGTCTAGCAGCTTTACGGTTTGAGGTACGGCTTGGGCTGGGTTTAGCTGAATGAGCAGCGGCGCAAGGGCCTGATTGACGGAAGGGGATGTGTTGGGGAAGTGCGGCTGTAGATTTTTCTGGATGGCGGAGGCGTGCCTTGATGTGAAGGCGCCGCGTTCCACGCCCCGACGAATCAGGTCAATATAGGCCAGTTGCTCGGAGGGAAGCAGCGAAGGCCAATCCTTAATCAACTTTAATTTGGCCTGGTCTCCAAGCAGGTTGGCTTCGGCGGTGAGATTCGCGAAGTTGGGCTTGGGCCCGGTCAAGACCTGTTTGCCCGCATGTTCAAAGGTGATCCGCCACGCGTGGCGAACGCGGGGATCGGGGTGATCCGGTTGATATGTGAATCTTTTTTTGCCGTGAAACTGTTCGGCTTGCCGGCGGGCTTTGCGGAATGCTTCGGCCTGCTTGGCGCGGGCGGATTCTTGGGGGGTTGCCGCTCGCGGTTGTGTGCTGGGGCCTGTGTATGTCACCCGGTACAAGGCGCTTTGAGTTTTGCGTCCGCCGGTTACAAAGTACATGGCTCCGTCCGGACCAAAGTCAAGGTCGGTGACATTCAAGGGTTGTCCGCGCAGGAATACCTCCGCGGCCCCCATATAAGTGCTGCCGCGCGGGCGCAGATGCACGGCGAGGATGCGGCCGTAGGTCCAGTCCAGAATAAATAGCGCCTTTTGGTATTTGGTGGGGAAATGGCTGCCCGTGCCAAACTTCACGCCTGTGGGCGAGCCTTTACCGATGTCGAGTGTGGGCTGGGTGTTGTCCGGATGATCAGGAAAGTAGGATGGCCAACTACCGGTCACCGCCCGCCATCCAAAATCCGCGCCACTGGTCAGGTGTTTGACCTGTGTGGGGCGATACCATGGCGTGCCCATGTCGAACTCCGCGTCTGCATCATAGGTAAAGGCTTCGCCATCGGTATTGAAGGCTATGCCGTAGGGGTTGCGCAAACCGCCACAAAAAATTTCCTTGTTGGAACCGTCCGCATCCATTCGCAACACGTGACCTTCGTTCATGCGGAAGGGTTGATATTTTCTCCGCACGGGCGACATCCGGTCTGCCACCTTGGGCAGTTGAATGGAATCACCGTGGATGACATAGATTTTGCCATCCGGTCCCAGCGCCAAGTCGTTGCGGCCATGGCCCACACCGCCGTTGCTGGTGTGCAGGAGTTTTTTCTCATCAAAAGCCCCGTCGCCATCCGTGTCGCGGAGACGGTAAAGCCCTTTCGAGTTGTTGGCGCTGGCGTAGAGGCTGCCGTGGGCGTAGAGCAGGCCGCGGCATTCGCGAAGGTCGTCATTGATGGATTCCGCGCGGATGACCTTTTCGCGGCTGGCGGACAAGGTGTAGCGAAGGAGCCCCTTGTCCTCGCGACCCACGGTGATCCGGCCTTCGGGATCAAAGGCGATGCTCACCCATGAGTTTTCGTCAGGCTGTGCAGAGCGAAGTAACGCGGCCTTGAATCCCGGCAACAGCTGAAAAGTTGTCGGGTCAGTGCCGGCCTTGGCATTGCTGGCGCGTTTCCATTGCGTGTAGTCATCCGCCTCATCAATCACCAGGGGAGGCAGGTTCCACCAATGTTCCACTCCCAAGTCACCCGTGGAAAAAATCTTGGCCTCGGGTTTGGCGGTTTTCCATGCGGGCGAGGTGGCGATGGTGATGGCCTTGCCGTTGGCCATTTCAATTTTCAAGTGCAAGGCTGCAGCGGCAATTCCCGTGACGGCTTTCCCGGACAAGGTAATTTGATTGGGGCCGGCCTTAAGGTGGTGGAGGGCATCAATTTCAACCACGGGGCCGAAGGGCTCGGCGATGGCGACAGGTTTGCCGTTGATGTTCAAGCGCAGTACCGTGCCATCCGCAATGAGGCGCAGCTTGGCAGATTTGGGTTTTGCCGGCACCTCGAATTGATGGCTTAGGGTGACATTCTTAAATGGGGTCTTGTGTTTGGCCCAGATCCAGTCTGGGGCGGCTTGGGCGGAAAAGGTGACAGCCAGAAAGAGAGCGACTAAGCGGGCGAACATGGGCGGATTGTATCGCCGAGGACAGTGAGGGCAAGCCGAGTGTGCGTCCGGCCAATCAGCGGTCCGTCAGCAGGAAGGCGAGCAAATCACGGAGTTCGCCGGGGGTGAGGGTGAGGGCGAGACCGGTTGGCATGAGGGAATGGTTGCTTTCAATTTTTGATTTAATGCGCCGTTTATCGAGGCGGGTTTCCCGGCCGTCAATGCCGAGATAAACCTCCGCATTGCCTCCACGGCGCATGGCAATACCGCTGTGTACTTTTCCGTCATCCATGGTAATTACCCACGTGCGCAGGTAGGGCGAAATCTCCTTGTTCGGCTGCAGGATGGATTCCAATAATCGCTCGCGTGACATGCCCCGTCCAATATGCGTGAGGTCTGGTCCAACGCGGATGCCGCGTTCGTTGACTTGGTGGCACTTGCCGCAGGTGGCAATTTTGGTGTGATGGAAAATGCGTTCCCCTGCGGCAGGGCTGGCTTTTCCCGGGAGAGAATCCAAACGCTTTAGCCAGGCGGCGGTATTCTTTGTGTCAGGCGGGTTTTTTTGGAAAGGTTTGCCCAAGGCACGGTTGGCGAGGGGCGTGTTGTATGCTGCCAGTTTCCTTTCTGTATTCACCTCGTGATGTGCGCCGATAAGGCTGCGCATGGCTTCGGTGCGGAGGGAGGGTTCCTTGAGCTGGGCAATTTCCATCAAGGTGTCGGTGTCGGGTGAAGTGCTTGTGCCCATCACTGCCGTGGCAGCAGCGCGAAGAGGGAGGGGTTCTTTTGGATTTAAGGCCAGTTGGCGCAAGGCCATGTGCGAATGTTCGTCGTAATGCGCGCGCATTTTCCAAATCGCCTCGCGGCGCAGGGCCATGTTTCCGGTGTTGAGCCAAGCAACGAGTTTTCTAGAATCGATGACCCTGTGCTTGGAGGGAAAATAGCGGAGCAGGTTGGCGCGGAGGGCGTCGTTTGTGTCTTTCTTTTGCAGCAATGGCAGTGCGTATTTTTCGTTGAAGCGATCCGGGTTGGCTCGGCTATCCAATTCATCGAGGCAGGCCAGATAGGCCCGAAAGAGGCTGTAGCCAGCCGGGCCACGGTGCAAATGAGCCTCAATCTCCTCCCGCGCGGTCAGTTGCTTGGTGTCGGCAATCCAGCGCGCATACTCGAACAGCACCTCGCGCGGTTCCGAATCCGGGGAGAGTCGGCCCTTTAGGATAGGCCCGTACTTGGAGCGATTGGCGAAAAATAGCGCAGCCTTTTGGCGAGCAGTGAGACTGGCGGCTTCCAGCAGATTGAAGTCTGCCCCGGCCAGCCCTCGGCTGAGGCCTTTCAAGGCAGCGTGGCGCATGAAAGGGTCTGTGTTTGTTGCAGCTGTGTTTATCAGAGCGTCAAGATCGTCCGGCTTTGAGATTTTGGATTCTGCAAGGGTCCGCAGTCGTTGTCGGTCATGTGCCACGTGCAATGGTTCAACCAGCGGTTTTGCCTTAAAATCTTTCACTGGCCGAATGCGCCAGAGCCGGCCTTTCTTGTTGAGGTTGTAGGAACTGCTACCCCAATCGCTGAGATACAGGTGGCCATTGGGGGCCATGGCGAGGCCGACGGGGCGGAAGGAGTCATCGCCTTGCACGAGAGGGGACATGTTGGCGGCAACGGAAGCGCCCTTGCGCTTGAGCGAATACATCTCGACACGATGGTCCCCCCATGAGGTGACCAGAAGGCGGCCACGATATTCTCCGGGGAAGATGGAGGAATCAAACTGGATTATCTCACAAGGGCCTTCGCCTGTGCCGTGAACCATTGGGAGTGTGCCGATAAGTTCGCCATCCCAGGCCAGAAATGGATGGATGCCGCGGCGGCCGTACTTGTAGCGATAACCGTAATCGCCGTCTTGGACCACATGCAGCAATCGACAGGGGGGACTGTTGCCGGGATCGTTGTCCACGGCGAAAATGCGGCCCCAATTATCCACGCAAACACCGAATGGATTCCAGAAGCCACGCGCGATTTGTTCAAGTTTGTTGCCCTCTGCGGTGCAGCGAAACACGCCTCCGCCGATACCCTTGGCACCCTCAATCTTCCGGCCATCACGGCCGGTCATCGTGTAAGGATGGCCAAGGTTCTCGCCGAGGCCAAAAACGAGATTTCCTTCCCCATCAAAACACAGACCGCTGAGGCCATTGTGGGGATAGGTGCCGGTGGTTTTCATCACGATGACATCCTCGGTCTTGTTTGCCCTGCCGTTACCGGTGGTGTCCTTCACGCGCAGAATGCGGCTACGCTCAGCAAGGTAAACCCAGCCATCGTGGCCGACGGCAACATCCATGCCCATATTGAGGCCCTCGAAAAAAATGGAGCGTTTGGCCTTGCCGTTTTCGTTCATTGTAAACATCAGCACGCGGTCACGCTCGGGGCCGTCGTAATCCTTCGGCCGGAAATGCGTGTGGCTCTCGATGACAATCACGCGGCCTTGGCCATCTACTCCTAGGCCGGTGGGCGTCACGATGTCTGGCGCCTCGCTCACCAGTTCAACCACAATACGTGGATCGGGCGACTTGGGTGCGGCGGCGTGCAGGATGTTTGCGAAGCAAAAAAGGGCAGTAAGAGTGGAAAGCGTTTTCATGGCGCGGTGCGGTTGAAAACTGGAGCCAGTGACCGGACTCGAACCGGTGACCTATGGTTTACGAAACCATTGCTCTACCAACTGAGCTACACTGGCGCGTCGGGCACCGTAGCCGCTGGCGGATTTGCGGGGCAAGGAAATTTGGGGTCGTGCGGGATGCTTGGGTTGTTTGGTAGGAATCTTTGTAAGTTAAAAACGGTGGGGTGGGATAAATTTTGGGTTGCGGGTGTGAGGAAATAAGGGATGCTTGGCGTCGAAGGGTTGTGAAGTTCAGTATGGAAAAATTTGTTTTGATGGGGTGTGCGTTGTTGGTGGCTGGATGCAATCAGCCGGCGGGGCCGGGGAAACCGCGAACGGCGCGGGAGCGGCTTGAGAAGCATGAGGCGCCGGCTCGGGAGCGACAGGTGGAGAAAACGCGTGGACTGGTGAAGCGGGTGCGCGAGGTGGAGGAGAAGCTGGGGCTGGAAGGCGTGGCCGTTAGGGGCTTGGCGGATGCGGTGCTGGCGGAGTTGAAGGCCTTGGCGCTATCTGGGGAAACGAAGACGCTGGATACGCGCCGGGTCATTTTTCTGCTGGAGTCCTTGGTGAACGTAGGGCCGGATGCGGTGTTGCCGATTGGGGCGTTTCTGGAAGAGAACAAGGATATCGAGTACGGCATCACGGGGCCGACCTATCGTTACGTCTCCAATCAATCCAAGCCGGCGGGTGAAGGCCAGTCGAAAAAGGTCCAGTGGTCGTACAACGGCCGGGCGCAATACACGATGAACACGGAATTTGCGTTGCCGGTTTCGTTGCGGATGGGGTTGTTTGAGGTGCTGGCCCGGATCGGGGACGGACACGCTGAGGGGGCGCTGTTGCGGGCGCTGGATACAACGGCTCGAGGCATTGAGGTGGCCACGCTGGATCGTCTGCTGGAGGAAATGTCGGGACCCAAGTACAGCGACAAGGTATTGACGGTGACGCATGACTTGCTGGCGGATCCTCCAAAGGTCGCGGGGCCGGGTAAGCTGGACTACTATAATCGTAAGTATCTCTTTGGCTTGTTGACCAAGTATAAGGATGAAACTTTTGTGGAGGTGGCGCAGTACTTGATTGTGCGCGAGGATGGCCGGGTGGATACGGATGTGGTGGGTTATCTGAACCGAACACTGGGAGCCCGGGCGGTCCCGGTGTTGGCGGCGGCATGTCAGGACGAAAGGCTCGATCCGCGTTACGTGAGTACGCTGACCTATCATGTGCTCCGGTATGTGGGCACAGACGCCGGGGCGGAGGCGATGTTTCGTAAGATCATGGAGGAGACAGGTTTGGCGAGCCTTCGGCGCAACGCGATCAGCAACTTGGCCTACAACAACGGTACCAAGGAGGCTACACAGCGTAAGTTGACCTTGTTGCAGGCGTATAAGGACAAGTTTGCGGATGACACGAAGCTGAAGGGCACAATCAAATGGGTTGAGCAAAGGCTTCAACAACGGTTGAACCCGCAAAGCCAGCCCAGCCCGCGCAGTGGCGGCGTTCAGCGGTTGCAGGGAGCGGTGGAGGGCGCGCTTTGGAATACGCTGGTGGAACAGGCAGTGGAGCCGGGAGCGGCTGGTGACGTGAGGGTTTTTCGACTCGATAGTGGTTCAATCAACGCAGTGCCGGGGGGTGTGACTATTCGCGGTTTGACGGTGCGTCCTCGATTCGAGCGAAAGTGAGTATGGGTGGTCCAGCTGTCGCGGGTGGCTGCCTGTTGCTTTCCACTTTTGCATGGGGCGCGCATTCACCGCCATTGTCGCCGCCGGAAAAGGTCCGGACCCACTGGGCGTTTCAGCCAGTTAAAGAACCACCCCTGCCATCGGTACAGGGAGGCAAATGGGTGCGTACGCCGGTGGATCGGTTTGTGCTGGCACGATTGGAATCACGCGGCTGGTCGCCTTCGCCGCGGGCTGAACGCCATGCACTCATCCGCCGGGCGACGCTGGGGCTCACTGGTCTTCCGCCCACCTTTGATAATGTGCGTCGTTTTGAGGCGGACAAGGCGCCCGATGCCTGGCCGCGGTTGGTGGATCGCCTGCTGGCCTCCCCGCACTACGGCGAGCACTGGGGGCGGCATTGGCTGGATGTCGCGCGTTACGCGGACAACAAGGGCTACGTGGGCGTGGGTGTGGACCGGCGATACCCCTACTCGTACACCTACCGCGATTATGTTGTACGGTCCTTTAATGAAGACCTGCCGTTCAATCGGTTTATTCTCGAGCAGATTGCGGCGGATCACCTGAACTTGGGTGATGACAAGCGTGCGCTAGCGGCGATGGGTTTCCTGACCTTGGGTCGCCGGTTTTTGAACAGGCAGGATGATATCATCGACGATCGCATCGACGTCGTTACGCGCGGCTTCATGGGATTGACCGTCACCTGTGCACGCTGTCACGATCACAAATATGACCCAGTGCCAACGGCGGATTACTATTCGCTGCACGGCGTTTTTGCCAGCAGCATGGAGCCGGAAGATTTGCCGAAACTGGGTGGTCCGCCGTCCCCACGCCACGCGGAGTATCTTAAGGAAAAAGCCGGACGCGAGGCCGCCATTGAGGCCTTTCGCCGGGAGACATACGCCAAGGGGCGCGCGGAACTACGCCGCCGGGCGGGTGAATATATGCAGGCGGTTCGTGAGGTCGCGCGTAAAAAATTGACCGGCAAGGCACTCGATACATGGCTGACCCAGCGGAAGCTGAATGCCATCGCCTTTCGCAACTGGCAGCGCGCACTGGTGAGGTGGAAAGCGGAAAAGCACCCCGTTTTTCTGAAGTGGTTTGGAGCAAAGGAGGGCGGCAATCCTTTGGTGGCAAATGCCGCGGCGGGAAAGGACTTGGCGGCACTATACTCTGCGCTTTTCAAGGAATCGGAGAAGCGCTGGAATGAGCTCCGCAAAAAACACCCTGATGCCGAGGGGCTGCCTGATGCCAATTGGGAGGCGATTCGCTTGGTTGTGCTGGGTCCCGGCACACCGGCCACGGTTCCGGAAAATCTGGGTGAGGGCGACCCCAACAGCTTGCTTTTTGGAAAACGGAACCAGTTGCGGACCATGCGTTCCCAGTTGGGTAAACTGGCGGCGACACATCCGGGCTCGCCGCCGCGCGCGCATGTGCTGAATGACAAGCCGCGCCCGGTGGAGCCCTACATCTACGTGCGTGGCAGTCGGCACAATCGTGGCCCCAAGGTGCCCCGGCAATTTCTCAAGCATTTGGCGCCCGATCGCAAACCGTTTGCCCGGGGCAGTGGCCGTCTGGAACTGGCCGAGGCCATCGCACATCTAGAAAATCCGCTGACCGCGCGGGTATTGGTGAACCGCGTTTGGGCGCATCACTTTGGCCGCGGCCTAGTAACCACGCCCAGCGACTTCGGTCTGCGTGCCGAGCGGCCGACGCATCCGCGGTTGCTGGATTGGCTGGCGGCGCGTTTCGTGGCCGAGGGCTGGTCGATCAAAAAACTGCACCGCTTGATTCTCCTGTCCGCAACCTATCAGCAATCCAGTATGAATCGCTCTGAGTGCGCGGGCACGGATCCGGACAATGCCCTCCTTTGGAAAATGAAGCGTCAACGGCTGAGTTTCGAGGCCATGCGGGACAGCATCCTGTCGGCCAGTGGCCAACTGGACTTAGCCGTGGGCGGCCGTCCGGTAGATATTGCCAGACATCCCACGACGCCGCGCCGCACCCTTTACGGTTTTATTGATCGGCAAAATCTGCCGGACGTTTTCCGTACCTTCGATTTTGCCAGTCCGGATGCCCATTGTCCGGAAAGGTTTGAGAATATCGTGCCGCAGCAGGCGTTGTTCCTGATGAACAGCCCGTTCTTGCAGGGTCAATCCGGGCAGTTTTTAAAGAGTGCGGATGGGCAGGGGGAGCTGGGAGCTAAACAGGTGAAACTGTTGTACCGAAAAATCCATCAGCGCAATCCCACCGCTGGGGAAATGCGGGACGCGATGGCTTACCTCGATGGCGCGCCGAGTGAAAAGCGAAGCGAAGCCTTTGCCCAACTGGCGCAAGTGTTGTTTCTTTCCAACGAATTTCGCTTCATCGACTGATCGTTCGTCAGTACCCTTTGTCCGTGGGTCATCATCCCTTCAATCCTGAGCATCTTGGTTATACGCGCCGCGAATTTCTGTCGCGCGCGGGCATGGGCTTGGGCGCGCTTGGGCTAGGCAACTTGATGGCCCGAGGCAATCCGCTGTTGCCCAAGGCGCCACATTTCAGGCCGCGCGCCAAGCGAATCATCCACCTGTTCATGAACGGGGGGCCTTCGCATGTGGATACCTTTGATCCCAAGCCGTCGCTGCAAAAGTTCGCCGGCAAAATGTTGCCGATGCCGAATTTGCCAACCGAACGGAAAACGGGCTCTGCATTTCCGTGCCCGTACCAATTTGCCCGTCATGGCCAAAGCGGTTTGCCGGTCAGTGAGATTTTCCCGCACACGGCCAGGCATATGGATGATATTTGTGTGCTGCGCTCGATGCGCGCGGATGTGCCCAACCACGAGCCATCGCTGATGCTGATGAACTGCGGCGAATCCATCCTCACGCGCCCAAGCATGGGCTCATGGCTCACCTACGGCTTGGGGACGGAGAATCAAAACCTGCCCGGCTTCATTGCCATGTGCCCAGGCTATCCCATTCAGGAATCCCAGAATTGGCAGTGTTCCTTCCTGCCCGGCGTATATCAGGGAACCTACATCGACACGCGCAAGCGCAAGGTGGAGGATTTGATTCGGCACATCCGCAACCCACGCATGAGTCTGGAGGAACAGCGCCGGCAACTGGACTTGTTGCGGCGCATCAACGAACGCCATGCCAAGGCCCGGCAAAATGAATCCCAACTTGAGGCTAGCATTCACTCGTTTGAACTGGCCTATCGGATGCAGTTGGAGGCCACTGATGCCTTTAACATCAATCGCGAGCCGGAACACGTGCGGCGTGCCTACGGGGATGGTATACAGGCAAGGCAGATTCTAATCGCGCGCCGGTTGGTGGAGCGTGGTGTGCGGTTTGTGCAGGTGTGGCACGGGAACAGCCAGCCATGGGACCAGCACGACGATCTGGAGACGGGCCATCGCAACCTGGCCCGCGAATGCGACCAGGCCATCGGTGCGTTGTTGTCTGATTTAAAGTCACGCGGATTGCTGGAAGATACGCTGGTGATGTGGGGCGGTGAATTTGGCCGCACTCCGACCGTGGAGCTGCCCAAGCCCGGCAGCAACGCCGGCAAGGTGAATGGTCGCGACCATAACCACCACGGCTTCAGCATGTGGCTGGCCGGCGGCGGTGTGCGGGGCGGGATGGCCTATGGTGCCACCGATGAATTTGGCTTTCGTGCGGTCGAAAATGTCATGCATGTCCATGACCTTCACGCCACCATTCTCCACCTGATGGGGTTTGACCACGAAAAGCTCACCTTTCGGCATGCCGGGCGGGACTTTAGGTTGACGGATGTCCACGGCCATGTCGTCCATGACATTATCGCCTGAACACAACTAATTCATGCAAACGATAGAGTTAAGCCGCGATTGTGAGGCCATTCAAATTCCAGATGGTACCAAGGCCACCTTGGGCAAGGGAGCCGTGGTTGACATTACTCAGACACTAGGCGGGACATACACCGTGCGCGCCGGGGCAGGTCTTTACCGCATCGGCGCGCAGGACGCCGACGCGCTGGGATTTAATATACCTGAAAGTGCGACTGCAATGGATGGGCCCGTGACTTCCGAGGCGGTCACAGAAGTGTTGAAGACCTGCTTTGATCCGGAGATTCCCGTGAACATCGTGGATCTGGGGCTGGTTTACGATACTGTGGTGGAGGAAATCGACGGCGGTGGCAATCGAGTTCAGGTGAAAATGACCCTGACCGCCCCAGGGTGTGGTATGGGGCCGACCATTGCGGCCGATGCGCAGGGCAAAATCCTGCAATTGGGCGGCGTGGAAGAGGCCGATGTGGAAGTGGTGTGGGATCCGCCTTGGCATCAATCCATGATCACCGAGGAAGGTCGCAAAGTGCTCGGACTTTGAAGCGGTCGATTGGATGAGACCGGATAGCGCAGGTTTGGAACCTGCGCTACGAATCCCTTGACGTCGTTGCGGGTCCTTTCGCATACTCCCGCCCGCACGTGGGGTCATAGCTCAGTTGGTAGAGCGCGTGAATGGCATTCACGAGGTCAGGAGTTCGATCCTCCTTGGCTCCACCATTTTCTTCTTTTCCCGATTTGTGTCTTCGAGGGACTGTGTAATATGTGCCAGCGTCAACCCGGACAACGGGCGGGCGGCTGGACATTTTAAGGGATGGGTCATATGTAGATCGACTTTCCGTCGGCTGTTGTAGCTTGGTTAAAAGGCGCGGCGGGATTCCCGGCATGGCGACTATCACGACCAAGGTGACGATCAAGGATGGCGCCGGGAATATTCTGGCGCAGCACTTGGTGGGGGAGGGGGAGTTCCTGATTGGGCGGGCGCCGGATAACCTGATTGCCATCAACACGCAGTATGTTTCGCGTCATCACGCAAAGTTGTATCAAGGCAGGGAGGGGCTGGAACTGGAGGACTTGAGAAGCACGGCGGGAACCTATGTCAATGGCATGCGGGTGCATGGGCGGGTGGCGGTTTCTGTTTCTGACAAAATCCAGATTGGGGACATGTTTCTGGAGTTCGGTGGCGGAGGGACTGGGTTCACATCTGCGGGGTCTAGGGTAGAGGCGGGGATGAAGCTGGGCGGGGGGGCGCTTTGAGCTGGTGCGGGAGCTGGGAACGGGAGGGTTGAGCGTGGTGTGGCTGGCGCAGGATTTAAACCTGAGTGCGCCCGTGGCGATCAAGTTGATGGCACCGCAGGTGACGCAGACTCCGGAGATGCTAGCGGCGCTGCAACGGGAGGTGTTGCGCACGCGCCAGATTGGACACCCGAACATTATTCATGTGCATGAATTCTGGCAGCTGGAAGGGGAACAGCCTTTCATTACCCTGGAGTATGTGAAGGGTACGAATCTTGAGCAAGTGGGCAAGGCGGCGGCACGCGGTTTTCTAACGTGGGACAAGATCAAGAATTACATGACCCAGCTTTGTGACGGTCTGGAACATGCGCATCGGCTTCACATTGCGCATCGGGATGTGAACCCGAGCAACCTGATGGTTGATGAGACAGGCAACCTGCGGCTGATGGATTTTGGCATTGCGGCGGTGATGTCGGAGACATGGAAGACGACGATGTTGCTGCATAACGTGAGCGGCACGTTGAATTACATGAGCCCGCAGCAGATCCGCAATGAGCCACCGCGGGCAACGGATGACATTTATTCGGTGGGCACGACGATCTTTCAACTGATGACCGGGCAAACGCCATTCCATGACGGGGACATCATGGAGCAGGCGCTGAAGGAAAAGCCGGAGACAGTTTCGGAGCGGCGCAAAAAGCTGGGCTTGCCCGGGGATGTGCCGGGTTACGTGGATACGCTGGTGGCGCGGTGTCTGGAGAAGGATCCACGCAACCGCCCGCAAAGGGCGTACTTGGTGGCGGAATGGATTCGCATGGTGGGCAAGAGTTCGCAATTGAAGACAGGGGATCCGTGGGATTGGGGCGTCTCGAATGAATCCGTGCCCGCGGGAGAGTCCAAGGCACCGGCGGCCTCCAAGCGGCCGGGGGAAAGGCCGGTGGCGGAGAAGGCCGCGCTCAAAGAGGAGCGGAGTGGCAAGCCGGAGGTGGCCAAGGCAAAGCCCGCGCCGGCGAAAGCGGCGGAAGGTGGTGCGGGAAAAAAGTCAACGGTGCCATTAAAAACCGGGGTTCCCGAGTTGGAGCCTGAGGAAGGTGGGGTTTCAACAAAGTTGTACGCGGCTGCGGCAGTTTGCTTGTTGTTGATCGTGGGGCAGTGGATCTGGGGTAATTGGGGGGGAGAGGAAGACCCGACGGGTGGGCAGGCAGAAATCAAGGCGAACACAAATGCATTGGCAAAGATTACGGAGAGGACGGATTTTAACAGGATTGAGAAAAGGGATGCGAAGGGTGGAGTGCTGGGATCGGGTGCGGAATTGTTCGAGGGAGACGAAGGGCAGTGGTTTGTGAAGGGCAGCCAAGAGGCATACAGTGGGTTGCTGGTGGATTTTCACACGAATGAAGTGAAAGCTTATGAAGGGGAACTGGTGAAGGGAGTGCCGGAGGGAGTGCATCGAGCGTGGGGTGCGAACGGGCGGAAGCTGATGCAGGGGATTTACGTGGACGGAAATCGGCACGGGATTTGGAATGAATGGCACACGAACGGGATGGAAAAACTGGAGGGGGAATACGCGAACGGGCTCAGGGAGGGAATGTGGAAAGGATGGCATCCGAATGGACGTGAGAGAATTTTTGGACGTTACGTGAAGGGAAAACGGGAGGGTGAATGGCAGTCATTGCACGCGAACGGGACCAAGCAAATGACTTGGAATTGCCGCAGTGGGGGCTTGGCGGGCACGGTTAAGACATGGTACGCGGACGGGCAACGGGAGAGCGAGGGGGTTTACAACGCGGGCAACCGGGTGCAGTGGCGGGAATGGGATTTCTCGGGCCAGCAGCGGGTTTTGGCAAACTGGAACATGGATGGGTCGCCCAAGGTGGGGGCGGTGGCCGCCAAGGCACTGGGCCGGTCGGTGGTGTGGACGGTGGGAACGGGGCAGCGGCCCATTGACCAGGCCTACTTGGGGTACCCGGTGACCATGTTGAGGATTGCGTTTGGTACGCCGGATGTGGAATTGCCGGCGGCATGGACCTATCGAGGGCTGCAAATTCACGACGTGCGCAACAACAAACGATTCCAGTCCGCCACGTTTCGGCTGCGCGATGGCAAGGTGATTGACGTGGCCTTGGAATAAACGCCACCTTGCGCGATGCCACGTGAAAAACAGGCCGCCGATGCACCGGGGAGTTGGCGGATTCATGTGGACACGGGGGGGACATTCACAGACGCGCTGGGCGTGGGACCCGATGGGCGACGCTGGAGAGGGAAACTGTTGTCTTCGGATGAAGCACCAGGGAAAGCAGTGCGTGAGTTGACCGGGGTAGGGGAAGGCGAGGCGCTGCCACCGGTGCAGATGCGCCTGGCGACCACGCGGGGGACGAATGCGCTTCTGGAGGAGAATGGGGCTGAAGTCGTTTTCTTCGTCACCGAAGGGTTCGGGGATTTGCTTCGAATTGGGGATCAACGCCGGCCGGACTTGTTCACCCTGAATGTTACCAAGCCCGCGCCCTTGCATGCGGCGGTGGTAGAGGTTGGCGGACGTATGGATCCGGGAGGCGACGAGGTGTTGCCTTTGGATTTGGAATCTGCACGAGGCGCGGCCCGGGAGCAAGTGGCGGCAGGAAGGCGCGTGGCGGCGACTTGCCTGCTGCACAGTTATCGGAATGATGAGCATGAGCAGGCTTTGAAGGAGTGCCTGCTGGATTGCGGGTTTGAGTTTGTGGCGTGTTCCTCGGAATTGGCGCCATTCATCAAAGTGCTGCCGCGGGCGGAGACGGTGGTGGTGGATGCCTACCTGGGGCCATTGATGAGGGAATATCTGGACGCTGTACAGGGAGCGTTGGGGGATGGAACGTTGCGGGTAATGACGAGTGCTGGCGGGCTTGTGTCGCGGGAGAAATATCAGGCCAAGGACAGTCTCTTGAGTGGGCCGGCCGGGGGGGTGGTAGGCGCGGCAGCGGTGGCGCGTCGAGCGGGGTTGAGCCGTGTGGTGACATTCGACATGGGGGGGACGAGCACGGATGTATCACGGTTTGACGGGGATTTTAATTACTGCGAAACGCACACCGTGGGCCGTGCGAGGCTGATGGCGCCGGCGCTGCGAATTGAGACGGTGGCTGCGGGTGGAGGATCCATTTGCTCGGCTGACAACGGATTGCTTCGGGTTGGGCCAGAAAGCGCGGGGGCGCATCCGGGACCGGCTTGTTATGGCGCGGGTGGTCCGTTGACGATTACAGATGTGAATTTGTTGTTGGGGCGGCTGGACTTGGAGACATTCAACTTGCCGGTGTATCCGAAGGCTTCGGAATCGGCTTTCAACACGGCGCAGGCGCTGCATGGAGGCACCCGGGAAGAGGTGCTTCAAGGGCTTCTGGAAATCGCGAATGAGCGGATGGCGAACGTGATTCGAAAGATTTCAGTGAGGGAGGGATATGATGTGACGGACCATGCGTTGGTGGCGTTTGGGGGTGCTGGCGGGCAACATGCTTGTGGGGTGGCTGAGCTATTGGGGATGGAACGGATTTTGTTTCCAGCGGATGCCGGCTTGCTGAGCGCATTTGGACTGGAGCAGGCGCGGGTTGAACGTATTGCGGAGGCGCAGGTCTTGAAGGCGTGGAGTGAAGCGGAAGGGGAATTGTCGGGGATGTGTGAGGCGATGGGGCAACAGGCGGTGACGGAACTGACCGTGGAGGGCGTGGGTACTGTGGATGTGCGGCGGCGGACGGCCCTGATGCGCTTTGGCGGGCAGGAATCCGTGCTGGAGGTGGACTTTGCCAGAACGGATGAGGTGAAGGAACTGTTCCTTGGTCGGTATCAGGAAACGTTTGGTTATGTGCCGAGTGATCGTGAGATCGAGGTCGTTTCGTTGCGAGTGATCGCGTCCACGCTGGAAGAGGCGTTGGAAGAGGAGCGGTTTAATGCGAGCCGGGAAACGGAGGCGTCGAGAGTGGTGCAGGCGTTTCATGCGGGTGAATGGCGGGAGACGCCGGTGTATGCTCGGGATGACTTGGGTGAAGGTGCCGTGTTGATGGGGCCGGCGGTGGTGTCGGATGCATTTGGCACGCTTGTAGTGGATTGCGGCTGGCGCGGGATGGTGGGTACGGAAGGGAGCTTACTGCTGGAACGGTGCGGAGACGGGAGGCATTCGGAAGGGAAGTTGCGAGTGGCGGGGCATGAGATATTTACGAATCGTTTAACGGCGGTGGTTGAGGAGATGGGGGCGCAACTGGAGCGTACGGCAATTTCGACAAACATTAAGGAGCGATTGGATTTTTCCTGCGCTCTTCTTGATGCGAAGGGGCGCTTGATTGTGAATGCGCCGCACATTCCAGTCCACTTAGGGGCACTTGGGTTGTGTGTGCGCGAGGTTGCGGCGCGGCTTGAATTGGGGGCGGGCGATGTGGCGGTGACGAATCATCCGGCCTTCGGTGGGTCACATTTACCGGATGTGACGTTGATTGCGCCGGTGATGGATGATGCGGGCGTGCTTATGGGATACGTGGCGAACCGGGCGCACCACGCCGAAATTGGCGGGATAGTGCCGGGGTCAATGTCACCGGAGGCGCGGGTTCTGGAGGAGGAAGGGGTGGTCATTGCCCCACAGTATTTGTTCAAGGGCGGAAAGGCGTGCGGGGTGGGACTTGAGGCTTGCTTGCGCGAGGCGCGTTTCCCGACCCGATGCTTGGAGGAAAACTTGGCGGACCTTCAAGCGCAGGTGGCCGCCATTCGAAGAGGAGAACAAGCATGGCGCCGAGTGGTGGGTGAGTTTGGAGCGGAGACGGTGTGTGGGCAGATGGATCGAATCCGACAGCGTGCGGCAGCGGCGGTTGATAGTTGGCTGGTCAAGTGGGAGGGCAAGGATTTGCAATCGGAACAGAAATTGGACAACGGGGCTGTCCTGAAGGTGCGGGTGACTGTTTTGAACGGACGGATGGTGGTGGATTTTACAGGGACATCGGCGATGGATGTAGGTTGCTTAAACGCGACACCCGCGATTGTGCGAAGTGTGTTGGTTTATGTACTTCGTCTGCTGGTGGGTGAGGAGATGCCTCTGAACGAGGGACTGCTGGAGCCGGTGGAAGTGGTTTTGCCACAGTGTTTTTTAAACCCTGTTTTTGGCGGAGATGCAGCGGTCGTTCCTGCGGTATTCGGTGGAAATGTGGAAGTGAGCCAGCGTCTAGCGGATATGTTGCTGCTGGCGTTCGGCGTGGCGGCGTGTGGGCAGGGAACCATGAACAACTGGGTTATGGGGGATTCGCGACGGAGTTATTATGAGACCATCGGTGGAGGTGGGGGGGCTGCGGACGGTTGTGAGGGAGGATCGGGAATGCATGTACACATGAGTAATACGGCGATTACCGATCCTGAAATTCTGGAATGGCGTTTCCCAGTTCGGCTGTGGCGTTTCGCCCTTCGCAAAGGGAGCGGCGGCGATGGCCAGTGGCGGGGCGGTGATGGGTTGGTGCGGGAGGTTGAGTTTTTGGCTCCTTTAAGCGTCTCGCTGCTAGGGTTGCGGCGGGATGAGGGGCCGGAGGGATTGGCGGGCGGATTAGTGGGCAGTCGTGGGAGGCAAACAATGGTTCGGGCGGATGGGCATGCGGAGGTGTTGGACTACGCGGTGTGTTTAAAGGTGGGCCGGGGTGACCGGTTGGTCATGGAGACGCCGGGCGGTGGAGGATATGGATCGTCCGCGAGGACGAATTCGTAATCTGCGGTTCTAGTTGCCGATGGCAAACAGTTGTGTGTAGGTGCGGATGTACATGATGCCGTTGGAGATGGCGGGCGTGGTGTGGCAGGTGTCGTCCAAGTCGTTCTCAGCCAGCAGGCCAAACTCACCGTCGCCCCGCAGGACGACTATTTTGCCGCTGGCTTCGGCGCAATAAATCTTGCCGTTGGCGGCCACGGGGCTGCCGAGGAATCGGCCGCTGCGAATGGCCCGCTCAGTCCATTTCACCTTGCCGGTTGCGGCGTCAGCGCAGGTGACAACGCCCTGATCATTCCAGAGAAAAAGGTTTTTTCCGAGCAACAGGAGAGTGGGGATATGCGGGACACTTTTCTCGATGCGCCAAGCTTCCTCCATGAGTCCGCCCTTGGGGCGGAGGGCGACGACGTGCTTGAGATTGGTGACAAATCCGCAGGTGCCAATGACCAGATCACCGGCGATGATGGGGGAACCGATGGCACGTTCCTTAGCGGGCTTGCCAAAGACGTCGTTCTCCCAGTTGACCTTGCCGGTGGCAGGATCAATGCCGGTGATGCCGTGGTGCCAGTTGGTGAAGATTAATTCGGGGTCGCGGCCGGGTGCCTGGTAGAGGCACGGTGTAGAATAGGTGAGGCGCTGGCTTTGTCGCGGGGTTTTCCATTTCAAGGCGCCACTGGCCTTGTCGACGGCAATAAGGGAACTGTCTCCGTCCTGGTCATTGTTTAAAACAACGAGGTCTCCCAAAATAATGGGGGAGGCGCCAAAACCGTGACCGCCCTTGACGGGGCCAAGATTGGCCCTCCATATCACTGTGCCATCGTGTTTGAAGGCGATTAGCGTAAGGGCCTCGGGGGTGCCCCAGGTGAAGTAGACGCCGGAGTGATCCGCGGCGGGAGTGGTGGAGGCGAAGCTGTTTTGTTTGTGGTGGCGATGCTTGTCGGCGGTAAAAGATTTTTTCCAGACGATTTTCCCAGTCTTGGTGTTCAGTCCCACAGCGGTTCGTTGGCCAGTGTTCTCGTTGGCGCAAAGGAGGTAGACGCGATCTTCCCACACGATGGGCGAGCCGTGGCCCACGCCGGGGAGTGGTGTCTTCCATTTGATTTGGTCTGGTTTCCACTGCACGGGGATGGGGGCGGCAGACACACCTGCTCCGTTGGGGCCACGAAAGCGCGGCCAGTTTTCCGCGGCCAGAGTGGCGGTCAATGCCAAGGTGACGAGGAGTGTGCGTGTTCTCATCGGCAGGAGGGTAATCGAAGGGGGCCGGGGGTGCAACGGGATGTTGATAGGCTGTCTCTCGTTGCCAACACGCGATGGATGGTCTAGACTTCCTGCATGAAGCCACTTGCCGAAACGTTGTTTGTGATGGGGTTGATTCTTGCCATGGTGACCGGTGCTCGGGCGGAGGATGAAAAGGCGCGGTTTGCCAAGTTCGAGAAGGAATTGTCTGGCGTGAAATTCGTTGGTCATTTCACCATCGATGGTCGGGGTGGTGCCTCGGGGGAGGAGTACACGATCCTGAGCGTCAAGAAGATGGAGAAAGGCGATTTGTGGTTGTTCAAGGCGCGGGTGAAATATGGCAAGACGGACCTGACTCTGCCTATGCCTCTGCCAGTAAAATGGGCGGGCGACAAGCCGGTGATCGCGATGGACAATGTGAAGATTATTGGTTTGGGGACGTTCAGTTCTCACGTGGTGATTGATGGCGCGCGTTATGCGGGCACTTGGCAGCACGGCAAGGTGGGAGGGCACCTGTATGGCCGGATCGAAAAGGTGAAATGACGGCGCGCGTTCTGGCGGGTTTTCTGTGGGTGGTTGGCGCGCTTGGGGTATTGGCGTCTGATGGCGTGCCTTTGGCGCGGGGGGTGAAGATTGTGTTCATGACGCAAGAAGAGGGGATGGCCTTTCTTGGTCGCGCGGATGAATTTGTCAAAGCGCTTAGTCCGATTGACCGCTCCGCTCGCTTGCGCGTGGCTCGCGCCGTGGGGCAAGGGGAATACTTGAATCATGTGCGAAAACAAGTGAGAGACTGGAGTCCGGATGAAAACGCCAAGCTCGTTGATTGTATTGGGGATTTGCGTGGCCGACTGAAGGGCTACAGGCTGCCATGGCCAGAGACCATTGGATTAGTCAAGACTACCGGTGCTGAGGAGGGGGGCGCGGCGTACACTCGGGGCCATGTGATTGTATTTCCAGTCTCACGGTTGGAACAACCCAAGGACAAGTTGCGTCGACTGTTGTTGCATGAATTGTTTCACGTGCTGAGCCGTGCAAATCCGCAGTTGGCTGACCAGTTGTATGCGGTGGTAGGGTTTTCAAAGGCGGCACCTTTGCAGTTTCCCCGCCAATTGGCTGACCGTAAGCTGACCAACCCGGATGCGCCCTTTAATCGGCATGTCATCGAAGTGATGCATAAGGGCAAACCGGTGATAGTGGCTCCCATTTTGTATTCGCGCGTGGCGAAGTATGATGAGGAGAAGGGAGGCCCCTTTTTTCGTTATCTGATTTTTCGCCTGCTTGTGCTAAACCCTTGTGATCATTCCGAGGCGGCACGGGACAAGGCTGGCAGGTTGACTCTGCTGGAGCCCGAACAGGCTGAGGGGTTCCATGAGAAAATCGGCCGCAACACCAAGTACATCATTCACCCGGAGGAAACGATGGCGGACAACTTTGTCTATATGGTTACGGACCGGAAAGGATTGCCCAACCCGGAGATTGTGGAAAAGATGCGCCTCATTTTGTTGGGCAAAAAGAAATGAGATTGTGGGCTGTTTTAGTTAGGGGAAAGTTTGTGCATGAATAGCCGCGAAGACAGCGGGTCAATTTAGATATCCAATGAAAACGAAATATTTTCTTTGTGCCGGTCTTTTGCTGGCGTTGGTCTCAACAGAGCTTTCGGCCGGTGAGCGTGAAGGTGAGGCGCAGTTCCTTTCGCGCGTTCGCCAGCTCACCCTCGAGGGGCGGCGCAGTGGCGAGGGTTATTATTCGCCTGATGGCAAGAACATCATTTTTCAAAGCGAGCGTGAGAAGGGGAATCCGTTTTATCAGATTTATGTCATGAGCCTGGAAACGGGTGACGTGAATCGCGTTTCGCCTGGTACCGGCAAGACGACTTGCGCCTTTTTCCGGCCGGGCACGCAGGAGGTGCTCTTTGCCAGCTCCCACGCAGACCCGGAGGCAATGAAGAAACAAAAGGCCGAGTTGGATTTCCGCGCATCGGGCAAGACGCGGCGTTACTCGTGGGATTACGATGAGCGCATGGACATTTGCGTAGCTGATCGCAATGGCAAAGGTGTGAAGCGACTGACCACTGCTCGGGGTTACGATGCCGAAGGTGCCTATTCGCCGGACGGAAAGAAGATTGTCTTTTGCTCCATTCGCGATGCGTACAATCGCAAAGACCTCACCGAAAAGGAAAAGGTAAAGCTCAAGTATGACCTCGCTTACTTCGGCGAAATTTACATCATGAACGCCGACGGCACTGGTCAGAAGCGCCTCACGCGGTCGCCGGGCTACGATGGTGGGCCGTTCTTTTCGCCAGACGGCAAGCGCATCATCTGGCGCCGATTCACGGAAAAGGGTGACACCGCCGACGTGTTCACTATGAAAACCGACGGCACGGACGTGCGTCGGTTGACCGATTTCAAGGCCATGTCCTGGGCGCCGTACTATCATCCGAGCGGCGAGTATGTATTGTTCGCCTCGAACAAGCTCGGTTTTGAGAATTTCGAGGTGTACATGGTTGACGCCGCCGGCAAACGCGAGCCCGTTCGCGTGACGCACACCGATGGTTTCGACGGATTGCCGGTCTTTTCGCCGAATGGTAAACAACTGCTGTGGACCTCTAACCGCACCGAAAACAAGATGTCTCAACTCTTCCTCGGTCGCTGGGATCATGCCGCTGCGCTGGCTACATTGGGCAAGGCGCCGAAGCGCAAAACAGGAACCGCGGTGGTTGAGGAACCGGAGACTCAGGAATGCACCGTGAAGGATGGTGTGACAAAACTGACGTCCGACATCACGCAGGCCGATATTCGCAAGCAAATTGAAATTATCGCGTCGGATGAATTTGAAGGTCGCGACACTGCCTCGAAAGGCATTGAGAAGGCCCGCAATTATATTATCGCGCAAATGAAGGATCTCGGCTTGAAGCCAGCCGGCAAGAATGGCGAATACACGCACAAGGTGGATATCAAGTTCGGTGTGGAACTGGAGAAGGGTAAAAACGAGCTGGTCATCATCGACAAAGACGGCAAGGAAACGAAGTTTGAGTTGGGTAAAGATTTCAGCCCAACGTCGTTTTCCTCCAACAACAAGCTGGAAGCTGAAGTGGTCTTTGGCGGCTACGGCCTTTCTGTCGCGGGTAAGCCAGGCGTGGGCTACAATTCCTACGCGGGCCTCGATGCCACAAATAAGGTTGTGCTGGTGCTACGGTATGTGCCCGAAAAGGTCGATGGCGAGCGGCGGCAGGCATTAATGCGCAGCGCGGCGCTCGTCCGCAAAGCCACCGTCGCCCGCACGCACAAGGCTAAGGGTGTGATCATTGTCAGCGGTCCGAATTCGCAAAACGCCAACAAGCTCATTCCGCTTAATTACGTGCGCGGTGCTGCCAGCTCTGGCGTGATGGCGTTGTCCGGCAGTCACAAACTCGCTGACGCTATCCTCGCCGCTGCCGGCAAGGGCAACCTCAAGCAGGCGCAGGACAAGCTCGACACTGCCAATCCGCACAACCCGATGGGCTTTGCCTTGCCAGGTGTGAAAATTCGTCTGCAAACGGGCGTGAAAAAGGTGACGCGTCCGGATCAAAACATCATCGCCGTTCTGCCTCCCGGCGTGGAGACGGACAATCCCGAATACATCATGATCGGCGCGCACTACGATCACCTCGGCTACAATGACGGATCCATCAATCCAAAGGGCGGCAATCCCGGGCGAATTCATAACGGAGCTGATGACAACGGCTCTGGCACGGTTACCTTGCTTGAACTCGCTGCTTGGCTGACGGAACAGCGCAAAAATAATCCCAAGCTTTTCAAGCGCGGCATCATTTTTTGTTGGTGGACCGGCGAAGAACTTGGCCTGCTCGGCTCGGCGCAGTACGCCAAGAATCCGCTGATCCCCTTCAAGCAGGTTGCCGCTTATCTCAATTTAGACATGGTCGGCCGCATGAAAGATAACCGACTCATTGTTCAGGGCATGGGAACATCCAGCGTTTGGAAAAAGCTCATCGAAAAACGCAACGTTGTGGCCGGCTTCACGCTCCGCCTGCAGGATGATCCTTACCAGCCTACGGATATCACATCCATTTATCCCAAGGGCGTGCCGTCCATCGCGCTCTTCACTGGAACGCACAAGGATTACCACAAGCCAACGGATGATCCTCCCACGCTCAACTACGAGGGCATGGAGCGCATCGCCAACTTCACGCGGCAGTTGCTGCTGGACCTCGCCGGTGACATGAAAAAGCCTGACTACGTGAAGGTGGAGCGTGGCGCGCAACCTTCACGAGGTGCCTTGAAAGCCTACACCGGCGTCATTCCTGATTACGCCGCAGACGTTAAAGGGCTGCTTATTAATGATGTTCGCCCTGGCGGCCCCGCAGCCAAGGCTGGAATCAAGGCCGGCGACGTGGTCGTCCATCTCGACGGCAAGGACATCAAGAATATCTATGACTACACAGGCGCGCTGGGTTCCATTAAGATCGGCAAGCCCACCAAGGTCGCCGTGATGCGCAAAGGTAAAAAGGTGGAGCTGCAGATCACACCTGAAGCACGCGAATAAAGCGTTTGGTAACCGGGGTTAATTCACGGAATTATCAGAGATTTGATCTTAGGGATTATTTGAAATTTAAGCCCCTAGTCTTCTTATTAGTTATCCTGCTCCATGCGGAAGTGCGGGCTGCTCCGCTTGGGCTTACATTTTTTGGCTGGTCAGATCAGCATACTAAAACAAATGGAGACACTTCGGCTCTGAAGCCATTTGTGGATGCCATGAATGCCATGCCGGGCGCTAGCTGGCCCGAGCAGATTGGCGGTAAAGTTTCCAAGCCCAGTTTTGTCATCGGGGCTGGGGATATCACCGAATGGCCTACTCACGCAGCCATGAAGGCTTATGATGAACTGCTGAATGATAAGTTGAAATTCCCCGCCTACGATGTGTTGGGCAATCATGATGACGGGGGCCGGGCGTTTTCTCCAACCATGATTAATTGGTTAAAAAAGAAACATGGCGGTTTGAGTTATACCTTTGAAAAAGGAGGAGTTGCTTTCATCGGCTTATGGTCAAAGTTTGACCCGAAGGGCAAGCCGGCCCAGCCTTTAACCAAGGAGGCTCTGAGTTATTTGAAGATCCAATTGGCTAAACTGCCAAAAGACATGCCCGTGGTGATTTTTACTCATCTCTGCCATGATGCAATGACCAACAAGGATGAATTAGTGGAAGTGATTGGGGAATCCAATGTAATCCTCGTGCTGGGAGGCCATTACCATTACTCGAGTGTAAACCAGTATCGGGGAGTTAACTTTGTTCAGTTGCCCTCGCCAAAATCTAAGTTTACGGAGATTACAGTTTTTCATATCACTCAAGATCAGTTGTTTGCAATTCCTTACGATTTCACTAAAAAGGAATGGGTAACCGGCAAAAGGAAATCCCTGATGACGAAGATCAAGGGACCACGCAGACCAAAGTCTGATAAACGGCGTTAACCTAAAGGCGCCGGAATAGATCCATCAATCGATCACGATTGAAACCCGGCGGATCATTTTCAAGCAGCCAGCGAACGTCTTCCTTGGCCTTTGCGTTCTGCTTCAGGCGCATGTACATCAGCGCGCGATTGAGATGTTCCTGCGGTGAGTCGGGCTGCAGCAGCAGGAGCGTGTTCAGGTAGCGCAACACGACTTCCGGGGGCTGGTTTTCGTTGCTGATGCCGATCAGGTTGCGCAGCATACGAACAATGATGGCGCGATTGTCCACCGGCGCGAGATGCTCGTCACGCAACGGCACACCGGCAAAATTACGCACGATGGTTCCGGCATCTTTGTGGGAGATTAGCTTGCCGTTTTCAAACACATCAATGAGTTGCGGCTCTTTGCCTTCCGTCAGCTGCGCCACCACGAAATGCCCCGGCAAGCCGATGCCAGCCATCTTCAGGTCCAGCCGCCGAGCCAGTTCCATATACAATACCGAAAGCGTAATCGGAATGCCTTCACGATCATCGATGACCTCATTGAGGTAGCTATTTGCGCGATTGTAATAATCACCACGGCTTCCGTGGTAGCCGTTCTCTTCGAACATGTACTTGCTAAGTGCCGCCAGCCGTTTAGCCGCATCGGCGTCTTTCGGCAGCTTGGCGCGAATCTCCGTCGCCATTTCGCCCACCTCCTTTTCATAATGCGCCAGATCAATGTCCGCATTATCCAGCTTGCCGACAAGCAGCGCCGCACGCAGCAAATTCACCTTCGCATCATCCTTTTTGAATTCCGCCCGCAACGCATCCTGCACCGCGCGTTCGTGCACAAGATTGGCCAGTCGCCGCAGTTGCCCAGCCTGCGCCTCTAGGAGGTCGGCGCGCTTGCGGAGCAACTCATTGTTCAGATTCGCATTGGGTTTCAGCTCATTAACGGTCTTGGCGTCAAACTCATCCACTGGTTTCAGGGCCGCCACGGCTTGCTCGAGCTTGGCCAACAGCGCCGGCGCGGGCGCAAGGCTGGTGAGCTTTTTGCCCACTCGAAAATCGCGAAACTCTGCCTCCGTATCCCGAAACTTTGCCAGCCCAATGCGACCGTTAGCCAGCCCGTCATCCTTCATATCAAATGCGAGCTGATCATTCACGAAGCACTTGATGAGCCCTTTTTCATGACGCACCTTGATGGTGTTCCAGTCGCCGGGACGGTACGCGGGCACGTCCATGTCCTGCAAAATTTTCCACGTGAAAACCGTCTCGCCATCAAACCGCGTCAGCCGGAGTTTGCCGGCGGTAGGGTAAAACCCGTAATGACGCTGGCCGCCATCCGCCGCAAAAGCCAATCCGGCCGCGCCGCGCTCGTCGTCCAGCTTCACGGTCACTTCCAGCTCGTAGGGCAGCTTGGGCTTGGGCAGTTTCGAAAGGCATAACGACCGCCCACCAAATCCGCTGCCCGCCTCGCGCACACGAATGCGACCCGCGCGCTGTGTCCATCGCGCGCCCATCATCGGCTCCCACTCGCGCGGATTGAGCGCACCAATTGTCAGCCAGCGCGCGATCGGCACCGGATTGGGTTTCGCCAGCAGCGGCTTGAGCGCATTCACCGGCATCGCAAAGCCGAGATTCGCCGTCACGCGGCTCTTCAGAGTCATGATGCCGTGCACACGCCCCTCGCGGTCCAGCACCGGTCCGCCGCTGTTGCCCGGCTCCACGGGGATGGCCAGCTGCAACATTTCGCCCAGTTCCATCTCGCGCCGCGCTGAGAGCACGCCCTGCACAACGCTGCCCTCCAGCCCCATCGGATTGCCAATCGCCACCACCGGCGCGCCTTGGATGAGTTTGCTGGAATCCCCCAAAGCCAGCGCCTTCATCGCCTCGCCGCCTTTCACTTTCAGCACTGCCAAATCCAATTTCCGATCCCAAGCGTGCACCGCCAGCACTTCCAGTTTCGTGCCGTCTCCCAAACGCACGTGCACCGGCCGCGCCTCGCCGACCACGTGCAGGCAGGTAGCGATGAGGTTTTTGCCAACCACGAAACCGGTGCCCGTGCCTTCCCGCGCCGCGCCACGGCCCTCGTGAATGACGGTGACCACTGACGGCTTGGCGCTCTTCAGCAATTCGGCCACGGGCCGCGGAGCGGCGAATGACCAATGACCAATGACCAATGACCAAACAATGACCAATAACCAAACACGGGGTTGGGGTTTGGGCATTGGAGCCTCCTTGGTCATTGATACTTGGTCCTTGGTCATTTGAATTCTCCTCGTTGAAATCGTCGTCGGATGATAAGGTCGTTCGCATTGATGGCGAGGGTAAAAGCCATTTTCATTTTGTTGCTGGGCGCGATGGCGCTTCCGGCAGCACCGGCCGTTCCCTCATTCCGCAATGACGTGATGGCGGTGCTGGCGAAGGCCGGTTGCAATGCCGGCACGTGTCACGGCAATGCCAATGGCAAGGGCGGCTTCAAGCTGTCGTTGCGAGGGGAAGATTTGGCAACAGATTTTTTGACGCTCACGCGCGGACAGTTTGGGCGACGAGTGGATGCCATTGAGCCGGATCACAGCCTCTTGCTCCGCAAAGCCACTGGAACGGTGGCGCACAAGGGCGGGCAACGCTTCAAGCCCGGCTCACGCGACTTTCAAATCCTCCGCGATTGGATAGCCACCGGCATGCTCAACGACACCGCCATAGCCCCGGCGGTGGTTCGGTTGCAGGTGCAAGCCACGCGGCGGATTGTGCGGGCGCCGGGAAAGGAGATTGCCATCACGGTGCGGGCTTTTTTTGCCAACAACACTTCGCGCGATGTGACGGCGATGGCGGTTTATGAGCCCTCAAATCAGAATGTGGAGGTGAATGCTGGAGGGATTGTGCGGCGCAAGGAGTTCGGCGAGAGCACGGTGCTGGTGCGATTCCTCGAGAAGCAGGTGCCGGTGCCGGTGGCGTTCATTCCGGCACGGGCGGATTTCAAGTGGAGCCAGCCAACGGAGATGAATTACATCGACCGGCACGTGTTCACGAAGCTGCAGTCAATGCGGCTGAACCCGTCCGGCTTGTGCGATGACAACGCCTTCATCCGGCGCGCGTATCTCGATTTGCTGGGATTCATCCCGCGGGGCGAAACGGTGCAGGCGTTCGTGGCTGACAGTTCGCGCGGCAAGCGGCAGCGGCTCGTGGAGCAGTTGATGAAGCGGCCGGAGTTTGCGGAGTTTTGGGCGCTGAAATGGAGCGACCTATTGCGCAACGAGGAGAAGCAGCTCGACCGCAAAGGCGTTCATGTCTTTTACCAGTGGCTGCGACGCAGCTTTGCGGAAAACAAACCGCTCAACGTGATGGCGCGGGAAATCATCGCCTCTCGCGGGAGCACGTACAAGAATCCGCCGGCGAATTTTTATCGAGCTCATCGCACACCGGTCATTCGCGCGGAGAACACCGCACAGGTTTTCCTCGGCGTACGGCTCAAGTGCGCCCAGTGCCACAATCACCCCTTCGACCGTTGGACGCAGGATGACTATTACGACTGGACCGCGCTTTTTGCCGGCGTGGACTACAAGGTGCTCAGCAACAACCGCGCTGACCGGCTGGACCAGCACGAGTTCAAAGGCGAGCAAATCGTCTTTTTAAAGCCTGACGAAACCATCACCAACGCTCGCACCGGCAAGCCTGCCGTGCACCGGCTGCTGGGGCAGGGCGGGGCCATTGCGTCCGCCGACAAGCTTGGCGCGCTGGCAGACTGGGTGGCCGCGCCGGACAATCCGTTCTTCGCCCGCGTGCAGGCCAATCGCATTTGGTATCAGCTCATGGGGCGCGGGTTGGTGAATCCCATTGACGATTTTCGCCCGACAAATCCCGCCAGTCATCCGGCGCTGCTTCAGGCGTTGTCGGAGGATTTTCGGAAAAACGAGTTCGATGTGCGCCATCTCATTCGCACGATCATGGCTTCGCGTGCGTACCAACTCTCGCACGAAATATCCGGCGACAACGGTGATGACACGGAGAACTACGCGCGCGCCGTGCCGCGGCGACTGGAGGCGGAGCAACTCCTCGATTCGTTGTCGGCTGCCACGGGCGTTTGGCCCAAGTACGCCAATCATCCGCTCGGCACCCGCGCCGGGCAACTCGCCGGAGGCTACGTGCCGCGCCGGCGCAAAGGCGAGCCGCCGACGGATGCGGACCATTTCCTCGGTATGTTCGGCAAGCCCGAGCGCCTCATCGCCTGCGACTGCGAGCGCAGCGACGACATCACCCTTCGTCAGTCGTTCCGCACCTGGTGCGGCCCCACGATGAACAACCTCATCATGGATAAAAACAATTACCTGAAGCCACTCCTCGCCAGCAAACAAACCGATAATCAACGGGTCGACACCCTGTTTTGGCGAGCCATCGCCCGTCCGCCAAACCGCAAGGAGCTGGCCCAAATTGACAAGCACTTCGCCACCGCCCCCGAACACCGCCAGGCGTGGGAGGATTTGTTGTGGTCGTTGTTGAACACGAAAGAGTTTTTGTTTCGATGGTGAGTCACAATTCAATTTCGCGCAGAACCATGCTCAAGGTCGGCGGCCTCGGCATGTTGGGGCTAACGATGCCTAAATTGCTGGGCGCAGCAACTTCCGGCAAAGGGCCGAAGATTCGGGCCAAGTCGGTCGTTTTCCTTTTTCAATTTGGCGGGCCGTCGCATGTGGACATGTTTGACATGAAGCCCGGTGCGCCCAGCGGGATTCGTGGGCCGTACAAGCCCATCGCGAGCAGTGCGGATGGCATTGGCATTTGTGAAAAAATGCCGCTCACGGCGAAGGTGATGGATAAGGTGACGCTTGTGCGGTCGGTGCATCACACGATGAAGAACCACAACTCAGCGGCGTATTACGCGCTGACCGGGCACGCGCCGCCGAGTGACGACCAGCGGTTGCGCGATTCGCTGGCGTTGTATCCGGCGTACGGCTCGGTGGTGGACAAGTTTGCGCCGACGCAGAACGACATGCCTTCGTTTGTGAGTTACCCTTACACGATTGCCGATGGATCCAAATCGCCCGGCCAGCACGCGAGCTTTCTCGGCAAGCAACACGATCCGTTCTTTTTCCAAAGCGATCCCAACGCGAAAGACTTTTCACTGCCGGAATTGAGCCTGCCCGGCAACCTTTCACTCGACCGCCTCACTGCCCGACGCGGGCTTCAGTCGCTGATCGACAAACAAGCCGGCTTGCTCGAGGTCTCGGCGGAGGCGCGGGGCGTGGACGCGCTTTACCAAAAATCGCTCGCGATGCTTTCGTCTACCAAACTGCGGAGGGCATTCGACCTCAGTCAGGAGAAGGCAAAAACTCGCGAGGCTTATGGGCGCACGACGTATGGCCAAGGCTGTCTATTGGCGCGGCGATTGGTGGAGCATGGCGCAAAATTTGTGACGGTTTATTTCTCAAAGAGCATCGGCGGCCAGAGCACCACCGAGGGCGGCTGGGACACGCACGGCTTCAATGACACCCGCATGTTTCCCATCATCGAGAAATATCACCTGCCGATCACCGAGCACACACTGCCGGTCTTCCTCAACGACATGGACGAACGCGGACTGCTCGATGAAACGCTGGTCATCTGGATGGGCGAATTTGGCCGCACGCCGAAGATCAATGCCAACAAAAGCCGCGATCACTGGCCGCAATGCTACACCGTGCTACTCGCCGGCGGCGGCATCAAGCGCGGTCATGTTTACGGCGCATCCGACAAACACGGAATGTATCCCGACGAAAACCCCGTGAAACCCGACGACCTCGCGGCGACGATGTATCACCTGCTGGGCATCCCGCATGGGACGGAGATTCACAACACGCAAGATCAGCCTCTGGCGATTGCGAAAGGGGAGCCGATTGCGGACATTATTGGGAAATGACTAATGACGAATGCGTAATGACTAATTTTTGGGTTTGGGCATTGGTCATTCATTAGACATTCGTCATTAGAAATTAGTCATTGCCACCCCCGCTGGCTTCGCTACGATTTCCCCATGAAGACCACTCCTTCCCCCGAAATCCCCGATTGCTGCGAACAGTCGCGGCGTGAATTCCTGAAGGCTGCCGGCACCGGTTTGGCGGTGGCTGCGGCGGCGCCGATGGCTGGTGAAGCATTGGCGGCGAAGAAAAAGGCGGCGCAGCCGGAGACGCTCGTCACGCAGCTTTACAAGAGCCTCAACGACAAACAGCGCAAGGCCATTTGCTTTCCGTGGGAGCATCCGCTGCGCAACAAGGTGGACAACAACTGGTTCATTACCAAGTCCGCCGTGGGCGACATGGAGGACGACCAGGCCGACCTCGTGAAGCAGATTTTCAATGGACTGCACAGCGACGAGTATCGCAAGACGGTTTTCGACCAAGTGGACAGCGACGCGAGCGGCGGCTTTGGCGACTGTGCCATCGCGCTCTTCGGCAAGCCCGGTTCCGGCAAGTTTGAGTTCGTGCTCAGCGGGCGCCACGTCACGCGGCGCTGCGACGGTGACTCGCTTGAAGGTGCAGCCTTTGGTGGCCCGATTTTCTACGGCCACTCGCCCAAGGAATTCAATGAGAAGCCCGACCATCCCGGCAACGCCTACTGGTTCCAAGCCAAGCGGCCAAACGAGCTCTTCCAGGCGCTCGACGGCAAGCAACGCAAGGCCGCCCTCTTGGGCACCTCGCGCGGCGAACACGGCACCCGCACCGTGAAGCTCACCGGCAAAAAGGAAGGTTTGCCCGGACTGCGCACTGCGGACATGAGCAAGGACCAAAAGGGCCTCATGCGCTCGGTGATGAAAGACATGCTCGCGCCTTTCCGCAAAAAGGACGCCGACGAGTCTATGAAGCTCATCGAGAAAAACGGCTTCGACAACCTGCATATCGCCTTTTACAAAAACGAAGACATCGGCAAGGACGGCACATGGGACGTCTGGCAGGTCGAGGGCCCGGCGATGCTCTGGTACTTCCGCGGCCGGCCGCATGTGCATACTTGGCTGCACGTGCGAGACAAGGCGTAGTCAACTTTTTCCACCAAGCCCGGTGCAAGCCGGGCTTGTTTTTTTGATATAGTCGGCGAGAATGAAGGCCGCATGAATTGGGCGAAACGCATCTCGGTTTTATTTGCACTTTGGCCAATAATGCTGTGGGCGGACGCTTATTCCGACAAGGTGCTCGCTGACAAGCCGGTGGCGTATTGGCGTTTTTCGGCGGCGAAAAGTCCGACAGTGAAATCGGTGGTCGGCGACTTGAGCGGTCAATTGATTCAATCCCTCCCGCCGGGGCCTCGGCCGCTTTATTATCCGGAATTTTCGGCGGACAACAAATCCATGGCCTTTGATGCCACCGGGAATTTTCTCGGAGTAGCCGACCCCGGCAAAAAGAGCGTGCTGGATTTTGCGAAGGGTGATTCCATCACCATCGAGGCTTGGGTGGCTCCGAAGCAGATCGTGCCGGCGGGACGGTTCATGTACATCGCGGGCAAGGGGCGGACATACCGGAAAGGCGTTCCGCAAAATAATCAAAATTACGCGCTGCGGCTGGTGGGCGTAAAGGGCGGTTCGGGGTTGTCGTTTTTGTTTCGCAATGCGGCCAACACGACGTGGCATCGATGGACGTCCAATGGTTTACTGGGTGCGGGCGAGTGGCATCACGTGGCGCTCACGTACACCTTCGGCAAGGGTTCGAGCGTGCTCGGCTACATTGATGGCCAACCCACCGATGGCGCGTGGGACATGGGCGGGCAAACGGATTCCGCGCCGTGGACTGACGATGACGAGCTGCGCATTGGCGCCTCGCAGGGCGGGGCATCGGGTATTCCGTTCGATGGACGCATTGATGAAGTCGCCATTTACCGAAAGGTACTTTCCGCTGAACGCCTCGCGGGCCGGTTCAAAAGTGCGCGACGGGAATTTACCTTGGACGTGGACGCGTTGCCCGCCGGCAAGGTGCGCGCCACACTGCACGAGGGCATTGGCGAAAATTGGAACTACGTGGCCACTGATGCCGCCGCGCAGTTTGACTCGGCCGTGTTCGCCTTCCCATTCCTCCCCAAAAAATACAACGCCAAGGGGCTCATCGTTGACCGCTCCAGCTCGTTCCTGTTGCGCGCGGCGGCCAAGGTGAACCTACCCAAGGGCGAGCATCGCATCCTATTGCGCGCACGCACCTCGGCGCGGTTATGGATGGATGGCAAAGTCGTCGCCAGCACCAAGCCCGCTTCGCGCAACTCCAACGGCCATCAGCCCGTACCCGTGTTGCCTGAAAGTTTGGGCGAATTCACCCGGATGCTTCGCCCGGGCATGCAGGAGCAGCTGGTCAAATTCACCTCCACCGGCGGCGAGCAGCTCGTGTTGCTGGAAGCCTTTGTCGGCGGCAAAAGCCTCCGGCCGGAGACGGGGGAGCTTTCGGTGGCTATTTCTTCGGACGGTAAATCATTTCAGTTGCTCTCACCCAAGACCCGCGTGGCATTGACCGATGATGGTTGGGATGCTTTTGCGCGCGCAGAACGGTTGCGGATGTTTGCCGTCGACCGAGCCACTCGCGCAAATGTCAGTCAGGCGGAAGCGGCTAAGTGGAAACAGCGACACTCCATCGTGCGTGCGACGGTTGAAGGGCAGCCCAAAGTGGTGGCCACTAACATCACCAACCTGCCTTCGCAAAATGCCATCGACGATTTCATCAACCTCAAGCTTTCCAAAGCCCGTCGCGAGCCGTTGGCGTTGACCGATGACTGGGCGTTCCTGCGGCGCGTGGCGCTGGACACCGTCGGCGTGGTGCCGACGCCCGAACAGATCGCAGCCTTTCAAAATGACAAGAAGCCCGGCCGTCGAGCGCGAGCCATCGACCGGTTTCTGAAGGACAACCTTGGCTGGGCGGATCACTGGACCAGCTACTGGCAGGATGTGCTCGCGGAGAATCCAAATATCCTCAAGCCGATGCTCAACAACACGGGGCCGTTTCGTTTTTGGATCCACGAGAGTCTGCAGGACAACAAACCGATGGACCGGTTCCTGACCGAGCTGGTGATGATGGAGGGCAGTAAATATTATGGCGGTCCGGCGGGCTTTGCGATGGCCACGCAAAACGACGTGCCGATGGCTGCCAAGGCGCAAGTGCTGGCGCAGGCATTCCTCGGCCGCCAAATGAAGTGCGCCCGCTGCCACGACGCGCCGTTTCATGATTTCGATCAAAAGGACCTCTTTGGAATCGCAGCCATGTTGCAGCAGTCGCCCTTGGCAGTACCAAAGACCAGCAGTGTGCCGCCTTTGCCCGATGGGCGAAAACCGCGCGTGGAGGTGAGCCTCAAGCCCGGCAGCAAGGTCCCGCCCGCTTGGCCGTTTGCCAAACCTCTCAGCGAGCCAATCCACGCCAACACTCGCGCTCAGCTTGCCGCGCAAATCACGGATCCGGCAAATGACCGTTTCGCCAAGGTCATGGTCAACCGCGTGTGGAAACGCTACCTCGGCTGGGGCATCGTGGAGCCGGTGGACGACTGGTCCGAGGCCGAGCCGTCACATCCGCTCTTACTGGATTGGCTCGCACGGCAGTTCGTTGAAAGCGGCTACGACCTCAAACATGTGGCGAGACTCATCCTCAATTCGCACACATATCAACGCCAAATCGACACTGCAGCTGTCAAACCTGGAGAAGCGGCCACACGATTTTTTGCCGGTCCTGCTCGGCGGCGCCTGACCGCCGAACAAATTGTCGATTCACTGTTTGCCGTCTCCGGCAAAGCGATGGGCGTGGAGCTGCTCACCCTCGATGTCGACGGCCGACGGCCGGTGACCACGTTTCTGAACCTCGGCAGCCCGCGCCGCGCGTGGGAATTTACCTCGCTTTCCAATGAACGCGACCGACCGGCATTGGCTATTCCCAAGGCTCAAAGCGTGGTGGATACGCTCAAGAATTTCGGTTGGCGCGATGCCCGGCAGGACGCCATCACCGCCCGTGATGACGTGCCCAACGTCCTGCAGCCAGCCATTTTGCTAAATGGCATCATCGGCAAACGCGCAACGCAGCTCTCAGAAGACAGTGCTTTCACTGCGCTCGCGCTCAAGAACATCGATACCAAGGCGATGATTGAAAAATTGTATCTGCGAATTTTATCGCGGCCGCCCACGGACAAGGAGGCAGCGCTTTTTTTCGATCACATTTGCCAGACATTCGCTTTTCGCGTGTTGAAGGATGCGAAACCGGCAACGCGGCACGTAAAGGTGCATGCCGTATCGTGGTCCAACCACCTTCACGCCGATGCCACGCGCATCAAGCTGGAGCTGGAACGATTGGCCCGCGAAGGCGATCCGCCGACGGCCCGGCTGAGGGCGCCTTGGCGCGAGAGTTTTGAGGATGTGGTGTTTGCGCTGATTAACTCACCGGAATTCATTTTTGTGCCGTGATGGATACTTTGGATCGCAGAAAATTCCTGGCCACCTCAGCGATGGGGGCGGCGGCGCTGCCGAGCACATTCGCGGCCGAGAAAACTTTTCCCAAGGGCAAAGCGGAGCATTGTATTTTTATTTGGCTGGGCGGTGGGGCCTGCCAGATTGATACGTGGGACCCCAAGCGTGTGGGTGACCCAAAGCTGAAAAAGGCCGGCTCGGCGTATCCCGCCATTGACACTGCCGTGCCCGGGGTGCAGGTGTGCGAACATTTAAAGGGTTGTGCCAAGTTGCTCGACCGGTTTGTGCTGATGCGCACGGTGAACCATAACGTGGTGGACGAGCACGCGGCAGCGACCAACCGCATGCACACGGGGCGCCCAACGAGCGGCACGATTGTGTATCCTTCCATCGGCTCGGTGGTCGCGCACGAACGCGGCAAGGCGAACGCCGGCATGCCTGCGTATGTGGTGATGGGTTACCCCAACCTCACGCGCGGTCCGGGCTTTCTGGGTGCGAAGTACGGGTACATTTACCTGACCGACACGAAGGCGGGGCCCGAGGGATTGGCGCGGCCGAAGGAGATCACGAGTGCGCGGATGTCTGATCGCGAGCGGCTGCTGGAAAAGGTGCGCGGCGAATTTTTAAGGCGCAATCCGCGTGATAAAAAAATTGCGGGCTACGATGCCGCGATTGACGAGGCGCTGACGTTGGGGCGGGGAGAATTCAAAAGTGCGTTTAACCTGAAGTCAGAGCCGGATGCGTTGCGCAATGCTTATGGCGATGAATTTGGCCAGCGCTGCCTGTTGGCGCGGCGGTTGGTGCAGCGGGGCGTCCGGTTCATTGAGGTTTCATTCAACCTGAATTTTATTAACGGCACTGGTTGGGACACGCACAATCAGGGTCAGGAAAAACAGCACGTGCTCATTCAGCAGTTGGACGCTGCCTTGGCGACATTGGTGACCGACCTCGAGAATCGCAAGCTGCTCGACAAGACGTTAATCGTGGTGTCCACCGAGTTTGGCCGACCGGCGCAGTTTGATGGCGGCGGCGGGCGCGGACATCATCCCGGTTCATTCACCGTCGCCATGGCGGGCGGCGGGCTGAAGACCGGCCAAGCGATTGGTGTGACCAATGATTTGGGGATGAAAATTGCGGAGCGGCCGGTTTCCGTTCCGGAATTGTTTGCCACGATTCATTGTGCGCTCGGCATTAATCCGCACAAAAACCTGTATGCTGGAGACCGCCCCGTGCCGATCACGGATCATGGCAAGCCGGTGCGCGAGGTTTTTGCGTGAGGAAATTTGAATCCACCCGGACGTTTCACTCGTCTGTTGGGCGGAACTAGCGTGAGGATTTTTACTTACATTTTGTTTGGCACAATCTGCGGTTTGACTGCATTCGCGGCGGATCCGGCGAAGGCCAAGTTCGAAAAAGACATTTTGCCGCTGATCGAGGATCACTGCTTTGCCTGCCACGGCGACGGCCAGGAAAAGGGCGGCATTAAGTTTGACGATTTCAAAAAGGCGGGCGATGTGCATCGCGGTTACAAGCTTTGGGAGCAGGTGTTCCGCAAGGTCCGCGCCGGTGAGATGCCGCCGGAAGGGCGTAAAAAACGGCCCAACAAGGAGGAGCAAACGCTGATTGCGGGCTGGATTCGACATTCGCTCGATGATTTTTATGTGAACTCACCGCCGGATCCCGGCCGCGTGACGGTGCGCCGGCTCAATCGCACGGAATACAACAACGTCATCCGGGACTTGATGATGGTTGATTTCCAGCCGGCCAAGGATTTTCCCGCGGACGATTCCGGGCACGGCTTTGACAACATCGGCGATGTTCTCTCAATGTCGCCATTGCTGCTCGAGAAATATCTCGCCGCCGCGGAGAAGATCGCCGAGCAAGCCGTGGCCGTGCCCGAACAAGGCAAGCCCATGGACCCGAAAAAGATAACTGACTTTCAGCGGCATTATTTTCGCTACCCCATCCCCCAGGGCGAACGACGTGAGGCGGCGGTGGAGTTTGTGCGGAAATTTTTGCGACGGGCGTATCGCCGTGACATCGAACAGGACGAGGCCAAGCGCATCATGGTCCTCGCCGGCCAAGCCATGGTGGATGGTGGCAGCTTCGAGGAGGCGGTGCGGCTGGCGGTGATGGCGACCTTGGTTTCGCCGCACTTTATTTTCCGCTGGGAACTGGATGGCGCGCCGGACAATCCCAAGGCCATCCGGTCGCTCAATGAATTTGAGCTTGCCTCGCGGCTTTCGTTTTTTATCTGGAGCAGTTTGCCCGATGAAAAACTCTTGCAGCTTGCCAGGCAAGGTGAGCTGCGGAAAAACCTCAGCGCTGAAGTGTCGCGCATGCTCAAGGACGACCGCGCCAAATCGCTTGTCGAGAATTTCGCCGGCCAGTGGCTTGAGTTGCGCAACCTCAATGTGTATCGGCCTGACCGCAAGCTGTTCCCCACCTACACGCCCGAGCTGCGTGATGACATGCGACGCGAGACCGAATTGCTCTTCGGCCATGTGATGCGCGAAAACCGAAGCGTGCTGGAGTTGCTGTCGGCCGACTATAGTTTTTTAAATGCCCGACTCGCGAAGCATTATGGCGTGAAAAATATTGCGGGAAATCAATTCCGCCAAGTGTCGCTTAAGGGCACGGGACGCGGCGGCATTCTTGGCCACGCGAGCATCCTCACGGTCACCAGTGATCCCAACCGCACCTCGCCGGTGAAACGCGGCAAGTACGTGTTGGAAAATATTTTGGGAACACCGCCGCCACCACCACCACCGGACGTCCCCGAGCTGGAGGTGGTCGGGGCTGACAAGGGCACTTTGCGCGAGCAAATGGTGAAGCATCGCACCAATGCCGTTTGTGCTTCGTGCCATGAAAAGATGGATCCGATTGGGTTTGCTTTTGAGCATTTCGACGCCATCGGGCGTTATCGAGCAAAGGACAACGGTCAACCCATCGACGCTGCCGGCAAGCTCGACAGCGGGGAGGCATTTAAGAATGCAGCGGAGTTGCGCCAGATTTTGACCAATAAAAAGAGCGATCTTTTCGCGCGTTGTCTCACAGAAAAAATGCTCACTTACGCCCTAGGGCGTGGGTTGGAGTATTACGACAAACGCACGGTGGACACCATCGTCAAGCGGCTGCAGTCCAAGGGATATCGGTTCAATGAGCTGATCGGCGGCATTGTGACGAGCCTGCCATTTGACATGAAGCGCGGCGAAGCCGGGAAATAGATTCCGCCGCTTGTTTTTTGAACCAATTTCGGGTATATTTCGTCCAACGAGGAGATGAGTAATATGCAATTACCACGGCGAACTTTTCTGCGCGGGCTCGGCACAGCCATCGCGCTGCCCACTTTGGAGGCGATGATTCCCGCGCGTGCACTCGCGGCGGGCAATGCCAAATTCCCCACGCGCATGGCGTTCATCTACATTCCCAACGGTGTCATCCAGGAAAAATGGAACGTGAAGGGGGA
The DNA here is from genome assembly GCA_002721895.1 of Verrucomicrobiales bacterium. The sequence continues at coordinate 44,670 of PBLV01000067.1, forward strand.
GGGGAAGGACTATCAATTTTCGCACATCCTCGAGCCGCTTGCCAAACACCGCGACGATATGCTCGTCTTCAGCGGCTTGGCCCATGACAAGGCACGGGCGAATGGCGACGGTGCCGGCGATCATGCCCGGGCGAATGCCACCTTCCTCACGGGTGCTCAAGCACGCAAGACCAGCGGCGCGGACATCAAGCTCGGTGTATCCGTTGATCAAATCGCCGCGCAAAAAATCGGCGACCAAACACGGCTGTCCTCACTGGAGCTCAGCAGTGACGGCGTGCGCCTCAGCGGCCGGTGCGACTCGGGGTACAGCTGCGCATATCAATTTAACCTCGCTTGGAAGAACGCATCCTCGCCGATGCCGCCGGAATCCAACCCGAAGGCCGTCTTTGATCGGCTGTTTGCCGGAGGCAGCAAAAAAGAGCGGGACGAAAACAAGGTTCGCCGCGAACGCTATCGCAAAAGCATTCTCGACTTCGCGCTGGAGGACGCCAAGCGCTTGGAGAAAAAGCTCGGCTATACCGACAAACGCAAACTCGACGAGTATCTCGACTCCATCCGCGAATTGGAGAAGCGCATTGAAGCGATGGCCAAGGCAAATGTTGAACTTCCCGACGGCTTCAGCGTGCCCGCCGGCAAACCGCGTGACTTTGGCGCGCACGTGCGCCTGATGAGTGACATGATGGCGCTCGCGTTCCAAACCGATAGCACACGCATCGCCTCCTATCTACTCGCCCATGATGGCGACAACCGCAGCTACCCGCACCTCGGCGTGCGTCAAGGTCATCACAGCATCAGCCATCACCGCAATGCCAAGGACAAGGTGGAGGATCTCACGAAGATCAACCGCTACCATTGCATACTTTTCGCGCATTTCCTCGATCGCCTCAAGAGCATCAAGGAAGGCGACGGCACATTGCTCGACCACAGCATGATTGTTTACGGCGGCGCGATCGGCGATGGCAACCGCCACACCCACCACGACCTGCCTGTGCTCCTCGCCGGCAACGCCAACGGCGCCATTGAAACCGGTCGTCACGTGCGTTACCCGACGAATACCCCGATGGCCAACTTGTTCCTGAACATGCTGGACATCATGGGAACGCCCACCGATCGGCTCGGTGACAGCACGGGGCGCTTGAAGAACCTGAGCTAAACCGGCTTCATGCCGGTGGCTAGTACCGTTTGAAAATGCGGCGGTTCGTCTTCGCGGGCCACTGCGGTGACTTCGATCTCACTAAAACCTGCAGTGTCCAGCCAAGCGTGTAATTGCGTTTCGCTAAATCCCAGCCATTGGTCGCCCAGGTGAGAGGCGACGTCGGATTGGTTGTGCTCGAGCAAATCGAGAATCATCATTTGACCGCCGGGCCGAAGGATTTTGTGCGCGGCGGCGATGGCTGCCTCGGGATGTTCGGCATGATGGAGCGCCTGACTGAATAGCGCGAGGTCAATCGTGTTCGCTCGAATGGGCGGGGACTCAATGTCGCCCTGACGAAACTCAACATTCTTTAACCCATTCTTCTTGGCCTTACGCGTGCCGAAATCAACAATGCGTTTGGAGTTGTCGACACAAATGACCTTGCGCGCGCGGCGGGCAAGCAACTCAGCCAGCAAGCCTTCGCCGGAGCCAAGATCGGCAATGTCGAGTGGAGGCAAAACGCGCAAAAGGAATTGGCCAAAAGCCTGCCACGATCGCCCCGGTCCATATTGGCGATCGAAGCGGCCGGCGATTTGATTGAAATAGACTTGTTGCGCGTTGTTGCGTTGTTCAAGAATGCGGCGCAAGCCCGCTTGGTCGCTTTCGGTCTCTTCTGATTCTGCGGCGGCTTGTTGCACGAGCGAAAGGCATTCCCGATTGGCGGGGGACTGCTCAAGCTGATAAAGCGATCGCTTGCCGTCGCGTCGGCTGGTTACCAGGCCGGTTTCCTGCAACAATCCCAAGTGTGTGGAAATCCGCGATTGCCCAAGGCCCGTGATGGATTGCAGCTCGTTGACGGACAACTCCTCCCTCTCCAGCAACGCGAGCAGGCGCAGGCGCGTGGGATCGCCGAGGGCGCGGAGGATTTTCAATGTTTGGCTCATGCGTGGATAAAATTCCGTTGACGCACAGTGGAAATTAAATATCATCCCATCTTGATGCGTCAATATGTAAATTGGCCGTCGCATGAAGCAACCGGGATTTTACCATGGCGAACAGCTACATTTTTTCCTCCGAATCAGTCGGCGAGGGGCATCCGGACAAGGTGTCGGATACGATCAGCGATGCGATTCTCGATGCCTGCCTGGCGGGTGACAAGAGCAGCCGTGTGGCGTGCGAGACGTTTGTGAAGAGTAACGTGGTGTGTGTGGGCGGCGAGATTACGACCAAGTCGAAGTTTGACTACGAGCAGGTCATCCGCGCCGCCATCCGGAACATCGGTTATGTGAATGACGACGATGTGTTTCACGCGGACAAAGTTTTCATCAACAATTATCTGACGGCCCAAAGCCCGGACATCGCGCAAGGCGTCGATGCCAAAAAGGCGGTGGGCAAAGCGACGGCAGAGCAGGGAGCCGGTGATCAGGGATTGATGTTCGGCTATGCGTGCAACGAGACGCGCGAATTGATGCCGGCGCCGATCATGTTTTCGCATCGGCTCGGGAGGCAGCTCACGAAGTTGCGCAAAGCCGGTGCCGCTGCATGGCTTCGGCCGGATGCGAAGAGTCAGGTTTCGGTGAAGTATGTGGATGACAAGCCGGTGAAAATTACGAGTGTGGTGGTTTCGACCCAGCATGCTGCCTCGGCCACGAACAAGACGATTCGGGATTTTATCACGAAGGAAGTCATCACCAAGGTGTTGCCGAAGAAGATGCTGGCACGCGACACGCAGATTCTCATCAATCCCACTGGGCGATTTGTGACGGGTGGTCCGGAGGGTGACAGTGGATTAACTGGTCGCAAAATCATCGTCGACACCTACGGCGGAATGGGGCGGCATGGTGGAGGTGCGTTCAGTGGAAAGGATTCGAGCAAAGTGGACCGCAGCGCGGCGTACATGGGGCGGTATGTCGCGAAGAACATTGTGGCGGCGGGCTTGGCGACGCGTTGTGAAATTCAGTTTGCCTATGCGATTGGATATCCGAAGCCGGTTTCGGTGCATGTGGATACGTTTGGCACGAACACGGTTTCCGATGCAAAGATTTTGCGTGCGGTGAACAAGGTGTTCAGCTTTAAGCCGGCGGATATTGTCAATTCGCTCAAACTGCTGCGGCCAATTTATTTGCTGACGACCAACTACGGTCATTTTGGCAAAAATCAAAAGGATATCACCTGGGAGAAAACCGACAAAGTGGCAGCCCTGCAAAAGGCTGCGAAGTAAGGAGCAACATGACAGCGACACTCGAGGAAACGAAAGCGGACTACAAGGTGCGCGACATCGGGCTGGCTGAGTTTGGCCGGAAGGAAATCGACATTGCCGAAAAGGAAATGCCCGGGCTGATGGCCACGCGCGAAAAGTATGGCCCCGACAAGCCGCTCGCGGGCGTGAAAGTAATGGGCTCACTGCACATGACCATCCAAACGGCGGTGTTGATCGAAACGCTGGTTGAGCTTGGCGCGGATGTGCGCTGGTGTTCGTGCAATATTTTTTCCACCCAAGACCATGCTGCAGCAGCGATCGCGGCGACAGGTGTGCCGGTGTTCGCATGGAAGGGCGAGACGCTGGAGGAATACTGGGAGTGCACGTGGAACGCACTCACCTGGCCGGACGGCTCAGGGCCGGATCAGATTGTGGATGACGGGGGTGATGCGACGTTGCTCATTCACAAGGGTGTGGAGCTGGAGAATGGAAGTGACTGGGTAGATTCGCCCTCGGACAGCAAAGAGGAGCAGGTGATCAAGGATTTGCTCAAGCGCGTGCAGGTGGATAAGCCGGGGCATTGGGCTCCAGTTGCCGAGGCGGTGAAGGGTGTTTCCGAGGAAACCACCACGGGCGTGCATCGACTTCAGCAAATGGAAGAGCGCGGCGAACTGCTCTTTCAAGCCATCAACGTGAACGACTCCGTGACGAAATCGAAATTCGACAACGTGTACGGCTGTCGGCATTCACTGGTGGACGGCATCAAGCGTGCGCTCGACGTGCTTGTATCCGGCAAGGTGGCCATGGTGTGTGGCTATGGCGATGTCGGCAAGGGCTCGGCTGCCGCGCTGGCCAATGAACATGCGCGTGTGCTCGTGTCCGAGGTGGATCCCATTTGCGCGCTGCAGGCGTGCATGGAGGGCTATCAAGTGACCACTGTTGAGGATGCGCTGCCGGTGGCGGACATTTATGTGACGACAACCGGAAACAAGGACATCATCACCGCCGATCACATGGCGCGCATGAAGGATCAGGCGGTGGTCTGCAACATCGGCCATTTCGACAACGAAATTCAAGTGGCAGCGCTGATGGAAATGGACGGAGTCACCCGCGAGGAGATTAAGGACGACTCCATCCCTGGCGGCCCGGTGACGCGCTTTACGTTTCCGGACGGCCATTCCATTTATCTGCTGGCCGAGGGGCGGCTCATCAACCTCGGCTGCGCCACCGGCCACCCGAGTTTCGTGATGTCCAATAGCTTCACCAACCAAACTATCGCGCAGATCGATATCCGAAACAATCCGGACCGCGCGGTGGGAGTGTATCTGCTCGACAAGAAGCTCGACGAAGAAGTCGCCCGGCTGCATCTCGACAAACTCGGAGCCAAGCTCACTGAACTTTCGCAAGAACAGGCCGACTACATCGGCGTACCCGTCGATGGCCCATACAAGCCAGCGCATTACCGCTACTAGGAGGCGGCTTTCATGTCGCCTGAAAATTTCAGACGGGGCATCGGGGCCTGATGGCTAACATGGCTGACATCTGCGCGCGAGATTATCGGACAGGCGAGGGGAGACGTGTTTTTTTTCGGGATGGGCGCGTGGAATCCATCGAGCCAACGGATGCGCTTGGCGATGTCTGGCTTGCGCCAGGGATATTCGATCTTCAAGTCAACGGTTACGCGGGGATTGACTTTCAGAGAGATGGATTGGTGGGGGACGATCTTCAGAAGGCAGCTGCAGGATTGCGTGATGATGGTTGCGGCCGATGGTTGTTGACGTTGATTTCGGATGAGTTTGATGTGCTTTTGAAGCGGCTGCGGTTGTTAAAGAAACTCCGGGATGGCGATGATGAATTGCGCCGGTCCATTCAGGGCTGGCATGTAGAAGGACCGTTTCTCTCGGCAGAACTGGGGTATCGAGGAGCCCACGATGGTGGTGTGATGCGGGATGCGACTGTGGCGGATATTGAGCGGTTGCATGAAGTAGTTGAGGATGACTTGGTGTTGTTGACGGTTGCGCCGGAGAGGGGAGGAATGGTTTCGGCGGTTCGGCGGGCGGTGGAGTTGGGAATGAAGGTCAGCTTGGGGCATTGCAATCCGAGTGTTGGTGACCTCGCGGCGGCAAAGGAAGCGGGCGCGGTGGCTTTTACGCATTTAGGAAATGGGTGTCCGCAGGAGTTGGACAGGCATGACAATGTGTTGTGGCGGGTCTTTGATGAGGGTGGCTTGGTGGCGGGAATGATTCCCGATGGAATTCATGTTTCGCCCCTACTGTTTCGCTTGATGCATAAAGCGTTGGAGCCGGATATGATTTATTACACCACCGATTCTATTTCGGCGGCTGGCGCTTCCCCGGGCTGCTATACTGTGGGGAGATTGGAGCTGGAGGTTGGGGGCGACCAAGTGGTTCGGCATCCCGGGCAAACAAATTTCGCAGGGTCGGCGTTGAGACCATGGCAAGGAGTAAAGCGGGCGGCAGCCATGCTGGGTGTATCTTGGCGCGAGGTCTGGGACGGATTTTCTACGCGGCCCACGGAATTAATGGGATTGAAGGCGGGGATAACGGCTGGTGACAAGGGCAGCCTTTGTCTGGTTCGGGAAGATGGCGAAGGGGACCTAGTTTCCGTGGAGGTGTTGGTATGATAAACGTGCTGATGGTTAACCAGTGTTGGCAGACTAAGGTTTGGAACTTTCCGCTTGCATCGACCGTGCGGGCCTCTAGTTTCACGCGCTCATGAATATCCTGAAGCATAATGACAAGGATTTTGTGGGTCGCCTTTTCACAATGGCGGAGGCGCAGCCTTTGTTTGATGAAGCGATTGATCGCAAGGTGAAGGGGATTCTTAAGGCGGTCAAAAAGGAGGGGGACAAGGCTCTGGTGAGATTTGCGAAAAAATTTGACGGGGTGAATTTTACTGAGCGGGATTTGTTTGTTTCGATCCCCAACCTGCACAACGCATCGTGGCGGACAACCGAAGATGTGCACGAAGCCTTGGATTTTGCGCATCGAAACATTGAGGCGTTTCACAGGGCCGGCTTAAGAAAGCCTTGGCAGGGACGAAATGAACAGGGTGCCAAGGTGGGGGAGAAATACGATCCTTACCGACGGGTGGGCGTTTACATTCCTGGTGGAACGGCCTCGCTAGTGTCGACGGCATTAATGACCATCACCTTGGCGAAGGTGGCGGGCTGCCGGCAGATTTGTGTCTGTACACCACCGGGGAAGGATGGCCGCATCAATGATCATCTGATTCATGCGTGCAGGATGGCAGGTGCCAGGGAGATTTACAAAGTGGGAGGGGCACAGGCAATTGCGGCGATGGCTTATGGGACGAGGATTATCAAGCCGGTGCAAAAGATTTTTGGTCCCGGGAACGCCTATGTGGTCGCGGCCAAGCGACTTTTGTTTGGCCGGGTCTCGATCGACCTGCTGCCGGGGCCGAGTGAATTGCTCGTGTTGGCGGATGAGACGGCGAATGCAAAATTTGTGGCAGCAGACATGCTGGCTCAAGCGGAACATGGGTCGGGACATGAGCGCTGCTGGTTGGTGACATCTTCTGGACGATTGTTGCGGGCTGTGGAACGGGAGCTTCAGAAGCAGTTGCCAAAACTGTCGCGGAGACGTTTTATCGACAAGGCCCTGAAGAATGCCTGGCTGATCCAGGTGGCTAATATTAACGATGCGGTTGGGCTTACCAATGACTTGGCGCCTGAGCATTGTGAAGTGATGGTGCAGCGGCCGAAAAGCGTGGTCAGGGATATTGTGACCGCGGGGGCCATTTTCGTCGGGTCGTGGTCGCCGACAGTATTGGGCGATTATGTTGCCGGGCCAAGCCATACATTGCCCACTGGCGGGGCGGGGCGTTCTTTTGCGGGCCTGACGGTGGATCAATTCCAGCGCAGGACAAGCGTTGTGGAATATTCCAAGGCGGCCCTCAAAAAATCTCTGGCGGCGGTGGAAAAGATTGCGGGGATGGAAGGCCTTGACGCACACGGCCGGTCAGCTTCCATTCGGTTGGACTAATGAACTTGATTCGCCGACATGTTCGGAAATTGGCGCCCTACGTGCCGGGGGAGCAACCGAAGGGGCGGGGGTTGGTGAAACTAAACACGAACGAGAATCCGTATTCTCCATCGCCAAAGGTTTTAAAGGCAGTTCGCGCAGCCGTGGATGGGCGTCTTCGGCTTTACCCAAATCCAGCGGCGAGTGAATTACGTGCGCGTTTGGCTGATTTGCACGGTTGTGGTGTCGAGAATGTGATTGTCGGGAATGGGTCTGACGAACTGCTGGCATTGGCGACAAGGGCCTTTGTTGAGCCGGGGAAGGGGGTGATCCAGTACTTTACGCCCAGCTACTCGTTGTATCCTGTTTTAGCGGAGATTCACAATGGGGTGCGGAACGAGGTGCCCTTGGAGGATGATTTTTCATTGCCGGTTGCTTTGAAAAAGAGCGGGTGGAAAACGCGCGCATGCCTTTCTTTTGTTACGACACCGAATGCACCGAGCGGGTGTGGCTACGCAACTGAGCGACTGGAAAATTTGTGCAAATCCCAAAAGGGAGTAGTGGTTCTGGATGAGGCGTATGCGGATTTTGCGGAAGAGGACGCGTTGGAGCTGGGGCTAAGGTTCTCCAATATCCTGGTGTCCCGGACGTTTTCCAAGGGGTATTCGCTGTGTTTTCAGCGAGTGGGGTATTTAGTGGGGAGCCCAGGGTTGATTGCGGCACTGGATCGAATTCGGGATAGTTATAATGTGAACGGATTGGGGCAGGTGGCAGCGCTGGCGACGCTGCGAGACTTGGCTTATTACCGGAAAAATTTTCGGCTGATCAAACAAATCCGGTCGGTTGTGGCGGTGGAGTTGGAAGGGCTCGGATTTGAGGTGCTACCCAGTTCCACCAATTTCCTGTTCGTGAAGCCACCCCGGTTTGCGGCCAAGACCTGGCTGAACAAACTCCGGGAGCGAAAAGTATTGGTGAGGTGGTTCTCGGATCCGCGGGTGAAGAGCTACCTGCGGATCACGATAGGGAGTGAGCAGGAAATGAAGGCATTGCTGCGCGCTGCCTGCCAGATTATTGAGGCCTCCTGAAGCGGAGGTTTTCTTTTCGCTTGTGACGTGCGATATCCCGGGATTGTTGGGCGAGGGTGTCCTCGACAATCTTGATGAATTCTTCGCAGCTTTGAGCGAGACCGCCCATGGCAATGACAGTATCGCGTTCGGCATAATCGTTGGTGATGGCTAGGGCTTCGCCGAAGGGTTTCAGCCTGTAGGCGGTGCGTTCGATGAGGTCGTCGGCGGTCTGGCCTTTCTTGGAATAGAGTACTTCGATGCCCTCAGAAAAAATGGGATCGGGTGTCGAGGGCGGGGCACCGCTGCCATCAAAGAAGATGGTGAGGGGTGTGTTGATGGCGTCGCGGTACTGGGTCAGGATGCGCACGAGGGCATCTCTGGCGGTAGATGAGTGGCGCGGCTTGCCCGGAGCGAGTCCGGACCAAGCATGTAAAAGACTGTAGCCGTCAACCAGAATGCGGACAACTGCCATCGGCCCATTGTAGAGTCCCGGCTGAAGGGTGACAAGTGGAGCGGTGTTGGTGTAGATTGCCGCCGGACGATGCCAATTTACGAGTACGAGATTTGTGATGGGGACTGCAGGGTGTGCGGCGGGAGATTTGAGATTCATCGGCCGTTGAAGGCGAAGGAGCTCAAGAAATGCCCAGCGTGCAAGAAGCCAGTCAGGAAGGTTTTTGGTGGGCGGATTTACATGCCCAAGCATTTTAAGAAGCCGAACATCCGGCAGGCAAAGGAGGCTGGTTTCACCGTGTTAAAGCGCTCGGGGAAGGGCGAATATGAGGTGCATAAGCCGGACCGTGGGATGTGATGGAGCGGGAGCGGCTGCATGTCTATTATGAAGGCAGGGTGCAAGGGGTGGGGTTTCGCTGGACTGTGAGGGAGGTGGCGACGGGGTTTGATGTAACCGGCTGGGTTAGAAATCTGTCTGATGGTCGCGTGGAATTGGTTGCGGAGGGCGCGCGGGAGGAATTAGAGGCTTTTCAAGCTGCAATTCCGGATGCAGGATTGCGCCGCTTTATACGCTTGGAATTGCCGAGCTGGAGCAAGGGGACTGGTGAATTTCGCGGATTTGCGATCGCCGGGTAAGAATTTGCGGATCAACGGGAGTTAATGAAGTACGCGATTATATCGGACATCCATGGCAACTTGGAGGCCTTGGAGACAGTGCTGACCCACGCCAAGGAACACGGCTGTGAGAAATATGTCTGTGGCGGCGACGTGGTGGGCTACAACGCCAACCCAAGCGAGTGTATGGCAATTGTGCGAGAGATGAACATGCCGTGCGTGATGGGCAACCATGACGAGTATGTGGGGAACGACATCGACCTTTCCTCCTTCAACCCAGTTGCGGCTGAGGCCGTGTTGTGGACACGTTCGCAATTGAGCGAGGAGGAGCGCAAATGGCTGCGGGACCTGAGATATATCCGGCTGGTGGACAGTTTCTCAGTGGTTCACGCAACGATGGATGGGCCAAAATACTGGGGCTATGTCCAGAGTAAGATGGATGCGGCGGCAAGTTTTACCTACCAAACCACGCCGGTGTGTTTCCACGGGCACACGCATGTGCCGCTGGCGTTTACTGAGGATCTGGATATTTCCGGTGGTGCGTATGAATCGGTTAAGGTGGAGCGCAACAAGCGGTACTTCATCAACGTGGGCAGCGTGGGGCAGCCCCGGGATGGGGATCCGCGGGCGGCGTATGTGATTTACGATACCGACGCGCAGACCATCCAGTTGTTCCGCTTAAACTACGACCTCGAGAAGGCGCAGGAGAAAATTCGAGCGGCGGGCCTGCCTGATCGCCTGGCCGACCGTCTGGGCTTGGGCAAATGAACCGCAGCCATCAGGCCGCTACAGGCGCTTGAAGGTCTTAATTCTCAAGCCAAGTTCACTCGGCGACGTGGTCCACGCGTTGCCGGTTCTCCGTGTGTTAAAACAAGCGCATCCGGGTGCGCGCGTTCACTGGTGGATTGAAGAGCGCTTGGCACCGCTGCTTGAGGGGGATTCGGAATTGGAGGCCATTCACCTTTTCAAGCGCCGTGATTGGCGCACGCCGGGCGGAGTATTGCGCGGATTGGAGACGGCATGGCGGCTGCGCCGGGAACGGTTCGACTGGGTGGTTGACCTGCAGGGACTGGCTCGAAGCGCGTGGTTTGGATGGCTGACGCGAGGGGCCATGACGGCGGGTGTGGACTCCGGTCGTGAAGGCGCGCGCGGGCTTTATGATGTTGCCGTGCGCCGCCCCTCGGAGAATACCCATGCCGTGGATTGGAATCTGGCCGTGCTGAAGGCCATGAGAGTGGAGGCGCGGGGAGATTTTGAGTGGATCCAGAAACGGACGGGGGAAACAGTCGTACCTGAGTCAGATGGCCGTTGGGTGGTTTTCTGCCCCGGTGCGCGATGGCCCAACAAGCGGTGGCCGGTTGAGCATTTTGCAAAACTTGGAGCGGACTTGTTGGCGGGCGATGATTCGTTGCAGGTGGCTGTGTTGGGGGATGGAGAGGATGCCGAGGCAGGAGAGATCATAGCCAAGTCTGCGCGAGGGCGGTGCAAAAATTTGGCGGGTAAAACAACAATCCCGGAAATGGTGGATTGGTTGCGTTGTGCGCAGGTGGTTGTCGCCAATGATTCCGGACCGTTGCATGTGGCTGTGGCATTGGAGCGGCCGGTGGTGGCGTTATATGGACCAACGCATGCTGGCCGCACGGGGCCGTACCACAGGGAGGAGGATGTGATGCGGGCAGAGTTGCCGTGTGCGCCCTGTATGATGGCGGGTTGTGCTCACGAAGTTGAGCGTGAATGTCTGCGGGTGATTACACCCGCCGCGGTGGCCGCCCAAGTGCGTCTGCGCATGTGAACAACTCACGAGGGATCGGTCTTGCGCACGCACTGTGCCGGTGTATTTTGAAGGCATGAGGAGGTGCTTGGTTTTGTTCGCGGCGGTTTGGTTTGCCGTTGGTTTGCGGGCAACCGGCTTGGAGATTCGTCTGCAAACGCTGGGGCCGGAGTTTCTTCCCAATGAGCCCTTGGCGGTCGGGGTTTCCATCAAGAATTTTTCCGGGCGGCCGGTTATTCTTGGGCAGCATCGTGAATGGATTCGTTTTTTAATCATGGATGTTCAGGGGCGGCCGGTGGTGAAGGGCAAGGATCCGCCAGCTGGTGAGATATTTATCGTTCCCAACGGGAAGACGGTTGTGAAATGGATCGACTTGGCACCGTTCTTTAATGTTCGACAGCCGGGGACTTACTCGATTACAGCCCGTGTCAATGTCCGGCAGTGGCGTCAGGACGTTGACGCCCTGCCGTGCCAGATCAAGGTGACCGCGGGAATGGTGCTTGCCGCCCATAAATTTGGTGTGCCGGATAAGAACAATATCGCCAAGCCGCCCGAGATTCGCGTCTTCAAGCTGTTGCGCAAACGGGCGGACGGGCGCCTGTTGCTGTACCTGCGGGTGGCAGAGGAAAATGATTATGCCGTCTATACCGTGCGCCAACTTGGGCCGATGGTCCAGTTGTCGCCCCCTGAATTTCAGTTGGACCAATCCGGGCGTATTCATGTTTTTTTTCGAAGCGGCGCGTCTCGTTACACCTATTGCGTGGCTGACGCGGATGGGGTTCTGGAGAAGAAGCAGTCTTATGAGACCTACCTGCGCAAGCGGCCCATGATGCGCATGAGCGACAAGGGTGTTTTGGAGATTCGTGGAGGCCGACGGGTTTTCAGTTATACGGACTTTCCCGCAGCGCCTCCTCCGCCCCGGCGCGAACTACCGCCCTTGCGGGACTAGCGGAAAAGTCTCGCACGCGATTGGATGCGCTTGCCCAGTTCGATGGCCACTGCCGACGCCCGTGCGCGGTTGCGGGCTTGAGTGGTGAGTTTGCCGGAGCTTAAAATCATTCTCGCGGCGGCGATGATGTCTCCCTCCACATCCCGCACAGGCATGATGATTTCCACTTCATCGTCATCCTCGCTGTAGACCACGGCGCCTTTCTCCAAGGTGGGCCGGCAGGATTCCGGGCCAGCTTTGCCAGTCAGGGCGGCGTTGGTGGCGGCGGCGATTTCAAGGCCGTCAGCACCTCGGCGTTGACCAATGAGTTCCATGCGCTTCAGGTGTTCATTGGCACGGGTGATGTCGTTGACCGCGCCCTGGGCCAGTGTGAGGGGCAGCGTGAGGCTGGACATGGCAAACAGGCATTCGGTATCGCCTCGAGTCCAGAAGCCCACGCGGCCGGCCGGCATGTCGTTTAATTTAATGGAGTCAAACGATTCACCATTCAGGCGGCCGTTGATGACGTTGTTTCGACAGGAAATTTCGAGGTGATACCAGCCGTCCTTGGGTATCTTAATCCTGCTTTCCGGCCCGCCAACGGGCACTCCTTTCTCACAGAATTTCAGGTACATGTTCTCTTTCTCGGGGATGATGGCAAAAAGGATGGCAGAGTTGTCCTTTTGGGTTCGGAAAACAACACCCGCCGCTTTCACGCCGCTGCCGCCGGTGATCTGAAACGAGGTTTTTAAGATCAGGTCATCGTAGTCCCTGTGGTCAAGGAGCAGGGCGGGGTAGCGCTTGGTGTCAGGGGTGCCGCCCCTGTGCTTCAGGCAGTGTCGATCGACCAGTTGGGTAGGGTCTAGGGTGCTTGGCACCTTGGCTTTGATCACCGTCCACTCAGTGGCTTCACTATTGACGGGAACGAAGCCCGCTGGCGCCTTGCCGAGCTGTTGCCGGCTGAAATTCAACGGGTTCAACGCGGCGGCGGCGGACAGTCCGCTCCACAACATCGCCAGAATCGCCAGCTTTTTCATGGGGAAAGTCTAGTGCGCGGCCTGTGGTCGGCAAGCGTAAGTCATTCACCAGATCATATCCGCAACGGTGTGGCCAGCGGGAATGAACGGCAGCACATGTTCGGTGTAGGGCACGATGACATCGAGCACATAAGGTTCGTCGGCATCGAGCATGCGTTTCAATGCGCCGGGGAGATCCTTTTTCCGGATCACTCGCTCACACTTGACGTTGAAGCCGGCACAGATATCTGGGTAATCCGGGTAAATCTGCCGCCGATTGTCCGGATCGCCGAGGTATGTGTGACCGCGGTTGCCAGCGTAAAACCGGTCCTCCCATTGCACCACCATGCCCAAGTGTTGGTTGTTCAAAATAATGGCCTTGGCGGCAATGTTTTCAATGTGTGCGGTGGCAAGCTCCTGCACGTTCATGAGAAAGGAGCCGTCCCCGTCAATGTCGATGACCTGCTTGTTTGGTTGTGCCACCTTGGCCCCCAAGGCAGCGGGATAACCAAAACCCATCGCTCCCAGCCCAGCACTGGTGAGCAAAGTGCGCGGCTTGGTCCATTGATAATACTGCCCGCTCCACATCTGGTGCTGGCCGACACCAGTCGTGATAATGGCGTCGCCCTTGGTCTGCTTGTAAAGCTCCTGCAAGACCTGCTGGGGCATGATGATCTCTTCGCGTTTGTCGAGGTCATCGCGGAGATGCTCGACTTCCAGAGAGCGGTCGTCGGCGCTGTAGTGAAAGGGTGCCTTCGCTTTCCATGCAGCAACCTGCTCGTGCCACGCGGTAAACTTGCGGCGAATGGGGCGCTTTTTCACCATTGCGGCGAGCTTGCCCAAGGCATACTTGACGTCGCTGTGAATGGGCAGCTGGACGAGCCGGTTCTTGTTGTGTTCCGAGCGGTCGATATCCACGTGGACAATCGTTCCGTGTTCGCAGAATTTCTCCACCTTACCGGTCACCCGGTCGTCGAAGCGCACCCCGAAAGCGAGCAGCAAGTCGGCGCCTTCAGCAATTTTTTTGGCTTTGCCGTTTGAATCCTTCTTAAATTCACCGCTCACCGCCCAGTTGGCGTAGGCCGCGCCGTGCATGCCCAGCCAGCGCAGTGAAAGCGCGTGGGTTTCCGGGAAACATCCGGCGCCCATGATGGTGGTGGTGACCGGGATACCAGCAGCCATGGCAAAGGCACGCAGTTCGCGGCTGGCTTCACCCGTAATCACACCGCCACCACAATAAAGCACGGGCCGCTCGGATTTCTCAATCAAACCAATGATCTCGTTCAGTTCCAGATCATCAGCACGGGGCGGCTCCGGATAGCCGGGCAAGTCCAGCTTGTCCGGCCAAACAGGCTGCGCTTTTTGCTGCTGGATATTTTTTGGGAAATCAATGAGCACCGGTCCTGGGCGACCGGTTTGGGCAATGTGAAAGGCTTCCTTGACCACGAGTGGCAGTTCCGTGATATCCGTCACCAGATAGCTGTGTTTTACCACCGACAGCGTCATTCCATAGATGTCCGTTTCTTGGAATGCTCCTTTGCCGATCATGGCCTGCGGCACCTGCCCCGTCAGCGCCACCATGGGCACACTGTCCATCCAGGCGTCCGCAATGCCGGTCACGAGGTTGGTGGCGCCGGGGCCGCTGGTGCCCATGCAAACGCCGGCCTTGCCGGAGGCACGGGCGTAGCCCTCGGCGGCAAATGACCCTCCCTGCTCGTGCCGGGGCAGGATGGTGCGGATTTGCTTGGAGCGTGTAAGCGCCTGATGCAGTTCCATGCTCGCGCCGCCAGGATAGGCGAAAATGGTGTCGACACCCTCGCGTTCCAGAGCGGCCACGAGGATATCGCTGCCCATCATGGGCTTGCCCAGTTTGCGTCTGCGTGCCTTGCTGCCGGTCTTCTTTCGTTTGGTTGTCGTCTTGCTCATGTCGTATTTCTCGGACGGTGGCGTGGGCAACAAAAAACCCACGACCGGCCAGCCGTGGGTTCTTGTCGAGATTCATCGTCAGTCACAACAAGCAACCCAGGTCGGTGGGGCCAGTACCACCACAGGCACCGCCTTAACACCAAGAACCGATTGTCGTAAATTCATCCGCATGGTTGTGGCCTTCTACCATAATCTCCGCCGTGGGTCAATCGCGCTTGATGTGCGGGCTTGCCGATGACGGGCGTTGTGCCAAGCTCGCCGGATGACAGGGCAAGAGGCATCCACACAGGCGGGCGGGTTCAACCGACGGGCAGCGATTAGCGGGGCACTGGCGGCAGCGGGCGGCGCGGCGGCATTTGTCCATAGCGCAACGGGAGCCCCCCGGCGCAAACCCGATCCCCGTGCGGTATCTCCCCGGAAATATACGATGAAAAAATCCATCAACCTGTGGGCCTTCCCCTATCCGGAACGGATGAATCTTCGGGAATGCCTGCAGTTGGCCAAGGATGCGGGCTTTGATGGCATCGAGTTGAATTACGATCTCGAAAACGACCTTTCGCCCAAGGGCGGCACAAAGGAATTTACCGCCATTCGCAAAATGGCTGATGAGGTTGGCATTGCCATCAGCGGCGTGTGTTCGTTCCTGTTCTGGCCGTATCCGTTGACCAGCAATGACGCAAAAGAACGAGCTCGTGGCATGGAGCTTGCGGCTAAGATGACCCAGTGTGCTCACGATTTGGGTACGGAAAACCTTCTGGTCGTGCCTGGGGCTGTCCACATGCCGTGGCGCGCGGACCATGATCCAACGCCAAACGATATTTGCGACAAGAGGGCGAGAGAAGCCGTTGGCAAACTCCTTCCTCTGGCCGAGAAACTCAAGGTGCGTTTGAACATGGAAAACATTTTCTTCAACGGCTTTCTCATGTCGCCAGAGGAAATGAACAGTTTTGTGGATTCATTTGACAGCGATTTTATCAAAGTTCACTTTGACACCGGAAACATTATGCTCTTCCAGTTTCCCGAACACTGGATTCGCATTCTCGGGAAACGCATCCAGAACGTGCACTTGAAGGAGTTTACGAAAAAGGGCACCGACCATTCCCTTGAATCATTTCGCCCATTGCTGGATGGCACCACTAATTGGCCGGCAGTCATGGAGGCATTTGATGAAGTCGGCTATAATGGTTATCTGACGTTTGAATATTTCCACCCCTACACCCATTACCCCGAGGCGCTCATTTACCAGACCAACGACTCGCTGGACCGTATGTTGGGGCGTGTTTAGGCCGGTTCGCGGAGCAATTCGATAACGTGTCAATCAACCCGCCGGATTCCCTCCTAATGGACGCGAGTGGAACGCCGATGCGGCGGTTATTATAATGGGAGTGGGAGCATCATGATTCAGGTGAGATGGGATTTTCGGAACTGTTGGTTTTGTCTATTGTATAACCGGTATTGCTCCGGAGAACGCGACGGTGCCCAGCATGAAATCGGCAATGAATTGAAGTGCAGCAGCGATAAATTTCCCGAGCCTAACTCATCCCTCAGGTCCAGACCCTGACTTCATGTCAATCCCGCCGTTGGCGAAGATGTCGGGGAAGATCAGATAATTGCGCAACTGCGATGTAGGTTGTTTGGTGGACTGTTTCCCATTACCAAATGCTAACGGATTTCGGCTGAAATTCAAAATCAATAAAAATTCGGTCGCCATTGATTGAGTCAACGATTTCTGGATATGAAAAAGTTTTAGCTAGGCCTAATCCGTTTCCAAATCATCCCGTAGCATCCGCCGGCCCATGGCGTTGTATGGATGCACTTTTTTGCCGCCTTCGAGGGAAAGTCCAGCTTCGGCCCAGGCGAAGATTGCGCCTTCGAGATTGATGACGTTGGTGTGGCCGATGGCTTGCAGGCGGCGGGCCATTTGGGCGCTGCGATAGCCGACGGAGCAGTAGACAATGATGGTTTGATTGGCATCCGGGAGGAGTTGGCGTAATTCAGTATCGGACGTTTCTGGTGATAAATGCCGCGCGTGGGGGAGATGGCTGACGGCGAATTCGTCAGCGCGGCGGATGTCCCAATAGACCGTGCTGTTATTGTCCGGCCATTTTGCAATTTGGGTAGGGGTGCGATGCTGGATATCATCAAATTTCCAGCGCAGAAACTTGCCGGCCGCCCGCAAGCCATTGGCAGGGAGCCAGAGCCAAAAGACGATGGCGATCAGCAAGGCCACGCCCCCGGTGATGAGGCCGATCCGTTTCCAGTTGCGGCAAGGGGGAGGCGCGGGTTCGCTCATTCGCCTTTGACTTCGGTTTCCTCAACCAGCTTTTTGGCGGCGGCGTTGACCAATTCCTCCACGTTGGGTTTCCAGCGATCGGCGGGAAGGCCGTAGACGGCCATGGAGGTGTGCCCTTCGTAGCCGCCTTCCTGCAGGACGCGAAAGGTGGGGATGTAAGCCATCACATCATTGGCGTAACTGGTGACCCAGGTGCGGGCGCCGAATTGTTTTTTGAATTGCAGCGAATAATCCACAACCACTTCGCCGCCCATGCTCAGCCAAAGCAGGTTGCCCACACGCCAGCATTGCATGGGGTAGGGGTAGGTTTTGGGGAGGTTGCCGGTGGTCTTCAGCTTGATCATGCGGGCAGCCCAACGGCCGCGGTAGCTTTTCGTATTTTTGGCGGCCGCGGCGAGGCCTTCATCCGTAGGCAACGCGCCGTATTCGAGCGGCACGGTTTGGAGGCGCGTGGTGAGGGTGGGGTGGAGCGTTTGCATTTTTTGCAGGAGCACCTCCTCCACGGCGGCGGCGAGCATGTTGCCGTAGCGTTCGGCTTGGTACACTTGCCGGCGGGGCAGGGGGTTGATGTCTGCTCCGCAGCCTGGACTGAATAGGGCCAGGGCACCGGTATGACTTTTCTCCAGGGCGATTTGCGAAAAGCCGGAGTAGTCGCCGCTGAACTGATAAAAGCTGAGCACGGTGCTGTGGCATGCATAGCCGAAAACGACGGCCTTGAGTTGGAGTCCCTTGTAAACGGCCAGCACGGGCACGTCGTGGTCGAAGGGGCCTTTCAAGGTGGCGCCCTCGGATCGGAGTTGGGGGATTTGGCTCTCACGGTTTTCGCGGCGATTCACGCCAAAGCGACTGATGCCGTTGCCATGCTTGAGGATCACGGGCTCGAGTTTTTTGAGCGCCTCGCCGGTGATACGCACGATCTCGTTTTCGAGACGCGCGGAATACTCCTCGATCCGCTTGATGCGCGCATCGTCGAGCGGGTAAATGTCGTATAAGCCGCCGCGTAAAACCGGTCCGGTGTGCGTGTGCGAGGCGTTGAGCATGATTTGGTCTGCGTCCATGTTGTGCGCCTTTTTCAGCCGCGTTTTGAGGGTGGCATAAATGCCGCGTGTCATGCCGAGGGTATCGGTGGCGATGATCACGGCGCGTTTGCCGTTGGCATCCTCAAGCGCCAGCGCCTTGGCCCAGAGCGGATGCAGCACGCCCTCGCTTTCCTTTGAGCGACCGCCGTAGCCGGCCATCCAGATGGGTTTCTTCGGCGTGATATCCGCCTTGGCGGTGCCGGCCTTCCACGTGGCGGCGGTGAGCGGAAGGGGAAGCAGCAGCAGGGCAAGGATCAGTCGCAGGGCGGTCATGGGGGAAGGGTAAATTTCGTTTCCCAATTTTCAAGGACCAAGGCCGACGCATCCTTTGAGATTTGATAATTGAAAATTGGCTGCGCTTCCGCCCATATTCGCTCACCGAATAACGGATCATCATGGACAAGGTACGCATTGGCATTATTGGCATGGGCAACATGGGGCGGTTCCATGCGAACGATCTGCTCGAGGGCAAGGTGGCGCGGGGCGAACTGACGGCGGTGGGCAGCACATCACCGCACAAGCTGGAGGAATATAAGGAAAAAGGGGTGCAGGTGTTCGGCAGTGGCGAGGAGATGATCGCCAGTGAGGCGATTGATGCGCTGCTGATTGCCACGCCGCATTACCAGCATACGAGCCTCGGCATTGCGGCGCTGGAGGCGGGTTTGCACATCATGGTGGAGAAACCGATTTCAGCCCATAAAGCGGATGCCGAGCGCTTGATTGCCGCGGCGGAGGCCCGGCCGGAACTAAAGTTCGGCGGCATGTTCCAGCTGCGCGTGGAGCCGCGCTACCAAAAGATTCGTGAACTCGTGCAAGGCGGTGAACTGGGCGATTTGGTGCGGGTAATCTGGGTGATGACCGATTGGTTCCGCAGCGAAGCGTATTTCCAAAGCGGCGGCTGGCGCGCCACGTGGAAGGGCGAAGGCGGCGGTGTGCTGCTCAACCAATGCCTCCATCAGCTCGACGCGATGCAATGGATCACCGGCATGCCGAGCCAGGTGCGTAGTCACGTGGGCATTGGCAAATGGCACGACATCGAGGTGGAGGATGATGTGACCTGTTACATGGAGTTTGCCAATGGCGCGACGGGCGCGTTCATCACGTCCAGTGGAGAGACGCCGGGCAGCAACCGGTTTGAAATTGCCGGCACCAAGGGGCGGTTGATTTTGGAAAACGACACGCTCACGCTCACGCGCAATGAGGTGCCTTCCGATGAATGGTGCAAGACTTCGAAGATCGGTTTTCAAAAACCGGAAACGACCGTGGAGGAGATTCCCATCCCCGGCGCGGATGCCGCGCATGCCACGTTGATGACGAATTTTGTGAACGCCATTCTCGATGGCGAAGCGCTGATTGCGCCCGGCGTGGAAGGGTTGGGCTCGGTGGAGTTGGCCAATGTGATGGTGTATTCGGGCCTGCTCAATGAGTCGGTGGATCTGCCAATGGACGGCGCGGCGTGGGAGGCGAAGCTCAATGAACTGATCGCCAATTCCACGCACGAAAAGAAAGTGGTTGAAGTGAGCAGCGAAGATTTCGCCGCCAGTTTTCGCAAATAATTTAAAGGAACGATTATGGAATTAATGGGCATAGCCGATGAAGGGGCCGTTTCGATTGATGGCCAGATCGCCGTGACGCAACAGCTCGGTTGGAAATGGATCGAGATGCGCGCGGTGCAGGTGGAGGGCTTCGACAAGGGGCCGTTGCACGATATTCCGGACGAGGCATTCGATATCGTGGCCGGCAAGCTGGAGGACTCCGGCGTGTGCGTGTACGCGCTCGGCTCGACGATTTGCAACTGGCAAAAGACGGTGGAGACGCCATTCGACGTGACGCTCGCCGAAGTGGAGCGCGCCATCCCGCGCATGAAACGCTTGGGCACACAGTTTGTGCGGATCATGTCCTTCAAGCCCAGCGACGATTGCGCCGTGACGCCGCCGGAAGTTTTTGAGCGCGTGGGCGAGGTGACGCAGCGTTTTCTCGATGAAGGCCTGCAGCCCGTGCACGAAAACTGCATGAACCACGGCGGCATGAGCTGGCAACATGCGGAGGAGCTTTTGGAAAAGGTGCCCGGCCTCAAGTGGGTTTTCGATACCGCCAATCCGATTTTCAATGCCGACCGGCGCGGCGACCAACCGTGGGGCATGCAGTGCCCGTGGGAATTTTGGGAGCACATGCGCGATCACACCGCGCACATTCACATCAAGGACGCCGTGAAAACGGATGACGGCGAGGAATACCATTTCCCCGGCGAAGGTGACGGCCGCGTGCGCGATATTCTCAAGGATGCGTTCGAGCGCGGTTACGACGCCGGCATTTCAATCGAGCCCCACATGACTGTGGTGTTTCACGACACCGACGGTGGGCCTGCGCCCGAAGAGGCGATGGCCGAGAATTACGTCGAGTACGGCCGGCGTTTGGAAAAGCTGATCGCGGAAGTGCGCGCTTAAAGCAGGCTCGCTGAGTCTGTATCCAGATACATCACGCACTGCGGTTGCGTCCTCAAATGTGATGCGGGGCAGGCCGTGCTGATGGGGCCTTGAAGGGCATCCTTTGTGGCCTGTGCCTTGCGCGTCTCGGGGCAGAGGCAAACCATCTTCTTGGCCTGACACAACGCCGGCACCGTGAGCGTGAGCGCATATTGTGGAACGGAATCGAATGTCGGGAAATGTCCCTCGCCGTGCTGCTGCTGGCGGCAGGCGTCATCGAGCTGCACAATCTTCACCACCTCCGGATCGTTCAGGTCGGCCACAGGCGGATCGTTAAACGCGATGTGTCCATTCTCGCCCACGCCAAGGCAGCAGAGATCAATCGGCTGCCCGGCAAGCAGATCGGCGTAGCGCCGGCATTCCTTGATCGGCTCCAGCGCATCGCCTTCCAAATAATGGAACGCCGCCGGCTTCACCGTCTCCTCCACGCGCTCGCGCATGTAGCACCGGAAACTGGCCGTGTGGTCACCGTCAATGCCAAGGTATTCGTCCATGTGAAAGAGCGTCACCTTGCTCCAATCCACCTCACCAATGGCGACGAGTTTTTCAAGAAACTGAATCTGTGAATTACCCGTGGCCAAAATCGCCGCCGCGCTGCCTTGCTCGGCAATCACGCCGCATAGGTAAGCATTCACCTCAGCCGCCGCCGCCGTGGCCATGTCATCCTGGCTCGCATAAACCCGCACCGGCAACGAATCGACTTCAAAGGATTTTACCAAGTTGTTACTCATGTGCCAAAAAGAGACGCGAGACTAAGGGGGGAGGACGCGGCGTCAAGAGCAATGGGTGATGAACAACCCAAGCTTCCCGGTGCGAGGCAATTGGGTTTGAATCGTGGCGCATGAGTGATCTGCGTTTGGAGCCGGCTTGTGGGGAACGCTTGGTACGCCACGTTGGTGACACGGTGCGGTTCGTTCTCTCAGGAATGTTGGGGGAAGGGCGTGCTTTTCTACGGACGGATATTGGGAGGGCGGCGGCGTTGCGTGAGGGAGTTGTCCGGTCCATTCAGGAGCCCGAAGTGCAGCTCGAATCCAGTTGGAGGGATATTCCCATGATACAGACGGCTGTGGGGTGGGAGCTGTCACTGGTCTTGGCGGAGGTGGGTTGGTTTCAGTCGAAGGCGTATTTGTTAAGTGAGGAGGGACGGCAGATTTGGCCGGAGGGCGACAATGTCGGCATTTCGGTGCACCCCGATTTTTGCCGAACCGCGAATACGGTTTATTGCGCGTTTCCACGAATGTTTGGGCCGAACAAATCGATGCGTGAAACCAGTACGCAAGCCGAAGACCAAAGAATTCAATCTCTGGATGAAGAGGGGTACACGGTGATCCCACCCAGCGGCACCTTCCGGTCTTTAAAGGCGGAACTGCCTCATATCTTTGAGACGCTGGGCTGCCGCATTTTGCATTTGTTACCGGTAAACCCTGCGCCCACCACGTTTGCGCGCATGGGACGTTTCGGGAGCCCCTATGCTTGTGGTGATCTCACAGCCGTGGATTCCGCGTTGGTTGAATTTGACAAACGGACAACGGGCACGGAGCAGTTTTGCGAGCTAGCCGATGCGGTTCATGGGCTTGGTGGTCGGGTATTTGTGGATTTGGTGATCAACCATACCGGCTGGGGCAGCACGTTGCAGAACGAGCATCCGGAGTGGTTCCTGCGGGAGGAGAACGGGGATTTTGCAAGCCCCGGAGCATGGGGTGTTACTTGGGGTGACCTTGTCGAATTAGAGCCGCATCATAGTGGTTTGTGGGAGCACTTGGCGGAGGCGTTTCTCACGTGGTGCCGGCGTGGCGTGGATGGTTTCCGTTGCGATGCCGGGTACAAGGTGCCGATGCCAGTCTGGAGATACATTATTGCCCGTGTGCGAGTGGAATTTCCGAATGCGGTTTTTCTATTGGAAGGATTGGGTGGCGCGTGGGAGGACACGGAAAATCTGTTGACGCGCGGCGGCATGCAGTGGGCTTACTCCGAGTTATTTCAGGAATATGAGGGCGAACGTGTGGCGGCCTATCTGGATCACGCCCTGAAGCAGAGCCAGCGGGTTGGGACGCTCATCCACTATAGTGAGACCCATGACAACGAGCGACTGGCGGCGAAAGGGCGGGCGTGGTCGTTGCTGCGTAACCGACTATGCGCGTTGGCGAGCGTGAACGGTGGGTTTGGATTCACCAATGGCGTGGAGTGGCTGGCTGAGGAGCGGATTAACGTTCATTCCGCGCGCGGACTTAACTGGAGTGCCTCGGAGAACATTGTTGGGGAACTGGCTCGGCTCAATGAGTTGCTTGCAGTGCACCCGTGTTTTTTTGATGGCGCGAAGCTGGAACGGTTGAGTGGCGACGAATCTTCAGTTTTTGCTCTTCGACGAACATCAGCAGATGGAAAACGCGAGCTGTTTATTCTGGCCAATACCGACATGGACGAGCCACGGGAGTTTGTCATGAGTGGAGAGGGGCTGGTGAATCTCATTGGTGCGCAGCCGGGGATGAAAGCTGGACGAGTGGTCTTGGAGCCAGCTCAGGTAGTGTGCTTTGGCTTGGAGACTGAGGTGTTTTCGGATCCCGACTATGCCATTCAGCGCGCGCGTGTGGCGTGGGCGATCCAATGTTTGGCCAATGTGCTGGAGCCGGAAGAGATGGGAATATTTGATTGGCAAGAATTGGCGGCTTTGTGTGCCAGTGATCCCCACGGCTTTTTGTCGGCGCTGCCACATGTTGAAGCTGGCTCGGATTTGTTAGGTTCGCTGCGGGGTGCGTTGGCAAAAGATTGTTTTCCCCAAGTGAGTACTTGGCGCCCAAGGGATGCTTCGCGTGTGATGCTGCATCCTCCAGATCATTGGTTGTTAATCCGAGATGAGGAGCCATTTCGGGTGAGTTTTGGCGAAAGGCAGGCGGAATCCGTGCCGGTGAATGATGGGCACGTGGCGGCCTTTGCTCCGGTTGATGCTGAGGGAGATGTGTCGTTGCGGTTGCGTCGATTGCGGGCGGAGTCGGTGGCCGTGGAGGGAGTGGTGAGGCTGCTACCCCATTCGCCGGGCAATAGGCCGTTCGAGGCCAATGAAGTACGGGGTGAAATGTCGACGTGGGAACAGCCGACGGTCTTGTTGAGCAATGGCCGCGGAGGAATGGCCCGGCTGGCGGTGGATCTGGGATTCGTGAAATCCAAATACGATTGTTTGCTGGGGGCGAATCTGCACCCCGATTCCCCGGTGGATCGTCATGTGTTTGCCAAGCGGGTGCGGGTTTGGGCGGTGGCGGACGGGCTCATCACACCGTTGAACGCTGCCAATCTATTGTCTTTTTCCCCTGGGCCGCCGGCACGATGGCGCTTTCTGGTCAGCGCGGGGGATAGTCGCGCGGTGGAGATTGAACTGGTGGCGTCCATGCTCGAAATGGAGAACAAAACCGTGCTGGTCGTGAGGCGAATTGATGCAGCGCCAACCAAGGGTATGCCCTTGGAGGCGGACAAGGATTTCAGCCTGACGATGCGGGTGGACATTGAGGATCGTAGTTTTCATGCAGGGACAAATCTGGATCCGTCGTATGAGGATTTTTTCCGCGAAAAGATTTTCACCGATGAAAACGGGTTTCGGTTTGTCCCGGACTTAGGGCGTAGGTTGAGAGTGCATGTGGACCGTGGGACGTATCATCCGGAGATGGAATGGTCCCGTGGCATCCCTCATTCGTGGGAGGCAGATCGTGGTCAGGAGGGCTGTGGCGACGCCTGCAGCCCGGGCTGGTTTGAGATCCCATTGAAACCGGGTGATGAGGCAGAGATTCAGGTCAATGCAAACGGAGATGATGGCGAGCTAATCGCGCCTGCACCCGGTAAGTTGAATGAGGGATGTGACCCTTTTGGGAGACGATTAAGAGCGGCGATGCGGCAGTTCGTGGTCCAGCGAGGAAAGGGATACACGGTCATTGCGGGATATCCTTGGTTTCTTGATTGGGGACGAGACACATTCATTGCCGCGCGTGGGATGTTGGCGGCTGACTGGCACGAGGAGGTTCGTGGGATCGTGCATACATTCGCTCGGTTGGAAAGGGAGGGCACGTTGCCCAATGCCCTGCACGGTGGGGACGACTCCAATCGTGAAACGTCCGATGCTCCCCTGTGGTTTGGTTTGGTTTGTGAAGAGTTGGCTTCCAGACAAGGTGAAGAGATTTTCGAGGAGGACGTGGGGAATGGACGCTGCCTGAGGGAGGTGCTGATCTCAATTGGCTCCGGATATCGCGCTGGCACCCCGAACGGAATTCATATGGATGAGACGAGCGGGTTGATCTGGAGCCCTTCGCATTTTACCTGGATGGACACCAATCATCCTGCCGGCACACCGCGTGAAGGGTATCCGGTTGAAATCCAGGCTTTGTGGATTCGGCTGTTGAGGCAATTGGCGAAACTGGAATCGGACGCGGAATGGGGTGAACTGGCGGAACGAGCTTCGACTTCGCTTGGAAAACTCTTTGTTTCTGAAGAAAAGCCTTGGCTGGCGGATTTGATTCGCGCCGAGCAAGGGCAAACCGCGATGGACGGGCTGGCGGATTTTGCGTTGCGTTGTAATGGATTGATCGCGGTGGCGCTGGAGATTGTTGGAGGTGCGGTTGCGCGGGGCATGGTTGAGGCGGCGCTGAATCATTTGCTGGTGCCGGGCGGGTTGCGAACCTTGGCTCCGTTAAGGGTGGATCTGCCGCTGGAAATTCGCGGAAGTGAAGGCCAGCTTCTGAATGACCCGTGGTCGCCCTACTTTGGCATCTATTCGGGTGATGAAGATACAAGCCGGAAGCCGGCGTATCATAATGGCACGGCGTGGGGCTGGCCCCTGCCGGTTTTTTGCGAGGCGTTGGTGCACGCTTGGGGGCAATCGCCCGAGAGCGTTGCGGCGGCTAAGGGCTATCTGTTATCTGTGGAACGCCCCATGGATGAGGGATGCTTGGGACAGTTGCCGGAAATCATGGATGGCGATGCGCCTCATGTGCAGCGGGGCTGCGATGCACAGGCGTGGAGCGTGAGCGAGGCACTGCGGGTTTGGACTTGGTTAAATGAGAAATAGCAACGGGACACAAAGGGCGTTCGAGGGCATCCTTGACCGGTATTTTGAGAGCACACTGGCCGATCAACCGCGATTGGCCAACGAATTGGGCTTGAGGGCGGGCGAAGGGAAGATGGGAGGTGTTGGAAAGTCCTTTGAACGCCAGCAGGACAAACGACGGCGTGACACGCTGGCGACGCTGGATGACTTGGCGGTGAACGAATTGTCCGCGGAACAACATCTGGATCGGCTGGCTTTGCGAACGCAGTTGCTGGGGGAATGTGAGGATTTCGCGCGAGGCAAGCATTTGATGGAGCCGGATGGTGTGGATGAGCTGTTTGGGATTCTGCTTCATGAATTGCAGCGGGGTGAGGATGAGCCTTCGCGCGCGCGCCGGAACATCCGCGGATTGTTGAACGAGGCACCCGGCTTTCTGGCCCGAGCGGCGGGCATGATAGATCAGCCGGAAAGAGTGTGGCGCCGTATCATGGCGCAGACCGTGGGAGGCGCGCCGGCCATGTTCGAGGCCTTGGTGGCTTTCATGGAGGCGGGAGATGCGCGTGCCATTGCGTCGGTGAAACGGGCAGTGGAGAAATATCACAATGCAGTGATGGCCAAACCCTTGGCACCACGGAATTCATTTGCGCTTGGGGCGGAATTTTTGCAACGGAGGGTGCGCGATGACTTGGGGCTGGATTACACACTTGGCCAAGTGGAGAGACTGGCTTTGGGGGAAGCGGAGCGGGTTGGCGGAATGTTGAAGGCAACCTGTGCCGGCCATGGCAAGGAGAGGTCGGCGGAGGCGATTATTGAAGCGGCGCGAGCCGAATGGAATCCGGAGGGTGAGTTGCTGGATGTGTATCGCGCGGAGACACGGGCCGTGGCGAAGGGATTCCGAACCGCCAAGGCCATGACGTTTCCCAAGGGCGACGAGTTGCAGGTACGCTTGGTGCCGGCATTCATGCGGCACCTGTATCCCACTGCGGCGTATTCCTCGCCGGGGCCGTTTGAGAAACGGCAGCGCGGGATTTTCTGGGTGAATGACTTGAGTCTCACCAAGAATTCGCCCGCGGACAAGCTCGCGGAGGTGCAGCAACATTTCGGGATTTCACTGACCTCGGCGCACGAGGCGTACCCGGGGCATCACCTGCAGTTTGTCACCGCCAACCAACATGCGCGCAAGTGGCGGCCCCTCTTTGCGCACGCGGTGTTTTATGAGGGCTGGACGCTTTGGTGCGAGCAGATGATGACCGACCTGCGCATCGACCGCTCGCCTTGGACAGAAATTATTCAACTTCATGACGCGTTGTGGCGCGTGCATCGAATTCTGGTGGACCTGCGGTTGCAGGCGGGGCGTTACTCCTACGAGCAGGGAGTAAGACATATGCAGGAACATCTCGGGTTTACCAAGGCCCGGGCGGAGGCCGATGTGAACTGGTACACGAGTTCCCCGGCTGTGCCGATGAGTTACTGGCTCGGGCGACTGGAGAACGCGCGCCTTTACCGCCGTCTGGTGGAGGGCAGGGGCTGGAGTTTGCGCAGATTCAATGACTGGCTTCTTTCCTTTGGCACACTGCCGCAAAGTTGGCTGGAGAAATACGGGCTGGATTGAGGATTACATTTCCTTTTCGGCGGTTCTTTGTCATTTTCCGCGCATGAGCTTGCTGCCATTTGGAGAGTTGGTGCCATTTAAGCCGCGGTTGTTCGTGCCGGCGGACTTGGACTTGGGCGATTGGACTGCGATTGAGCCGGTCTTTGAAAAGTTGCGGGAGCGCGCGCCGGAATGCGCGACGGCGCCGGAACTGGAAGGCTGGCTGGTGGAGGTGAACGAACTAAGTGCCGCCTTGGATGAGGAGGGCTCGAAGCGGTACATCGCAATGACCTGCCACACGGATAAGGAGGAGGCCGAGAAATCATACCTGGAATTTGTGGAGAAAGTGGAGCCTGGTTTGAAGGAGCAGATGTTTCAGCTGGCGCGGCTGTTTGTGGATCATCCTTGCCGTGGAGATTTGCCGGCGGATCGCTACGCCGTGCTGGATCGGGACTGGGCATCGATGGTGGAACTATTTCGCGAGGAAAACGTGCCGCTGGAGACGGAGGAATCAAAACTGGGCCAGCAATACCAGAAACTGATGGGCGGCCTGACGGTGGAATTTCGCAGCGAGGAAAAGACTCTGGTCCAGATGGGGGTCTATCAGCAGGAGAATGACCGGGCGCTGAGGCAGGAGGCTTGGGAGATGGTGGCGGCTCGCCGGTTGGAGGTGGCCGATGAGTGCGATGAGTCGTTTGAAAAGCTGATGGCGCTCCGGATGGAGATGGCGTCGAACGCCGGTTTTGAAAGTTACCGGGACTTCAAGCATGAGAAGAAAGGGCGGTTTGATTATCGGCCGCAGGATTGCTTCAAGTTTCATGAGGCGGTGGAGCAGGTGGTAATGCCGGTTTACAACGATTTGTTAGCGGATCGGCGCGAGAAAATGAAGCTGGAAGCATTGCGGCCGTGGGATACCGCAGTGGATCCGCTGGGGCTGGATCCACTCAAGCCGTTTACCGAGGTGGATGACATGGTGGCGCGCACCAAGAACATTTTTACCCACGTGGACGGCGAGTTGGCGGATGGGTTTCAGGTGATGCGTGACTGCAATTTGTTGGATTTGGCCAATCGCAAGGGCAAGGCACCTGGAGGATATCAATGCAGTCTTCCGGAGGCGCGGTTGCCATTTATCTTCATGAATGCCGTCGGATTGCAGCGGGATGTGGAAACGCTGCTTCACGAGGCGGGCCATGCCTTCCATGCCCTGGCGGCACAAGGGGAGGACCTGCACCATTACCAGCACGCACCGCTGGAATTCTGCGAGGTGGCCTCCATGAGCATGGAACTGATTGGCAATGAGCATCTCACCGAGTTCTACAGTGAGGCGGATGCCATTCGTGCGCGTCGGACGCACTTGGAGGGCATCGTGGGGCTGTTCCCTTGGATTGCCACCGTGGACGCCTTCCAGCACTGGATTTACACGCATCCCGCCCACACGCGCGCGGAGCGCGATGCGGCTTGGAATGAACTGTGCGACCGATTTGGCGGAGACATCGACTGGAGTGGGCACGAGCTTGCGCGGACGAAAATGTGGCACCGCCAGTCGCACATCTTCCTCGTGCCGTTTTATTACATCGAGTACGGCATTGCTCAGCTGGGCGCGTTGTGGGTGTGGAAGAACAGCAAGGCTGATCGTGCGCGGGCCTTGGCGAATTATAAAAATGCGTTGGCGTTGTGTGGCTCGCGGCCATTGCCTGAGTTGTTCAATGCCGCGGGGGCACCCTTCTCCTTTGATGCCGAGGCGTTCAAGCCGTTGATTGAACTGGTGCAAACCGAGTTGGCCGCGTTAAACTAAACCATGCTCTACGACCGCCCATACATGCGCGAACCGGAGTGGCAGGAGCCGCCCCGGCACCGCTGGGCATGGTCCACGGTCAAGGTGTTGCTGGTTGCCAATCTGGCCGTCTTCCTGCTGCTCAACGTGGTCATGCATTATGGATCTGGTGAGGCCAAAGGGTTTGTCGGTCAATACCTTGTCTTGAAATCAGGCGCAGTGAAGGATGGGGTGGATTATCGGGCGGCTGGGGATCTTGAGTCGGCCCAGATTTTGGGCATTTGGGATGGAGCGGTGTGGCAGCTTTTTACATATCAGTTCATGCATTTTGGATTGTGGCATGTGTTGTTCAACATGCTCGGGTTGTACTTCATCGGCAAGGGGATAGAGGAAATGTACGGCCGTTCGGTGTTGCTGCAGGTATATCTGCTCGGCGGAATGTGCGGTGGCTTGCTGGAGACTGGCATGACATGGTTCGGGCACTCGCCGGACGTGGGGATCGTCGGCGCATCAGGGTCGGTTTTTGCATTGTTGGCGGCGCTGACTTGGGCCATGCCGGACCGGCAATTGACACTGCTACTCTTCTTTGTGTTGCCAGTTAACCTGCGCGCGCGGACCATCTTTTGGGGCGTGCTGGCCATTTCGTCATTCTGCATTATTTTCCCATCGCGCGACGGCGTTGCGCATGGGGCACACTTGGGCGGTTTTCTGTTGGGCTGGGGTTTTGCCCACTGGGTATTGCTGGGCGGATTCAGCATAGGTGAATGGAGCCTGATCCAGCGGCTTCGCGAAAGGGAAACACGCCGGCGCAAGATTATCCGGGTGGGGAAGGCGCGTGCCTTTTCATCCAGTGGAGCCGAGGTGGTGGAGGCCGAAGAGGTTTCCAAGGACGAATTCATTGAGCAGGAGATTGACCCGATTCTTGAAAAAATTTCCAAGGAAGGGATTCACAGTCTCTCGGATCGCGAGCGTAAAATTCTGGACGAGGCGCGCAAACGAATGGGCTAGGGCAAACGCTCGACGCTGCGGCACCGATTCCATAGACTGGCGCGCGTATGATTTCACGCTATTCGCGCCCGGAAATGCGGGCGATCTGGACGGACGAAAACAAGCTCAACCTCTGGCTTCAAATTGAGATCCTTACCGGTGAGGCACTGGTCAAGGAGGGAATCATTAGCCGCGCGGATTTCTCGCGCATGAACTCGGGGGCAAAGAAATGCTTTGCTGACCTCGAGGGGTTGGTGAAACGGCAGAAAAGTCTGGAACGCACCCTGAACCACGACGTGATTGCCTTCACTACCGCCGTGGCGGAGAAGATCAACCACAAGGCTAGCCGCTGGCTGCATTTTGGCCTCACTTCCAGTGACGTGGTGGACACAGCCTTTGCCGTGCAAATGAAACAAAGCGCGGAAATTTTGATTGCCGATGTGAAGCGCGTTCGGCGTGCTATTGCTCGCCAAGCGCGTCGCCACAAGTTCACCCCTTGCATTGGCCGTAGCCATGGCATCCAAGCGGAACCCACCACGTTTGGACTGAAGATGGCGCTGATGTACGATGAATTTGGGCGGGCGCAAGAACGGCTGGAGCGTGCCAAGGCAATCGCCTCGACCGGCAAACTGTCAGGCGCGGTGGGCACCAACGCGCATCTGCCACCGCGGGTGGAGAAATTCGTGTGTCGTAAACTGGGCCTCAAGCCCGCACCCATCGCCACGCAGGTGGTACAGCGCGACAATCATGCGGAATACCTCAATTTGGTTGCTTTGGTGGGGGCCAGTTTCGAGAGGTGGGCGGTGGAGTTTCGCCATCTGCAACGCACGGAAGTGCTGGAGGCGGAGGAGCCGTTCACCAAAGGGCAGAAGGGTAGCAGTGCCATGCCGCACAAGCGGAACCCCATCACTTGGGAGAGGCTGACAGGTTTGGCTCGTGTCCTGCGTGGCAACTCTCTGGCCGCGCAGGAGAACGTGGCGCTTTGGCATGAACGCGACATTTCGCACAGCAGCGTGGAGCGGGTTATTTTCCCCGATTCCTGCACGCTGTTGGATTATATGTTCCACCTGCTTCAGCGCATGATGGAAGGCTTGAACGTGTATCCAAAGAACATGCAAAAGAACCTTGGGCTCAGCCTCGGCATGTGGAATAGCCAGACGGTGTTGCTGGCGTTGATTCGCAAGGGACTTACGCGTGAGGCGGCCTATGAACTCGTGCAGCGCAACGCGATGAAAACTTGGTCAGTGAAACACGCGGGGCGTGATGACGCAGATTTCCTAGCCCAGTTGATGACGGACCCGGATGTGGCCAGGCATTTTAAAGCGGGTGAACTGGAAGAGTTGTGTTCGGTGGAATTTCACCAGCGCCACATCAACTCCCGGTTCAAGCAGTTGGGCCTCTAGTTGTCCCGCTTGAGCAGATACCCAGCGATGGCCTCAAGGGCAGTTGCTTTTCCATGGAACGGCTTGAGGGCGGCAAAGGCCTTGTCGGTGAGTTGGGCGGCAATTTTCTTGGATTTGCTCAAGCCGATAATGGCGGGATAAGTGGCCTTGGCGGCAGCTTCATCTTTGCCGGCTGTCTTGCCGAGTTGTTCGGTTGTTTGGGTGACGTCTAGAATGTCATCAATGACTTGGAAGGCGAGGCCAACATGCCGTCCAAAATCCGTGAGAGCGGAAAGCTGGCGGGGAGTACAGTTGGCGCTCATGCCGCCAAGGCGAACGGAACAGGCGAGCAGGGCACTTGTTTTGCGTTCATGAATATATCGCAGCTGAGCCATGCTCAGGTCGTTGCCCTCTCCTTCGAGGTCGGCGACTTGGCCGGCGATTAGTTTCAAGGATCCTGAGGTTTCGGTGAGTTCACGGATAATGGTGGCAGTTGAATAGCGTGGTGTTGGCTTGGCTTGGGCGGCGATCTCGAAGGCTTGGGTCAACAGCGCGTCGCCCGCAAGAATGGCGACGCCTTCCCCATAAACCTTGTGGCTGGTGGGGCGGCCCCGGCGAAAATCATCGTTGTCCATCGCGGGGAGATCATCGTGAATAAGGGAATAGGTGTGGATGCATTCGACCGCACAAGCGAGGGGCATCGCGCTTCTGGGCGTTCCGCCACAGGCCTCTGCGGCGGCCAGGGTGAGGATGGGACGGATGCGTTTCCCGCCGGCAAAAAGGCTGTAGCGCATGGCTTGGTGGATGGTGGCTGGTCGGGTGCGGGCGGAGGGCAGGTGTCGGCTAAGGGCGCGATTTACCTCGGCGGAGTGGCGCTTGGAATATTGGGCGAGATCGAATGGGGCGGGGCTGGCAGGCACGCGGGATTTGTACGGATGAGGCGGGGTGGGGGCAAGTTTTGACTTTTTTTTATTGCACCATTGGCACCGATGAGTACTTTCCCTCGTTCCCGTTGCGGGATATTGAAATGAACACGGAACTTTGCAAACTGGCGTTGGAAAAAGTGGGTAACCCGAATGTGCTGGTGAATTTGGTTTCACGTCGCGTGCGCCAACTGAACAGTGGCGGTGGCGTGGGCAGCCGTCCTCTGGTTGCGGAATATGCGACCATGGGCGTGGCGGACATCGCGCTGGCGGAACTGGTGGATGAGAAGATGGATTATGAGCTCTTGTCCCCGCCGGAGGAGGCAGCTCCCACCAAGCGTTCCAAGGGCAAAAGCTGACCAGCATTGAGTTTAGCGGGCCGGGAGGGTAAAAGACCTCCCGGCTTTTTTTTGCTCCTTCCATGAGTGAGATTGTCAAAAATTCCAAGGCACGTCATGACTATGCTATCCTTGAGACCTATGAGGCTGGCTTGGCGTTGCGGGGCACGGAGGTGAAAAGCCTGCGTGCCGGGAAGGGGCAGATTCGGGAGGCCTTTGCCAAGGTGGATTCCAAGGGCGAGGTTTGGCTTGTGAATGCGCACATTGATGAGTATGCGCAGGGAAACATCAACAATCACGATCCCCGCGCACCGAGAAAGCTTCTGTTGCATCGCAAGGAAATCGACAAGTTGCGCGCCGCCACGCAGGCGAAGGGGTGTGCGTTGGTGCCTTTGAAGATGTACTGGAAGAAAGGAAAGGTAAAAGTGCTGCTGGGCGTGGGGCAGGGAAAAACCAAGGGGGACAAGCGGGAAAGCCTGCGCAAGCGGGAGACGGACAGGCAGATTCGCAACGCGACGATGCGCAGCCTGAAGGGACGATAAAAAAACGCCGGCGCAGACCGGCGTTTTTGGGGAAAGTGCTCTTGGGTTACTTGGCCTCGGCGGCTTCCGGTTTCCAGTTGCGCTTGGGTGCCTTGGTGATGAGGCCCTTCTTGATGGCGCTGGCGGCTACCCGTACATATTTCACCGTGCCGTTCTCATCGATGATCTTTACGCGTTGCAGGTTCGGGTAAAACTTGCGTTTCACCACCTTCTTTACGTGCCGGCCAATGCCGCCCTCTTTCTTGGCCTTGCCGCTGCGGGTGATGCTGCCACCCGTTACGGGGCGTTTACCGGTGAGTTTGCAAATGCGTGCCATGATTCTTCCTAAATTCGAGCGGCGGAGAATACCAGCCAATGGAGGGGTGGCAAGTAATATTTGGGGAAAATCAGAGACTTCTTTCGGTGATTTTTCGGGTGATCTCGGTAATGGCGTTGCCAATGGACAGGGTGCCTCGGTCGCCTTGGCCATGGATCCGCATGGCGATGGTACCACTCTCCACCTCTTTTTTGCCGACAACGAACATGGTGTGGACCTTGGCGATCTCGGCGGCGCGGATCTTGCCGCCGATCTTGTCCCCGGACATGTCGGCACTGGCGCGGATGCCAGCGGCCTTGAGGTCAGCGAGGATTTTTTCCGCGTATTCGTTTTGGTTTTCGGTGATAGGCAGGACGCGCACTTGTTCGGGCGCAAGCCAAAGCGGGAAGTTGCCGGCAAAATGTTCGATCAAAATTCCCACAAACCGCTCAAAACTGCCGAAGGGAGCCCGGTGGATCATTACGGGCTGGTGCCTAGTGTTGTCCGTGCCAACGTACTGGAGATTAAACCGGTCTGGCAGGTTGTAGTCCAGTTGCACGGTGCCAAGCTGCCACTCACGGCCGAGGCAGTCCTTCACCATGAAGTCCAGCTTGGGGCCGTAAAATGCCGCTTCCCCGGGGACGGCCTCATGAACGAGGCCCATCTCATCGGCGACGCGCTTGAGGGTGGCCTCGGCGTGCTCCCAATTGGCGGGGTCGCCGGTATACTTGTCGCCGTCTGGGGCCCGCAAGCTGACCTGCACGCGGTAGTCATCCAGCCCCAATGAGCGCAGGGTCTTGAGGGTGAGATCCACGGTGTCGCGGACTTCGGCCTCCACTTGGTCTTGGGTACAAAAAATATGGGCGTCGTCCTGGGTCAAGCCACGGACACGGGTCAAGCCGCTCAGCTCGCCGCTTTGTTCATACCGGTAGACTGTTCCGAATTCGGCAAGACGAACTGGTAATTCTCGATAGCTTCGTTTTTCCGCCGCAAAAATCTGGATGTGGTGCGGGCAGTTCATGGGCTTGAGGAGATATTCCTCGTTCTCCTCGGCCTGCAACGTGGGGTATTGGCTTTCCTTGTAGTAGGGGAAATGGCCGGAGGTCTTGTAGAGTTCAATACTGGCAATGTGCGGCGTAAACACGGGACTGTAACCGCGGGCCATCAGTTCGCCTTGCATGAAGTTTTGCAGTTCCGTCCGCACAATGCCGCCTTTGGGCATCCACAGCACTAGGCCTTGGCCGACCATGGGGGACAGCGTGAAGAGTCCCTGTTCGCGGCCAATTTTCCGGTGGTCGCGCTTCGCCGCCTCCTCGCGCATCTCTAGCCATTCGTTGAGCTGCGTCTTGTTTTTAAACGCGGTGCCGTAGATTCGCTGCAGTTGGGGGTTTTTTTCGTTGCCGCGATAATATGCCGCCGCCAAGCGGAGCAGCTTGAATGCCTTCACGTTTCCCGTGCGGGGCACATGCGGTCCGGCGCATAGGTCGAAAAATTCGCCATTGCGGAAGAAGGTGATCTTTTCACCCTCGGGAATGTCGTCGATGCGTTCCAGTTTGTAGGGTTGGCTGACTTCCTCGTAATGGGCTTTGGCCTGCTCGCGGGTCATTTCGGAGTACTCAAAGGTCTGGTTTTCCTTCACGACCTTTTTCATCTCCGCCTCAATTTTTTCGAAGTCATCCGGCGTGAACCGGTGCTCCAAGTCGAAGTCATAATAAAACCCCTCATCGGTGGGCGGGCCAATGTCGAGCTTGGCATTGGGCCAGATGCGCAGGACAGCCGTTGCCAGTACGTGCGCGCAGGAATGACGAATGCGCGACAGCTCATCCATTTGCTGTCGTTCCTCCAGTGTCTTGCGTTGGACCTCCGTCTTCGCTCCTTCCATCGGCCGCGAGGTGTAACGCAAAACAGATGGGTGGAAAAGGAAATTGGAATCCACGGCACAATCTGTCGTTGAATAATTCAGGCTCGCCCGTGATTTGCTTTTGGCTATCTTCGCTGCGTGAAGGAGTGGATTTCCGATTACATAGCCGCAGAGAAAAAGGCGTTGGACTCAATTTCTGTGGATGCGGTAGCCAAGGCGATCGAGACGGTCCGGGACGCGATGGAGGAGGGCCGCCAGATATTTGCCTTCGGCAACGGCGGCAGTGCCTCGAACTGCTCGCATTTCGCAACTGACTTGGGGAAAGGTTCGTCGGATGCAGTGGGCAAACGGTTCAAGGTAGTTTCGCTGAATGACAACATCAGTTGGATTACTGCCATTGGCAATGATTACGCCTACGATGAGGTGTACCAGCGGCAACTGGAAAATTATGGCCAGGCGGGTGACGTGGTTTTGACCATGAGCGTCAGTGGAAGCTCGCCCAACCTGGTCAAGGCGGTTGAGTGGGCGAAGGCAAACGGGTTGCGCGTGATTGCTCTCGTGGGAGGCAAGCGAGGCCGGCTGGCGGAGTTGGCCGACCAATGCATTGTTATTGGGGATACCCACTATGGCCGCGCAGAGGATTGCCAAATGGGAATTGCCCACATGATCTGTTACGCCTTCATGGAAAATCCAGAATGGGTGAAGGCGTGAGGCCCCTATTCCAGTATTCTGTGGCGGGAAGCTGAGTTGCGGAGTACGGTCGCCGGGCAACCTACTATCGAATGCGAAAGGCCGACCACATTCGCGGCAAGGTCAGCCAACTGCCGCACAAGCCAGGTGTGTATCTCATGAAAGACCGCTTGGGGACGGTCATTTACGTGGGCAAGGCGCGAGATCTGCATAAGCGGGTGAGCCAGTATTTCCATCCCTCACGCAGGATGGGGTGGGATTTGAAGTTCAGGGCGCTGGTGGATTCCATCGCTGATTTTGATGTGCACGTGGTCCGCGGGGAGCCGGAAGCTCTGCTGTTGGAAGGGCGGCTGATCAAGCAGTACAAACCCCGGTACAATGTCAGTTTTCGGGACGACAAGCGTTTTCTCATGCTCAAGGTAAACCTGAACGATCCCATTCCGCGCTTCACGCTCACACGGTTAAAGATTGATGACGGGGCACGATATTTCGGGCCGTTTCCCGGTGGTGGGGCTCTGCGGCGGACGCTGAATCTCGTTCGGCACAAATTCAACCTGCGCGGTTGCCGGCCGTTGACACCGGGCGAGCATGACTACAAACATTGCCTCTACGCGCACATCAAGGTCTGCACTGCGCCCTGCGTGGAAAAGATTACGCGCGAGCAATATCGCATGCAGGTGGAAAATGCGTGTGACTTCCTTGCCGGCCAATGCAAGGAAATGCTCGCTGAGTTGGAATCGCAAATGGCCGAGGCCAGTGCGGAACTGGACTTTGAACGCGCAGCCGTGCTCCGGGATCAAATTGAAGACCTCCGTGGCACAACCCGCAAAACAACGCGTTACAGGCGTCTTCCACATCGGCTGCCCGTAGCCGTGGATCCTGACGAGGATTTGCAGGAATTGGCGAAAGTTCTGGCTTTGCCTGCCCCGCCCGCGCGCATTGAGGGATTCGATATCTCCAACATCAGCGGCACATTCATGGTGGCATCGATGGTGGTCTTTCGCAGCGGCCGTCCATCGGTGGCAGACTATCGTCGTTACAAAATGAAAAGTGTGACCTCTCAGGATGACTTTGCCTGCATGGCGGAGGCGGTGGGGCGACGTTACCGGCGAGTGATCCGTGAGGGGAGGCCCCTGCCGGACTTGATTCTAATCGACGGAGGCAAAGGGCAGTTGAACATGGCCTTGAGGGAATTAAATAAGTTCGGGCTCGAACGCATTCCCGTCATCGGTTTGGCTAAGGAGTTTGAGGAAATCCATCGGCCAAATGTGCGGGAGCCGCTTCGATTGGATGAAAATTCGGGCGCACTCAAATTGCTGCAACGTGTGCGCGACGAGTCTCACCGGTTTGCTAACTCCTTTAATGCAGAGCTGAGAATTCGGAAAATTTCCGAGAGTCTTCTCGACGAATTCCCCGGCATCGGTACAAGCCGGAAATCGGCCTTGCTGAAACATTTCGGAAGCCTCCAACGGCTGAGAGAGGCGGCCTCTGAAGAAATTGCCCAAGTGCCTGGATTCGGAAAAAAGAGTGCTGATGCGTTGTGTAAATTCCTGCGCGCACGGGATTGACGCCTCTGGAAAGGGCGGCTTGCCATCTTCCAGCAGCACCCGATAATGCCCCTACATTTTCCATGAAAATTCACTTGGCTTTAATAATAACAGCAGTTTCGTTGTCCGCCGCCCCTTACCGGCCCGGCCCGGATGCGCACCGCAAGGAAGGGGTGCCGCGCGGCAAGGTGATTCAGGGGGAGTGGAATGATTCCAAGGCGTTCCCTGGCACGACGCGGTCGTACTGGGTATACATCCCGGCGCAGTACGATGCGAAACAGCCGGCAAATCTGATGGTGTTTCAGGATGGCGGCGGGTTTGTGCGCGAGAATGGGCACACTCGAGTGCCGATCGTTTTTGATAACCTCATTCATCGCAAGGAATTGCCGGTGACAATTGGGCTGTTCGTCAATCCCGGCAGCGTGCCGGGTGCGGAGCCGGGCAATCAGCCGCGCCGAAACCGGGCGTTTGAGTACGATACGGTCAGTGCTGATTACGCGAATTTTATCATCGATGAACTTTGGCCGGTAGTCGCCAAGCAGCACAAGCTGGTGATTGTCAAGGACCCGCGGGCGCGGGCAATTTGCGGGAACAGCAGCGGCGGGGTGGCGGCCTTCACTGCGGCGTGGCATCGGCCGGATTTTTTTGGCGGAGTGATCAGTCACATCGGCAGCTTCACCAATATCCGTGGCGGCTACGTGTATCCGGCGCTCATTCGTAAAACGGAAAAGAAGAATTTGCGCGTGCTGTTACAGGAGGGCCGGAAGGATTTGGATAATTTGCACGGGCACTGGCCGCTCTCCAATGCTGAGGTATCGGCAGCCCTGCGGTTCAAAGAGTACGAGCACAAAATGATTTGGGGCGATGACGGTCATAGCGGACGGCACGGCGGGGCGATCTTTCCGGAATCGGCCAAATGGATTTTTTCGGCGGCCGAAGTGAAGAATGAAATTAAGCCGAAGCCGAAGATTCCGGAATACAAGCTGACGAAGTATTCGGAACGGCAAAAGGGCGTGCCGCGCGGGAAGGTGTCCACGCATATTTTGGAGAGTACGATATTCAAAAGCACGCGGCGCGAGTATTCCGTGTATGTGCCAGCACAGTATCAGGCGGACAAACCGGCGTGCGTGATGGTGTTTCAGGATGGCCACGCATACCTGAAGGAAGACGGCGATGTGCGGACGACGGTGGTGTTTGATAATCTCATCCACCAAGGCGAAATGCCCGTGACGATCGGAGTGTTCGTTAATCCCGGCCATCGCGGCGAAGCGTTTCCGGACAACCGCTGGCGGGCGAACAATCGCAGTTTCGAATACGACTCGCTCGGTGATCAGTACGCGCGTTTTGTGCTTGAGGAGTTGCTGCCGGCGGTGGGAGAGAAATTTAATCTCTCCGGCAAGGCGGCTGATCGCGCCATCTGCGGCGCCAGCAGCGGCGGTATCTGCGCCTTCACGGTGGCTTGGGAACGTCCGGATGCCTTCAGCAAGGTGTACAGCATGATCGGCAGTTTCACAAATATTCGCGGCGGGCACGTGTACCCCAGTTGGATCCGAAAGACGGCGAAGAAACCGGTGAAAGTATTTTTGCAAGCCGGACGCCACGATCTCGACAACTCGCACGGCCACTGGCCGCTGGCCAATGAACAGATGGCGGCAGCGTTGAAGTTCATGGGCTGGGATCACCGCTTCGAGTATGGCGACGGAAAACACGATCTAAAGCACGGCGGCGTGCTCATGCCCGAGGCTCTGAGGTGGCTGTGGGCGGATCACGTGAAGAAGGATTAATGATGAAACGATTTTTTCTGACAGGATTGGTTGTATTGGGCGGTGTTCTACAAGCGCAAGACATGCCCCTTTCGCAGGTGTTGATTCCGGGTGAGGGCTGGAAACTGACTTCGTTCCAGCACGGTTTCACCGATGCACCCACGGCAGATTCGGCGGGCAATTTTTACTTCTCCGACATGCGTAGTGAACAGGGGCTGTACAAGATCATCCCGCAAGGAAAGGTGGTCCTTTATCTCAAGGGCATGACGGGCATTAGTGGGATGAAGTTTGGTCCGGATGGCAAAATTTATGCGTGCCGGGCAAAGACGCGGGAGTTGGTTTCGATTGATCCGGAATCCAACAAAATGACAGTGCTCGCCAAGGACGTGCGGCCGAATGATTTGGTGGTGACGCACAAGGGCTATTTGTATTTCACGGAAACGCCCAAGAAACAGGTGACGTTTTACAACATCAAGACCGGCAAAATGAAGCCGGCGGATGTGGGTATTACGGCGCCCAACGGTATCTGTCTGTCACCGGATCAGGGAACGCTGGTGGTGTCGGATTTTCGCGGCAAACATTGCTGGGCGTTTCGAATCGAGCCGGACGGCACGCTGGCGCACAAGCAGCCGTACATGACCATGCGGCGCAAGCCGAAGCCGTCACAGGAGCGAACGATCCTGCCAGAATTTCAACCTTCGTGTCGCGGCGATGGAATGATCACCGATGCGTACGGGCGTTACTACGTTGCCACGGAATTGGGCGTGCAGTATTTCGATCCCACCGGTCGCATCAGCGGAGTTATCCCGGGGCCGCCGTGGATCAAGGGGATCACGAGTGTGGCGTTCGGCGGCTTCAAGATGGAATACCTTTACATCACCTGTTTCGACAAAATTTACCGACTGAAAACGAAGACACGCGGCATCGTTTATCAAGATGGTCCGCAAGCGTATCCGCCGAAAAAGAAAAAGTAGCTTAAAGGTACTTTTTCAAAATCGGTTCGAGCGCCTTCTTCGTCTTTGCCGGCCAGACTTTTCGGTCGGTCATAATCGCGTTCTCCAAAGCGGAATGGCAGGGCCAATCAGCGGGCTCGGTGGGGATGCGGGGGAGCACGTCGGCCAAGACAGCCTTGGCGGTGGCGGCGTTGCGGTTGAGGTTTTCGATGACCATCTCCACCGTCACGTGGGCTTCGTCGGTTTTCCAGCAATCGTAATCGGTGATCATTGCCATGGTAGCGTAGGCGATCTCCGCTTCGCGCGCGCACTTGGCTTCGCCCAGGTTGGTCATGCCGATGACGTCGTACTTGAGCCGGTGATTGGTGAGCGACTCGGCGCGCGTGCTAAAGGCGGGGCCTTCCATGTTCACGTAAGTGCCGCCATTGTGCACGCGGGCCTTTTTGCGGCGGGCACTCTTGAGGAGCAATTGACGCAGCTCCTCGCAAATTGGATCAGCAAACGCGACGTGCCCGACGATGCCATCGCCAAAAAAGGTGTGATTGGCCGATTGCTTGGTGCGATCGAGAAACTGGTCGATCATGACGATGTCGCAAGGCTTATATTTTTTTTGCAACGAACCGACGGCGCTCACACTGATGATCCACTGCACGCCCAGCTTTTTCATTGCCCAAATATTGGCGCGATGGTTCAGCTCGCTGGGCATGATCCGATGCCCCCGGCCATGGCGGGGGAGGAAGGCGACTTCGCGGCCAGCGAGGATTCCGGTCAAGAGTTGGTCAGAGGGTGTCCCAAAAGGTGTTTTGACCGTTCGCCATTTCTGGTTTTCAAAGCCTTCAATGTTGTACAGGCCGCTGCCGCCGATAATGCCGATGCGGTGGGTGTCCATTTCAAAAAGTGTTCGCGTCTGGGTAGGTGGACGGTTAGGGTCGGTCCAACCCAAATCTGCGCCGCCATCGTTGCGCCCGGTGGAATGTGCTGCAAGCAGGGATTTTCTATGCCCAAGCGTAGCAACAAGTTTTTTGATCCTTCAACCACTCTCGCAGTGGTCATGGGAGGAGGGCAGGGAACTCGCCTGTTTCCGTTGACTCAGGACCGGGCCAAGCCGGCGGTTCCCTTGGCGGGCAAGTATCGGCTGGTTGATATTCCCATTTCTAACTGCATCAATTCCGGCGTCAAGCGGGTGTATCTCCTGACGCAGTTTAACTCAGCGTCGTTGCATCGGCATATTTCCCTGTCTTACAAATTTGATCATTTCACGAGGGGATTTGTCGAGATTCTGGCGGCGGAGCAGACATTGTCAGATTCATCATGGTATCAGGGCACGGCTGATGCAGTGCGGAAAAACCTCAATCATTTTTTGAACCACCGCTTTGATTATCTGCTGATCCTCAGTGGCGACCAGTTGTACAACATGGATTTTCGCAAGGTGATTTCCCAGCATGTGGAGTCCAAGGCCGAAATGACGGTGGCCACGATTCCCGTGGAACGCGGGAGCGTTCCCAGCTTTGGAATCATGAAAATCAACGAGGATCACCGTATCTCCGAATTTGTCGAGAAGCCGAAAAATGAAGCGTTGATCGACTCTTTGCGAATGCCTGCGGCGACCAAAGAGCACTTGGGCGTGGCGCCCTCGGCGGACCTTTATCTGGCTTCAATGGGTATTTACGTGTTCAACCGGGATGTGCTCGTGGATCTGCTGGACAATGACCTGACTGACTTTGGCAAGCACATCATCCCGAGCGCAATCAAGGAGCGCCGTTCCTATTCCTACGTGTACCAAGGTT
This sequence comes from Verrucomicrobiales bacterium, assembly GCA_002721895.1. Next base: position 87,102 of record PBLV01000067.1, read on the forward strand.
ACTGGGAGGATGTGGGAACCATCCGGACATTTTTCGAGGCGAACTTGGACGCGGCTACCGTGCTGCCTCGCTTTAATTTTTTCGACATGACTTCGCCCATTTTTACGAGGCCTCGATATCTACCGGCCAGTAAGATCAATGGGGCGGCGATAGAGCATGCTGTGCTGAGCGATGGTTGTATCATCAATCGGGCGCAGATCTCACGCTCCATTGTGGGTGTGCGGAGCATTGTGGGCGAGGGCACGCAACTGAGACGGGTAGTGGTGATGGGGGCGGATTATTATGAATCGGACGAGTCCATCCGCCAGCGGGCGCTGAATGGTGAGCCGCCGATTGGGATTGGGAGCCATACTCGCATCGAGAATGCGATCATTGACAAAAACGCCCGGATTGGCGAGCGGTGCGTTATTTCGCCGGATGGCAAACCGGAATGTTATGATGATCCGGAAAACCGTTTTTACATTCGTGACGGTATCGTGGTGATTCCCAAGAATGGGGCGTTGCGGGACGGGACAATCATTTGATCGGCAGTGGGCTGGATTTTCAGATCGCATCATGAGCGATATTTTCGACATTCAAACTCGCGGTGAAGGCCCGACCGGGCAATTGCCTTTAACCGAGGACATGCTTCGCAATGAGCCGAGTGGGAATCTCTTTGGCTTAACCCAAAGTGCGGGCATGGGGTGGGATCCTGCTAAGCTAACAGGGGACGCCTATCTCATCCTGAACACCCACGGGGGCGTCCGCGCGGAGGACGGCCGTCCGGTGGCGCTGGGATACCACACGGGGCACTGGGAGATTGGATTATTGGTCCAAGCCGCGGCGGAAACCTTTCGGGAGGATGGGTGTGTGCCGTACGCGGCTCATTGCTCGGATCCCTGTGACGGACGGACACAGGGGACAACAGGGATGTTTGACAGTCTGCCGTATCGGAATGATGCGGCGATAGTTATGCGACGGCAAATTCGGTCGTTACCCACCCGCAAGGGCGTGGTCGGTGTGGCGACATGCGACAAGGGGTTGCCGGCGATGATGATGGCACTGGCCGGGATGGAGGACTTGCCCTGTGTGCTCGTGCCGGGCGGAGTGACCCTGCCGCCTAAGGAGGGGGAAGACGCGGGTACGGTTCAAACCATCGGAGCGCGATTTTCCCATGGGATGTTGTCGCTGGATGAGGCGGCGAGCTTGGGCTGCAAGGCCTGCGGCTCGCCGGGTGGTGGTTGCCAATTTTTTGGGACGGCGGCAACGGCCCAAGTGGTTTCAGAGGCGCTGGGCCTGTCGCCCATGCACAGCGCCTTGGCACCCTCGGGGTCAGCGGTTTGGCGGCAGGTGGCGGTGGATGCGGCGAAGGCAGTGCGCGCCTTGGAGAGCGCGGGCGTGGGCGTGGCGGATATCATCACGGATGCCGCTATCCGCAATGCGATGGTTGTGCATGCGGCGTTTGGCGGCTCGACAAACCTGTTGTTGCACATTCCAGCCATCGCGCATGCGGCGGGAGTGACACGACCGACCGTGGACGACTGGGCGGATGTGAATGCAGCAACGCCCCGGCTGGTGAGCGTGCTGCCCAATGGGCCGGTGATGCATCCGACGGTGAATGTATTCCTTGCGGGAGGAGTTCCTGAGGTGATGCTGCATTTGCGGGAACTGGGCTTGCTTAACTTGGAAGTGCCCACGGTGTGCGGTCAGTCATGGGGTGAGATGCTGGAGGAATGGGAGGGAAGCGAGCGGCGTGAACGGTTTAGGGAAGTTTTAAAGGAGAAGGAGGGTGTGGATGCGGATGATGTGATCCTGCCACCCGTGCGGGCCGAGGAGCGTGGACTGGTCAGCACGGTGACATTCCCGCGAGGCAATTTGGCACCGGAAGGGTCGGTGATTAAGAGCACCGCCATAGACCCCGCCGTGGTGGACGAGGATGGTGTTTACCGCAAGGAGGGTCCGGTAAAGATGTTTGCCAGTGAGGCAGCGGCCATCGAGGCAATCCGGGGCGGACAGATTCAGGAAGGTGACGTGATGGTGCTGGCGGGGATTGGCCCGATGGGAACGGGAATGGAGGAGACCTATCAGGTGACGTCGGCCCTGAAATTTCTGCCTTTCGGCAAGCATGTGGCTGTGGTGACCGACGGCCGGTTTTCGGGAGTGTCCACGGGTGCGTGCATTGGGCATGTGGGGCCGGAAGCGTTGGCCGGCGGGCCTATTGGGCGATTGCGGGATGGGGACAGGGTGCGAATCGTGATCGATCGGAATAAGAATACGGGGACGGTTGATTACATTGGCGGGGAGGATTTAATGAGCCGCCCGCCGCACGAGGCGCTGGCGCCGCACGAGGCGTTGCCGGAGGATTCCCGTTTATGGGCTGTGCTACAAGGTGCTAGTGGAGGGACGTGGTCCGGGTGTGTTTATGACGTGGACAGCATCGTGGAGCGACTGTCGCGGCAATCGTCAGTTGTTGACGGCTTGCCCGTTGCCCGGGGGCGTTGATACCTGCTTGGCCTGCTCGGCTTCCCTAGCTTTTCGAATCGCGGCGAGTTCATACATGTGGAACTGTTCGGCGCGCCGCAGCCCCTCAGCCACGAGGTCGGGCGTAATTAGGGTGGCAAAGTAATCACGCGCTTCCTGATGTTCGGGCAGGCCGTGCTCGGCGGCAAGGTGGAGCCACTTGTAGGCCTCGGCGGGATCCTTGGGCACGCCGCTGCCTTCCTTGTAGGCCAAGCCAATGAGATGTTGGGCAAGGGGGTTGTCTTGTCGGGCGGATTTCTCATACCACTTGGCCGCCTCCATGAAATTGATGGGAACCCCTTGGCCGTTTTGGTGCATGACACCCAGCGCGAACTGTGCCTCGGGGTTGCCCTTGCTGGCAGCTTTCAGGAACAATTCCGCGGCCTTTTTAAAATCCTGTTTCCGTTCCTTGCCGAGGTAATACTCGTAGGCCAGCTTGATGCGTCCCTCGGTGTCAGTGGGTGTTTTTTGGGCTGGTTTGGCTAGGGCGGTTGAGTCGCCATCTGGTGCGGTGACTTCCTTTTTGCCGCAGGCCAACTGGCCGATGACGCAGAAAATGACGGCGGAAATAATAGCGGCACGCGCCGCCCTTTTGGAACTTGTCTTCATAACACCCCTCCTTGGCTCGGGAGAGCCTAATCTAGAGCAATTTCGGCGGAAGTCAAGGTTTCACCGTTGCACATGGATGAGCACGGAGGCGGCCTCGGCGGTTTGGTGGATGGCGCCGGCTTCGCGCTTGATGGGGCTGGGCGGGGCTAATTGCGCGGCCACGGTAGGGGTGCCGTTGAGAAACGTTTGGATCACCTCGGCTTTCAAAGCGTAGTTGACGTTCTGGGGAAGCGAGCCGGTGAGGTCAAGGGCGCGAATATCGTCCAGCCGACAAGTGATGATGCCGAGGGCGTTGCCGGTGGTCTCGTCAATGAGCGCACCGCCGGAGTTCCCGGGTTGCACGGGCACATCAATTTGAAATTGCCGGGCATCATCCTGCAATCCCGTACGGCTGTTGATACGGCCGTTGGTGTATTTGGGTTTCACGCCTTGCACGGTGGTGTTGGGAAAACCGATGGTGAACACCTGTTGCCCGGCGCGCGTGATGCGGCTGTCGCCCAGCGGGAGCGGCACAAAACGCCCCTCCACCTTTAACAGGGCTAGGTCATTCACGATGTCGCCCTTGAGCATCTGTGCAGGCAATCGTTCGTTGCCAATGCGCACCTCAATTTTTTGCGCCCCGGCAACCACGTGGTGATTGGTCAGCAGGTGTCCGGAGGGGGTGATGAAGAAGCCGGTGCCAGTGGAGGGCGCGGTCAGTTTGCCATTCGGCTCGTTGGGCAGGGAATCGTTTCGTCCACGAGTGACCGCCTGACGTCTGGCGACAAACTGTGCAGTCTCCCGCTGGGCATGGGCCAACTGCGTGGGGTTGAGCTTGTCGGCGATTGTCTGTCGGTGTTGTCTTGCGGCATCAATGTCTCGGGTGGCGGCGAGGTTTAGCCACTTGTAGGCCTGCGGGAAATTTTGTGGCACACCTTCGCCCAGATACAGGGCCGTTCCCAACAGGAACTGGGCTTCTCCCATCCCCTGTTGGGCGGCGGCCTCGTACCATTTGGCGGCGAGATTCGGACTGGCGGGGACGCCCCGGCCAGCGGCATAAAGGCGGCCTAAGTTCAACTGGGCAATGGCGAGACCTTGTGCAGCGCTCTTGGCATACCACTTGGCTGCGGCCGTGAGGTCGCGGGGTGTGCCGGTGCCGTTCTCCAACATGGCACCCAAATTTGCCTGTGCGGCGGCATGTCCTTGCATGGCGGCTTTCCGGTAAAGCTCCAAGGCTTTGCCCAAGTTTTTGGGGACACCCTGCCCGGTTGAATAAAGTCGCGCCAAGCTAAACTGGGCAATGGGATCATTTTTAATGGCTGCGCGAGCTAGATAACCCGCGGCCTTGTCAAAGTCTTGCGGGACGCCGCGGCCTGCATGGTAGCAGAGGCCCAGCAGACCTTGGGCGCGGGTGTGGTTGGCGTTGGCGGCGCGTTGCAGCCACCGGACGGCTTCGCTGTGGTTGCCCGAGTGAAAATGGCCCGCCCCCATTCTGAACTGGACCTCGGCGTTCGCCGCCGGTTCGCCCTTGGGATCTGCGGCGAATAGGCTTGTGGCGTGTACAGCAACAAGCGTGATCGAAAGAACTCTCCCCACCTCCATGCGGCCAGCCTACAACCTGCGCACTCTCGGGCAAGCGGCAGTTATGCACATGGCGCCGCAGGTTCCTGTTGGGTGAGGCAATGGAAGGAACCGAGGCCCCAGAGGAGGGCCGTGGAATCGATGGGCTTGATTTCGCGTGTTGGGAAACAGTTTTGAAGGATTTTCTCAGCTTTAGTGTCGGTGGGGCAGTTGAATGTGGGGAGGAGCACAACCGTGTTGCCGACATAGAAATTGGCGTAGCTGGCGGGGAGTCTTTCGCCTTCATGATGGAGGGGTGGAGGCATGGGCAGTTCGATGATCTCAAAAGGTGTTGCCTCAAGGCGGCGGCGGTTTTCCGCGAGGGGAGTGTGGTTTGGGTCAGTGGAGTTTGGTTCAACGGCGGTAACAATGGTGGTTGAGTTGACGAAGCGGGCCAAGTCGTCGATATGTCCATCTGTGTCGTCACCATCTATGCCGTCGCCGAGCCAATAAATCTGTGAGACTCCGAGATGGTTGTGCAGGTTTTGCTCAATTTGATCCCGCGTGAGATTGGGGTTGCGGTTGTGGTTGAGCAGGCAGCTTTCAGTGGTTAGGAGCGTGCCGGCACCGTTGACTTCGATCGATCCGCCTTCAAGGATCATGCTGGGATTGTATGCCGTCAGGCCCCGCGTTTCGGCGATGCGCGAGGGAATGGTGTTGTCGTTGTCGAATGGCGGGTATTTCCCTCCCCAAGCGTTGTAACCCCAATTGATGACTGCCAAGCCGGCACCGTTTTTTACGAAGATGGGGCCGTGATCCCGGCACCATGGTTCGTTGGTGGGGTGATGGTGGAAGGTAATGTTTTCATTCAAGGCGTCATGGTCTTCCAAAACAGAGCGGGCCTCGGTTTCATGGGCCTCATTGCAAACGTTGATGAAAACACCTTCGCCAGCAGAGAGAGCTTTGACCATGGCCGAATAGGCGGGCAGGATTTCATCGAAGCGTCCAGGGAAGCTGATGCCCTCGCGCCGCGGCCATGATAGCCATGTGCCGGCGTGTGGTTCCCACTCGGCGGGCATGCGGTAGCCGAGTTGGGCGGGGGTATTCACGGCAGGTCAGTTTTGCGGGCAGCGGTGTAGAGGGTGTACCATTCTTCACGGGAAAGCTTGATGCTGTCGGCAGTGACAAGTTCCTGGATGCGCTCGGGCCGGATGGTGCCAACGATTGGAATGATGCCGGCGGGATGGCGAAGCAGCCAAGCGAGGGCAATGACGTTGCGGGTGGTGGCGTATTTTTCGGCGAGCTTGTCGAGGGCGCGGCGGATTTTGCCGGCGCGGTAATTTTCTTGGCTGGGCAAAACCTGCTTGGCGCCATCGCCGAGGTGGCCGCCGCCCAGGGGGCTCCATGCCATGGGGGTGATCTTTCGGGCGAGACAATGGTCGAGAGTGCCGTCTTCAAGTGGAGCGGTGTGGGCGAGGCTGATTTCTATTTGGTTGACGAGCAGGGCTTGCTTGAGGGCGTCCTGAAGCAGGTCGACTTGGGTCGGGGTAAAGTTGCTGACGCCGAAGTGCCGAACCTTGCCCGCCTTGTGCAGCCGGTTAAAGGCCCTGGCGATCTCGGTGGGATGCATGAGGTAGTCGGGGCGATGGAGTTGGTAGAGGTCAATGGTGTCGACGTCCAACCGCTTGAGGGAGGCTTCGCAGGACCGGACAATGTAGTCCGCGGAAAGATCGTATCGGTAGGGCGATCCTTGGGTGGGCGGGCGGATGCCGCACTTGGTGGCGATGATGGCACTGCGGCGCAGGCCTTTGACGCGGTTAAGGGCTTCGCCAAAAATTTCTTCGGACAGGCCGTCACAATAGATGTCGGCAAGGTCGAAAAAATTGTAGCCGGCCTCGTGGGCCGCGATGATTGCGTTGATGCCACTGGCGCGTCCGGCGGGCTTGACACGCGTGCTGTCCCAAGTGCCGGCGAGCCGCCAGCAGCCATAGGACAGGCGGGAAGTCTTGAAACGGCTCCGGCCAAGAGTGGTGGATTGCATTGGGCGCGCTCAATTTAAGTCGGCGAACTGCGGCGGCAAGGCAAAAGAGCAGTGAACAGCCGGGCCTTGCCTTTCGCACGGCATGGGGCAATCTGCGGCGGGTGGAAGGAGGAGGCATCATTAAGCGTTTAAAGCCGTGGGGCGGGGCGGTGTTGGCGGGCTTGGTGTGGACGCTGGCGTTTCCACACGTGGCACTAGCTTTGGCGGGGTGGCTGGCACCGGCCTTGTTGGTGGCGCTTTGTCATGGCCCCCGGTTTCGACGAGTGTTTGCATTGGGCTACGTGGCGGGGCTGGCACAGGGCCTCTCTTCGTTGTACTGGGTTTTGCTGATCCCGTATCCGCCGGGTGCCGTGGCGGGGTGGCTGGCGTTGTCGGCGTACTGTGCCTTGTATCCGGCGTTGTGGGTCTGGTTTTGCTGGTGGCGTTTTCCGGTTCGTGACTTGTCGGGCTTGGCGGAGGCATGGTTGCGTCTGCGTCATCTGCCGTGGAGAGACAGGGTTTTGTGGCCGCTCCAGTGTGCGCTGGGGTGGGTAGCCTTGGAGCAGTTGCGGGGGTGGTTGTTGACCGGATTTCCCTGGAATTATCTCGCGCATTCACAGTTGGACCTGATGCCATTGGCGTTGGTGGCGTCCTTGACGGGGGTGCTGGGGGTGTCGCTGCTGGTGGCATGGGGTTCGATGAGTTTTCTGGTGGCGACAACAGGCAGTGTGCATTTGCGCGGCAGGGAAAGGTGGCGGCGAATAGGGCTGGATGCCGGGCCGGTGTTGGGGTTCATGGTGCTGCTACTGGGGTTGGCATGGTGGCAGGTTGAGGCGCGGGAGAAACAATTGAAGCCGCGCGGTACAGTGCGCATTGCCATGGTGCAGCCGAGCATTCCGCAGCAGGTGATCTGGGAAAGCTACGGCAGCCGGGAGAGAATGATCGAGCGCTGGGAGTTGCTGAGGGAACTGACCATCGAGGCGGCCCGGATGGAGCCGGACGTGATTATTTGGCCGGAGGCTTCAGCGCCGTTGTCGGCGACGCGGGATGCCAATGGGAGAGTTGAGTTAGATCCAATTGATGAACTGGCCCGGACACTCGGAGTGCCGATGATTGTGGGCACGGATGAAGCGGTGCTGGATAGCCAAGGAAATCGGAGGATGGCGCGCAACAGTTGCTTTCATTTGGACGCGAATGGGACGCTGCAGGCGAGCTACAGCAAACAGCACTTGGTGATGTTCGGGGAATACGTGCCGTTTGGGGGGGTGCTGCCTTTCCTTAAAAAACTGGCTCCAGTGGGCACGTTCACGGCGGGGGAAGGCCCGGTTCTTTTTGACTTGGGCGGAGTCAAGGCGGCACCTGTGATTTGCTTTGAGGACGTGTTGCCGTCGCTGGTGCGACGTGCCGCGGTGGAAGAGGCGGATTTCATCCTGAACCTGACAAATGACGGATGGTTCGGGGAAAGCAACCAGCAATGGCAGCATGCGCGGGCGGCGGCGTTTCGGGCGATTGAGACAGGGCGGCCGCTGGTTCGATGCACGAACAATGGACTAACATGCTGGGTGGATTGGCGTGGGCGGATTCATCGTCTGGAGAAGGGCAGCATTTATGAGAAAGGAGTGAGGATTATGGAATTGCCGGTCATGGATGCCGCCGGGGCCGTCGCAACATTCCACCAGCGGACGGGGGATTGGCTGGGTTGGGCCTGCGTTTTGGCCAGTGGAGCTTTCGCGGCGGCGCGTTGGCGGCCAAAAAAGGACTCGGCAGGCGAGGCGGACATGGCGTAAAGATGCCGGCATGTTCGACACCGCCAAGGCCCAGTTGACGCAGGCAGAGGAACGGCTCGCCCAGTTGCGGAGGTTTCTTTGACGTCCCCAAAGTACAGTCGCGCCTCGCGGAGTTGGAAGCGGAGATGGCCGCGGGGGATTTCTGGGATCATCGTGAAAATGCCCAGAAGGTCGTCGACGAGGTTTCGTTCCTGAAGAAAAAAATTGAGCCGCTGGTGGCTGCGGAGGGTCGGCTTGCGGACTTGCAGACGCTGGTGGAGCTGGGGGAAGAGGAAGAGAAAACCGCTCAAGTCGAGATTGCTAGCGAGGTCGAGGGGGAGCTTGGCGGATTCCTTCCCGAGGTGGACCGGCTGGAACTGGCGGCTCTGCTGGGGAATCCACTGGATAAATGTGACTGTATTTTATCCATCAACGCGGGCGCGGGGGGGACGGAGAGTTGTGACTGGGCCAACATGTTGCTGCGGATGTACCAGCGCTGGGCGGAGGAACGTGGCTGGAAGGCGGAGGTGGCGGATCTGTTGCCCGGGGAAGTGGCGGGGATCAAGAATGCGACGGTGTTTATCACCGGTGATAATGCCTACGGCTACGCGAAGGCGGAACGGGGAGTGCACCGGCTGGTGCGCATTTCTCCGTTTGACTCGAACAAGCGTCGGCACACGAGTTTTGCCAGTGTGGATGTCATTCCGCAGATCGAGAGCGAGGGAGAGATTGAAGTCAGTCCGGCGGATTTGCGAATTGATACCTTCCGCAGCGGCGGCAAGGGAGGGCAGAACGTGAACAAGGTGGAGACGGCAGTGCGCATTACGCACGTCCCAACGGGCTTGGTGGCGGCCAGCCAGACGCAGCGCAGCCAGCACCAGAACAAGGCGACGGCCATGAAGCTTTTGCTCTCCAAACTGCACGCCAAGCGCGAGGACGAGAAGAAGGCGGAGATGGACCGGTTTTACAGTGAAAAGGGAAGCGTGTCATTTGGCAGCCAGATTCGAAGCTATGTTTTTCAGCCCTACCAGATGGTGAAGGATTTGCGGACGGGTATTCAACAGAGCAACGTGACGGCGGTGATGGATGGGGCGCTGGATGAGTTTGTGAACGGCTGGCTGCAGGCGGGCTGCCCGACAAAGCGGGTCGTTGCGGACGATGACGAATGAGCATTCTGGACGAAATTGTTGCGCGCAAGGTGACGGAGCTTGAGCATCTGCCCGTGGGGGAGGTGACGGCGGAGGGTTTGCGTGCGCGCGTGGAGGCGCGGGGGCGGCGGGATTTTCTGGGGGCACTGCGTGGGCCGCGTACGGGTGACGTGGGGTTGATTGCGGAAGTGAAGAAGGCATCCCCTTCGGCGGGGATTATTCGCGAGGATTTTGATCCAGTGACAATTGCGAAGGAATACGAAGCGGCGGGTGCGAGTTGCCTTTCGGTGTTGACGGATTCGCATTACTTCAAGGGATCGCTGGAATATCTTCGGGCCATCCGGGCGGTGGTGGAGCTGCCTTTGTTGCGAAAGGATTTCGTGATTGATGAGCGCCAGATCGAGGAGGCCGTGGATTGGGGAGCGGATGCGGTACTGTTGATTGTGGCGATCTTGGATGACGCGCGGCTGGCCCGGTTTCATGATCTGGCAACAGGAGCCGGGCTGGCGGCCTTGGTGGAGGTGCATGACGCGGAAGAGTTGTCGCGGGCACTGGCAGTCGATGCGGAATTGATTGGAGTCAACAACCGCAATCTGAAGGATTTCACGGTGGACTTGGGAACCACGGAGGTGTTGGCGGCGGAATTGGAGGGTTGGGATGGCCTGCTGGTGGCGGAGAGTGGGATTCACACGCGCGCGGATGTCTCGCGGTTGAAGGATTGCGGGGCGGGCGCCATTCTGGTCGGCGAGTCCTTGATGCGCGAGGCCGACTTGAAGGCCAAAGTGGCGGAACTGCTAGGAGAGTCATGAGTAGCCAGCTCAATGTGTTGATTGTCGAGGACTCCAAGCTGGATGCGAAGGTGTTGGAGGGGCTTTTAAAATCCGGTGGCTACGAGGTGGCGGCACGGCGGGTGGAGACGGCAGCCGAGATGAACGACGCGCTGGAAACGGGGCAGTTTGACGTGGTGCTTGCGGATTACAATCTGCCGGATTTCGATGCGCCGGAGGCGCTCCGACTGTTAAAGGAGAGCGGGCGGGATCTGCCGTTCATTGTGATTTCCGGAGGCATTGGCGAGGAGACGGCCGTGCGCATCATGAAGGATGGCGCGCATGATTACCTGATGAAAGGAAACCTGGCGCGTCTGGTACCGGCTGTGGAGCGAGAAGTGCGGGAGGCGCGGGACCGTGCGGCGCATCGAGACGCGGAGGCCAGCCTGCGCGCGGCAGCGGAGCAGATGCGAATCGCGCACGATATTCAGCACCGGTTGTTTCCAGCGGAGTCGCCGCATTTGCCGGGATACGAATTGGCGGGGGTCTCGCATCCGGCTGAGGAGACGGGTGGGGATTATTTTGACTACATCCGCATGCAAGATGGATCGCTGGCCTTGGTAGTAGGAGATGTGACCGGGCACGGGATTGGGCCGGCGCTCTTGATGGCGGAGACGCGGGCATACCTGCGGATTCTGGCGCTGCACTTGGAGGACATTGGCGACATCCTGACGCGGGCCAACCGGGTGCTTGCGGGAGACATTGACGAGGAGCGGTATGTGACATTGATCATGGTGCAGTTGCGGCCGGACACGGGGGAACTGCGTTACGCTAGCGCGGGCCACGCGGCTTGTCCCTGGCTGGATGCGCGGGGGGAGGTGAAGCGGGAGTTGAGGCGGACGGGCATTCCGCTGGGGATGCGACCGGACGCTCATTATGAGGCGAGCGAGCCAATGCAACTGGAGCCGGGGGATTTGCTGGCGTTGATGACGGACGGGGTGGAGGAATCGCTTTCACCGGACCAAGAGTTGTTTGGCGGGGAGCGGGTGCTGGATTTGCTGCGCGACAACCAGGGGCGGCCGGCGAAGGAGTTGGTGGATGAGTTGCACCGGGCGGCCCGTGTGCACATTGCGGGGCATGACCAGCCGGATGATTATACGACGATCATCCTGAAGGCGCTCGAAAAGGATTGATCCGCGGCGAGCCTGATGTACACTGCGCCTTTCTGTCGGGCCGTAGCGCAGCCTGGTTAGCGCGTCGCACTGGGGGTGCGAAGGTCGGGAGTTCAAATCTCCCCGGCCCGACCATTTCAATTTTATTCGCGGAATATTTTTTGATTGGGCAGGGGGCAATTCGGCGGCATATTTCGGCCGTTATGAATCGAATTCAGACATTCCTGCTTGGTGCGCTGTCGGCGGGCCTGATTGTCGCCTGCTCGCAGGCAGGCGGAGGTGGTGGCGGAGGCTCGCAAACGGTGAAGCTGGACCAGGCTCAACTGGATCAAATCCTCAACGCCATCAAGAAACCCCAGTGGGAGGTTCGGGGTATCGACTACTCCAAGTTCAAGAACAGCAAGCTGGGCGCAGAGGGTTGGGAGCCGTTCCATTTCCAGCCGACCTCGACGAATTACACGGTCATTTTGAAGCGGCGCACCAACTAGGTGCGTTTGCTGTCCGGGCCGTGATGAGGTATATTATGGGGCTTGAAGCTGCCCGATAATAAGCCTGCGTCCGGGTTGTCCGCGCCGGATGAGGCGCGGCTGGACTTGCTGCTGGGGGAATTGCGCGCCCAGCGTGAGACGTTTGTGGGATACCCCTGCACGGGGCGATTCGATTACTCGGGACTGTACCGTTTTCTTTCCCTTCCGGTCAACAACGTCGGCGATCCCTTTAACCCCTGCACATACCATCTGCACACGCGTGAATTTGAACGGGAGGTGTTGGCGTGGTTTGCGGAGTTGATGCATGCGCCAGAGAAGGACTGGTGGGGCTACGTGACCAACGGGGGGACAGAGGGCAACCTGTATGGTCTTTATCTGGCGCGGGAGCTTCATCCTGAGGGAATGGTTTATTACAGCCAGGACACACATTACAGTGTGAGCAAAAATCTCCGCCTGCTTCGCATGCCGCACATCATGATCCGTTCGCAGTCAAATGGAGAGATGGATTATGCGGACTTGCGCGAGACACTGCGAATCCATCGGGAGATGCCCCCCATTATTTTCGCGAACATTGGCACCACCATGCGGGAAGGGCACGATGACGTGGGACGCATTCAGGGCATCTTGAGGGAGCTGGCGATTCCAGCGCACTACATCCATTGTGACGCAGCCTTGTGTGGGATGACCCTGCCGTTTATTGAGGATGCGCCGGTGTTTGACTTCCGTGCGGGCATCGACAGCCTGTCCATCAGTGGCCACAAATTCATCGGGGCTCCAATGCCGTGTGGCATCGCGCTGGCGCGCAAGGGCGCGGTGGATCGCATTGCCCGGAGCATCGAGTACGTGGGGACGCTGGATACAACCATCACCGGGTCGCGCAATGGGATTACGCCGCTGATGTTATGGCAGGCAATTCGGCGGCATGGCCGCGAGGGTTTTGCGCGGATGGTGGCGGGTTGTCTGGAGCGCGCGGATTATGCGGTGCGGCGGTTTCGCGGCATTGGGTTGGAGGCGTGGCGGAATCCGCATGCAGTCACGGTGGTCATTCCAAGGCCGTCAGAGGAGGTGTTGCAAAAATGGCAAATCGCCGTGCAGGACGATTGCGGACACGTGGTTGTGATGCCGCAGATTACTCGGGGAAAAATTGACGCCTTGGCGGTGGACATCATGGCGGCACGAAAGGAGGCCGCATGAAGCAAATTACCATCGTGACGGAAAGCCGGCGCGGCTTGACGGCGGACATCGCGGCGCTTCTCGCGCGGGAAGAGATCAATATCGAGACACTGAACGCGTTGGAGGTGGAGGGCGCGGATGTGTTGCTGATGACAGTGGACCAGTACAACCGCGCGCTAATGGTATTGCGGGATGCGGGTTATCCGGCGGTGACGGAGGATGCGCTACTGGTTCGACTGGAGGACGAGCCGGGTGCCTTGGCCAAGGTGGCGATGGATTTCAAGGAGGCGGATATCCCGGTGCGCAGCATTCGCATCATCCGCCGGTCACAGGGCTGGGGGATCATTGCCATCAGTACGGATCAAGTGGAGGCGGCGCGCAAATTGTTGAAGGATTCATTGATTGTGGAATAACGGCCATGACGCGGGGGAATGTCCCGGTGATTGACTTTTGGAAGGAGGTTCGTTTCATTATGCCGACCATGTTTATGCGTTTTTTCGGTTTTATGTCCGGAGTTCTGCTGGCGGTGGCTGTTGTTGCGGCTGAGAAGGCAGGGGCGGGCAAGGTGGATTTCGTGAAGCAGATTCAGCCGATCCTGGAGTACAACTGTGTGGGTTGTCATCGGGAGGGTTTTGCCAAGGAGCACGGGGGCAAATTCCGGATGGATGTTCAGGAACTTGCATTTGAGGGAGGCCGCGAGGGAACAGGAGTGACGCCAGGTAAACCGGCGGAAAGCACGATTTATGAATTGATGACCCTGCCCAAGGATGACGAGTTGATCATGCCACCGGCAAATAAGGAGCAGCGCCCCACCAAGGAGGAGATTGCGCTGGTGAAACTGTGGATTGAGGAGGGGGCCTATTGGCCAAAAGATCTGGAATTAAAGCCTCGCAAGAAGGCGGTGAAGGAGGAGGACGAAGGCAAGATAGTGGATGCCATTCATCGTAAGATCATGGCTGGCCACAAGCCGGTAAAGGAGGCCGAGATGAAGTCCTACAAGCAGGAGCTGGCAGGGACGCTGGTGTCCTTCGAAATGTTGCCGGTGAAAGGGGGCATTTTCAAGATGGGCAGCCCCGAGGGGGAGAAGGGCCGACGAAAGGATGAAGGACCGCAGCGGATGGTGAAGGTGTCGCCCTTCTGGATGGGCAAGCATGAGGTGACCTGGGATGAATACCATAAATTCATGTATTATGACCGGGAGGAGACGACAAAGGATCTGATTTCCGAGACGGACGAGTACTATCTCGCCTCGGTGTCAACGCCGACCAAGCCCTATGTGAACATGGACTTTGGCATGGGTACGGGGTCGCATCCGGCCATCTGCATGACGCATCACGCAGCCCTGAAATACTGTGAGTGGCTGACTGCAAAGACGGGGGTTTTTTATCGGCTGCCCACCGAGGCGGAGTGGGAGTATGTCTGCAGGGCGGGAACAGAGACGGCTTTTTCGTGGGGCGATGGCACGGGGGAAATCAGCCAGTTTGCGTGGCACAAGAATAACAGCATGGACCCCATCAACTTTACGCCCAAGTACCAGAAGGTGGGTTCCAAGAAACCGAACCCGTGGGGCTTTTACGACATGCACGGCAACGTGGCGGAGTGGGTGTTGGATGCATACGCGCCCTACCAGCCGGCCAAGGGTGTGTTGGTGGATCCGTGGGTAAAGCCGGTAAAGCTTTACCCGCGCGTGGTGCGTGGCGGCTCGTACGACCCGTTCATGAAATTCGAGGACCTGCGCAGCGCCGTCCGCGTGTCCTCGCATCCGGACTGGAAGATGCAGGACCCGCAGTTGCCCAAGAGTATCTGGTACCACACGGATGCGCGGTTTGTGGGATTCCGGATTGTGCGCCCCCTGACACTGCCGACGAAAGGACAGATGCGGGAAATTTGGAACATTGGTCGGCCCGTGGAAAAGGTGGCCGCCAAGCCCAACGAAAAGAAATAGCCCCTAAATTGGATGGACAGCCCGGAGAATCCCGCTAGAGTTTCTCCACCGGCGACAAATCGAGAACCTATTTTATTGTCATGAAAAAAGATAATCCCAAAAACCCCTTTAACCGCCGTTCCTTTCTGGAGCAATCCGGCAAGGCCGCGGCTGCGGGCGCGGTGCTCAGCCAACTGCCCATCGAGCGAGTGGCGCACGCAGCGGACAATGACACAGTGAGTGTTGCTCTGGTGGGCTGCGGCGGCCGTGGCACGGGCGCGGCAAAACAGGCGCTTTCCACCGAGGGCCCCGTGAAACTGGTGGCCATGGCTGATGCCTTTCGCGAGCGGTTGGACGGCAGTCTCAACAACATCTCGGCCCAGTTCAGAAATCAGAAGGAACGCGTTGAGGTGGGCGAGGCACAGAAGTTCGTTGGCCCCGATGCCTACAAGAAGGCGATCGAACTGGCCGACGTGGTGATTCTCACAACGCCCCCGGGCTTTCGTCCCTACATGTTTGCCGAGGCCGTGAAGCAGGGCAAACACGTCTTCATGGAAAAGCCCGTGGCGACTGATGCGCATGGTGTGCGGGTCGTTCTGGAAGCAGCCAAGGAAGCGAAGAAGAAGAACCTGAAGGTTGGCGTGGGCCTGCAACGGCACCACGATGCCGGCTATCAGGAGACGGTGAAGCGCCTTCAGGATGGTGAACTGGGTGAGATCACCAGCATGCGCAGCTACTGGAACGGCGGCGGTGTGTGGGATCCGCGTCGGACGCGCGAACAGGTGGCCAACGAGATGGAATACCAGATGTGGAACTGGTATTACTACGTTTGGCTGTGCGGCGACCACATCTGCGAGCAACACATTCACAATTTGGATGTCATCAATTGGGTGAAGGGCTTCCAGTATCCGGTGGCGGCATCAGGCATGGGCGGGCGCGAGGTGCGCACGCACAAGAAGTATGGCGAGATTTTCGACCACCATTTTGTGGAATTCGAATACGCCGACGGCTCACGCAATTACAGCCAATGCCGTCATATTCGCGGCTGTCAAAACAGCGTTAGTGAATTCGTGACCGGAACCAAGGGGCGGGCTAATGTGGGTGGCAAGGCCTTTGTGGACCTGAAGGGCGAGTTGAAGTGGCGCTTTGGCCAGCGCTCAAAGAACGCCTACCAAGTTGAGCACGACGTTTTGTTTGACGCCATTCGCAACAACAAGCCTCACAACGAGGCCGAGTACGGAGCGAAGAGCACAATGACCGCGGTCTTGGGTCGCTTGGCCACCTACACCGGCAAGCGCATCACGTGGGATCAGGCCTTGAACAGCAAGGTTGTTCTTATGCCGGATGACATTGGTTATGAGAACGGTACTTGGACAGGGACACCCCCCAGCAAGCCGGATGAGAACGGTGCCTACCCGATCGCTGTTCCTGGAAACAACGAGTGGTTTAAAAAGCTGATTTAACTCATTGCAGAACGCCCGCGTGGAAGCGCGGGCGTTTTTTTATGTCTGGATTTCCTGAAGGCCGGGGTCTGTTGTCGGAGCATATGGCTGTTTGGTTTGTCATTTTACTGTCGGCTGTCTTTTCGTCGGGCTGCATTTCGTCGCCCCCCGAATCCGGGTGGCGTCTGTTTCACTATGCCCAGCCTCGGATGGGTTCGGATTTTGTCGTCAAGTTTTATGCGCCGGATGAAGCCGTTGCGCGCCGGGCAGCTGCTGAAGTCTTTGAGCGTGTTGATGTACTCAATGGAATCTTCAGCGATTACGAACCCGAAAGCGAACTTAGCCGGTTGACCGGTCAACCGGCCGGCCAACCCGTGAAAACAAGCCTGGAGCTTTTCAGCATTCTTCAGCGTGGCCAGATGCTGGCCCGCGAGACAGATGGTGCCTTTGACATCACGATCGGCCCATACACGCAGCTTTGGCGGGAATCCCGCCGCCAGAAGCGCTTGGCTGTGGCCGAAGAGTTGCAGGCGGCAGGCAGGGTTGCCGGGCATAAAAAACTACAACTCGATCCCAATGGTCCCAACGTGACTTGTTTGGTGCCGAATATGCGCCTGGATCTCGGTGGTATTGCCAAGGGATGGGCAGCGGATGAGGCTCTGGCCGTCCTGAGCCGGCACGGAATCCATCGGGCCCTCTGCGCGGCCAGCGGAGATTTTGCCATCGGTGGCCCGCCGCCGGGCAGGGATGGATGGTCGGTGAAAATCCCCACGCTGGACCAACAGGGGAACCTTTATGAGCGGACGTTTCGCCTGAGCGACTGCGCGGTGTCCACGTCGGGTGATATGTTTCAATTTGTGGAAATTGGCGGGCACCGCTATTCGCACATTGTGGATCCGCGTACGGGTGTGGGGCTCACGAATCGCGTCATGGTTACAGTCATTGCCGTCAAGGCGCGGGAAACGGATTGCCAAGCCACGGCCATCAGTGTGCTTGGCATGGAAAAGGGAATGCAGCACGCGGACAACAACGGGCTGGCGGTGATCATTACGCCTCTGGATGGGGAGAACCGTCGGCCACGAATATCCCGAGAATGGCGGCGCAGATTTGAATGAAATGCCCTTGTGCGGTGGCAATTTGCGTTGCCAATTGGAGTAGGGCGGGGGATGGTTCGCGCGTATGAAACTTTTTTCCCGGGTAATCTTGTGTGCCGTGTTGGCGGCGGGTTCCTTGTGTGCGGACCAGTTGCCGCCGGGCTTTGTGAAGCTGTTCAACGGCAAGGATCTCAAGGGCTGGAAGGCCAAGCCGGGCGGCTGGGTGGTGGAGAAAGATGGGGTGTTCGCGCGCAAACCGGGTGGCGGCTATGTCTGGACAGAGGAGAGTTTTGGCGACTTCATTCTGGACTTGGAGGTGAAGCTGGCAAAGCGCTGCAATAGTGGGGTGTTTTTTCGGACTAATCCGAAGAACGCTGTGCAGGGCGGGTTTGAAATCCAGGTGCTCGACTCGGCGGGCAAGGCGAAAGTGGGCAAGCATGACATGGGCGCGCTGTATGACGCGATGGCGCCCAAGGTGAACGCGGCCAAGCCGGCGGGCGAATGGAACAAGATGCGCATTAGCTGTCGGGGGCCGATGGTGAACGTGATCCTGAACGGCAAGGAAGTGGTCAGCGCCAACCTGGACCACTGGGTGAAGGGCAACCAGAACCCGGACGGTTCACGGAACAAGTTCCGGACGGCACTGAAGGATCTTCCGCGCAAGGGGCACATTGGGCTGCAGGATCACGGGCAAAATGTATGGTTTCGGAATATTTTTATCAAGCGCTTGGATTGACACTGCTGGTCGTGGCTCTTGGGGCCGGGGCGGCGGAGCGTGACCGGCGGTGGGGCAAGAGGCTGGAGGTGAAAGGCGCGGGCAATGTCCACAAGGTGAGCGATGCGTTGTATCGCAGCGCGCAACCGTCGGCGGAGGGGTTCGTGGCCTTCAAGAAGCTGGGCATCCGGACAGTGATCAATCTGCGGTCGTTTCATTCGGACCGAAAGAAGATTGGCGACACGGGGCTGGGGTATGAGCACATTTACATGAAGGCTTGGCATGCGGAGGACAAGGAGGTGGTGCGCTTTCTCCAAATCGTGACGGATCCGAAACGGCAGCCCGTGCTCGTGCATTGCCAGCATGGTTCTGATCGGACGGGAACGATGTGCGCCATTTATCGAGTCGCGGTGCAGGGCTGGACCAAGGCGGAAGCCATCCGCGAAATGAAGGAGGGCGGTTACGGGTTCCACAAGGTGTTCGTGAACCTGGAGCGATACATTCGCAAGCTGGATATGAAGGCGATCAAGAAACGGGGGGGTCTGGAGTAGCATGCGGCCGATTGGAGAGATTGCGGACGAGCAGCAGGCCAAGTTGTTTGGGGATTACCTGTTTGTTCGGGGCATCGAGAATGAGGTGGATGAAGATGGGGGGGAGTGGACAATCTGGGTTCATGATGATGACCAGCTGGAGGCGGCCAGTGCGGAGTTGGAGGCGTTTTTGGAAAACCCGCGTGACCGAAAATATCGCAAAGCGCGGACCCGTGCGGACGGCATGAGGGAACGCCTGGCTGAGGACGATGAGCATGCGCGCCGAAGACAGGTGGACGTGCGCACGGAAATCTTCGGCCGGCGGTTCGCGGCTACACCCCACCTGACGTATGGGCTGATGGGGTTGTGCGTGGTGATGTTTATCCTGCTGGAGACCGAGATGGGGGAGGGACTGCGGCAGGCCTTGAGCATAACGGCGATTCTTCGGGAGGGGCACATGATAAAATGGAATCCCGAGCTGCCGGAGGTATTGAAAGGGGAAGTTTGGCGCCTGTTCTCTCCGGCCTTCCTGCATTTCGGATTCCTGCACATTTTGTTTAACATGATGTGGCTCCATCGGTTGGGGGGGGAATTCGAAAGTAGGTTGGGGACAGGTTGGTTTGCTTTGTTTCTGTTGGTGGCTGCAGTGGTTAGCAATGTGGCTCAGTTCTGGATCAATTTGCCACCGGTGTTTGAGTATGGCCCACAGTTTGGAGGAATGTCGGGGGTAGTGTATGCATTGGCAGGGCATGCCTGGATGCGCGGGAGGCGTGATCCGAGGTCTGGGATTGAACTGGATGAATCGACGTTTATGTTTCTGATGATCTGGTTTTTCCTATGCTTCCTCCCATTTATGCCCATCGCGAATACAGCCCACGCAGCGGGTTTACTGGTGGGGCTGGCTTGGGGGTGGGTGGCTTCAATGCGGACCAGATGACGCGTGTGGGGCGGCTTGTTGTGTCATAAGAATTCAGGGAACTATGACAATGTCACCGGACCGGCAGAAATTCCATTGCGCGGGATGAAGCATTTTGCGACGCTCCGCCGTCTGACTTATCCGGCAAGCACACATATTTACCATGCGAAAATTGTATTTACCCGATGGAGCCGAGGGCGGTGATGCCGCTCAGGTTTCGGAGGAGGACGTGCAGGCGATCCAAGACCTGCGGGAACAGTACCAGGTGATGCGCGATGAAATGGCGCGCGTGATCATTGGCCAGGACGAGGTGATCGAGAAAATGTTGATTTGCATCCTCAGTCGTGGACACGGCTTGCTGATGGGTGTGCCGGGCTTGGCGAAGACGCTGATGGTCAACTCGCTGGCGAAGATCATGAGCTTGGAGTTCAGCCGCATCCAGTTCACGCCTGACCTGATGCCCAGTGACATTACGGGCACGGAAATTTTGCAGGACAGCGAGACGCCGGGCCGGCGGCAGTTTGAATTCGTGAAGGGGCCGATCTTCGCGAACATCGTGTTGGCGGACGAGATCAACCGGACGCCGCCCAAGACCCAGAGTGCGCTGCTGGAGGCCATGCAGGAGCACCGGGTGACCACGGGCGGTGTGCACCGCGCGTTGCCCGAGCCGTTCTTTGTGTTGGCCACGCAGAACCCGATCGAGCAGGAGGGAACCTATCCGTTGCCCGAGGCGCAACAGGACCGGTTTATGTTCCTCATCGAGGTGGATTATCCATCCGAGGAAGAGGAGAAGCGCATCGCACGGGAGACCACTGTGACGGCAACGGCAGACCTAAAGAAGGTGGTCGATGGGCCAACGCTGATGAAATATCAGGATCTGGTGGAGCGTGTGCCGGTGCCGGATCACGTGTACGATGCCGCGGTGGCATTGGTGCGGATGACGCGACCTAAGTATGAGGGCGCATTGGACTGGGTCCAGAAATGGGTGACGTGGGGTTCCGGCCCGCGCGCGGTTCAATACCTCGTCAAGGGCGCCAAGGCGCGGGCAGTGTTGCACGGCAGCTACCTAACCCGGATGGAGGACATCGAGGCCGTGGCCCAGCCGGTCTTGACCCACCGCATTCTGACAAACTTCCAGGCGCAGGCTGAGGGCGTGGACAGCAAGTTCGTGATCGACAAGCTGGTGGAGGCGCAGCGCGAGGTGGCCGCCGGTGGCTGAGCAGTCCTACAGTGAGTTCCTCGATGGCGAGGTGCTGGGCCGCTTGATGCATCGGTTTATGCATGCCCGAGTGCCGATGGTCGGTACAATCACGGGGCAACACCGCAGCCCGCACCGCGGTTCCAGTGTGGAGTTTGCCGAGTATCGCAAATATGTACCCGGTGATGACCCGCGCCTGCTCGACTGGCGGGTTCTGGCCCGGACGGACCGCTATTACATCCGCGAGTTTGAGGCGGATACCAACCTGCGCAACTACATCGTGCTCGATTGCAGTGGGTCAATGGGATTCGGCCGCGTGGGGGAACGGAAGTTCGACTATGCCCGCCGCATTGCCGCCACCTTTGCCTATCTCACCGCGCATCAGGGCGATGCGGTGGGGCTGCAATGTTACAGCGACCAGAAACTCATCGACATCCCGCCCCGCCGCAATCCCGCCCACTTGAAGCATGTCTTCGACACGCTTGCCCACGTCCAGCCCAAGGGCGAGACGCAACTGGTGCATCACCTGCACGAGTTGGCCGAGCGCATTCGGCAACGGGCGCTGGTGATTATCATCTCGGACTTCTTTTGTGATGTGGACGAGTTGATCCACTGTTTCCAGCATTTGAGCTTCCAGAAGCATGACTTTGCCGTTTTCCACCTGCTTGACCCGGAGGAAATCCAGTTTGATTTCGACCGGCCCATGCGATTCGTGGACTTGGAGGACAACAGTGTGCTGCTGGCCGAGCCGGAGGTTATCCGCGACCAGTACCTCGCTGCGGTGGACGAGTATCTGGTGAAATTGCATGAGGGCTGTAACAAGTTCCAAGCTGATTATCGCCGCGTTTCCACGGATGCCAGTTATGAGGAAATTATCGCCGACTTCCTTGTGGAACGTGAGATGTACGCCAAGTAAGCACCCATGTTAGACCAGTTCATCAACTTAAACGTGCTGAAGTACGGATGGCCGCTAGCGCTTCTGCCGGTGCTGATCCATCTCTTCAACCGTTTGCGCCACCGGCGAATTGACTGGGCGGCAATGATGTTCCTGCGCATCGCTTCGCGGAAGAGCACGCGGTTTAACAAGATTCGCCAGTACCTCGTGCTGGCACTTCGAGTCTTGGCGGTGCTAGCGTTGATACTGGCACTCAGTCGTCCGCTAGCGGGTACGTGGCTGGGGGGCATGATGACCGGCGATCCGGAAACCATCCTCATCGTGCTGGATCGTTCCGTGAGCATGGATAGCAAGGATGGCTCTAGCCTGAGCAAGCGGGAAGCCGCATTGGCCCGGATCTCTGATACGGCTAACAAATTCCCCGGTGCGGAGATCTGGTATCTGGATTCAGTGGTGGGCACGCCGGAGCGGGTGGATAGGTTGGAACCACTGGAGAGCCAGTTTGATTTCAATGCCACGGATACGGCGGTCAACATGCCTCGCCTGCTGGAACAGGCATCGGATTGGCTGGGCAAGAACCGGTCCGGCGATTGCATGGTCTTCATCGCCTCGGACATGCAGGAGGACAACTGGCGGCCGGAAGCCAGCGGGCGCTGGGCCAAGGTGGCGGAAGGACTCTCGGGGGATGAGCATCCGTTCAAGGCCAGCGTGCAGGTCTTGGCCAAGACGCGGGCGGTAACCAACAATGTTTCGCTGCGTGTGTTGGAGGCACGGCGCGGTGATCCTCGCACTGCGCCGGAAGAATTGAACTTGGTCGTGCAGTTCCACACCTCGTCAAAGGCGGAAAAGACGCTCAACCTGCTGTATCACCTCAATGGGACCAACGTGCCGCCGAGCAACATTGCGGTGAAACATCAGCGCGTGAAAGTCAAGGGTTCCACACTGCCCATTAATGTGAGTTTCAAGGCGCCGACAGGCACGCCGGAGATCGGCTGGGGGTTTGTCCAAATCGGATTGGGCACGGATGCGGAAGACCCGTTTGCAGTGGACGATAATCCCCGCGACAATCGCGCTTACTTTGTCTACGGCCCCAGTCCGGAATTGGCCCAGTCCGCCATCATTGGGCCAGGGCCGGAGGCGGCGACGGATAACATCCGGCGAGCGGCGGATCCCTTTTACGATGGCGGCACCAATCGGTTGGCGCACGTGTTGGCGCCGGGTGATCTAAATGCTACGGCCTTTGCCAAATATGCCACCGTGGCTTGGCAGGATCCATTGCCGGAGGGGCCCGTGTCTGAGCAGTTGATGCGGTATGTTTCTGAGGGCGGGGTGCTAATTTTCTTTCCTCCGTCCGAGACCAATCAGGTTAGTGGTCGGTCTTTTGCCGGGATGGAATGGCAGGCGGTACAGGCGGCAACTAACGGGGCTGGTCAAGCCTTGGCCAACTGGCGGGCGGCGCGCCCGGCGAATGACGACGAGCAGCCCGGTGGCTATCGCGTGGCGGGTTGGCGTGAACGTGAGGGGCCCTTGGCCAATTCACAAAACAACCTGACATTGCCAGTGCGAGACCTCATCACCGTGCGCCGAAACATGTTGCGTGACCACGGGGTGGAGGCTTTTAATGCGATGGAGTTGGCGTGGGAGAAGGCCGAGGCGTTGCGCGCGCAGGAGACGCCGGACGGGGCATTGATTCGCGAAATGCAAAAGGCGCTGGAGACCACGGCGGAACATTTGAGTCGGCTGGGGAGCACCCTGTGGCCGGGCACGCGGGCGACGGATTTCAAGGCGCAGCTGGTGGATCCGGTGAAGTCGCTGGACGCTACGCAACCGGGCGAGGCGCGCCGAGAATTGGTGGATGAAATATGGCCTTTCCTGGAACGCTGGCGTGGGCAGGTGGATGTATTTGAGGGAGGACACTATGTGATGGCCCGCTTCAGTGATGACCGGCCCCTGTTGGCTCGCAAACTGGTGGGACGCGGGCAGGTTTATTTTTGTGCCACGCGTCCGGACGAAGCCTGGTCGAGTCTGCATGAGCAGTGGTTTTTCGTGGTGATGATGGATCGCCTGATTCGCACTGGCGAGGCGCTGGGCGCGGGCAGCTATTCGGTTTCACATACGCGCGTTTGTGGGACGTTCGAGCCGCCGGAAAATTCCACCTGGAAGGTGGTGTCCAGCGAAGTGGAGACCGCGGACTACCGGCGCAACGCGGGCGTTTACCAGTCGGAGATGGGGGAATTTATTGCGCTCAACCGCCCGATGACGGAAGATGACTGGCAGTTTTTTGCGGAAGAACAGGAGGACTTGGTGCAGGGCCTTTTCGGCGGTGTGCCAGTTCATGTGCATTGGGAGACGGGCGCGGCGGGCGAGGCTTCGGCCACGGACGGGCCGAAGGAGGTCTGGGACTGGTTCCTGATCATTATGGCGGTGGTGTTGCTCGGTGAGGCGCTGCTGGTGATCCCTCGTTCTTCCGATGAAGCCGTGGCTGGCCGCCGAACCGCTGCCGCTGCTACATGACCATGGAATGGCCGCGCACAGATGTACCCCTCGGGGTGTTGATTTTCGTCCTCGTGACGTGGGGCGTCACGGGTGTGCTGTGCCTGGTGAACTGGTATCGTCGTCGTGGCGCGGGTGTGGCTTTTCTTGAAATCCTCCGGTTCGTTACCATGGGGCTTATCCTGTTTACGCTCTGCAAGCCGGAATACGACCGTGAATTGCCCCGGCAGGAGGACAAGGAAATTGATGTGGTCATTCTTGCCGACCGCTCGGGCAGCATGGCCACCGAGGATGTGGATTTGGGCAGCGGCCACCTCTTCACGCGCGAGCAACTGCTCAACGCGCGTCTGGGTGGGCTGGGGGCCTTGACGCGCGACGAGGGCAATGGCGCGCGCATCCTCAAGGTTTACAAGCCATCCCCCGCGCAGATGGCGGGCCTGAAGGCGGGCGACCTGCTGGTGGGAATCGATGGCAACAGCACCTCCGGCGGCTTAGGCAGTTTGTTGGCGGAATATGAGCCGGGTGCGGAGGTGAAACTACAGGTCCGGCGCGAAGGCAAATTGATCGAGCCTGCGCCCGCCGCGCGTCTCTTGGGTTTGGCTGAGTTGATTGAAGAGGGCTTTAAAACAAATGGCATCTCAGCCAATGTTTACCTGAAGGAATTCGATCGCCCCTCGCTGGAAGTCAATGGCACCCGGCCCTCCACGGACATCAATGCCGCGATTGTTCACGAGACCACCGAATACGACAACCTGCGTGCCATGCTGCTGCTGTCCGATGGGGATCGCACCGAGGGCAAGGCGCCCACTGAGGAGGCCGCGCGGTTGTTACGCGACAACAACGTGGTGCTTCACACCGTCACCAACCTCGGTAGTCTGACTTATCCGGCGGATGTGGAACTGGAACTGCTGGATGTGCCTTCCTTTGGTGTCATTGATGACCGGGTCGCCATCCCATTTCGCATTCGGAACCATCTCACCCGAGGCATTACCACCAACGTGTTTCTGGCCAATGTGCGGGGGAAGACGGTGGACTCGCGCCAGATCGAGGTGGATGCCCGCGGCGAAGCCACCGGTTCCTTCATTTGGCCGGCGACGCGCGAAGGCAACCAGACCTTTGAGGTACGTGTCCCCATCGCGCCGGAGGAATTCAACCAGACGAACAACTTTGAACGGTTCTCTATCCACGTGCGGCCCAACACGAACAACGTGCTCATCATTGAATCGCGGCCCCGTTGGGAATACCGTTATTTGCGCAACGCCCTGACCCGTGCTGAGGATGTGGACGTGCGCGCGCTGCTGCTGCACCCCGGCATGCCACAGCAGGCATGGAATGGTAGCAATGGTTATCTCGAAGCCTTCCCGCCCATGACGCGGCCCAAGGAATTGCGCGGCCTGCCCGGCCCGGTTTCCCTTGCAGATTTTGACGTGATCTTTCTGGGGGATGTCGGCTTGGGGCCGGGCGGTTTGAGCGAGGAGCAGGCTGACCAGATTCGCGCCTTGGTGGAACATCAATCCGCGGGTCTTGTGTTTATGCCCGGGGCGTTGGGGCGGCAGTTGAGTTTTTATCGCTGGAAGAAACACACCGTGGCGAACACGGGGAGCGAGACCCGAGAATCCATCGCCAATGAGCATGGCGTGGCACCACGAACTTTGGAGTATGCCAACCCTGGAGTGGACTGGGATGACCTTGAGTCCGGCCGCTCCCTGTTTGTGCCGCATCCCTTGGCAGACCTCCTGCCAGTGGTTTACGATACCAGAATGCCCATGGGCGACTGGACGCGGGCGGAATCCCGTTTCAGCCTGTTGCCCGAGGGCCGTGTGAGCCCATTGCTTTTGCTTGAGGAGGATGAGTTTTTAAATGATGAGCTATGGCGGCGCGCGTTGCCGGGGTTCTTCTGGCACGCCGGTGTGCTGCGGGATGCGCCACTGCCGGGTTCGCAAATTCTCGCCATCCATTCGACCAAGCGCAACCAATATGGCTTCCTGCCTCTATTGGTTACCGCTCAGGCCGGTAATGGTCACGTGCTGTTTATGGGCACGGACAGCGCTTGGCGATGGCGGCGCGGCGTGGAAGATCGTTACCACTATGCCTTCTGGGGGCAGGTGGTGCGCTGGATGGGGCACAAGCGCAAGCTGGCTATTGGCAAGGGTATGCGACTTATCCTGACGCCGGAACGGCCCGGACTCAAAGAGACCGTCAAACTCGAGGCCATCATTGGAGACAGGGCGGGTGTGGGTGGGCAAGACCGCGTGGTGGCGGATATCACAAGGCCCGATGGGACCGTGGTGACGGGTGTAGAGTTCCGTCCTGTTGAGGGCAGCTTCGGAACCTACACGGCGCATTTTAAGATGGAGTTGGCCGGAGATTATCTCCTGCATGCCTACACGCCGGATCAGGTGAAAATTGTCGATGGTCGTCGCGAATATTTGCGGGAGGTCAAGAAGGTGCTGCGGGTGGAGGACGAGGTGATCGAAATCGTCGGCCGCCCCATCAGGCACGCCGTGCTGACGCAGCTGGCCCGCGACACTCGCGGGGATACCCACACGCTGGCCGATTTGACGCCATTTTTGCAGCGGATCACCGAGCGCAGCCGTTATACGCCCGAGGTGGAAGTCTACGAGTTGTGGGCGGATCCATGGTGGGGCGGCTTGATCCTTTTGCTGCTTGCGATTTACTGGACAATGCGTAAGGTGATCGGACTGGTTTAGCCGTCAAACTACGGTCAACGCCAGACGCTTGTGCGGCGCCGGAAATGCAGTTGAAAAACGAGGGAAATGCCATGAAGAAAAACGCTCAACTTTCCAAGGAACTCCCGATCGCTCTGCGCGCCCAGTTCGCCCGCCTCGAGCGTAAGCTCTGGTGGGTTGACACCCTTCTCGCCGCCAGCGGCGTGGCCCTCGGATTGTTCCTGTCTTACCTCGTCTTTTTCGTGGCTGATCTGGCCTCCGAGACATCCATGGCGGTGAGACTGTTGCTCTTCGGCGCGGCGGCGGGTTCCGCGGCTTATTTTGCTTGGTTCTGGCTGAACAATTGGGTCTTCAACAAGCGCGGCAGTCATGAACTTTCCAACCTCGTCCAACAGCGTTACCGCAAGTTGGGTGATCGGTTGTTGGGCATTGTCGAATTGGCCGACCCCGAGATGGCTCCGGCTTACGCGTCCGAGAGTCTTCGCAAGGCGGCGATTGCCCAGGTGGCCAGCGAGGCGGGCGACTATGATTTCCGGGCCGTGGTGGCCACCCGCAAGACCAAGTTTTATAGCGTGGGTGCGATGGCGCTTGTGGCTCTCGTGGCCCTGCCGGCGGTTTGGATGCCCGCCATCTTCAAGAATAAGGCTCATCGTCTGGCCAATCCCGTGGGCGATGTCGAGCGCCTGACCCTCGCCCAAATGGGGGAGGAGGACGTGGATGTCAATCGCCGTATTGACCGCAATCGTGTGAAAGCATGGCACCCATTGCCCGATGGTGGAGCGATGTTCGAGGTGGTGGGGGATGATGGCCGTTCTCGTTTCATCGAGATCAGCAACATTGTGGGCCGCGCCGGCTCCATTAAAAACATTTTCCTTGTGCCTTCCGGCGAGAAGAGCCAGTTGAAATCCCGCTTTGAAGCTGACCCCTTCGTGGAGCGCTTCGCTCATTGGCGCGATGGCGCGGTCAACGCCGCCAGTGGCGCGGAAAAATTCATGGCCGACAAGCTGGGCATGGAGACGGACATTTCCGGCGTTGCCGGTCAGATTCTCCCCGACACTCTTCAAGCCACAATTCATGACGGTACTAGGTCTGAGGTCGTGGATTTAAAGAACGTTACTCTGGGCAAGGACGGCCGGTTACGCGGAGAGTTGTCCTTTGAACTGGGCGGCCGTTCAGATCACGGCGATGTGACCATCGACCTCGTTGACGTTGAAAGGCGTATTTTCATCCAGCCCGTCAGTCGCCCCACACTAAGCGCCAGCAAGGCTGCCCGAGTGGATTACCCCAGTTATCTGGAGCGGAAACCGGCCCATCGCGAGGCGGGTGGGCTAAGCGGTTTGCCGCGTGGTTCGCGGGTAACCTTCGAGGTGGCTTCCGCTGATTTCCGGTCCCTCTCCGGCGCGGATTACTGGGTGTCCGCGGAGTTGACCCGCCGGGACATTCGCCGACTGCGCAGTGCGCTTTATGATCTAGCCGCCAACCCGGGTCATCGGGAGGACTGGATGGATCAACTGGGCCTGCCTGCGGAACTGGTCACGCGCGAGAACCTGTTGCGCCTCTATCTTTCGCAGTTGCCTGTTGAGGATCTCGATGCGCTTCGGGCGGCCATGGAAACCACCACGCCGCAGCTTGTGCCGGCCTCAACCGCGGATCTCGCCTTGCAGGCCCGGCAACTGGGACTGCCCGCGGGCATGGTGACCGCCGAGGTGCTGGACAACGTGAAGCCTCTGGGCCTCGCCCTTCAGTCGCCGGCACTGGAAATCGAGCCGTGGCACAACCAGCTCCTCCCTGTTTCCACGCGTTACGCCCAGCGCATCCACACCGTGGCTTTGCCGCTGGGGAACGCCAACAAGGCCGAGCTGAAGGTGACTCGCTGGAAGGATGAGTTTGAGTTGGCCAACAACGAGGACGACCAGTGGACGGGTAAGGTTGAGCTGGTGCCTGACGAGGAGCCAAAGGCGGATTGGACTAACTGGCACACGAGCTGGGATGATCCCGTGGTGCGGACCGAGGCGATCATTGCTGATCGAGCATTTGAAATCCCGGTCTTTGCTCAGGATGACTTGGGTCTTTATGATCTTCGCTTGCGCTGGTCCGCCAGGAAGATTGGCTCGGAAGAGGAGTTTAAGAATGGCGAGGTTGAACTGGCCAAGGGGGATCCCTACACCACGCGGATTGACCACACCTACAAATTTATCGCCCGCGTTCTGGGCTTGAGCCATGGCACCGATGTCACGCTGCATCTCGTGGCGCGTGACTATCACTTCCACAAGGATGGCCGGCAGTATGTGTCGCAGCCGTTCCACATCCGCATCGTCACGGCCGCTGAGCACGCCAAGATCATCCAGGAGGAATTCAAGCGCAAGCTGGCCGAGTTGGATAACATTGTCCGAGAACAGGAAAGCCTGATTGATCGCGGGCGAAACCTGAAGAACTCCGGAGACTTGAATACCGAAGCCGGCACCCAATCCCTGCGCGGACAGGCGGAAGACCAAGGCGAGGTGGCTCGCGATCTTGGAAAGTTGGCAAAGGAATTGGAGGGCTTGTTCCGCGAGTCACAGCGCAACCCGGACATCACCCCGGAATCGAAGGCTGAGATGGCAGATGCCATTCGCCGGATGAACGACATTGCCCGTGGAGCCATGGCCGAAGCCGCCGGCAAGCTGGGAGACGCAGCGAAGAATGAAAACAAGGGCGACGGACAGCAAGGACAGCAAGGACAGCAAGGACAGCAAGGACAGCAAGGACAGCAAGGACAGCAAG
>PBLV01000068.1 GCA_002721895.1 Verrucomicrobiales bacterium
CAAGGTTACGCCACCATGTGCATCGGAAAATGGCACCTCGGTGATCACCCAGATTTCATGCCCACCAGTCATGGCTTCGATCACTACTTTGGCATCCCCTACAGCAACGACATGAATCGCAAGAACGTGCCGCTGCCATTGGTGCGCGATCTCACCGCCATTGAAGACAGCGTGCAGCGTGATACCACCATCACCACGCAGTACACGGAAGAAGCGGTGAAGTTCATCAAGGCCAACAGTAAAAAGCCTTTCTTCCTCTACCTGCCGCATACCGCCGTGCATCTGCCGCTGGTGCCCGGCGAAAAATTCAAGGGCACCAGCAAGGATGGCGCCTACGGCGATTGGGTGCAGGAGATCGACTGGTCCATGGGCGAACTCTTCAAGACACTCAAAGCAGAAGGCATCGATGAAAATACGTTTGTCCTCTTTACTAGCGACAACGGCTCGGCGCGCGAAAAACAGGGCAGCAATCTCCCCCTGAGCGGCCGCAAAGGCCGCACGGATGAAGGTGGCATGCGCGTCCCGTGCGTGGTGCGTTGGCCCGGCAAAATCCCCGCCGGCACCAGTAGCGGCACCATTACGAGCACACTCGATATTCTGCCCACGTTCGCCGCAATCGCCGGCGGTCAACTGCCCGACCGTGTCATCGACGGCAAAAACATCTGGCCGATCCTGAGTGGCAAATCCAAGGCCCATCCACGCGAGGCTTTTTACTACTATCAAATGGACCAACTGCAGGCCGTGCGTTCCGGCGACTGGAAACTTTTCGTGGCGATGGATTCCAAGAAGCGTAACTGGGGCAAACCCGAGGGCAAAAAGGAACTAAAGCTTTTCAACCTCGCCAAGGACATCGGCGAATCCAAAAACGTTGCTGCCGCCAATCCCAAGGTGGTGAAGCAACTCCTCGCCTATGCCGAGAATGCACGCAAGGAACTCGGCGACGTGAATCGGCCCGGTAAAGGCCAACGCAAAGCCGGCTGGGTGGACAAAGCTTCGCCACGATTGCTCGCCCAATGAAACGCCTTCTCTTTATAGCTCTTTTAAGCTCCGCCACCGCGTGGGGGACTAAGAAGCCGGCCCAACCGGTTGTGGAGAAACCTTTTCCGCCAGTGGAGGCTGCGCGGACGATGCAGGTGCCGAAGGGGTTTAACGTGACGCTCTTTGCCGGTGAACCGGACATTACACAGCCGATTGGGTTTTGCATTGATGACCGCGGGCGGTTGTGGGTGGCTGAGGCGAGGAATTATCCGGATAAGAAGGCGGGCAAGAATGATCGCATCATCATTCTCGAGGACACGGACGGTGATGGCCGGCACGACAAGCGAATCGTGTTTTATGACAAGCTCGAGTATTTGAGCGGAATTGAGGTGGGCTTCGGCGGCGCGTGGGTGATGTCGTTGCCAAATTTTTATTTTATCCCGGATAAGGATTATGACGGTGTGCCTGATGGTGAACCAGTGGTGTTGCTCGACGGCTTTGGCACGCACTCCAACGCGCACAACATCGCCAACGGCTTCGCGTGGGGGCCGGATGGCTGGCTTTACGCGACGCATGGGCGCTCGAACTGGTCACTGGTGGGTAAGCCGGGCACGCCGGAGGACAAGCGTCGCCGAATTGATGGCGGTGTGTGGCGATATCATCCGGTGCGGCACGAGTGGGAAATTTTTGCCGACGGCACGACGAATCCGTGGGGCATTGACTGGAACGATTACGGCCAGGCCTTCGTGTGCAATTGCGTGAACCCGCATCTCTTTCACGTGATCCAAGGCGCGTATTACGACCCCAGCCGCAATCGGCCCACGGGGCGGTTTGCCTACGAGCGCATCAAGACCATCGCCGATCATTTGCATTTTACAAACACCAAAACCATCCGCGCCGGCATCGGCACGCCGGAGGAGGACAAAGCCGGCGGCGGGCACGCGCACTGCGGCACGATGGTTTACCTCGGTGACAATTGGCCGGCCAAATATCGCGGGGCCGTTTTCATGAACAACATCCACGGCCGCCGCGTGAACATGGACGTGCTCAAGCGCAAAGGCAGCGGCTACACTGCCACGCACGCGCCGGACGTGATGCGCGCGGCCGATCCGTGGTTCGTTGGCGTCAGCCTCGCCTACGGACCGGATGGTGGCGTGTTTGTTAGCGACTTTTCCGACACCGGCGAATGCCATCACACCCGCAATACGCGCAAACACACCGGCCGTATTTACAAGATCACCTACGGTAAGCCCAAGCCGTGGAACGGCGACATCAACAAGCTGGACAATGTCGAATTGGCGAAGCTGCAATTGCACGACAACGACTGGTTCGTGCGCCACGCGCGGCGGGTGCTGCACGAGCGGCTGGACTACGCACACAAAATCTGGAACCCATTCTCGCCTGACCCGGAAGAGAACCATGCCGCTTGGCGCCGGCATCGATCAAACCGCTTTCACGAGGTCGATCCGCTGCTCAAGAAACAACTCGCCGAAAACAAGAGTGTACCCAAGCGCCTGCGCGCCTTGTGGGCGCTATACGTCACCGAAGGCATTGAAGCGGAGGGCTTGATGAAGCTGTTTAAGGACCGCGACGAACACGTGCGCGCGTGGGCCATCCAGCTGCTTATGAACGACATCCGCCTCACCGAGCACGGTGTAAAGTTGCTCACCAAGCTGGCCAAGAACGACAAATCGCCCCTCGTGCGCCTTTACCTCGCCTGCGCCGCGCAACGCGTGCCGGTGAAGCTGCGTGCGCCCTTGCTCAAGGCATTGCTCGCGCACGGCGAGGATGTGGATGACCCCAATCTCCCGCTCATGTACTGGTACGCCACCGAACCCGTCGTGGCCGCGGATCCCAAAACCGGCGTGCAACTCCTCGCCGCCTGCAAAATCCCGAAAGTCCGCCAATTCATCACCCGCCGCATGGCGACGAAGGACTGAGCAGGCTTGCGGAAACGTTTTTTTTAATTATGCTGAGTCCATGAGCGGCAAGGAACAAGTTTTGGAGGCGGTGGCGAAAATGCCGGATGAGTCGACCTACCAAGAAGTGGTGGAGCGACTGCACTTGATGGGGGCATTGCGTGAGGCGGAAGAGCAATCCGCGCGGGGTGAGGTGGTTCCCCACGAGCAGGTGAAACAGGAATGGCGCCAGTGGATTTCCAAATAAAATGGACTCTGGCGGCTCGGGAAGATTTTCAGGACATCCTTTTGTTTATCGCGGCTGACAATCCTGAAGCGGCATTGAATGTGGGCGACCAAATCGAACATCGCATTGATCAATTGCAAAAATATCCCGAATCAGGCCCCGTACTCCCCGAGGAACCAGAAGGCGAATACCGTCAGATTGTGGCTGGAAATTATCGGGTGATTTACCGAATTCACCATGAAGAAAACGCTGTGGAAATAAAGCGCCTGTGGCACGGGGCGCGTGGAGAACCCGAAATTTAACATGAAGTGGCTGTTATTAATTGCATTGGGCGTGGCGCTGCTTCAGCCAACTCAAACCCGCGCGCAGGATGCCGAGGCGTTGGGGGCGTTGGTGGGGGTATTGAAGGACGTGGATGATCCGGCGTTTCAATTGGATATTCTTAAGGGCATAGCCGACGCACTCAAAGGCCAGCGCAACGTGAAGCCACCCAAAGGCTGGGCTGAGGTGGCGCCCAAGCTGGCCAAGAGCCCGAAGGCTGAGATACGGCAACTGGCTCAGCAGCTTTCGTTGACCTTCGGCAGCAAGGATGCGTTGGCGGCGTTGCGCAAGGTGTTGCAGGATACCAAGGCCAAACCGGCCGATCGCCGCAAGGCGCTGGCGTCGTTGGTGGATGCGCGCGACCAGCAACTGCCCGGCGTATTGCAAGCATTGCTCAATGAACCGGCCATGCGAAGGGATGCCCTGCGCGGGCTGGGCACGGTGGAGGATGCCAAGACGGCGCCGGCGATCCTGAAGATTTACGCGAAGCTGGACACCGCCGGCCGGCGCGATGCGCTCACCACGCTGGCCTCGCGCGTGAGCTACGCCAAGGCGTTGATGGCGGCGGTGAACGCTGGACAAGTGAAGGCCAACACGTTGCCGGCCGATACCGTGCGGCAGTTGCGGGCATTGGGGCAGAAGGACATCAACGCGCAGCTCGACAAGGTGTGGGGCGTGAGTCGGTCCACGCCCGAGGCAAAGCTGGCGGAGATTGCGAAATACAAGAAACTGCTCTCTACGCGGATCAGTGTGCCGGATAATCTTTCGAAAGGTCGCGCGCTTTACCAACGCACCTGCGCCCAATGTCACAAACTTTACGGCGAAGGCGGCGAGATCGGCCCGGACATCACCGGTTCCAATCGCAACAACCTCGATTACCTGCTGCAAAACATCATCGATCCGAATGCGGACATTCCGAATGATTACCGAACGACCATCGTGCGCCTGAAAGACAAGCGCGTGCTCGTGGGCGTGATTCGCCAGAGCGAAGGGCAGTCCGTGACGCTGGCAACGGTGACCGGCTCGGTAACGGTTGCCAAAACGGATGTGGAAGCCATCGAGCCGCAGAATTTTTCCATGATGCCCGAAGGCCTCGTGCTGGCGTTTAAGGAACGCGAACTGCGCGACCTTGTCGCCTACCTCCGAGGCACGCGCCAAGTGCCGTTGCCGAAGAAGGATTAGCTAGAGTTTCGGCTGGAGAAACCCCTCCAACTTCACGGTGTCGGCGGCGAAGCGGCGGATGCCTTCGGCGAGTTTTTCAGTGGCGCAGGCGTCCTCGTTGAGTTCCCAGCGGAAGGTGGATTCGTTGAGGTTCACTTTTTCATCCGTGCTGGCGTCGGCGGATTCGTCCGAAAGCTTGCGCGGCAAATCACCCGGCGTCTCCTGCAGTTCATTGAGCAAACCGGGGCTGATGGTGAGCAGGTCGCATCCGGCCAGCTCGGTGATTTCACCGGCATTGCGGAAGCTGGCGCCCATCACCTCGGTGGCGTAGTCGAATTTTTTGTAGTAATTATAAATGCGCGTGACGGATTGCACGCCGGGATCGTCGGCGGGCGCGTATTCCTGGCCGGTCTTGGCCTTGTGCCAGTCCATGATGCGGCCGACGAAGGGGCTGATAAGCTGCCCCCGCGCCTCGGCGCACGCCACGGCTTGGGCGAAGGCGAAGAGGAGCGTGAGGTTGCAGTGGATGCCTTCCTTTTCCAATTCCTCGGCGGCGCGGATGCCCGCCCACGTGGCGGCAATCTTGATGAGGATGCGCTCACGATCGACGCCGTTCTTTTCGTAGCGCGCGATGAGGCTCCGCGCCTTCTCGAGCGTGGCGGCAGTGTCGAAGCTCAACCGCGCATCCACTTCCGTGCTCACGCGTCCGGGGACGATCTTCAGAATCTCCAACCCGAAAAACACCGCCAGCTTGTCCAGCGCCTCGTCCATGTTTGCCGCTTCGCTGGTGACCTTGTTAACCAGCTCGCTGTACTCATCCATTTGCGCGGCCTTCAAAATAAGGCTCGGGTTGGTGGTGGCGTCCTGCGGGGTGTATTCGCGGATGGATTCAAAATCGCCGGTATCGGCAACGATGGTGGTATAATTGCGCAACGAGTCGAGATGACTGCTCATGTGCATATCAAATCACAAGTATGCTGTCATGGCAAGGTGGAGTCGACGGATCGATGGGGTTTGGGTAGAATTTGGCATGCGTTTAACGGCGACAGTCCTGTTTCTGGCGGCGATGGTTGTGGTTGGACGGCCGATGGTGCTTTTTACGGAGAATTTTTCCGATGTGCCGGTCGGGAAAATGCCCGGGGGGATTTTGGTTTTGGGAGGCAGTTTTAAGGTTGGCATGGAGGGGCGGGAAAGATTTTTGGAATTGGGAGCGCAGCCAGTCGCCATGCATGCGGTGATGTTTGGGCCAGCCAAGCAGGATAAGGTGATGGTTGAGGCACGAATACTGGGCCGGCGCAAGGGGCGTCGGGCTTTTCCGGCTTTTGGTGTGGGATTGAACGGGGTGAGCGGATATCGGTTGATGGTTAGCCCGGCAAAGAGAAAGCTGGAGTTGTTCAAGGCGGATGCATTGGTGAGGGAAGTTCCGTTTGTATGGAAGCCGGATCAATGGGCACGGGTTCAGTTAAAATCCTGGAGAAATGGAAATACGTTGATTTTGGAGGGGCGCGTCTGGGCGGAGGAGGGCAAGGGGCCGGTTCGACCATTGCTGTTATGGAAGGATGACAGCCCTCCGTTGCCGGGTAGGGCGACTGCCTGGGGGGCGCCTTACGCGGGTACGCCGATTCGGTTCGATGATCTGCGGGTGGTTCGGCTGGGGCCGAATTAAAGCCCGCCGTTGGGCCCGGAGATTTTGTGCCCATCCATTTCGTAGATGCCCACGAGGTAGCCGTTTTCCAGAACTTCACCGACTTTTAGGACACCAAAGAAGGTGACTTTGACATCCATCATTGGCTTCACGCCTTTGCCCTTGGGCATGCGGACGCTGATCCATTCATTGATTTTGGGGACGGCTCCGAAACAGCAGGCCGACTGGTCGCGCATTACCAGAAACTCGGTGATCTTTCCGTTCTCAACCCGCAACGGCAGCATGAATCCGGTGATGGCAATTTTCTTGTTGTTTAGCTCCGTGACCGTTTTCGGGATTTGATTTTTCTCCAGGATGGCCTTGGCCTTGGGGTCCGAAATGGGGTCGTCGGGCACCTCGTACTTGAAGTTGGAAAGACTGGTGAAGGCAACTACATCGTAGCCGTCGATCTTGGCGGGGCCGCCGGGCTTGGGCGAGGGCGGCGCGGCACAGGCGGGGGGAAGCAGGAGAGTGGCGAGCAACAGGTGTGTGAGCGGGTTTGCCTTCATGATATTTTAAAGTGAGGCGTCAATTTTTTCGCAGTCCATGGCGTAGATGCTGACGACATAATCGTTTTCGAGAACGGGGCCAACCTTGAATTTGCCGAAAAAGTAAATGGCGATATCGGGTGGTGGCTTGACACCTTCGTTGGTCATCTTGACCGTGACCCATTCGTTGATGCGCGGGGGCTGGCCAAAGCAGCAAACGCCGGTGTTGGTCCGGTAGATAAGAAATTCGGTGACAAGGCCGTTCTTGACGCGGAGCGGGAACATATAGCCTCGGATGGCCACGTCTAGATTGTCGTATGACGAGACCTCTTCGGGTATTTCGTTGGAGTCCAGTAGGGCCTTGGCATCGGGCTCGGTGATGGGATCATCCGGTACCTTGAACTTGAAGGCCGAGAGTTTGCCAAAACTTACGACCTTGTAGCCATCGATCTCCTCCGGCAAATCCTCCTCCTCGTGCTGTTGTGGAAATAATTCCGCGAGATCAGCGGGGTCAATAGCATCGGTGATTTGCTTGACGGTCAGGTTGAAAACGATGCCGCCGGCGGAGCGCACGACTTCATCCGCGACCGAGATGGAATTGTCCTTGAACGTCAGCGGTATCTCCAAGCCGCCTTGGTCAATCATCACGAGTGTCTTGTCACTGACCGTGAAGTTGCCGGTTGTGCCAATGATGCTGACCCACGACCCATTCTCATAGAAGTTGTAGCCGATCGCTGGGCGGCCAGCATCCTCGTCTTGAAAGAATATCTGGTGACCGGGCAAATTGTTGAGGTCGACTTGGTTGTATTGCTTGGCTTCCTCGGTGACGGGCCGGCGGGTTTTTAAATCCGTGATGGGCGTTCCCTGAATGGTGGAGGTATTGGCGTCCCCGGTGGATGAATGGCTCGACGATGTTTGGTTTCCGCAGGCGGCCATGAGTAAGCCAAGAGCCAACGCCTGAATCTGTCTGTCTCCGACTTTCATCCTCCGTCAGTCTATTTTGACTGGGAAAATTTGAAAGACTTATTGTCTGAAGATCCCCCGGGATAGTCGAGATGGACAATTCTGGCCTCGAACTCTTCCGTGTCCTTGAGCCAATCGGCTGAGCAGGAATATTCCGAGGAATGGGTGGCATTGTTGCCGATTGTTTCATCCACGACGGGCATGAAGGTGAGGGACTTCTCCTCTCCGTTCACCGTGGCAACAACTTCCACCTTGTCCATGGGCAGCTTGATGTAGGCGTGTGTGGGGTGAAACTCATGGGCTAAGATGGTCAGCCGGCTGGGGTTCTCTTTGTCCCGGACAAACTCAAGGGAGCAGGCCTCATCTCCGAACACAACCAATACCCCGCCGTTCGGTGGTTCATGATGATGGCCGCCAGAGCCGTGGTTATGGCCGTGGCTGCCGTGATTGTGTCCATCGTGACTGTGCTCGTGTCCGCATCCAAGGGTCAAGCCGAGGGCGGCGGCCAAGGTGATGAGTGTTTGTTTCATTTGGTCTAGGATTGTGGGATGAGGTTTTCCGCCACGTCCGTGCGGTATGCCTTCAAGGCAGGCAATATACCCGCCAGCGCGCCAAGTGCAATGATGGACAGAGGCGCGGCAGCAAGAACAGGGTGGGGCTGTAGGGGATTGATAACCACGCCGGCCATTTCGGCGATGTAATGCGCCGCGGTGGTCATGAATCCTGCGTAAAACAAGAAGCCGATCAGTACTCCAATGGCCGCGATGGCCGTGCTCTCCAGAATAATGGCCCCGAACACTGTGCCGCGGCGCGCACCGAGTGCTCGCAGGATGGCAATTTCCCGGCGGCGTTCGTTCATGGTGTTGTGCAGGCTGGCAAGAATACCGCCGGCGGCCACCAGCGCTACCAAGCCGGCCATGACGCTTAACACGATCCGCAGCCACTCAAACCTTTGAAAGAACGAGGTGACCTCCGGGGCAATCATGGCCACAGTCTTGGTTTGTGTGCTTTTGTTAACCTGATCGGAGAACTGCGCGCCCAAGGTCAGCGAGGTGAATTCCAAAAGGATCGCGCTGACGTCCGTGTTCTTTGCGCTGTCATGGCCGGGCATGTTCTGCAGGCCTTTTAACGGAATCCAGATGACTTGGTCGGCGGGAGTGTTGGAGGGTGAGAGGATGCCGACGACGACGTAATCCGTATCGTGTTTTTCGGCAGGATTGTAGTCCAAGCCATGATAGGGCTGAAACTTGTCTCCAATCCCCAAGCCCAGCCTCCGGGCGGCGTGACTGCCAATGACAGCCTCCTGGGAATTGGGGTTAAACAATCGTCCTGGGCTTGGGATTTCGTGGGCGCGACCCTCATCGTATTCAACCCGGAAAAAATCCGTGGTCGTGCCGACAATGCGAAACCCCTTGAAGTTATCGCCGACCACAATGGGAACGGCGGTCTTGATGCGCTTGTTTTCCTGGATATCCTCAAAGTCCTTCCAAGGGAGCGTGCCGGGTGCCTTGTCCATGTGAAAAACGGAAAACAAGACCAGGCTGAGCTTGGACCCGCGCGAGCCCATGACGGCATGAAATCCGCCGGTGACATTCGTGAAGGCGTGCATGGACTGATCCTTTACGGCAATGATGGACATGAGCAGGCCGGCGGCTAGGGCAATGCTCAGACTGGTGATGACCGTGGACAGCGCATGCTGCCGGAGGCTTTTGCGGACAATCAACCAGAGCGTCATGCGGCCTCCCTTTGCACGGCGCGATTCAAGTCGGCCAAATTGAGGCTGTCATCGAACTGATCAAGGACCGATTGGTCGTGGCTGACCAGAAGAAGGGCGGCTTCATTTTCCCCGCAGATTTCCCGAATGAGCTTTAGCACTTCCTGAGCGTTCCGAGGGTCAAGGTTGCCAGTGGGTTCGTCGGCTAGGACAAGTTTGGGCTGATTGGCTAGGGCACGAGCGACGGCCACGCGTTGCTGTTGCCCCACGGATAGCTGCGAAGGCCGGTAGCGAAGCCGGTCTTCCAAGCCGACACGCCGAAGGAGTTTCTCAGCAAGGTCCTTGTCGGGGCCGCGACCGAAATTCATGCCGAGCAGGACATTCTCAAGACAGGTGTAGCCCTGCAGGAGATTGAATGTCTGGAAGATAAATCCTGTGTTTTCGGCGCGGACCTGGTCGCGTTCGCTTTCGTTCAACGCGGCCATATCCCGATCATTGAGAAGTATGCTCCCGTTGTCGGGGGTCAGGATGCCAGCGATGCAATTTAAAAGAGTGGTCTTGCCCGTCCCGCTGGAACCCCGCAGGGCAACCTGTTGGCTAGGCTCCAAGGAAAGGGTGGGCACATCTAAGACTGTTTGTGATCCGCCATCAGGTGTGCGGTAGGATTTGCGGAGGTTCTTGATCTCCAACAGCGGCATGGCGGGCGTAGCTTTTGCGCCGGATGGCGGTGTGTCAATGCCACACTTGGCGAAATCCCGTGGAGATTGGGCCACGTTCTTTGCCATTGACGCGGAAACCGCCATGACCATAATGCGCGCTCCGCTTTCCAGGAGATACAGAAAAACTATGGCTATCAAAGTTGCAATCAACGGTTTCGGGCGCATTGGCCGGTTGGCTTATCGCGCGATGGTGGAACAAGGGCTCGTCGGCAGCGCCATCGATGTGGTGGCAGTGGGCGACATCGTGCCCGCGGATAATCTCGCCTACCTCGTCAAATACGACTCCACGCAGGGCACCTTCCCCGGCGAGGTGACGCATGAAGGCGAAGACACACTCATCGTCAACGGCGACAAAATGAAGGTCGTCAGCGCCCGCGAACCCAGCGGCTTGCCGTGGGGCGACCTCGGCGTGGACGTCGTCATCGAGTCCACCGGCCTCTTCACCGACGCCGAGAAAGCCAAGGGCCATCTTGAGGCCGGCGCCAAGAAGGTCATCATCAGCGCCCCGGCGAAGGGCGAGGACCTCACCGTCGTCATGGGCGTGAACGACAACCAGTACGACGCGGCCAATCATCACATCGTTTCCAACGCCAGCTGCACCACCAACTGCCTGGCGCCCGTCGTGCACGTGCTGCTCGAGAGCGGCTTCGGCATTGAGGAAGGCTTGATGACCACCATTCACGCCTACACCGCCACGCAAAAAACCGTGGACGGCCCGAGCCGCAAGGCTTGGCGCGATGGCCGTGCGGCGGCGACGAACATCATCCCCGCCAGCACCGGCGCAGCCAAGGCGGTCAGCCTAGTGTGTCCCGCCGTGGCCGGCAAGCTGACCGGCATGGCCTTCCGCGTGCCCACCCCCACCAGCAGTTGCGTGGACCTCACTGTACGCACGGAAAAGGAAACGAGCTACGCTGAGATTAGCGAGGCCATGAAGGCCGCCAGCAAAGGTCCGCTCAAGGGTGTGCTGGCCTACACCGAGGATGCCGTGGTGAGCACGGACTTCATCCACTGCCCCAGTTCAAGCATCTTCGACCAGGGCGCCGGCATGGAATTGAACAACCGCTTCTTCAAGCTCGTGAGCTGGTACGACAACGAGTGGGGCTACAGCAACCGCGTGGGCGATTTGCTGAAGCTGATGATTGATAAAGGCATATAGTCGTTCGTCGCATCATGGGTTTTCAAGGCGGTCTGCGGACCGCCTTTTTTGTGCTCCCGTTTTTCACCGGAGGTGGATAACAAATCCAGCAGGATTCATCACTTTGTGGCAGGTTGGGGTGGGAGATGAGATCATGTGGCATCGTGGGCAACAGGTTATTTGCCTGGACGACCGGTTCCCTGGAGCGATCTGGGAGTGGACTTCGCATGTCCCCCAAGTGGGCGGAGTCTACACCATCGTAGGCATGGACTACCTGCCTGAATGGGGTGGGCGGGAGCGTGTGCTGGGATTTCGCTTTGAGGAACTGCCCGCGTTGAGTTCTCGAACCTACTTTTCGGCGTGGCGCTTTGAGCCCTGTTGGATCCCTGGCTAACGCGGGGCGGAAAAAGCGGCCAGTTACCGATGGCCTGAAGCTGGGCAGGTGTGAGCTCCCCCCTGCCTGCCCGGCAACGGGCCTTGATGGCTTGCGTTTTCCCCCGACGACGGGCAAACAACGGCTGTGCTTAGACAACACCAATGCGTATTTTCGATCTCCACGCGCGGGCGGGAGTTTCACGATATCACGGACCGCGTGGCGGATGTGGTGGCTGAGGCGGATTTGGGCGCGGGAATGGTTACGTTACATTTACATCACACCAGCGCCTCGCTGGTGATTCAGGAAAATGCCGACCCCGGCGTTCGGCGTGACTTGGAGCGATTTATGGCCCGCGTTTGTCCGGATGGCGACCCGATGTTCGAGCATGATTACGAGGGTGAAGATGATATGCCCGCTCATGTGCGGACGGCATTGACGGCGGTCAACCTCAGCATTCCCATCACAAACGGGCGTCTTGCCTTGGGGACTTGGCAGGGCATTTATCTCTGGGAACATCGTTACGCGGGGCATACCCGCAAGTTGACGGCCCATGTGCTCGGCGAGTGAATCCGTCGGATATCTTGGTGATTTTCGGATAAATTGGGTGTTTTTCACCTGTTATTCCCGTTATGTGTGAATAACTTGGGCAAGGGGGGATTGTGCTGGACTGTTTTCGCCCTGAAACTAGGCTCCCAACCTGACGTTGATGAATGCTTTGGAAACAAACTCAAAACAGGAAACCGACGCCGTGGCACGCGCGGGGAGTGGTGGGGAGGCTTCCGGCAAGGTGACGCCTCCGCGCGGCTATGCCGCCGAGGACATGCAGCACCGAGTGGATTGGCTTGCGGCTCAAACGGGGTTCAATCTGGGTGACCTGAAGCTGGAGGAACCCGAGAATTACAAGGGGCTGTGCGAAAATCAGATTGGGCACGTGGGACTGCCGTTGTCCATCGCCGGCCCCCTGCGCATTGATGGCAGCTATGCGAAGGGTGACTTTTATGTGCCGCTTTGCACGCTGGAGGGGACGCTGTCACTCTCGATGACACGGGGTTTTTACCTGTCCTATTTGTCAGGCGGCATCACCAGCCGACACATCAAACAGGCCTTGTCGCGCAGCCCGGTGTTTATCTTCGAGACACTGGATGAGGCGTATGATTTCCTGCCTTGGATCGATGCGCATGTGAAGGAGATCACCGCCGCCGCCGAGAGCACCACTCGGCACGGCAAACTCCTGCGCATTGAGAAGCACCCTATACACAACCGCGTGTTGATGGAGTTCATCTATGACACCGCCGAGGCCGCCGGCCAAAACATGGTGACCATGGCCACGGATTCCGCCTGCCGCTGGATCATGGACAATTACAAGGCGCGCAGTCCCTTCCGTTATCTGGTGGAGAGCAATTTCTGCTGCGACAAAAACCCCGCGCACAAGACGATCATGGAGGGGCGCGGCCACCATGTCATTTGCAGTTTTAAAATCCCTGACCGGCTCTTGCGCAAGCTACTGCGCGTGGGAGTGGATGACATTGTCCGCTGCATCACGGACAAGCATCTGGGCTCGCAGATGGCCGGTGTGGTGGGCTTGAACCTGCACACCTCCAATGCGCTCGCCGCGCT
Organism: Verrucomicrobiales bacterium; assembly: GCA_002721895.1. The sequence continues at coordinate 13,302 of PBLV01000068.1, forward strand.
CTATCTCGCACTGGGTCAGGATGTGGCTTGCGTGGCTGAGAACTGTGTGGGCATTGCCACCTACGAGAAGCACGGCGACAGCCTGTTTGCCACGCTTAGCATGCCATCGATCACCGTAGGCACGGTGGGCGGCGCCACGCGTCTGGCGCAGCAACGCAGCCATCTGGAGATGCTGGGCTGCACCGGGGACAAGAGCGCACGCAAACTGGCGGAGATCATTTGTGCCTCCGCGCTTGCACTGGAAATTTCACTGGCCGGGGCCATTGTCAGCAACGAGTTTGCCCTCGCGCATGCCAAGTTCGGAAGGTAAACGCGTGTCAGCGTTTCAAGAACTGCTGCGGGACGCAGGCCTCGAGGAGGAATTTGCGTACCTACGCGAGCCGCCCCGCGGCAAGGCTCGGCTATTTCATGGCGTGTTTGAACTTTTCGGCACGGCACTATTTAACCTTTGGTGTCCACTCACGGTCCACGGCCGGGAGCGCCTTCCCTCGCCGCCCTTTATGGTTTGCAGCAACCACTCCAGCCACATGGATAGCGCCGCGCTCATGTACGCCAGTGGAATGGATTTCAACCAGTTTGGAATGGTGGCTGCGCGCGATTACTTTTTTGAAAATAAGAAACGCAAGAACTCGCTGCCGCTCCTGATGAATCTCATTCCCGCGGACCGCAAATCGAGTCGACAGACCATAGCCCGGATCATGGCCGCCTGCCGCGAATTTCTGCGGCCCGGCGGGCGAGCCATCATTATTTATCCCGAAGGCACCCGTTCCACTGATGGAGAGATTGCGTCTCTCAAGAAAGGCCCGGCGATGATCGCCACGGAGTTGGACATTCCTATCGTGCCCGCCTATGTACACGGTACTTTCGATTCCCTGCCAAAGTTCGGCAAAGTGCCCAAGCCGCGCCGCATTACCGTGCATTTTGGCGAGGCCATTCATCCCGGCCGCATTGCGGAGTCGGAGGAAGCCGGGCGATTGATCTACACCGATGTCACTAATACACTGACGGAACGGATCCTGAAACTACATGGCACTCACCATGGCCACTGAAATTCGACACATGAAATGGTGGGGTTGGGGTTACGAGGATGTCACCTTTGATGATTCCAACAAGCCGGGACTGTGGCCCTATCTGGCGCGTGAGCTGGAGGTCGATGAAATTGAATGGACCAAACCCGTTTCCTTCGAGGATGTTGAGTTGCCTCGACAAAATCTCAACGAAGAATTTTTAAAGGGCATCAAGGAAGCCTTGAAAGATGACCAGATTGTAGAGGATAAGAAAGCCCGGCTCATCCATGCGGCAGGGAAAAGTTTTCGGGATCTCTGGCGGCTGCGCCACGGCAAGGTTCGGCACGCGCCTGATTTTGTGGTTTTTCCGGAAAGTGAGAAGGATGTCGTTACCCTCGTCCGGGCGGCCCATGAGCATGGTGTGGTACTGATCCCGTTCGGCGGCGGCTCAAATATAGCCGGTTGCTTGGAGCCACGTGACTCGGGTGGCCGGATGGTGGTCAGCCTCGACATGTGTCGCATGCATGAGGTGCTGGAAGTGGATCAACGTTCCCTCATTGCCCGGGTTCAGCCTGGGGTTTATGGCCAGCACCTTGAAGACCAGTTGGCTGGCCATGGCGTTACTCTTGGTCATTTTCCAGATTCCTTCTTGCACAGCACACTGGGAGGCTGGGCGGCCACTCGCTCAGCCGGCATGCAGAGCGATCGTTACGGCAAAATCGAGGACATGATCGTCAGCCTGCGCATGGTGACTCCCACGGGGACAATCGCCACTCGCACGGTACCCAAGAGCAGCAATGGCATTGATGTGCGGCACCTTTGCATCGGCAGTGAGGGCATTCTGGGGGTTATTACCGAGGTGGCGGTGCAGGTTCACCGCAAGCCGACGCACGAGGATTGGTATGGCTGGCTGTTTCCAGATTTTGAAAGCGGTGTGAAAGCCATTCACGAGTGCCAGCGTCATGACTGTATGCCCACGGTCACTCGACTGAACGACCCCAAGAAGACCGCGCTCTCCTTTGCCTTTAAGGCGCCAAAGAGCGGTTTCAAGGAGGCCATTGGAAAAGCGGTCAAGTGGTACATCGGCAACATCAAGGGCATTGACTTTAAAAGCTGCTGCCTGATGGTGGTTAAGTTTGAGGGGGATTACGACAGCTTCCACATGCGCCGTCGTGAGGTGTCCGCCATCTATCGCCGGCGTGGAGGCGTGTGTTTGGGCGCGGAACCGGGTCGATCCTTTGCCCGGGCCAAGTTTGATTTTCCGCACCTTCGTGATTACGTGATGGATCGAAACATCATGGCGGATGTCAGTGAGACAGCCACCACATGGAGCAATTTGTTGAAGCTGCACGAGAATGGAATGGCTGCTGTGAATCAGGCCATTCGTGACACTGGCGTCGCGCCTTGGTGCGGTTGCCATGTCAGCCACAGCTACCATACCGGAGCCAGCCTTTACTTTACATTTGGCTGTCGCCAGCGTCCGAGCCGGGAGATTGAGCAGTACCTTTATGTGAAAAAGGCTGCCGAGGACGCGTTCCTGGAGAACGGCGGCACCTTGTCGCATCACCACGCCGTTGGCACCGAGCATCTGCCGTGGGTGGAGGCGGACATTTCGGCCACCGGGATTCGGGCCGTGCAGGCACTCAAGGATGGCCTTGATCCGCATGGCATCATGAACCCTGGAAAGATCATCCCGCCCAAGGATCCGCTGAATGCTTGGGGGCTGGGGGAAGACGCCATTCGTCAATTGGTGGATTCCAGCCAATGAGTTTCGCCGGCCAAACCATTGCCATCACCGGCGGCTCCAGTGGCTTGGGGCTCCAGTTGGCGCGCAATTTCGCCCAGCAAGGTGCTCGCCTTGCCTTGATGGCCCGGGATGCGGATCGCTTGGACAGCGCGGCGCGCGAGTGCGGTGGGGATGTTTTCACATTCGCGGGCGATGTCACAAAGGAGGAAGATTGCCGGGCATTCATACAGCAGGTGGTTGGCGAACGGGGCGGACTGGATCATCTCATTGCGAACGCCGGCCAGAGTATGTGGGCACGCTTTGAGGAGGTGGAGGATCTTTCCCTTTACCGTCGCCTGCTGGAGGTCAATTACCTTGGCGCCGTCTATTGCACTCATGCCGCCTTGAGCGCACTCAAGCAAAGCCGCGGCCAGGTGGTGGTCATTTCGTCCATTCAAGCCAAGGTGGGTGTGCCGTTGCACACGGGATATGGGGCCAGCAAACATGCGCTGGAGGGATTCATTGATGCCCTCCGCTACGAGCTGGATGGCACCGGAGTGAATCTCCTGAAGATTTATCCGCACTGGATTCGGGGCACCGAGTTGCGACGCCATGCATTGGGCCCGGATGCGCAACCCATGGGTAAGCGCAAACGCAGCCACAGCGACAGCGGCGTTGATGTTGATGAATGTGCTGGTGCCATCATGAATGCAATGGCCCGCCGCCGCCAGACTCTCTACGTACCTTGGACACTGCGTTACGTCCAGTTCATCAAGAACCTGTTTCCTGGCTTTGTGCGCTGGTCTATTCGCCGCAAGGTAGGCGACCAGAAATGAAAGCTCCGTCCGAGCGCGCCGGCATTGGCTATTTCATGGGCTGGTGGTTTTTCCGGATCTACACCAGCCTGTATCATCGCCGGCGCGTGTTTAATGAGGAACGCGTTCCGCGCGCGGGGGGCGTTATTTTGGCCGCCAACCATCTTAGTTACATTGACCCCCCGTTGGTTGGCTGTTCCACCCGGCGGACCATCCATTATCTTGCGCGTGAGTCTGCGTTTAAAAATCCCATTGGTGGTGCCATCCTGCGCTCGTGGAACAGCATCCCCGTGGATCGCGATGGGGGCAGCGCCAAGGGATTGCGAACCATTCTCGAGCGGCTTCGGAAAGGCCGTGCAATCATGATGTTTCCCGAGGGAACCCGCAGTCCAGACGGAACCCAGCAGCCCGCCCGCGGCGGCATTGGCTTGCTGATCGCCAAGTCAAAATCCCCCGTGCTGCCTGTGCGAGTATTCGGGACATTTGAAGCCTTTGGCCGTCGGCACCTTATCCCACGGCCTTGCGGGGTGTCCGTTAAATTCGGCGAGTTAATGGAGTTTGAAGAGTTGCGCGCCGAGGCCAATGAGGCTAATCCGGATCGTCGCCGCGGGATTTATCGGCAAATTTCCGGCAATTTGATGGATGCCATTGCAGCCCTGAAAGCGGAACAAGATTAGATATGAAGACAACCATTCACACCACTTCCATCGACAGCCTGCGGGCGGATGTCCTTGTTTGGCCGGTCACGACCGCGCTGGATTTCCCCGACGACTTGGCTCGGTTCGCCGGTGCGCAACTGGATGAGTTGGCCGAGATCGGCGAAACTTCCGGGAAACCCACTGAGTTAACCATTCTCCATGCTCCTCTCGGCGAGTCCATTCGTCGTCATTACCTGCTGGGCGTGGGCGACGTGCTCAGTGCCGGGGCGGCTTTTAAGGCTGCCGGGCAGGCTGTGCGAGAGGCCGTCAAACGGGGGGCGAAGAGCCTTGCTATTCATGTGGCCGAGGATTTGGTCCGCCCCGTGATTGAGGGTGCACACTACGGGAGTTACCAGAACAATTCCCACCGGACGGAGGCTGGGAGTGGTCTCGAGGCATTGATTGTCTGCACGGGCAGCGATGGCAGCCCCGATGCTGGGGAAATCACCGGCAGGGCAGTGAACCTCACACGAGAACTGGTGAACACGCCCGCGAATGATTTGGGTCCCGTGGAACTGGCTGCGCGGGCCGAGACCGAGGGCCGGGCTTCAGGCTTGGAAGTTGAAGTGCTGGATGAGGTTGCCCTGCGGGATCTTGGCGCGGGCGCGCATCTGGCAGTGGGACAGGGTTCCGCGCGGCCGCCGCGGTTGGTGCGGCTTTCCTACACGCCCGCCAATCCGGGCGACGATCACCTGTGTCTGGTGGGCAAGGGAATTACTTTTGACACGGGCGGCCTTTCACTCAAGCCCCCCAAGAGCATGGAGACGATGAAGTACGACATGGGCGGCGCGGGCACCATGATCGGCGCCATCACGGCCATTGGACGACTGCAGCCGGCTACACGGGTCAGTTGTGTGTTGGCGTTGGCGGAAAACATGCCGGGCAGCCGCGCCACGCGGCCCGGCGACATCGTCCGTGCCATGAATGGCAAGACCGTTGAGATTTTAAACACCGATGCCGAGGGGCGGCTGGTGCTGGCCGATGCGCTGACCTATGCTGTCCGCAATGTCGGCGCGACACATCTTGTGGATGCCGCGACCCTCACGGGTGCAGTGAGCGTGGCCCTTGGCAACCTGAATGTTGCCTTGATGTCCAATGATGACGCCTTGGCGGACCGTATTCGTGACGCCGGCGCGACGATTGGCGAAGGGTTTTGGCCGCTTCCAATGGAAGAGGAATATCTGGTCCCGATGCGAGGTGAGCAGTCTGATCTGCGCAACATATCCGGCAGCCGCAATGCTGGGACAATCACAGCTGCCAAGTTTCTGGAGCAATTCGTCGAGGAAACGCCGTGGGCCCATCTTGATATTGCCGGCACGGCTTGGCATGAGAAACCGCTCCCACATGCGCCCCGGGGCGCCAGCGGCATTGCCGTCCGCACGCTGGTTCGCGTGGCTGAGACTTGGGGGAACGGTTGACGGATGCGGGTTGCCCGGCCGGTTTGCGGCCGGGCCCATCATGGGCTATGTTGTGTCATGAAGGCATGGCAGACCTTGCTGGGGCTGCTTCTTCTCGTCGGTTGTTCGAGGCATGCAGCCCAGCATAATTCCCCGAGCGAACCTGTTTCAATTCAGCCGGATGCCGCCCCGATTAAAGTGGCGGCTGATTCTCCCGCGAAACCGGCTCCGCCTCCCGTCCCCAAGGTGGAGGCCAATGATTTTTCCGAAAACCTTGAAGAGGAGGCGGCCCGCAAGGTGCGTGAAAAGCGGGAACGAGAGGAGGCCGCCCAGGCCGGGGCCAAGGAATTGGAGTTGGTCAACCTGCAGGCGCTTCATCAACAGGCTGCACTCGGGAATGTCCATGCGCAGGTGGATCTTGGGTTGATTTATTTCGAGGGCAAACGGGTGGCGAAGAGTGCGGCTCACGCGCAATACTGGTGGACGGCCGCGGCTCGGCAGGGGAATCTTGTGGCCCGACGAAACCTGGAGCTTTTAAGGGAGCCACCGCCGGAGGGTGAGGTGAGTTTTTTTGGAACTCGTGGGAAAGGGCGGCGATTTATCTTCGTGATCGACAAGTCAGGCAGTATGGCTGTGCGGCGGTTGCTGGCAGCCAAGCGGGAACTCAGCCGCACACTGGAACGGTTGCCGACGGGTTCTGAATTCCTGATTTATTTTTTCGACCACAGTGCCGAGGTGATGCCGGTCAGCGGGCTGCTTCCGGCCACGCCACAAAATGTGACATGGGCCAAGCGATGGATGCAGGCCCGCATTTCAGGAGGGGGCACGGATCCGCGCCAGGCGCTGGAATGGGCGTTTGAATTGAAACCGGACACAGTCTGGTTGTTGAGCGACGGCCGGTTCACGTCGTCGGGCGCGGTTTTGAAACAGTTGAATCGTGACAACCTCGACAAGGCTACGCGGATCAACACGCTGGCCTTTCATGACCGCTCCGGCGAGTTGACCCTTCGCGCCATTGCCCAAGCGCATGGCGGTGCCTATCGCTTCGTGGCGCCGTGAGTTTCGGGCCCTTCCAGCTCGACGGCACTGCGCTGCCACGTTACACCAACCGCATGTCCACAGCCGCGCAACCTGCCTATGACTTGACGGCGACGTATGCCGAGAATTTTGAGCGCGGCCCGCGGTTTGTATCCACGCCGGAACCTCCCAAAGTGTCTCTGAAATGGCTGCTCGGCCAGCCGGTGGGGAGCCGGTTTGGCATCGCGGCGGGGCTGTTGCTGAACAGCAAGTGGGTGCGGGCTTATGCAGAGCGCGGATTTGACATTTTGACGTACAAGACCGTTCGATCCCGCAAACGGGAATGCTACCCGCCGCCTAACTGGGTTTTCGTGGAGGCGGACGAGGGTGAAGGGCCGGTCTATGTCACGGACCAGATTTCGGGAAATCCGGCAGATGCCAGTTCCGCGGTTTGCTTCGGCATGCCCTCAATGCCGCCGGAGTTTTGGCGCGAGGATGTGGCCCATTGCAAGGAACACCTGAGCGGGCGGAAGATGTTGGTGGTTTCCGTGGTGGCCAGTCCCGAGCCGGGTTGGAGTCAGGCGCAGTTTGCTGACGATTTTTCGCAGTGCGCCGCCTGGGCGGTGGAGGCGGGCGCGGATGTCATCGAGGCAAATTTCTCGTGTCCCAATGTTTGTTCCGCGGAAGGGCAGGTATACCTGGACCCCGCCTTGAGTGGGGAGGTGGCCAGAACCATCCGCGGTGCTATCGGGGAGGTGCCATTGTTGCTTAAGGTGGCGGCGTTTCCGGACACCGGCTGCATGAGGGATTTTCTGGGTGCGGTGAACGGGGCGGCCAGCGGGGTGGCCTTGGTGAATGGAATTGCCCGGCCTGTGTTACACCGCGATGGTCGGCCGGCGTTTGGGGATGATTTTGTCAAGGCGGGTGTTCTGGGGCGCATCATTCATCGGCCGTCGGTAGAATATGTGCGCGAGGCACGGGCGATGGTGAATGAACGAAACCTTGAGTTGTCCATCTTTGCCGTGGGAGGTGCATCACAGGCGGAGGACATGGCGGATTTTTATGAGGCCGGCGCGGATGCCGTGATGATGGGTAGTGCGCCTATGTATCTTCCCAATCTCGCCTGTGAGATAAAGGCCAGCCATCCGGAATGGTGACGGGCGGTTGTTGAATCCTTTCCTGAAACCAGGCGTCTGACCATCAGCGGCTTTTCAGCTGGAGCAAATTGAGTTAGATTTTGCGCGGATGAGTTTACCCAAATACAACTGCGATGGCATGGGCCGGCGGGATTTCCTGCAGGTTGGTCTTGGCGGTTCGCTGGGGTTGGGCTTGGTGGATTTGTTGCGTGCGCGGGAGGCGGCGAATGGGGGCCGTCGGGTGAATTGCATTCTGGTTTGGCTCGATGGCGGGCCGTCGCATTACGAGACCTTTGATCCGAAACCGGATGCGCCCGAAGAAATTCGAGGCGAATTTGGGGCTATCAAGACCAGCGTGCCGGGCGTTCGGTTTTGCGACAAGGTGCCACACTTGGCGAAGGTTATGGACAAGGTCACCATCGTCCGGTCAATCTGGCACAAGGATCCCAACCACGGCGGCGGCAACCATTACATGATGACCGGCCGGCCGACACCGGTGCCGGTGAACTGCGGGGCGTTCGTGACGTTTCATCCGTCGTTTGGCTCGATGGTCAGTTATGATCGAGGCGTGATCAAGGGGCTCCCACCTTACATGTCGCTGGGTCGGATGAGCCGCTCGGGTGGGCCAAACTTTCTTGGGGCCGAGCATGCGCCTTTTATCATCAAGGCGGATCCGAACAGTTCCAGCTTCAAGGTGCGGGACGTGGTGTTACCCAAGGGAATCGGTGAAGCACGCGCGGAGAACCGCCGTCAGTTGCGGCGTGAACTGGACAATCTGCTGCGCATTACCGACAAAGTGGCCAAGGATCCCGCAGTGAGTTTTGACCGCTTCAACGCGCAGGGTGTGGATTTGGTTACCTCGACGGCCGCGCAACAGGCGTTCGACATTGCCAAGGAAGACAAGAAAGTGCGCGACAGCTATGGCCGGACGGATCTTGGCCAGCGCATGCTGCTGGCGCGTCGGTTGGTGGAGGTGGGGGTATCCTTTGTCACGGTTTACTACGGTGGTTGGGATCATCACCGTACGATTTTCAAGACGCTCAAGGGGAGCTTCATGAGCAAGTGGGATCAGGGACTGGCGGCGCTCATCAACGACCTCGACCAGCGAGGCATGCTGGATGACACCATGGTGGTTTGCTTGGGCGAGTTCGGCCGCACGCCTAAGGTGAACAAGGACGCGGGGCGTGACCATTGGCCGGGGGCAATGAGCGTGTTGCTGGCGGGTGCGGGCATTCCGCGCGGCCAGATTGTCGGCGCGACGGATGCGAATGGTTATTACGCTGCCGAGAATGTCTACACGCCGGAGGATTTCGCCGCGTCGCTCTATCGCAAGATGGGCATTGATCCGCATCAGGTGCTGCACACCGCCACAGGCCGGCCAGTGCAACTGGTGGATGGCGGTTCGCGTATCAAGGAACTCTTCACTTGAAAATGCGCGTGGTCATCGCGGCCCTTCTTGTCGTCAATTCCGTTCAGGCCGCGCCACAGGTGGATTGGCTTTTCCCCATGGGCGCTCAGCGAGGCACGGAGACTACGGTTCAAATTGGCGGAAAGCACACATGGCCACTCAAGGCCTGGGCGGACGACAAGGGCATCGCAATTGAGCCTGACGCCAACAAGACCGGCGCATTCAAGGTCAAGGTGGCAGAGGAAGTTGTGCCTGGCCCGCATCTGGTTCGGTTTTACGACGCCAATGGCACGACGTCTCCAAGGGTGTTTTTTGTGGGCAAGGCGCCGGATGCCCTTGAGAAGGAGCCCAATAACGAGATGCTGGATGCCCAGTTGCTGGAGGAGCTTCCCGCAGTGGTGCATGGCAAACTGCAGAAGGGTGGAGATGTGGACGCCTATCGTGTGCGGCTTAAGGCGGGGCAGGTGCTAGTGGCGGAGCTGGACGCATACACTGCCGGTGTGGCGATGGATGCGCTGATGATGCTGCGCGATATGCGGGGAGTGAAAGTGGCCTTTAATCACGACGCCCATTCTTTGGATCCGAGGTTGGTTTGGCGGTGTCAGCGCGATGGGGAGTACGTATTGCAGGTGGCCGCGTTCAAGTTCCCGGCCAACAGCACTTCAAGTTTCAGCGGAGGCGAAAACCACGTTTACCGACTTACGATCACCAACGGACCGTTTCTGCGCCATGCTTGGCCGGCGTCGGTGTCCGGCGGCACGGATTCGCTGGTCAGTCTCGTGGGATGGAACCTGCGTGAGGATGTCGTGAAAGTGAAGCGAACAGATGCGAGCGAGTTGGTTCTGCCCATTGAGGCGGTTAACGGCCCGTTGCGTTTGCCGGTGTCGAGACGAGCGGAATCCATCGAGCGGGAGCCCAATGACACCAATGCGACAGCCAATGAATTCGGTTTGCCGATGTCGATTTCCGCGCGAATTGATAAGCCGGGCGACGTGGATCGATTTGCCTTTTTCCCGGGCAAGGGGGATCGGTGTCGGTTTGACTTGGACTCGTTTGAACTGGGTTTCCTGCTGGATGCGCACTTGTCGATAGAAGATGCCAATGGCAGGGAACTGGCCGCCAACGATGACTCCAACAAGAAGCGGGATCCGTTCCTGAACTGGACCGCGCCCGTGGGTGGGAGGTATTGCGTCAAAGTGCGAAGCCTTTTAAACAAGGGTGGCGGTGAATATTTTTATCGCTTGAAACTCAGTCGCCCGGAACCCTCCTTCAGCGGCACGGTGGCCGCGCCTCATTTCGTGGTGAACGCCGGGGTCACGGCCGAGGTGAAGGTGGCCGTGAATTTTCTGGATGGATTCAAAGGCAAACTCGAGGTGGCCGTGTCCGGTCTACCCAGGGGGGTGACGGCGGAATCGGTGATGATGGAAAAGAAGGGTGACGCTGTTCTGAAATTGGTCGCAGCTGGAGATGCCCGACCGCACAACGGGCCAATCCAAATCTCTGTGATTACGGAGGACGGTGTGATTGTGAAACCCGTCACCACGGCGCTTACCAGCGCGGGCACTTCGAATGGTGTTCCACAGGGTTTTCCGGATTTCATCATTCCCAACACAGCCAGCCTCTGGCTTACCGTTCTGCCGCCCAAGCCCTCGGAAAAGGACAAGTGAACTCAAACTGCAAGGCATCGAGGGATTGACGGGGCATTGCGAAGGGGGCAGCCTTTGGCTGTGTTTACCGTCATGAAAATCAACTGGTTAGCTTTGTGTCGGGTTCTGCCGCTCGTGGTTTGCTTGGTGGCAGCGTGTGGCCAAAAGGAGGGGGATGGGAATCAACGGGGGCCGTCCGTGAAACCACCCAAGCCAGGTGGCGGCATGCCGCCGGAAGCCACGGTCCAAAAACCTGAAACCTCGATCGTGCCGGTGAAGCTGTGGAAATCTTCCGGCGTGGCGGAATTGAGGAGCTTGGGGAATGTCAGGCAGTTGGTGTTGGGTATTCTGTCATACGTGGATTTGAACAAGCGCGAACTGCCGGTCTCCGACAACTGGTGTGAGGCGATATGGGATGCGGAGACAGGCGGAAGCGTGTTCATCTCTCCCCAATCTCCCGACGTGGCGGCCCTGCAGGAAGCGGAGGGTAACCATAGTCACTATGCGTTGAACGCCGCCTTGGCGGGCAAATCCCTGAACGGTTTGCCGGGACAAACAGTTCTGTTATTTGAGGCAGATCTTGGCTGGAACGGATCCGGAGGACTGGAGGAGGCGAAACGCTTTGCGGCGGATCATGGCGTGACAAAAATGGTAGTGGGATTTGTGGATGGGAGTTGTCGGCCTCTAGCACCGAAGGAGTTGGATGGCCTGAAATGGGCGCCCTGAAAACCACGGATTTGGGGCTGTAGATTGTCATTGTTTCCGGGACGGGGCGAGGCCATAGTGGGGCGTGATACTGCAGGTTTTGCGTTGTGTGCGAGGTTTGCCGTTTGATTCTCTGACCAAAAACAGTTTCATGAAAGTTCCTCATCCTACCTCTTTGTTGTCGGTCGCCTTGGTTTTTGCGGTGGCATGTGGACAGACGCCCTCGTCCTCCGATTCCGCAGGGGGTAACACCCCAAGTCCGGATGCTGGTGCAGCAACGAAACCAAAGGAGTCCGAGCCGAAACCAGACGTCGCGACCAAGCCCCCCGCAGAGGCCAAGGCCGCAGAAAAGCCGCCTTTTAAGATTGTGCCTGGGCAGAACACGAGCTTTGCGGAGACAGCAAAATATCTGGATGCGGGAGGGTCATTCTACATGTATCTGGATACAGAACAATTCCAGGTGTGGGTGGACAAGGCCTTTGAGTTTGGGGAGAACCTGATTGAGAACGAGGCGGAGCTTTTGGGGATCGGCGAGGATGAGCAGGCTATGGTCGATCTGGTGTTGGGCGGCATCAAGAAGGCGTTTTTGGCCAGCGGTTTGCGGGCTATTGACGGTATGGGGCTGAGCACCGTGGAGCTGGAGGGCGGCATCAAGCGAAACGTGGTGGTGTATCACCGTGATCCGGCCAAGGGAGATGGATTGATCTGGAACCTATTCGGCACGGAACCGCATGCGCCGGACATGCTCAGGCTAGCGCCGAAGGACACGGCCCTTGCGGTTCATGGAGACATGGATGTGAAGATGGGCTTGGACTGGTTGAAGGATTTCGTGACCCAAAACACGACCCCGGAAGTGGCTGCGGAAATGGCGGGTCTGTTGACGCAGGCAAACCAAATGGTGGAATTGGAAAAATTGCTGACATCCTTGGGCGGACAGCATGGATTTCTTCTGACGCTGGACGAAAAAAATCAGGTACCCATTCCTTTGCCCATGCTGATGGGGCCGGACATGGAGGAATTTGAACGCGATCCGCTGCCATTTCCGAATGAGCTGCCAAGGCCCAATGAGCCTCGGCCGGACGATGCCCCGGAACCGGAGGTGGAACCCAAGGCCAGCCCTGTTGCGCTGCAGGATCCGGATGAGGCGGGATCCGAATTGGACGTGCTGAAAATTCCGGGGCCAGGTGTTGCGTTGGTGATGAAGGTGAAAGACACCACCGTGGCGGATAAGCTGTTGCCCATGCTCGCTGCGTTCCTGGAGCAGCAGGCCATGGAGTTGCGGGTGGTGGCTGAGCAGGGTGTGAAAATCTCGGTGATTGAAGTGCCGTTTCCGCCGGATGTGCCAGAGGGCGTTGCCAAGCTTCTACAACCGGCCATTTTCCAGAATGATGATTATCTGGTGCTGGCCACCAGCCTCGATCTGGCCAAGCGCATGATTGCGGTGCAGGAGGGCGGGGAAGGGCTGAAGGATTCGGAGGAATTCAAGAAGCTTGCCAAGGGGCTGGACCTCAATGGCAACCAGTTCACATTTCTCAGCGAGAAGGTTGGGCACCATTACGGAGAGTTTTTAAAGACAATGTTCAAGGTGGGTGCTGGCGAGGAAATGCCAGAGTTCATGAGTGATTTCATGGTGAAGATTTCCACCATCGGCATGGCTGGGCAGCTTTCGGTGGCCCGAGCATTGCCCGATGGCTATATGGTGGTGTCGCACACCCCAGGTTTTACGCAAGAAAGCGGCATGGTGATGGCTGTGGCGGTGATCCCCGTGGCTGTGGGTGCCAGCGTGCTGCTGCCTGCGGTGGCCATGGCCAAGGCCAGAGCGGAGGAGGTCAAGAGCCTGAACAACGCGTCTCAACTAGCCAAGGGCGTTATTGTCCATGCCATTGATAATGGGGACAAGTTTCCGGAGAAATGGTGTGATGCGATTCTTCAGGATGTAGGCGGGCCAGACGTGTTTATTTCTCCAAATGATGTCGTGCAGGATGATGTAAAGGCCAGTTCATACGCCATCAATGCGGCGGTCATTGGCAAGAGTCTGGATGAAGTGCCGCCAGAGACGGTGTTGATTTTTGAGTGCAATCTGGGCTGGAACGGCAAGGGCGACTTGGAGCAGTTGCTGGATAGATTCCCTCATCACAATGTAGCGATCGTCACCGCGGATGGCTCGGCTAGGACAGTGGATGTTTTTGAAGCGGAAACGCTGCTTTGGGACCCGGAATCTGAAAAGGAGAAATGAAGTATGGCAACCTTTGGATTAATGGAATTCATTCTGATAATGGGGATGTTGAATCTCCCCGCGGCGCAGGAAGTGGAGCCGGATAATCCGCCTCCCGCAAAGCTGGAGATCAAGCGATCCGCCGAGGGGAACAGTTTTTATGAGGTGACCAAATATCTGGACTTGGGTGGCGAGTTGTTTGTTTACCTGAGCACGGAGCAGGTTCTGGCTCAGGCAACGGGCTGGCTTAAACAGGTTGATGGATTGGTCAAGGCCATGGGGCCGATGATGAGCAAGCGCGAGGCGCGTGATGCGGCAATTGCCTTGAAGGTAATTCAGTCCGGACTGCGCGAATCGGGCTTGGAGGAAATCAGCGGCTTTGGTGCCAGCAGCATTGCGCTGCGGCCGGGGTTTCATCGCAGTGTGGCCATGTTGCACCGGTACCCAACGGATGAACAGCCGGGCTTGATCTGGAGCCTGACCGGCCGGAGACCCCATGTGCAGGATGGCTTTAAGTTGATGCCAACCTCCACGGTTTTTGCCGCGCACGGGGACCTTGATCCTGCCGGGGTGTTGCGGGTGATTGAGGACTTCGTGAAAAAGAATATCCCACCTGCGGAGGCGCGTGAATTCGAGCGCGAATTGGAGCAAATCAATGAGGAACTGCCCTTCAATGCGCTGCTCAAGGAATTTGGTGGCGAAATGGGGATGACCATTACGCTCAATGAAGAGCGAAAGGTGCGCGTGCCCGCTCCGGGCGGTGAGCCGTTGGAGTTCCCTGAGCCCGGTCTGGTTTTGGCCATCAAGACGGCGGATGACACTTATGCGAATCTTCTGGCTGGAGTGCTTGCTGAATTGCCCAAGAAGGTTGAGCAGGTTAGTAACGTGACTTTAAACATTTTTCAAGTACCCGTGGAACTGCCGCTGGATATCCGGCCGACACTGTTCAATTCACAGGGTTACCTCATCCTCGCCAGCAATCCCTTGATTGCGAGGGAAATTCTCGCGGTCCAATCCGGCCGCTCGGAGGGATTGGTGGGGACGAAAGAGTTCAAGGCTCTCTCCGAGGGAATGCAACTGGAGGGTAACGCCATTCATTATGTCAGCCCGCGCTTCGGCTTGGCTTATTTTGAGTTGATGGATGAGATTCTAAAGCGGGCGCAACAGGAGGAGGCCCTGCCGGCACCCCTCAAGAAGACGTTGGACGATTTCTTTGCCACGGGCCGTAAGCAGATGGGCGGCTATCTGGGCATCGTTCGCACACAGGACGACGGCATTCTCTACACCGTCCATTCCAGCCAAGGGGGTGCGCAAGTGGCGATGGGCGCGGGCGCATTCATGCTGGGGGCAGGAGTCTTTTCGGTAATGCCCGCCTTGGAAGGCGCGCGCAATGGAGCCAGACGCGCGCAGAGCATGAACAATGTCAAGCAGCTCGCCTTGGCCGTGCATATTCACGCGGACAAGAACGGGCGTCTGCCCGAGGCTGCCAATTGGAGTGATACATTGTTGCCCTTGTTGGGCAACAACACGGAAGTATTCGTGGCACCTGATGTTGCTGTAGCGACCAATGACAATCGGCCGCCATGCTCCTATGCTTTTAATGCAGCCTTGGGAGGAGTGAAGCTGGCGGACATTCGGCAGCCGGCCAAGACAGTCTTGTTCCTCGACTTGTGGCAGGGCTGGAATGGAAATTTTAAATGGCCATTTCCGCCGCCTGCTGGCAAGGAGGAATACATCGTGGGTTTTGCTGACGGCCACATTGAACGCGTCCCATTCCATAAGCTGGGCCTGTTCCGCTGGAAACCGTGATCGTCAGGCTGTTGCTATTCCTTTGTGGGGCCGCCGCGCTTCAGGCGGCCAGTCGGCCCAACATCATCCTCGTCATGTGCGATGATCTTGGCTGGGGAGATGTTGGTTTTAACGGAGGTAGAACCATCCGGACGCCACACCTCGACGCCATGGCAAAGAGCAGCCTGCGGTTCGAGAGGTTTTATGCCGCCGCGCCGGTGTGCAGCCCGACGCGTGGCAGTTGCATGACCGGTCGTCACCCCTTTCGCTACGGGATATATTTTGCCAACACCGGCCACATGAAGCCGGAGGAGCTGACTCTGGCCGAATTGTTGAGAAAAGAGGGTTATGCCACCGGGCACTTTGGGAAATGGCATCTTGGCACACTGACCAAAACGGAGCCTGATGCCAACCGTGGTGGACCGAGAGGCACAAAGCATTTTTCGCCGCCCCAAGCCAATGGCTTTGATGTCTGCTTTTCCACCGAGTCCAAGGTGCCCACGTGGGATCCGATGTTGAAGCCAAAGACGGGGGCGCGTCGCACATGGTGGGATGTGGCCGTGGATGTAGTACCTTACGGTACTGCATACTGGAATGAGAAGGGCGAGCGCATTCGGGAAAATCTGCGGGGCGACAATTCGCGCGTGATTATGGATCGTGTCCTGCCGTTCATTCGCCGTGCCGTCCACGGGGATCAACCATTTTTTGCCGTTGTGTGGTTTCATGCGCCGCACCTTCCGGTTGTGGCCGGCCCGCAGTACACGCGACTTTATGCGGGACACGAAAAATATGCGCAGCACTATTACGGCTGCGTTACGGCTTTGGATGAACAAGTGGGCCGGTTGCGTACGGAATTGCGCGCTTTGGGGGTGGCGCGTGATACCCTGTTGGCTTTCTGTAGCGACAACGGTCCCGAGGGCAAGACCGGACAAGCCCCAGGGTCAGCCGGTCCGCTGAGCGGTCGCAAGCGTGATCTGTTGGAGGGAGGCATTCGCGTGCCGGGACTCATTGAATGGCCCGCACAAATCAAGCCGGGCGTTACGGCTGTTCCTGCGGTCACCAGCGACTATCTTCCCACCATCTTCGAGATTATAGGCGCCGAACCTGTTGAAGGCCGGCCGGTTGATGGTGTGAGCCTGATGCCTTTGTTTAAAGGCAAAATGAAGGAGCGATTGAAGCCCATTGGGTTTCAGTCTGGCGGCCAAGTTGCCTTGATCGGAAATCGATTCAAGATTCATGGGCGTGCCACTGGCAGGAATCTCGACAAGTTGCCGCGCATGAAGTTGTTTGACTTGGTTGTCGACCCTACTGAAAAGACTGACTTGTCGGCGAAACATCCGGAAATAGTGAGGCAAATGACGCTTGCTCTGGAACAATGGCGCGAGTCCTGTAGGCGCAGCGATACGGGTGGTGATTACGGCAAATAAAAAACGCGAGTCGAGACCCGCGTTATTCAATTCTGATTTAGCAGTGTGTGTTAATTCTCCTCCGGTGCCGGAATGGACGGGGGGGCATTCTCTGTCCCGGGAGTGGGGACAGGTGGCGGCGTCGTGCTTTGAGCGGGTTGGCCCGCGGATTTTAGCTTGGCCAGGAATTTTGCAGGATTTTCCTTGAACTCATCCAAGCAGCCCTCACAGCAGAATTTGACCGTCGTTCCCTCGTGAACGTACACATAGGGATCGTCCTGCATGCTCGTTAGTCCCTCATCAGAAACCAGGCAGGTATTGAGTGGGTAATTGTCGGTGGCACATGCGCCGAATAGCAAGGCTGCTGCAGCGAAAGGAATAAGTGCGATTAATTTCATTTTGATTACGGGGTTGACTCCGGTCGGGCGATCGTTGGCCAAACACGCTGTTAATGCAATCCGAATCCTAGTCAGTCCACGTAGAGCAGTTCGTTGGAATTGAACAGGCCGAGGGCGAGGTCGGTCAGGTGTTCCCCCTTGGACCCGGCCAAGGCGCGGGCGGCGGCAAACTCCTCAGCCGCGGGATGGCGATTGAACAGCAATTGGTAACAGTGGCGGACCTGTTCATCGGGCACTGCGGTTTCGTTGGCCACCCGCCCCGCAAAGTGTTGGGCGGATTGGCGGACAAAATCGGAATTCAATAGCGCGAGCGATTGCGGGGCGGTGGTGGAGGTCATGCGATGGGAGCAGCTCTCGGCGCCGGCGGGGCGATCGAACAAGTCAAAGAACGGAAAGCGCAGATTGCGTCGCGCGAAAAGATACACGCTCCGCCGTCGATGATCCTCGGCCTTGGCACTCACGGGCCATTGATTGCGCAGGAGGGTGCTGGTGATTTCCTTGGGCAACGGTGGGCGAACGCCGGGGCCGCCGCGTTCGGGGTTGAGGTTGCCGCCCGTGAAGAGGAGCGTGTCGCGCAACATTTCGCCAGTGAGGCGGCGGCGATCCTGCCGGCTCCACAAGCGGTTTTTGGGGTCCGTTTGGAGGCCTTGTTTCCAGCTGGGATCGTTGCCGGCGTTGAGGCTGGACTGTTTCCACGTGGCGCTGCTGACGATGAGCTTGTGCATCGCCTTGAGGCTCCATTTTTGGCGGGGCAATTCGGTGGCGAGCCAGTCGAGCAGGGCGGGGTGCGTGGGTGGCTGGCCTTGGGTGCCGAAATCCTCGGGCGTGGCGAGCGGGCGGCCAAAATGCTGCTGCCACAGGCGATTGGCGGCCAGGCGCATCGCGGTGGCGTTTTTCGGGTGGGTGAGCCAACGGGCAAGTTCAGTGCGCGAACCCTCGGTGGACTGGCCTTGGGCCGTGTTCAAGGTCTTCGGAAAGTCGGCTTGGACCGCGTCGCCGGGTCGGCGGAAATCGCCGCGCACCATCATATGAGTGGCTGTGGATTTACCGGTGCGCATGGCGCGGATGGTGAGGGCGCCGGATTTGATTTCCTTGAGTTGCAGGTCGCTCTCGAAAAACGCGCGCATCTGGTAAAATTCGCGCTGGCTGACGGGGTCGAACTTGTGATCGTGGCACCGCGCACAACCAACCGTGACGCCGAGCAGGGCGCTGCCGACGGTGCCGGTCATTTCGTTAAGGATCATGTGGCGTCGCTCGGCGAGCAGATTGATGTCCGGCATGTCCTGCCCGGCGAGCAGAAAGCCGGTGGCGATGGCGGCCTGCGGATCCTTGGGATGCAGGAGGTCGCCGGCGATTTGCTGCTGCACAAATGCGTTGTACGGGAGGTCGGCATTCAGGGCGTTGATGACCCAGTCGCGGTAGCGCCAGGCGTTGGGGCGAATCTTGTCGTGCTCGAAGCCATCCGTCTCCGCAAAGCGCGCGAGGTCGAGCCAATGCTGCGCCCAGTGCTCGCCGTACGCGGGCGAGGCGAGCAAACGGTCGACGAGTTTTTCGTAGGCGCGCGGATCGGTGTCCTTGAGGAACGCCTTCACTTCCGCTGGCGTGGGCGGCAGGCCGGTGAGGTTGAAAGTGAGCCGGCGAATCAACGTGCGGCGGTCGGCTTCCGGTGCGAGGGAGAGATTGTGGGGTCGAAGTTTTGCGGTGATAAAAGCATCGATGGGATTGGTGTAGCGCGAATCATCCGGCTCGGCCGGGCGCTTGAGGGGCTGCCAGGACCAATGATCATCGGCCGTGGCCCAGTACGCGGTCATCAGCAAAATCAGTGTTTGGATAACCTTCATGCGAGAATCTCTTTCACCACATTCCCGCTCACATCCGTCAATCGCTCGTCCTTGCCGTGGTGTTTTACGGTCAACCGTTCGTGATCGATGCCGAGGATGTGGAGCAGGGTGGCATGAAGGTCGTGGACGTGAATCTTGTTTTGCTCGGCGCGCAGGCCGATGGGGTCGGTGGCACCGTAGGCGAGGCCGCCGCGCACGGCGCCGCCCGCGAGCACGACACTGTAGCCCCACGGATTGTGGTCGCGGCCGGTGCCTTGTTCACTCATGGGCATGCGGCCGAATTCGCCACCCCAAATGATGAGCGTGTCATCCCACAAACCGCGCGCCTTAAGGTCATCAAACAGGCCGGCGATGGGGGCATCGGTGCGGCGGCACCAGATGGTGTGGTTTTGCAGCACGCCTTTGTGAGCATCCCAGCCGAGCGTGTCGCCGGAATAAAGCTGCACAAACCGCACATCGCGTTCGAGCATTCGGCGGGCGAGCAGGCAGCGGGTGCCGAATTCCGCGCAGTCCTTTTGATCGAGTGCGTACAGCTTTCGAGTGGCAGTGGTTTCGGCGGAGAGATCGACAATCTCCGGCGCAGCCGTCTGCATGCGAAAGGCCAGCTCGTAGGCGCGAATGCGGGCTTCGAGGGTGTCATCCTGATCTCGCTGGGCGGCGTGGTCGCGATTGGTTTGTTGAATGAACTTTGCCAACGCAGCCTGTCGATCGGGTGGGCGGTCGGCGGGTGGATTGAGATTAAGAATGGGTTTGTCGCCGGGACGGAACGTCGTGCCTTGATACGTCGCCGGCAGAAATCCGCTGCCCCAAGCGGGTGGGCCGCCCTTGAGACCGCCGCGCGGATCGGGTAGCACGATGAAGGCGGGCATGTTTTGATTTTCCGAGCCGAGCCCGTATGCCACCCAACTGCCGACGGATGGTTTGCCCATCAGGATGGAGCCGGTGTTCATCTGATAAACCGACTGCGGATGATTTACGCTGTCGCCGTGACAACTGCGCAGCACGCACAGGCTGTCCGCATGGCGTGCCATGTGCGGGAGAAACTCACTGATCGGCAGGCCGGACTGGCCATGGTTGCGGAACGGTTTCACCGGCCCGAGCAGCGGATTCTTTGCCACTTTGCGGCGCGTCATGACCTCTCCAAACCCCCCCGGCAACGGTTGGCCGGCATACTTGGCGAGGTCGGGTTTGGGATCCCACAAATCCATGTGACTTGGCCCGCCATGCATGAAAAGCCAAAGCACCCGCTTCGCCCGCGGCGCAAAATGCGCGCCGGGAGCGATCCCTTGTTTGGCGCCCATCGCCGAAAAAGCCAACGCCCCCATGCCTCCACCCGCCTGCAACAGAAATTGGCGTCGATTGGTTGTGAGTGACCTGCAATTCACGTTTCACGTCAGTGTACGGAAAATTCAGGCATTGTCAGGTGAATACCTTGGAGGCGGTGTGAAGGGCGCTGGCTTGATCGAATGACAGCATTCCGGTAGAAGTCGCGTTTGTTTGGTTCCATGAACGGGTACGTGTATATTGGGTTGATGTTGGTTGGATTTCTGCCTCAAGCATTCGGGCAGGAGGTCAATCTGTTTGAAAAAAAGATCCGTCCGTTTCTGACCCAATACTGCGTGGGTTGTCACGGTCCGGAAAAGCAAAAGGCCAAACTGCGGCTTGATACATTGGACGCGGATTTGCTGAATGGCAACGGTACGCTGCTGGACAATACACTGTGCTTTTACGGATGCGCCACCAGCAAGACCCACCGGGCCATTAATTACCCGATCATATTGAGCGGCGGCAAAAACCTCGGCTTCCAGCATGGCGCCCACCTAAACTACAGCGACGATGTTCCGCTTTCGAATCTCTTCGTGACCATCGCCAATCAACTATCGCGTCCGACGAAGAAGTTTGCTGACAGCACCGCCGATATCACTGAGGTGCTAAGTTAGGCGAAGACTTACTTGACGGTATTCCCACCGGGACAAGTTGATTTTGCCTGGGCAATACGTGGAATAAAATCAAGCCCGAACCTTGACCCCGGCTCTTGGTCGCCGCAAAACAAGGCATGCGGATTGTTACATTGATGGTTTGTCTGGCGGCCGTTCTGAATGCACAAGCGGCGAAGCCGAATATTGTGTTTTATTTCATCGATGATCTGGGGTGGACGGATGTGTCGTTCATGGGGTCGAAATATTACGAGACGCCGCATGTGGATCGGTTGGCGAAAGAGGGGATGGTGTTTATGGACGCGTATGCCTGCGCGCCGAATTGTGCGCCGAGCCGGGCGTGTTTGATGAGCGGGTTGTACGGGCCGCGTCATGGGGTGTTTACGGTTGGAAACTCCGATCGTGGGCAGTCTAAATATCGCAAGCTGGTGCCCATCAAAAACACACGCGAGTTGGCCGGCCGGTTTGAGACGATTGCCGAGGTGCTGCAAAAGGCCGGGTACGTGACGGCCACGATGGGCAAATGGCACTTGGGTAAGGACCCAACCACCCAAGGATTTGACGTGAATATCGCCGGGCGTGAATGGGGCAGTCCGAGCGGCGGCGGCTATCATAGCCCGTACAAATATCCAAATCTCGTGAACCCGAAGAAAGGCGAATACCTCACGGACCGATTGGGTGCGGAGGCATGCAAATTCATTGAGGCGAACAAAGACAAGCCGTTCTTTCTGTATCTCACGCACTACACCGTGCACACGCCGATTCAGGCGAAGGCGGATTTGACCGCGAAGTACGAAAAGAAAAAGACCGTCGGCGGCCACAAGAATGCGAAGTACGCCGCGATGATTGAGAGCATGGACGACAGCATTGGCGCGGTGCAGGCCACCCTCAAGCGGTTGAAACTGGATGACAACACGATCGTGATTTTCTTTTCCGATAACGGCGGGCACGGCGGGGTGACCTCGAACGCGCCGTTGCGCGGCAGCAAAGGGATGCTGTACGAGGGCGGCATTCGCGAGCCGCTGGTCATCAAGTGGCCGGGCGTGACCCAAGCCAGCAGCACCTGTCGTGAGCCGGTGATTGGCGTGGATTTTTATCCGACTTTGATGGAGGCCGCCGGCGTGAAGCGCAGCAAGGGTGCGCAACTGGATGGCGTGAGCCTACTGCCGGTGCTTAAGGACGCCAGCGCCTCATTGGATCGGCCGGCATTGTTCTGGCATTTCCCGGCGTACCTGCAGGGTTACACGGCGCGGCACGGGGCGTTCCGCACCACGCCGGCTGCGGCGATCCGCATGGGCGACTGGAAATTGATCGAGTATTTCGAGGACGGCACGCTTGAGTTGTACAACCTGAAAAAGGATATAGGCGAAAAAACCAACCTCGCCGCCAAGCAGCCTGCCAAGGTGAAGGAACTGCATGCGGCCATGCTCCAGTGGCGCAAGGAAACCCGGGCGCCGGTGCCGACGGAGAAGAATCCGGACTACGATCCCAAGGCGGTTTTCAAGCAAGACACCCGCAATTAGCATTGCCCGGCGGGCGCTCTTGCGCGAGCATCGCGCATCCATGAAACGATTTGCGTTTTCCTCCTTGGGCCGGCTGTGGCTGGCGTTGGTGCTGGCGGTACCGTTCCTTTCCCGCGCGGAAGATAAGCCCAACATCCTGTTTATTTTTGCTGATGACCAATGCTACGAGACCATCGGCGCACTGGGTTACACGGACATTGATACGCCCAATCTCGATCGCCTGGTGAAGGGCGGCACCTCGTTCACACGCGCTTACAACATGGGCTCATGGAGCGGCGCGGTGTGTGTGGCCAGTCGGCACATGCTGATCACTGGGCGGTTCATTTGGCGGGCGCAGGAAGCTTCAAATCTGTTTAGTGGCCGGGCTAACGGGGAAAAACTCGCCGCGCGGAAAAAGGAATTCGACGGGCTTTGGCCGCAAGTGTTGAAGCGGCAGGGGTACCAGACTTTCATGACCGGCAAATGGCACATCCGCGCCAAGGCCGACGAGGCTTTCGAGGTGGCGCGCAATATCCGCCCGGGCATGCCGAACCAAACGCCGGCCGGTTACAATCGTCCGCTGCCGGGTAAGCCCGATCCGTGGAGCCCGTTTGATCCGAAGTTCGAGGGCTTCTGGAAAGGCGGCCGTCACTGGAGCAATATCGTGGCGGACGACGCCATCGATTACCTGAGCATGGCCAAAAAGGACAAGCGCCCCTTCTTCATGTACGTGGCGTTCAACGCCCCGCATGATCCGCGGCAGGCGCCCAAGGAATACATCGACAAGTATCCACTCAAGCGCATCAATCTGCCGGAAAATTATCTGCCGATGTATCCTTACAAGGATCAGATCGGCAATCCACACCGCCTGCGCGACGAGAATCTGGCGCCCATGCCGCGCACGGAGCATGCCGTGAAGGTGCATCGGCAGGAGTACTACGCGATCATTGAGCACATGGACACGCAGATTGGGCGCATCCTTGATGCACTGGAGAAGAGCGGTCAGTCCAAGAATACCTACATATTCTTTAGTGCTGACCACGGCTTGGCAGTGGGCCGTCACGGCCTCTTTGGTAAACAAAACATGTACGAGCACAGCACGCGCGTACCGTTCATTGTCATGGGGCCGGGCATCAAGGCCGGAGCCAAAAATGATGCTCCGATGTATCTTCAGGACGTGCACCCCACCACGCTTGAGCTGGCCGGGGTGAAGCCCGCGGACAAGGTGGAGTTCAAAAGCCTGTTGCCTGTTCTGAAGGGCAAGACTGATCGGCACGCCTATGACGCCATCCACGGCGCTTACCTTGGCCTGCAGCGCAGTGTCACGGTTGATGGCTGGAAACTGATCGTGTACCCGCAAATTTCCAAGGCGCGCCTCTACAACATCGAAGCGGATCCATTCGAAAACAAGGACCTCGCCGTGGACGCCAAGCAATCGGCGCGCGTGAAGCAACTCTTTGCCCGCCTGCTTAGGCAGCAAAAGGAGATGGGCGACAAGGTGGATTTGAAAGCGGCCTTTCCAAAACTGTGAGCTCCGGCGGCCCATTTGAGGCGCGCATCAGCATCATCACGCTGGGTGTGGCAGACATGGCGCGGGCGATCGCCTTTTACCGCGATGGCCTCGGATTTCCCACCAACATCACCGATGCCACTGCCGAATGGGCCATCTTCCGCACCGTCGGCACGCGCTTTGCCATTTACCCAAGGACCTGTTGGCCGAGGACATAGCTGCTGATCATCCCAAGACCGGCACGGGTTTTGGTGGCATTACCTTGGCGCACAATGTCCGCAGCGAGGCAGAGGTTGCCGAGGCGTTGGAATTTGCCGTTGCCGCCGGCGCCACTCTCCTGAAAGTTGCTCAGCCCGCCGAATGGGGCGGGTATAGCGGATATTTTGCCGATCCCGACGGTTACCCTTGGGAGATGGCGTTCAATCGCAATAACACATTTGATGAAGTTGGCACCATCTGGGGAGGTTCGTTGGGGAAAATGCCGGGGGTAGCTGTTGGTTCAACATTGCCCTGAGTTGTTGATTTGCGCACACTCGCGCGCTTTATGGCAAATTTGAGGCGGCAATATCCTTTTCATTTGATCGAGGCGAAGTGGCAGGAGCACTGGGTCTCGGGGGAGACGTTTCGGGCGTTCAACCCGGGGGAGGCGGTGCCGGAGGGGCATCCGTTCGGGGTGCGGCATGCGGGGGTGCGGCCGGAGGCGCTGGCGAAGTATTATATTTTGGATATGTTTCCGTATCCATCGGGGGCAGGGCTGCATGTGGGGCACCCGGAGGGTTACACGGCGACAGATATCACGGCGCGGTTCATGCGGATGCGGGGGCGGCATGTGCTGCACCCGATGGGGTGGGATGCGTTCGGGTTGCCGGCGGAGCAGTATGCAATCAAGACGGGGCAGCATCCGCGGGTCACGACGGAGGAGAATGTGGCCAATTTCCGGCGGCAGATCCAGAGCTTGGGGTTTAGTTATGACTGGGGGCGGGAGGTGGACACGACGGACCCGGGGTACTTTAAATGGAGCCAGTGGATTTTCTTGCAGTTGTATAATTCGTGGTTCAACCCGGTGTCAAACAAGGCGGAGTCGATTGACACTTTAAAGTATCCGGAGGGGATGGAGTCGGAGGCGGCGCGGCGTGAGTTTCGGGACGGGAAGCGGCTGGCGTTTGTGTCGGATGCGCCGGTGAACTGGTGTCCGGAGCTGGGGACGGTGCTGGCGAATGAGGAGGTGGTGGACGGGAAGAGCGAGGTGGGGGGGCACCCGGTGGTGCGGCGGCCGATGCGGCAGTGGATGCTGCGGATCACGGCGTACGCGCAGCGGTTGCTGGATGACCTGGAGACGATCGACTGGAGTGATTCGCTCAAGGAGATGCAGCGGAACTGGATCGGGCGAAGCGAGGGGGCGGAGGTGGAGTTCGGGGTGCGGAATGCGGAATGTGGAATCACGGTTTTTACGACGCGTCCGGATACGTTGTTTGGGGCGACGTACATGGTGTTGTCGCCGGAGCATGAATTGGTGGACCAACTCACCACCCAGGAACAGCGCGCGGCGGTGGAGGAGTATCGGGCGGCGGCGGCGCGGAAGAGTGACTTGGAGCGGACGGAACTGGCGAAGGAGAAGGCGGGGGTGTTCATCGGGGCGCACGCGGTGAACCCGGTAAATGATGAGGAGATTCCGATCTGGATCGCGGACTATGTGTTGGCGAGTTACGGGACGGGGGCGATCATGGCGGTGCCGGGGCACGATGAGCGGGACTTGGAGTTTGCGCGGAAGTTCGACTTGGAGGTGCGGGCGGTGGTGAAGGCGCCGGAGGGAGTGGAGTCGGTGGGGTTTGTCGGGGAAGGGGAGAGCATGAACTCGGGTTTCCTGAGTGGGCTGCCGACGGCGGAGGCGAAGGCGCGGATCATCGACTGGCTGGAGGAGAAGGGGTGCGGAGAGCGGATGATCAACTTCAAGTTGCGCGACTGGTTGTTCAGCCGGCAGCGGTACTGGGGGGAGCCGTTCCCGATCGTGTGGCGCGACGGGCATCATGAGGCGCTGCCGGAAAACGAGCTGCCCGTGCTGCCGCCGGAGCTGGATGACTACAAGCCCACGACGGAGGGCGACCCACCGCTGGCCCGCGCGCAGGACTGGGTGAACCTGCCCAACGGCGCCACGCGCGAGACGAACACCATGCCGCAATGGGCGGGGAGTTGCTGGTATTACCTGCGGTACCTGGACGCGCGGAACGAGGAGCGGTTTGTGGGCAAGGATGCGGAGCGCTATTGGATGGACGACGATGGCGTGGACCTTTACGTGGGCGGGACGGAGCATGCGGTGTTGCATTTGTTGTACGCGCGATTTTGGCACAAGGTGTTGTTTGACCTCGGGCACGTGTCGACGGCAGAGCCGTTTTACAAACTGGTGAACCAGGGGATCATCCTGGGCGAGGACGGACAAAAGATGAGCAAGAGCCGTGGCAACGTAATCAACCCGGACGTGGTGCTGGCGGATTACGGCGCGGACGCGTTCCGGCTGTACGAGATGTTCATGGGACCGCTGGAGATGATGAAGCCGTGGAACATGGAAGGCGTGGCGGGAGTATACCGGTTCCTCGGGCGCGTGTGGCGGCTGTTCGTGGACGAGGCGAGTTTCACGGAACTGGAGCAGGCGCAGGTGACGGATGGAGGCAAAGGGGCGGCGCTGCTGGATTCGATCAAGATCGATGCGTCCATCAATGACGAGGAACCGACAGCCCAACAGCAGAAGGCGCTGCACGCGTGCATCAAGAAAGTGACGGAAGACCTAGAGGGAATGCGCTACAACACGGCAATCTCCGCGCTGATGATTTTCGTGAACGAAGCCTCCGGCTGGGAGACGAAGCCGCGCGAGACACTGCGGACCTTTCTGCTGCTGCTGAATCCCTTCGCGCCGCACTTGGCGGAGGAATTGGCAAGCCGGCTGGGCGACGTTCCCGGTGGCACGCTGGCCTACGCGGAGTGGCCGGAGTACGACGAGGCGTTTTTAGTTGAGGAGAGCATTGAGTTTCCCGTGCAGGTGAACGGCAAATTGCGTGGACATATCACAATTTCACCGGATGCCTCCCGGGAGGAGATCGAAAAACTTGCCTTGGCCAACGGAAAAATTCAGCAGTTTCTCGAGGGAAAAGAGCTAAAGAAAGTCATTATTGTGCCGAATAGATTGGTAAATATTGCGGCCAAATAGCTTTTCTGCTAGGTTGGCCCGTGAAGTCCCTCACCACGCAGGAACAGGCTGCGCTGGCTCTTGTTATGTGCCTGCTCCTGTTGGGGATGGGAATCAAGGCTTGGAGGACGGCGCGGTTGCCGTCACCAGACCAGCCGGCTGGGCAGAAGCCGGAAGTGGCACAGGAATAACATGCAAGGCCAGAGTTTTGACGAGGTGCTCGACGCGATCCTCGCGGAAGATCCGCGCTATGATCGCGACGCGTATCATTTTGTGCGCGAGGGCCTCGACTACACGCAGCAACAAATCCTCAAGCAGGAGACGGAAGGCAAGCTCCGCCATGTGAGCGGGCAGGAGCTTCTGGGAGGTCTGCGAGCTTATGCCTTGGATCAGTTTGGGCCGATGACCCTGACGGTGCTGACGGAGTGGGGCGTGTGGCGGTGCGAGGATTTTGGCGAGATGGTTTTCAACATGGTGGAACATGAGCTCTTGGCCCGCACGGATGAGGACAGCCGTGATGATTTCAAGGACGGTTATGATTTTCTGGAAGCTTTCCGCAAGCCTTTCCTGCCTTCAGCAAAACCGGCCAGGCCGATCACGGCGTTGAATCGTCGCGGTTTGCGCCCCGCTTCTCTGAAAGCCCGTCATTCTTCCAAACCCAAGAGTGACCAGCCGCAAGGCTGATAGTAGCACTCTGGGGGGATCAACCGTTTTTCAATTTTCGGGAGAGGTGTATCAGGGCGCGAATTCCCGCGCATAAGAGAATGAATCCAATGGCGCCCGGGAGTTCCTGGCCACTGGGTTGAAGTCCCGTGGGGAGATATTGGAACCAAGGGAGCTGGACGAGGGGATGGTTGAGCCAGGCACGGCCGGCTTCGTGGTAATTCAGGAATTCAGCAAAGTAGACCTGAAGCTGGAATGCGGCCCAAAGCCAAAAAATGGCAAAGCCGCCCAAGGCGCGGCCAAGTTTGGTGCCAAACCACTTGGCCAGCCGGCGCCAGCGAGATTGGAGGATGGGAGGGGTGTCGGTGAGAAGTTCCAGCCTGTCCAACGCGGATTGCTCGGCGGGGGAAAGTTTTTCGGGGTCTACTTGCTTTTCGCGCAAGGCCCTCAAAAGGCCGGCAGCATAAATGCGGGCTGCCAGGCACCGGACTAGGATGTAGGCGGGCAGCCCCACAACGGCAGTCCAGAAGAAGTATGAGTTCATGAATCCCTTGGGATCCTTGGCGACCAGTTCTTCCAAAGCGGTAAATCCATGGCCATAGAGAAACATGGGGGCGGTCTTGAGGACGTTCAAGGGTACGGCTAGTAGCACATAGGCAATGGCCAGACCGAGGCAGGCTGCCCATTGCTCGCGGGCGACGCGCCAGACGAGGCGGAAATCATAAAAAGTTCGCCATTGGCCGGTGACCGCTTGACGGGCTTGGGCGAGAGGGACGTAAAACATGGCTGTTACAAAGGCAAGAAAGCCGACGGAGGAGATGGTGACGCCGACATAGAATTGCTCGTAGCCTTTGTGAAAGGACATATTCCAGCCGTAGTCCCAGCCAAACCACATGAGAGTGCCCGAGGGAAGAATGAGGGCGGAGGTGTTAAAAATACCTTGGAGGCCAAGCCAAAAATTGCGGCGGAGGGATTCGGTGAGGCCGGTGAAGACACGCCAGGGGCTGGGGCCTTCGCGGCGCAGGTTGGCCAAAAAATTTTGGCGAAGGAACCAGTTGGGCCAGTGGAGGTGAGGGCGGGTTTCCAGATGTGTGTCGAGGAAGCCCGGGAAAGTTGTGCCTTTTTCCTTTATCAGACTTCGCTTCCACCAGACCGCTAAAGCGTTACGTTGCATGAGGCGCTGGGTCCAGCCAATGGCAATCATGGCGCCAAGGATGGACTTGGTGAAGGCCATGCCCAAGAGGAGCTTGATGGGTGCCATGATGAGGCGCTTCCAGCGGGGCAGGGCGGCGGGGTCTTGAGGGGAAATGCTCACGCAAAGGCCTGCTGAAGGGGGTCGGCGGCTCGGTTGGTGGTGAAGCCCATGTGGCCGCCGATGGTGGCGGCGATCTGCGCTTGGTCCACCGGGGTGGAGATCCTTTTTCCCTTGGGAACGCCCTTGCCGAATATGAGGCAGAAGATTTCGTGCGAGGACCGGCTGTTGAAGTGGTGCTGGAAGGGGACGTCCGCAAGCGGATTGTTGTCGCGTCCGCAATCGGGGACGATGACGAAAATGGTGTTGTCGCGATAGCCTTCGGTGGTGTCGGCGGTGGAGACAAGGCGGCGCAATCCTTGGTCCATGATGGAGATGGCGTTGTAGTAGTGGCTGCGGATGCCCCAGTGGACATAGTCGCAGTCGGTGTAGTTGACCATCATCAGGCGCGGACGCAACTGGGGATCGCGAATGGCGCGGACGGCGAGCTCGGTGAGGAGCCGGTCGCCGCGCGGGTTTTTAAAGCCGCTTTCTCCATAGTGATCGCGCCAGCGGGACCAGAATCCCTCCAGCTTGGGGTTGGCGGGCAGGGGTTGGCGTTGATCGATGGCGACGAGCTTATTGTATTCATTACGTATTTTTCTGAGCTGCTGGGGAGGCAGTGGTTTGCCATCGCGCTTTTTGCTGTCGAGCAACTGTGGGTAGAGAAAGCGCTTGAAGCGATAGAGGCTGAGGATTTGGCAGCGGTAATTGATGCCATACTTCAGGTGGTTGCTGTAGGTGAGAAATTCTTCCTGTTTGCGGTCTTCGCTGTTGATAATGAGGGTTTCGTGGTCGGCAATGTCGTATTCCTTGCGGAGGTATTCAAAGACGGTCGGGGCATTGGGCACAAAGCGAAGGTCGAGCCCTTGGCCGCCGGCGTTGCCTAGCTTGTTGTAGCTGCCGGTCAGGATATAGATCGTGCCCTGCCCATGTGAGGTGTCGACCTTCTGGTGGGGTTTGAGGGAGTCGATGAGCATGTTCTCAAAGAGGACCCCGCGGGGAGCAAGCGTTTTGCGCAGGTAAGGGGCGTAGGTTTTCTGTGGGTCGATGCTTTCCATTCGTCGGCATCCGCCGCCGAAGCGGACGATGACGACGTTGGGCTTGTCGTAGCCGCGGCGCTTGTTCTGGGCCAGAAGAGGGGTGGCGACCGCGCTGCCGGCCATGCCATGGATGAAAGTGCGTCGAGTGGAATTCATGGGCCGGTGCTGGCTCTCGCTGGGGCAAACTACTGCAAGAACAGGGGGTAGTCAAAGGGCCTTGGAGAGTTGAGGCTTTGACTTTTCACGGTGGTCTTCCCAATTTCCTCGGGTGCTGCTATGGCGCGAGAAAATCCCGGATAGCTGGCTGCCAAAGGTGTTGAACCATCTGGAGCTGGTGCTGGTGGATCATTGTCATTTGGAACGAAAGGCGGCGACGACGGCATTGAGCCTGATGAAATACCGGGAGTTGCAGACGCGGGCGCGAGAGTTGAACGGGATTGCGATGGAGGAGCTTTCGCATTTCGAGATGCTGCTGGGCCTGTTGGAACGACGGGGGGTGGCGCTGGGGCAACCTTGCTCAAGTCCTTGGATTCATGGATTGATGCAGGAGGTTCGGCGTGGCCGCAGGGAGCAGGTGATCGACCACTTGATTTGTGCGTCGCTGATTGAGGGGCGGAGTTGCGAAAAGTTCCAGTTGCTGGCGGAGGCTCTCCGGGGAGTGGATGATGAGGTGGCAGGCTTGTATGCCGGTCTGGTGGAATCCGAGGGTAATCACTACGCAGATTTTTGGCTGATGGCGTGCGACATTGACAATGAGGAAGCGCATGTGCGGTTGGACTATTTTTTGGAGAAAGACGCGGAGCTCATCCGCCAGCCACATGAGCTGCCGCTGTTGCATTGAAGAATGGTGCGGTCAAGAGGACTCGAACCTCCACCCCTTTCGGGACTACGACCTCAACGTAGCGCGTCTGCCAATTCCGCCATGACCGCTGTGAGAAATCAGCTTGCGCAAAGGGCGTGGGGTGGGCAAGCGTATTTTGAAAGCGGCGCGGAGCTTTCGCCTTGGCGGTGGCGTGCCGGTGCATTTTAATCAAACCCATGACCGAGATTGACAAAACCCAGCTCGCTGAGGGGCTGCAAGGCAAGTATGGCCATGCAACTGCCGCAGTGGACAAGGGCAATCTCGACTATGCCATTCTTCTACTCAAGGACATCCTGAAAACAGAGCCGGGCTTTGTCGAAGGCCGGGAAATGCTGCGGGCAGCGCAGAAGGCAAAGAAAGGTGCGGGCGCGGGATTCTTCGGGAAGATTGTGGGGGCGGCATCGAGCGGACCTGCGTTGGCCAAGGGGCAGATGGCGCTGCGCCGGGAGGATTACAAGACGGCCCTGATTCAGGCGGAGGAAGTGCTGACGGATGATCCGGAAAGCCAATTGGCCCATCGTTTGTTGGCAGATTCGGCCAACGCGCTGGAAATGCCGCGCACGGCCATGCCAAGTGTCGAAATCTTGGTGGCGGCCACGCCCGATAACAAGGAGATCTGCCAACTACTCGCCAGCGTCCTGGAACAACTGGGCGATTTTGAGAAGGCGGAGAAGGCGCTTCAGGATTTGGTGGAAAAGAATCCGGATGACTTCAAACTTCAGCAGATTTTCAAGGACTTTTCCGCGCGCGCAACCATCAAGCGAGGCAGCTATGAGAGGATTGGTTCCGGCAAGGCCAGCGTGAATGAAGTGGTGCGTGATCAGGGCGAGGCCAATCGCGTGGCGCGCGAGCAACAGGTCCATAAGTCGGCGGATGTACTGCAGGACATGATTATTGAGAAAGAAAAGGAGTTTCAGCAGAACACGGCCAACATGCGGCTGGCCACGGAGATCGCCAAACTGAATGTTCAGGCAAAGAATTTCGATCGAGCGATGGAGTACTACGATTATGTGTCCACCAACAGCCAGACGGCAGACTCGGCAATCGATCGACTGATTACCGATTGTCACCTTTCAAAGTTTGACCATGAATTGTCATTGCTGGACCGCAACGCCGAGGATTATGACGGCCGCCGATTGGCGCTGGAGAAGGAGCGAAAAGATTTCGTACTAAAGGACTGCCGTAAGCGCGCTGCAAAATTTCCGACGGATTTGGATATCCGTTTCGAGTTGGGAGAAGCCTGCTTTGAGGCGGAGCTTTATGATGATGCCGTGCTGGCGTTCCAGAAGGCCCAAGGCAACGTTCTCTACAAGCATCGCGCGCAGTGTTATCTCGGCCGGATTTTTGCCGTGCGCGAGATGTACGACTTGGCGGAACGTTCATTGCTGGCGGCCATAGATGAGCGCCATGGCTTTAACGACTTGCGCAAGGAGGTGCTGTATCACTTGGCAGCCGTCTACGAGAAGATGGGACGCAACGACGACGCGTTTGCACGTTATCAGGAGATTTACGAGCACGACGTTAAATATCGAGACGTGGCAAAGAAGGTGGATGTTTACTACACCATTCGGAAGGCAACCGACGAAACATCAATGGAAGGCACCCCTCAGCCCGCGGCACCTGCAGCAACTCCTGTCGGGGGGGCATCCGCCGCCGCCGCGCCGCGACAGTCGGTGGGCAATGGGCGCTTTATCCTCCTTCGCCAATTGGGCCGTGGCGGCATGGGTGTGGTATGGCTCGCGCGAGATACGGATTTGGAAGAGGATGTCGCCTTGAAGCTTCTGCCCGAGGAAATGGCCGCCGATCTCGTGGCACTGAATGAGCTCAAGCGGGAAACCGCCAAGAGCCGTCGCCTGTCCCACCCCAACATTGTGCGCACGCACGACCTTGTGCAGATGCCAAACGAACAGCCGTTCATCAGCATGGAATTTGTGGATGGCAAAATGCTGGAGTCCATGCGGCTGGAACAGAACAACCAAGTCTTTGCGTGGGGGCAGATTGAAAAATACTTCCTGCAACTGTGCGATGCCCTAGACTATGCCCATGGCCAAAAGATCGTTCACCGGGACCTCAAGCCGGCGAACATGATGATCACTGGCGGAGGGCAGTTGAAGCTCGCCGATTTTGGCATTGCCGCATCCATGGTGGATTCGCTTAGCCGTTCCTCAATGCGCAATGTGATCAGTGGCACGGCCACATACATGAGCCCGCAACAACTGCAGGGCGATGTGCCGCGCGCCACGGATGACATTTACGCACTGGGGGCATCCCTCTATGAACTACTCACCAGTCGCCCGCCATTTTACACGGGCGACCTGACCTATCAGGTCATCAACGTACAACCCCATGCCATGGGGGATCGATTGGCGGAGATTGAGGTTGAAAATGCCATCCTACCTTACGTGGAGGAGTTGGTGATGGCGTGCCTGTCCAAGGACAACGCCGGCCGCCCGCAGAATGCGAAAGTCATTGCGGAGTGGATTCGCAGCAAGGGCGATTCCGAATTGCTGGCTGCAGGCGACGAAGCCGCCGCGGGCGCGTGATTGACGCGGGCGCGTGTCCACGCTATGCCTTCGGCATGAAAGCAGCCCTTTTCCCTCTTTTTCTTTTCGTCGCATGTACGACCACGTTGGTGGCCGCCGACAAGCCGGTGGTGGTTGAAGTCGCTGGTGTCAAATTCACGGCACCCGCACAGTGGGCCTCCGAACGTCCAGCCAGCCGCATGCGTGCCGCTCAGTTCAAGGTGCCCGGCCCAAAAGATCTCAAGCCTGCGTCCTGTGTGTTTTTCTATTTCGGGCCGGGTGGCGCGGGAGGCGCGGAGGCCAACGTCAAACGTTGGCTCGGCCAGTTTGCGCCTGCGCCCAAGGTGAAATCCGACGTGAAGTCGGAGAAAATCGGGGGTGTTGGAGTGACTCATCTCATCGCCCGCGGCACCTATCTGGACGGCCCTCCATTTGGTGGAGCCAAGATTCCGCGCAAGGATTACGCCATGCGCGGGGTCATTATCATGGCCCCTCGAGGCGCGATTTTCATCAAAATGACCGGCCCCAACGCGGTCGTTGAAGGGGCCGAGAAGGCGCTCACCGCCATGGTGCAGGGCGCCCTGAAGAAATAGCGCTGTTCAATTGGGATGGCATTCCGTCCTGTTTCATGTAACTTCATGGCTCTGCACCCCGAATTCTTGGGGGAGGCGATCGTATGAGGTTTTATCGCATCGTTTTGATTTGCGTGCTGCTTGCGGGTGGCCTTGGTCTGCGTGCGGGAACCGTGCGGCTGATCAACGGGAAGAGCTTCACGGGGCTGGTGCGGATTGACGATGAGAATCACCTGATTGTCAGCGGGGCAAAGGGGGAGAAGGTCAGGATACCTCTGGCGCAAGTGGGATATGCGAGCTTTGAGCCGCCGGAAAACCTCGGCGCATTGCAGGCCGGCGCACCGCTGCCGGGGCAGGGCACCGGATTGCTGGGAGCCTATTACAGTAGGCCTTCGCTGAAGGGCCGCGTGGTTTACCGGATTGACGAGACGGTGGATTTCAACTGGGGCATGGACCGGCCGATGTTTGATGTGAATCGGGATTATTTTTCCATCCGTTGGCTGGGTGAGGTGGAGGCGCCGGTGTCGGGCACGTACACGTTTTACCTGAATGCCAATGATGGCGGTGAGTTGACGGTGGGCGAGGAGTTGAAACTGGGTCAGTTTGATGAGGACTCCGGTTTTGTGACCAAGGGCAAGATGCAATTGGAGGCGGGTAAACGGTATCCCTTGACACTGGATTTTCACGACAACTATGGCATCGCGCATGTCCGACTGGAATGGAGCGGCCCGGGCATTGCCAAGTCACCGAT
Source organism: Verrucomicrobiales bacterium (assembly GCA_002721895.1). The sequence continues at coordinate 48,339 of PBLV01000068.1, forward strand.
TCCCCGGCGGCAACTGTATCCGCGACTGCCCGGAGCGGAGAACATTGGGGCGTCGCGGGGTCTGTTGGGATGTTACTACCGCAACCGATTTTTTTACGGTGACGTCAAGGCGCGGGTGGATCCGCAAATGTCCTTTCAGTGGGACAAGGGGCCGGCCAATGAATTTCCTGCCGACAACTACAGTGTTCGCTGGATGGGCCAACTGCGTGCGAATCGCGATGGCCAGCACCGATTGCACATCGTGTGCGATGAAGGCGTGCGGTTGTGGCTGGATGGTCAGCTGGTTGTCAACGAGATGCGCAACAGTGTTCGCCAGGAATTCTCGCCGGTGATGTCGCTGGAAAAGGGGCGGCGCTACGATGTTCGATTGGAAATGGTCAACCGGGCTGGGGGTCCTGTTTTGAAGATGGAATGGACGGAGCCGGGACGGCCGCGGGCGGTTGTGCCCGCGGACAATTTGCACGCGACCATGGAGCCGCCTCCACTCCCGGCAAATGTGGAGGAGGCAGATCTGTCGCGAACGCTGGGAGTGTTCACGTGGGGTGGCTCGCGCATTGTGCGGGGCATTGTCAGTGCGGACGATTCCACCGTGCGTTTTGCCGAGGGCAGCCAGCCACGGCGCATCAGCACTATCAATGTGTCGCGGATCGTGTTCCAACCCATTCCGGAAAAATTCATTGGCCGATTGACGGACAAGCGGCAGGGTGCCCTTTTAAAGACTGGGGAATTTGTGGAAGGCAAGTTTCACTCGGTGACGGACGGCAGCCTGCGGCTGGATTCCGTGCTTCTGGGTCGGCGGGCTTATGGGTTGCTCGACGTGTTGGCGGTCCAGATTGAGAAGCCCGCGCCCAAGCCTCCGGCCAAGGCCCAGTTTGTTGCCCATCTGGAGGATGGCTCCATTTTTCACATTGAAGGCTGCCGTCCCGACGAGGGGCAATTGCATTTGGATGATCCGACTGTCGGCGAGTTTTCTATTCCGGTTGGGGAATTGGTTTCGCTGGAGCGCATCGAGCGCGAATAAAGCGGTGTCACTTTACGGTGGCGGGGGATTGACCGATTTCCACCAAGCCTCCCAAAGTTGGTCGCCGCCAAAAATCCAGATCACGGCAGCCAAGGCAATGTAGGGTCCGTAAGGCAGGCGTCCGGCCCATTCCTCCTTCTTCAGCAGCATCATGGTGATGCCCACCACGGAGCCGATGATGGCGCTGGCCATGAGGGAAAAGACGGTTGCGGACCAGCCCAGAAAGGCTCCGATGGCACCCATGAACTTGACGTCGCCAAAGCCCATGGCCTCACGAGGAATGACGACTTCGTCGGTGGCAACCTCAAGGTGCCTGATGTCCTCCGGGTTAAAGGATTGGGCGCCGATGGTCAGTTGTTCCATGGTGAGGGCGACGGAGGTATCGAAGTAGCAGCGGTCCACCAGTTCCACTTGCCGGGCCTGCAGGGTAATAGTGTCGGATTTCCGGTAAAAAATTTCCTCGTAAGGCATGGCACCATCGGAAAAGACCAAGGCCTCCTCGGTGAACGTGAGTCGTTCATCTTCAACCTCGAAGGTTTGTTTTCCAAAGGCAGCCTTGCCGGCGCGTACGACGATATAGACGAGTCCAAAGCCCACGGCGAGTCCGATTAGGCTCTGGCCAAGGGCAGTCAGGCGGGAATCGGTGGCATGGAGTTGCGGAGCGATGAGGGAACAGGCCAAGCCGGCGCCCATGCCACCAATGGTAATTTCGTCGGGAATGATCTGGTAGTCAAAATCGATAAAGGTGGCCACGATGAAGCCGGCTAGGAGGAGGCAAAGGATGGCGGCATGAAGTGCATCGGGACGGAAGGCAAGCCAAGCTGCGGCAAAGGCGATGCCGGTGAGCAGTTCCACTGCGGGGTAGCGGATGCTGATGGGCTCGGCGCAGTTACCGCAGCGGCCGCGCAGGCGGATCCAAGCCAGAATGGGAATGTTAAAATACCAGGGGATGGAGTAGCCACACTTGGGGCAATGGGAGGGCGGATGGGAAAGGCTTTGTTCCAGGGGCATGCGGTGAATGCAGACGTTCAGGAAACTGCCGATCATGGCCCCGAAGATGAAATAGACGGACGCGAGGAATAACTCCACAAGATCGAGGAAGAGTGGGTCAGGCATAAATGGCCTCCTTTAACGCCTCGCGCATGGCCTCGAGGGGCGCGGTTTGGCCGGACCAAATCTCGAGGGCGGTGGCGCCTTGATGAAGCAGCATGCCGAGCCCGTTGGCGGTGCGGCAGCCGGCTTCGCGGCAGGCGGCGAGAAAAGGGGTCTCAGCAGGCTGATACACCATGTCAAAGGCGGCACGGGCATTGGAAAAGGGGAAGTTCTCGATGGGCAGGGGATCGTCTTTCTTGAGCCCGAGCGAGGTGGCGTTTATGACGAGATCCACGTTGCCGGTGGGCGGGCCAACAGCGACCTCGACAGCGGGGAAGCGTTCGCGGATTTCCCCGGCGATGGCCTCGGCTTTGCTGGTGGTTCGGTTGACAAGGTAGAGGGAGCGTACGCCTACAGAGGCGAGCTTGAGGGCGGCCACGCGCCCCGCTCCGCCCGCCCCCAGCAGCAATATGCTTTCGCCGCGGACTTCCATGGCCAGATCCTCGCGAAGACTTTGGGTGATGGCGTCGGCGTCGGTATTGAAACCGTGGCTGCGCAGTTCGGCAGGCGCCATTTCAAAGGCATGGAGGGGCTGCCATTCGCCTCCGGCTTCCCGGCCCTCAAAGCGGACGGTGTTGACGGCGCCCCATTCACGAGCGGTCTCGTCGAGGACATCCATCATGTCCACGGCCAAGAGCTTGTGGGGCACCGTGAGGTTTAGGCCGATGTAATGCATGGCACGGGCACCTTGGATTGACTCGGCCAGTTGTTCCGGACGGACCTCGGCGGCGGTGTAGCGCCAGTCGAGCCCGAGGGCGGCAATGCCGGCATTTTGCATGGCGGGCGATGCGGAGTGGCGCACAGGATGGCCATACACGGCGCAGTAGCGCGTGCTGGCGGTGATGGGCTGGGGATGTCCCGGCACGGGCGAACTATAGGCAAAGGTGGGGGCGGCAACAACCGGGAAGCGTCACGGAGTTCAGGGGAATGACTTGGAGTCTGCCCATCGGGGCGTCTTGACTTCGGCGGCGGCTTTTGCAGGATGGGCAACCCAATTGACCATGAATGACAAATTGTTTCCCCCCTCGGCGGCGGCCTCGGAGCAAGCGCATATTGGTTCGCTGGAGCAGTACCGCGAAACATACGAGCGCTCCATCAATGATCCGGAGGGATTTTGGACGGAACACGCAGAGCGACTTCGGTGGTTTGAGAAGTGGGACAAGTTGCGGGAATGGGACTACTCCAAGGCCGAGATCAAGTGGTTTATCGGGGGCAAGCTGAACGCGTGTTACAATTGTGTGGATCGGCATGTGGATGATGGGCATGGGGAGGACACGGCCTTGATCTGGGAGGGGAATGACCCGGGCGAAAGCCGGTCGTTTACCTATGCAGAGTTGCAGGCCGAAGTGCAACGGGCGGCGAACGCGCTCAAGGGGTTGGGCATTGGGAAAGGGGACCGGGTTTGCATTTACATGCAGATGATCCCGGAATTGACAATTGCGATGCTGGCGTGCGCGCGCATTGGCGCGGTGCATTCGATTGTGTTTGGCGCATTCACCGCAGACAGCCTAGTGACGCGGATCAATGATTCCGAGTGCAAGGCAATCGTTACTCAGGACACGGGTGTGCGTGGGACAAAGCAGGATATCCCGATGAAGGCCAATGCGGACTTGGCGGTGGCCAGTACGCCGTCCATTGAGAAGATTCTGGTGGTGCGCCGGACGGGAGCCGAGGTGTCGATGGCCGAGGGGCGCGACGTGTGGTGGCACGAGGCCTTGTCGGCGGCGGCATCTGAGTGCGAGGCGGAGGCGATGGACGCTGAGGATCCATTGTTTATTTTGTACACCTCCGGCAGCACGGGCAAACCCAAGGGGGTGCTGCACACCACGGGAGGCTACCTGACTTACGCGGCGACGACGCATCACTACATTTTCGATTATCATCCGGGTGATGTGTATTGGTGCACGGCGGATATCGGGTGGATCACGGGACACTCGTACATCGTGTACGGACCGATGGCAAACCGCGCGATCACCATGATGTATGAGGGTGTTCCAAATTACCCGGACTTTGGGAGGTTTTGGCAGATCGTGGCAAAACATAAGGTGAACATTTTTTACACGGCACCGACGGCGTTGCGGGCGTTGATGAAGGAAGGAGACGATTGGCCGGGGCAACACGATCTCTCAAGCCTGCGTTTGCTGGGTACGGTGGGCGAGCCGATCAAATCGCCGGAATGGACCTGGTATCACGAGGTGATTGGCCGCGGCAAATGTCCGATCGTGGATACGTGGTGGCAGACGGAGACGGGTGGCATCCTGATCACGCCATTGCCGGGAGCCACGCCAACCAAGCCGGGAAGCGCTACCTTGCCGTTCTTCGGAGTGAAACCTGCGCTGGTGGACGACGAGGGTAGCGTGATTGAGGGCAACGAGGTCAGTGGTAACCTGTGCTTGCTGGAGCCTTGGCCAGGGCAGATGCGGACGGTGTACGGGGATCACCAGCGGTTCTTTGACACTTACTTTGCCCGGTTTCCCGGAAAGTATTTCAGCGGTGACGGCTGTCGCCGGGATGAGGACGGCTACTATTGGATCACGGGCCGGGTGGACGACGTGATCATTGTTAGCGGCCACAACCTTGGCACGGCGGAAATCGAGGGTGCCATAGGTGGACATTCGGCGGTGGCGGAGGCAGCGGTGGTTGGCTATCCGCATGACATCAAGGGCAATGCCATCTACGCCTACGTGACCTTGAAGACAGGCGAGGAGGTTACGGATGGATTGCAGGGTGAGATTGTGAAACAGGTGCGCGCGGCCATTGGGCCGCATGCGTCGCCGGAGAAAATTCAGTTTACACCGGGCCTGCCCAAGACCCGCAGTGGAAAGATCATGCGGCGCATTCTGCGAAAAATCGCGGAGGGCGACATGGAGAATCTGGGGGACACGAGCACGTTGGCGGATCCCGGGGTGGTGGATGCTCTGGTGGATGGCCGTGTGGGGTGAAGGTTTGCCGCTTTTCAGAAAGGCGTGTTTTACACCGTGAATGGGTAATGCTTGCGCCGGGAGCAGGGACTGCCTAGCGTCCCGTCGATGTCTTGGCTGCCATTTGAGCTGGGACTGGCGGCGCGCTACCTGATCTCCAAGCGTACGTCGGTTTCCTTCATCACGCTGATCTCCGTAATCGGCGTGATGCTGGGGGTGGCGGTGCTCATTGTGGTCATCAGTGTGATGGCCGGTTTTCATCATTTGCTTCAGGAAAAATTGTTCGGGTTTTACTCGGACCTCACCGTTGAAGGTCGCTACTCCATGATCGCGGATCACGAGAGCCTGAGGAAACGGGTGCGCCAAGTGGATGGGGTTAAGGTCAAGGGAGTTTCGCCCGTGGTGGTGGGGCGAGTGATGGCGCAGCGGACGGTGGCGATGGGGCAGTCGCCAGTGGACGCCAACGGCGCGATGGGGGAGCCGTTGCAGGATTTGCGCATGGATCTTGTGCCCTTGGTGGGGGTGGATACAAACACCATCGGGGAGGTGTCGGAGATTCCACGCATGATGGTGGCGGGGAAAATGGAGTTTGGGGATTTGTTTCTGGATGAATGGTTTGCGGTGGCGGGTGTGAACTTGGCGAATCCCCGGCATTTCGCCATGGATGTGGGGGACAAGGTTTCGGTCTACACCACGCGGCAACTGAAGGCGATGAAGGCGGAGCGGGACGCCAATGGGAGCTTGGGGATATTGCCGACGGATTTTGAGGTGCGCGGCTTTTTTGATGTGGAGTTTCACCCGTTCAACTCGTTCGTGATTTGCTCGATGGAGGCGGCGCAGGAGTTGCTGGAGATGGAGGGGCGCGTTTCACAATTAAAGGTAAAACTGGAAAATCCGGACCAGGCTTTGACGGCGCAACGGCTGATGGGGCAGGCGTTGGGAACCAACTACATCGTAAAGACGTGGCGGGATGAGCCCGCGACCCGACATCAAGTGGCGGCTGTGGAGACGGAAAAGCAAATGATGTTTTTCGTGTTGTTCTTTGTGATGATCGTAGCGGCTTTTGGCGTGACGAGTTCGCTCATCATTTTCGTGACTCACAAGACGCGCGAGATCGGGCTTTTAAAAGCGTTGGGTGCGTCCAATGGACAGGTGGCTGGTATTTTTCTTTGCCAAGGATTGGCGATTGGGGGCGTGGGAGTCACGCTGGGCTACGGGCTGGGAATGCTGGCCCTGAAATACCGCAACGAGTTCCTTAAATTCATCGGCTGGCTGAAAGGTGGGGAGGTTTTTCAGAAGGAAATCTACTTTTTCAATGAATTGCCAGCACTCACCCGTCCGGAGGATATTCTGTTCATCTGCGGCTGTTCGCTGCTGGCTTGCGTGCTGGCAGGGTTGATACCCGCCTGGAACGCCGCCCGTTTGCGGCCCGTGGAGGCACTGCGCTATGAGTAACTCCGTCGCTCCCCTCCTCGCCGCCCGCGGTCTGTGCAAGACCTACCAAATGGGCCAGCAGTCTCTGGCGGTCTTGCGCGAGGTAGACTTTGATTTGGAACGCGGCCGGTTTGTGGCGCTTTGCGGTGCCTCCGGAAGCGGCAAGACCACCCTGCTGCATTTGCTGGCAGGACTGGATCAGCCGACCGAGGGCACCATCCAGTTTAGCGGCCGCAACATTGCCCAAATGGACGAGATCGAAGCCGCCGAATTTCGCAACAAGCATATCGGCCTCGTCTTTCAGGCCTACCACCTCATCAGTGAGCTGGATGCACTTGAGAACGTAACTCTGCCCGCCCGTCTGCAACGGATGCCGAGTGGCGAAGCCGAGCAGCGCGCGCGCGAATTACTGGAAGCCGTGGGACTAAAGGATCGCCTGCACCACAGGCCTACGGAACTTTCCGGCGGCGAACAACAACGCGTTGCCATCGCACGTGCACTTGTTAACAACCCCAAGCTGGTGCTGGCCGACGAGCCAACCGGCAACTTGGACACTGGCACCGAGAAGGAGATCATCGATCTTCTGCGCGATCTTCAAGCTGAACGCAACCTCACCCTGCTTGTGGCTACACACGACGAGCACGTGGCAGAGAGTGCTGGTGTCGTGGTGCATCTGAGTGACGGTCACATGGTGCATGTCACCGAACGAACGGCGCGTACGGAACAGGAACCCGAACGATTATCCTCACCGGGCAAGGTCGTGGTGAACATTGCCCGCCATGCCGAATATTCGCGTGGCCAGTTATTGTTTCGGACATTGCTGGGCTTATTGTTTATTGCCGTGCCACACGTCATTTGCTTTGCCATTCTGGGATTCGGGTGTTTGCTGGCAACGGTCGTTGTATGGTTCGCCATTCTGTTCACAAAAAGCCATCCACGGATACTTTACCGTTTTCAGCGAGGTGTCCTGCAATGGAGCATCCGTTTCAATGCGGCCATGATGAACCTAGTGGACGGCTATCCAGCATTGGGCCTTGGCAACAAGGGGGACGCGGTTGAAGTGTGTCTGGAGCGTCCGGAATCATTCAACCGTTGGCTGTGTGTCGCACGGCTGTTTGCCGTCGTTTATGTTGGCGTTCCTCATGGCATCTGTTTGTTTGCCCGCTATGTTGCCGCGATTTTCATCCTAATTGCTGCGTTCTTTATTGTGATGTTCACCGGAAAGTATCCACCAAACATGCACCATTTCATGGTGGGTACATTGCGATGGCAAGCTCGCGTGCAGGCTTACTTGTCATTAATGACTGACAGGTATCCGCCTTTTTCCGGCAGAGAATAAGGCTGGCATTGGGTGCGGCGACGCATGACGAGAAGGTGGCAGGGTTTGCAGAACGGGTGCGGCGACTGGCGGACGGGAGGATTGTGGATTGAAGTTTGTTGCGCGGTGGGATTGTTCCGCTTAGCTTCGGCGGCCCTTGCGATGAAGGTCTTCATTGACGGAAAATTTTACGACGAGAAGAACGCAAAAATTTCGGTGTTCGATCATGGCCTGTTGTATGGCGACGGTGTGTTTGAGGGCATCCGGGCTTACAACGGCCGCGTATTCAAGCTCAAGGAGCACATCGATCGGTTGTTTTACTCGGCCAAGGCGATCCTTCTGAAGATGCCGATGTCACGTGCGGCCATCACCAAGGCCGTTGTGCAGACCTGCCGGAAGAACGGCATTCAAGACGGCTACGTTCGACTGGTGGTGACGCGAGGAACGGGAACCTTGGGGCTTGACCCAGACCGATGCAAGAAGGGCTCGGTGATCGTGATCGCGGACAAGATTCAGCTCTATCCGAAGGCACTTTATGAGCAGGGCATGCCGTTGATCACCGTGCCCACCACGCGGAACTACGCCAATGCCATCAACCCGGCGATCAAGTCATTGAATTACCTGAACAACATTCTCGCGAAAATTGAGGCGAAGATCGGCGGCTGCGCGGAGGCGATCATGCTCAACCCCGCGGGCAACGTGGCGGAATGCACTGGCGATAATGTGTTTATTCTTTCGGGAGGAAAATTGCTGACGCCGCCATTGACGGCCGGTGCCCTGCGCGGGATTACGCGCGGAGTGGTGATCGACTTGGCACGCGAGCAAGAGTTGGAGGTCGCCGAGACAGACTTGACGCGGTATGACCTTTACTGTGCGGACGAATGTTTCATCACGGGCACCGCGGCGGAAATTGCGCCGGTGAAGTCGATTGATGGACGGGAGATTGGACGTGGCAAACCGGGGCCGGTAACCAAGAAGTTGATTCAGGCCTACCACGACTTGACGAACTCAGAAGGTGAGGCAATTTAGGGGAGGGGATTTGCATGAAATGCTGCCAAACAGGATGTGAAAATGAGGCGACGGTTCACCTGACCGAGATTGTGGAGGGTCAGATGAAAAAGATTGACCTCTGCGAGGACTGCGCGAAGGACAAGGGGGTGACGGATCCGCAGGGGTTTGCGTTGGCGGATTTGCTGCTCGGGTTGGGAGCGTCTTCAGAAATTGAAGCGGCCGGGGGTGGTGAACTGGTGTGCGATGAGTGCGGGTTCGCGCACGCAGACTTTAAAAAAAGCGGCCGGCTTGGATGTCCGGCATGTTATCAAACATTCGCGGGGCCGCTGGAGGGAATGGTGAAGCAAATGCACAAGGGGACGGAGCACGTGGGCAAAGTGCCCAAGGTGCTGCAACAGGCCAAACGGGCCACCCAGCAGCGGGAGAAACTGCAGGAACGACTGGCGCGGGCCGTGGAGGAGGAGAATTACGAATTGGCGGCACAACTGCGGGACGAGATCAAGGAACTGGAACAGGAATCGGCGGCATGACGAAACTGCACGAATTTTTGGTTGGCACGGATGAATTTGCGGGGCGCGAAGCCAAGGGGGACCACGTTGTCTTGTCGAGCCGTGTTCGCCTTGCGCGAAACGTGATGGGCCGGCCTTTTCCCGGCCGAGCGAAAAAGGCGGAACGGGTGGAGGCTTGTGATTTAATTCAGCCGGCGGTGTCAGGGCTCTCGGCCATGCGTGGATGTTACAGTGAGTCGATGGCCAACCTGAAGGCTTTGGATAAACAGGTACTAGTGGAACGTCATCACATCAGCCGTGAACACGCGGCCAAGAATTCGGGCAGCGGGCTGGTGATGAACAAGGACCAGTCGATGTGCGTGATGATCAATGAGGAGGATCACCTGCGCATGCAGGCGTTGTTGCCGGGACTGCAACTCAAGCAGGTCTGGCAAAAAATCGACCGTCTGGACACGAGCTTGGAGAAAAAGCTTGAATATGCTTTTGACGGCCAGTTGGGCTACCTGACGGCGTGTCCAACCAATCTGGGCACGGGCATTCGGGTGAGTGCCATGCTGCACCTGCCAGGCTTGGTTTTGCAAGAACAGGTAAACCAGATTGTGCAGGCGGTGACCAAGCTGGGGCATGCCGTGCGTGGCTTGTATGGCGAGGGAACTGAGGCACTGGGTCACATCTTTCAGGTCTCAAACCAAATGACGCTGGGCGAGTCGGAAGGGGACATCGTGGAAAGGATCAGCAAGGTGCTTCTCCAGATCATCGAGCACGAGGAGAATGCGCGCCAGACGCTTTTGCAAAACAAGCCGGCGGAATTGTTCAACCACATTGGGCGCGCCTGTGGCATCCTTGCCAACGCGCACATTGTGAGCAGCAAGGAGGCCATGAACCAGCTTTCGCTCATGCGTTTGGGGGTGGTTATGGGATTGTTGCCAGATGTTGGTAAATCGATACTGGATGAATTGTTCCTCATCACCCAGCCGGCGCATCTGCAGCACATGGTGGGGGAAAAACTTTCCGGGGAGGAACGGGATGTCCATCGGGCGAGCCTGCTGCGGGAACGGCTGGGCAGCATCAGCGGGCTGCAATTGCCCGAATAACGGCCCATATGGGTCGTCCAGTAAATAAGGGGATTTTTTGTGTTTGGGCATAAGTTGGTATGCGGCATGCTGGACAAATGGTGGATTTGGAGGCAAATTTCGGAAGGAAATGAGTGACGAAGGGATGAGCAACTTTACGCCGCGGGCCCAGCAGGTGCTGGCACTGGCGCGCAAGGAGGCGGACCGGTTCAACCACAATTTTGTGGGTACCGAGCACTTGCTGCTGGGCTTGATCAAGCTGGGGCAGGGTGTGGCGGTGAACGTGCTTCAGAAAATGGGGCTCGACTTGGAAACAGTGCGTCTGGAGGTGGAAAAACAAGTGGGCACGGGGCCCGACCAAAAACAGGTGGGCAACATTCCGTACACGCCCCGCGTCAAGAAGGTTTTAAATCTCGCGTCCAAGGAAGCCAAGGCATTGGCGCACACTTACGTTGGTACGGAGCATATTTTGCTTGGATTGCTGCGCGAGGGCGAGGGCGTGGCGGCACGGGTGTTGAAGAATCTGGATATCGACATTGAGCAGACCCGGCAGGAAATTTTGCGGGAACTTGACCCCAACTTTGTGGGCGGCGAGGAAGATTTGGAGGAGGTCGATGAAGGGGATCCGCCCAAGGGCAAGAAGGGCACAAAGACACCCGCACTTAGGGCATTTGGACGGGATCTGACGGAGGTTGCCAAGAAGGGCGAAATGGATCCGGTGATTGGTCGGCAGGACGAGATTGAGCGGGTGATTCAGATTTTGTGCCGGCGCACCAAGAACAATCCCGTGCTGCTTGGTGAGGCGGGCGTGGGCAAGACGGCTATCGTCGAGGGTCTGGCGCAGGAAATTGCGAAGGGCAACGTGCCGGAAATTTTAAGGGAGCGAAAGGTCATCACACTGGACTTGGCGCTGATGGTGGCGGGTACGAAATACCGCGGCCAGTTTGAAGAGCGCATCAAGGCGGTGATGGATGAAATTCGACGCGCGAAGAACGTCATCCTGTTTATCGATGAGTTGCACACGATCGTGGGGGCGGGGTCGGCCGAGGGCACGATGGATGCCAGCAACATCATCAAGCCAGCCCTGAGCCGGGGCGAGTTGCAGTGTGTTGGTGCCACCACGTTGAATGAGTACCGAAAGTATATCGAGAAGGACGCGGCACTGGAGCGACGATTCCAGACGGTGAAGGTTGAGGAGCCAGATGCCAGTGAGGCGGTGGAAATCATGAAGGGGCTGCGGCCGAAATATGAGGATCACCATAAGGCAACGATTACGGATGATGCCCTTGAGGCGGCAGTGAGCCTTTCCTCGCGTTACATCACCGAGCGTTTCCTGCCGGACAAGGCCATTGACGTGATGGACGAAGCGGGCAGCCGCGGGCGTATCAAGGCTATGACGCGGCCGCCCGACATCAAGGGCTTGGAGGAAAAGATCGAGGAGATCAAGAAGAAGAAGGAAGAGGCGATCAAGGAGCAGGATTTCGAGGGTGCGGCATCCATGCGCGATGAAGAAAAGCACGCGAAGGAGGCCTTGGAGACGCGCATCAATGAATGGAAAGCCGCCAGCGAGGAGAAGTCGGTGGTCATTGATGAAGAGGATATTTTACAGGTCGTCGCGAAATGGACCGGCATTCCGCTGAAGCGGATGGAAAAGGACGAGATCAAGAAACTGCTCGACATGGAGAGCGAGTTGTCCCGGGTGATCATTGGCCAGGACGAGGCGGTGACGGCGTTGTGCAAGGCGCTCCGACGCAGCCGGGCGGATCTGAAGGATCCAGCGCGGCCAATCGGCACTTTTGCGCTGCTCGGACCGACGGGCGTGGGCAAGACGCTCTTGGCCAAGACGATTGCCTCGGAATTGTTTGGCGACACCAAGGCGTTGATTCAAATCGACATGAGCGAATACATGGAGAAGTTCGCCAGTTCGCGGCTGGTCGGTTCACCGCCGGGTTATGTTGGCTTTGAGGATGGGGGGCAGCTTACCGAGCAGGTTCGTCGCAAGCCTTACTCCGTGGTTCTGTTTGACGAGATGGAGAAGGCTCATCCGGACGTGATGAACATGCTCCTGCAGATTTTGGAGGAGGGTAAGTTGACGGACAGCCAAGGGCGCACGGTGGATTTCCGCAACACGATCATCCTAATGACCTCCAACATTGGCGCGGACAAAGTCAAGCCCGGCGCCACCATCGGTTTCACCACATCGACCGATGAGATCGACTACGGCAAGATGCGCGAGCAAATCATGGATGAAGCCAAGCGCGCGTTCAGGCCTGAATTCCTGAACCGGTTGGACGACGTGATTGTGTTCCGGTCCCTGTCGCGTGATGATCTGCTGGTGATCCTTGACTTGGAGATGAGCAAGGTCATTGATCGCCTCAAGGCGAAGGAGATCGACCTGAAATTGGATGACAAGGCACGTGATTTCCTCGTGGAGAAGGGATTTGATCCGCAGTACGGCGCGCGTCCGATGCGTCGTGCGGTGGAGCGTTATCTCGAGGATCCGTTGGCCGAGGAAATTCTGCGCGGCACCGTGCATGATGGTGAGCCCATCAATATCTCGGCGGACGAGGAGAAATTGACTTTCTCTCAAAAGACGCCTGCCGAGAAAGCGGTCTCTGGTCAATAAAGAGCGCCGTGTGGCGTGCATTTTCGGGAAGGGGAGGTAGATTGTTCAAATCATGAACGAAGCCACGGGTGTGTTGACACAATTCGTGCTGGGCTTGGGGCGCATCACCTTGATGGGGGGAGAGGTGCTGCGCAGCTTGGCCACGGTGCGTCCGAATCTTCGCGAGGTGGTTCGGCAACTTCATTTCATTGGGGTCAAGTCCCAGTCGGTGGTTCTCATCACGGGCGGCTTCGCGGGCATGGTGCTTTGCGCGCAGACTTTTTTTCAGTTTGAAAAAGTGGACATGGGTTCTTCCGCATTGGCGGTGGTCAGCGTGGCCATGACGGGTGAGATGGGCCCCGTGCTGGCGGGGTTGATGGTGGCCGGGCGCATCGGGGCGGCCATCACCGCGGAACTGGGCACCATGCGCGTGACCGAGCAGATTGACGCGCTGCGCACCATGGCTACACACCCGGTGGATCATTTGGTTGTGCCGCGCGTGTTGGCGACGGTCATTGCCATGCCGCTGCTCACGGTGATCGCCGTGTCTGTGGGCATTGTGTGTGCTTATGTGGTGGGTACGACACTTCTGGGTATGGATGGGGCCTACTCAATCAAGCATATGGCGTTCTTCACCGACCCCATTGACCTATGGGCGGGATTGATCAAGTCCGTCTTTTTTGGTGCGGTTATTTCCGTCATTGGCTGTTATCGGGGACTCAATTGCGGTCAAGGCGCTGAAGGCGTGGGACGCGCCACCAATCAGGCGGTGGTACACTCTTGCATCACAATCCTTATCTCCAATTTTTTCCTGACGCTGTTCCTCCGAAAATTTTTTATGTCACTGGGAATGTGGGGATGATTGAGGTTCGCAATTTAACCAAGCGCTTCGGCACGCAAACCGTGCTGGATGGGATCAGTTTTGCACTGGAGTCCGGGGAATCCGTCGCGGTCATTGGCCGCAGCGGTGTGGGTAAAAGTGTGCTGGTCAAGCATCTGGCTGCATTGATGAAACCGGATGCCGGCGAGGTGCGCTTGGATGACCAGGACTTGGTGCCGTTGTCAGAAAGGGAGCTTTTGCCCATTCGCAGCCGGTTTGGCATGCTGTTCCAAGGAGCAGCATTGTTTGATTCCCTGACCGTGGCCGAAAACATTGCCTTTTCACTGGGACGCGAGGATTTGACCGCCAGAGACATTGGCGATCGTGTGGCCGAGGTGCTGGAGCTGGTGGAGTTGCCGGGGATTGAAGCCAAGCTTCCAGCTGAACTTTCAGGCGGCATGAAAAAGCGCGTGGGCCTTGCCCGCGCCATTGTGCACCGGCCTGAGATTATCCTTTATGACGAGCCGACCACCGGGTTGGACCCGATGGTGTCGGATAGCATTGACCAGTTGATGATGCGTGTGAATGAGCGACTGCACGCCACGACACTGGTGGTGACGCATGACATGCGCACGGCCCGACGTCTGGGTGAAAGGGTGCTCTATCTGCATGGTGGAAGGATTTATCTCGACGACACGGCGGAAAATGTTTTCATGTCGAGAGACCCGGTGGTGAGCCGGTTTATCAAGGGAGAGGCCGACTTGAAGGAGGTGGAATTCGCATGAGCAGCAGCCGGCTGGAATTGAAAGTGGGCTTGTTCATGGTGGTTTGTCTGGCGTTGGCGGCGGCACTCGCCATTCGTTTCAGTGAGACCCGCATGGGCTTGGCCGAAACCTACACGGTGGTCATGGAAACCCAGTCGGCGGGCAACTTGGTGGATCATGCGAATGTTGTCATGTCTGGGGTTCGCATTGGCTATGTCAATAAGGTGGAACTACAGGATGACGGCAACGTGTGGATTTTCCTCAGAATTTTCGACCGTTATCGCGTCCACGAAAATGACGAATTTGCGGTGGCCTCGGTGGGCTTGATGGGGGATCAGTATGTCTCGGTGTCACCCACGAACAATCGTGGGTCAAAGCTGGAAATGGACGGCCATGTGGTCGCACGGGAATCCATGAGCTTGGAGCGTATTGGGGAGAAAGCGGAAGGGCTGGTGGAGCGCGTGGATGGGATGGTCATGAAGCTTGATGGGCTGGTGGGCACTTTTTCCAACATGGTGCATCGGGTGGATCAGGATCTATTGAGCGGAAACACGTTGTCCAACTTGAACGCCACGATTGCCAATGTGCATGACGTGTCCGGCGAAGTGAAGATGTTTTCCGAGCGAATGGTTTTGGTGACCGAGCAAATGACCAACATTGCCCAGCGTGGAATCTCTGTGGCAGAGCGTGTGGAAGCTACAGCCGGCCAAATCCAGTCACTGGTGGCAACCAATGCGCCGAACGTGGCCGCCTTGTTTTCGGATTTAAAGAAGACCACCGAGTCGATGGACAAGACCGTTGGGCAGTTGGAAAAAGTCGTTGCCGACGCCCAGCCGCAACTGGCCAAGGTCATGGAAAACGCGGCCAAGGCATCCGGTTCCGTGCAGCGGGCCGCCACAAGTGTGGAACAGACGGTGGCGACAAACCGTGTGGTGGTGGAGCAAACGATTCGTAATGTACAGCAACTTACGGCGCGGCTGGACAAAACTGCTGAACAGGTTGAGAAGTCAGTCGTGGACAACAGTGAGAGCATCAAAGACATTGTGACCAACGCGCGCGAGGTTAGCATGAATTTGAAGCAGGCAACCGGCAACATCGGCAAGGTGATCGCCTTGTTTGAAAGAGGCGAAGGCCTTGCCGGGGGACTGTTTCAGGATAAAAAAATGAAGGCGGACTTTGCGCAGATGGTCACGAATTTCAGCCACACCTCGCTGCGGATGTCCACCCTAGTGAGTAATCTCAACGAGTACGGTATTCTCTGGAAGGGCGAACGATCCGAACGCACCCCCCCGCGCATCTTTCGACCCAAGTCCCGGCTTGAGAAATGATGGAGCCGGTAGCCGTCTTCAAAACCGCCAACGCGGCCGAGGCGCAGTTGGTTTGCTCCCGTCTTCGTGCGGCGGGAATCGCAGCTATTGTTCAGAATGAAATTAGCACTGTGATGGGCGGAGGTCTGTCGCTGGAACCCGCGGGTGTTCGCGTTGAAGTGCCATTCTCTCAGGCTGGCGAAGCGCGTGTTCTCTTGGAGGAAGAGGCATGAGCCGCGCACTGAAACGCCTGCAACAGTTGCTTGGCCCCGGGGAATTGCGCTTGGACGAACGCACCCGCAAAGAGCACGCGGGGGACAAATGGTTTGCGACGGGAATGCCTGAGGCCGTGGCGTTGCCGCGAAGTGTGGCGGCTGTTTCCCGAATATTAAAACATGCTTCGCGAAATCAAATTCCCGTGACGGCACGTGGCGCGGGGTTTGGCTATGTGGGGGGATGTGTGCCCCTGCGGGGTGGTATTGCGCTTTCTTTGACGAGATTGAGGCGCATCAAGGAAATCAGTGGGCGCGATTTTGTGGCCGTGGTGCAGCCGGGCGTCATCACCGCCACGCTGCAGGAACGGGTGGAGTCGGTGGGGCTTTACTATCCACCCGATCCCGCGAGCCGTTCCAATTGCAGCATCGGTGGCAACATTGCCACCAACGCAGGCGGACCACGAAGTGTGAAGTATGGGGTGACGCGGGACTATGTCCTGGGTCTGCAGGTGGTTCTTGCCTCGGGGGATATGGTTCGATTTGGCGGACGAACACACAAGGATGCAACGGGCTTCGATTTCGCGAGGCTATTCACAGGATCAGAGGGATTGCTCGGGGTGGTGACGGAGGCAACCCTGAAGTTGTTGCCGTTGCCGCCTTACAGGGCTGGCCTCTCGGTAGGATTTAAAACCATGAAGGCCGCGGCGCGCACGGTCCGGGCCTTGTTCGCGGAAGGGTTTCTGCCGAGTGCCGTGGAATTGGCGGATGAATTTACACTGGCGGCGGCGCGTGATCGAACAGGGACACGAATGTTTGGCGGCTGCAAAGCGCATTTGATTGTGGAGATGGATGGGCAGGAGTCATCCGTGCGCTCGGAATTGCGCGGGCTGGAGCGGTTGGCCAAGGGAAACAAGCCGGTTTTTTTGCGCCGCGCCTTGGGTGCTGTTGCGTGTGAAAAGGTATGGGCGGTTCGGCGGGAATTTTCGTATTCGCTGCGGGACACGGGCCTGACCAAAATTAATCAGGATGTGGTTGTGCCCCGGGGCCAAGTAGAGGCCCTTTTTCAGCTGGCGTCGCGCCTGCAGCGGCGGCATGGAATGGCGGTGGCGTGTTTCGGTCACGCTGGGGATGGAAATATTCATGTCAACCTGATGCTGGATGAATCCAAACCGGGATTCCAGAAGCGGTGCAACGCGGCACTGGATGAATTGTTCAAGGGCGTACTGGATTTGGGGGGATCGATCACAGGGGAACACGGGGTCGGCATTGCCAAGAAGCCGTGGTGGCCCTTGGCCGTATCTCAAGAATCCCGCGCGGTGCATCGTGCGGTGAAGAAGGCGCTGGATCCGAAGGGAATCTTGAACCCGGGGAAATTTGTCTAGGATGGATTGCCCCGGGTTATTCGTCGTTGGGTCGGGCCAGGGTCACGCGTAGGTTGCGCTCCTGAAATGCGACTCCATTCAACCGGTCGACAGCGTTCTGCGCAGCTTGAGGCGATTCCATCTCGATGAAACAAAAACCGCGGTTGCGGCCGGTGCGTCTTTCGGTCAGGCGGTCGACAGCGTCCACGCCGCCGGCGTTGGCAAAATGCGTGCGAAGTTCATCGGCCGTCGCCGAGTAGGAAATGTTGCCCACGTAAAGTCGTTTACTCATCGAACGCGCGGGATTTGACCGGGCCGGGCAGGGGATGACAAGCAAATTGGTCAGGCGCGGGGTTCGCCGGCCAAAACGACGAATTCACCACGCGTCTTGGTTTTTTCCATTTGTGCCAAAATTTCTCCTGCTGTGCCGCGCAGAAATTCCTCAAATTTCTTGGTGATTTCCCGGCCAACCACAACCGGGCATGCGGGCCAAATCTCGTTTAATTCGCTGAGAAATTTGAGGATACGATGCGGGGATTCATAGAACACCAGAGTCCCGGGCACGGCCGCCAAGGCCACGAGGCGGTTGCGGCGTTGGCCGGATTTGTGGGGCGGGAAGCCGGCGAAAAAGAACTGATCCGTGGGCAGGCCCGCGGCGGCCAGTGCGGCAACGGCGGCGCAGGGACCGGGAACGGGCTCTACTCGATGGCCTGCGGCTAGCACGGCGCGGACAAGGCGCTCGCCGGGATCACTGATGCCGGGCGTGCCAGCGTCACTGATTAAGGCAATGATTTCGCCATTTTCCAGGCGGCGAAGTATTCCAGCGCTGCGTCGGACTTCGTTGAACTGATGGCAACTGAGGGTGGGTTTGCTGATTTCAAAGAGTTTCAGCAGTTGCCGGGCACGGCGAGTGTCCTCTGCGGCTACGATATCGCATTCACGCAGCACGCGCAGGGCGCGCAGGGTGATGTCCTCCAAGTTGCCGATGGGGGTGGCAACAAGATACAGCGTGCCCGGCTGGAGTGGTGGCGTTTCCGGCATGGGCGTGGAGTGTGCCATGCGCCAATGGTTTTGCCAACGACGGGCGGTTCTGCTAGGCAAGGCCGGTGCCGGAAGAAGGAGAGCAACCGCGGATACGCAGTTACCGCTGGCCTTGGTGGTTGGCGGGATTTGTCCTGTTGGGGATGGTACTCATGTATGTGTGGATGCTCGGCGCGGTGGCGGAAGTGAAGCGCATTCGGGAGGCGACAGACAAGATGAAGGCGCAGCAGGGCAACAACGCAACGGCTTCCGGCAACGCTACTGGCAAACAATGACTTGGCGCATGCGTGTTGGTGGCGTAGCCTTGAGGGGTTCCTGATATGCAAACTCGAAGGACTTTTATTGCCTTGTTTGGATTAGTCTGTTTGTGGATGGCTGTGGCTCAGGAAGCCAAGCGGCCGTTCGACACCAAGGGCATGGTGTGGATTCCCGCCGGGGAATTCCAGATGGGTACGAACAAGGGGGAGGAAGACGCGAAGCCGATTCACAAGGTGGCCTTGGACGGGTTCTGGATGGACGCGCACGAGGTGACAAACGAGGAGTTCGGCCGCTTTATCAAGGCCACGGGATACGTGACCATCGCTGAGCGCAAGCCGGATCCCAAGGATTTTCCCGGCGTGCCGGCCTCCGAGCTGAAGGCGGGGGCGATCGTTTTCACACCGCCGCCGCGACCAATCCCCGTTCAGCAATTGCGCGCGCACAATGCCTTTCTTCAATGGTGGCGTTATGTGCCGGGGGCCAGTTGGCGGCATCCGGAAGGGCCGGGTTCCACTTTGCGCGGCCGCGAGAAGCACCCCGTTGTCCATGTGGCGTGGTACGATGCCTTTGCCTACGCCAAGTGGGCGGGCAAAAGACTGCCTACTGAGGCGGAATGGGAATATGCCGCCCGGGGTGGCTTGGCGGGCAATGAGTTTTGTTGGGGCAACGAGTTGACGCCGAAGGGCAAGCAAATGGCCAATACATGGCAGGGACGCTTTCCTGTCGAGAACACGGCCAATGATGGTTTTCGGCTAACGGCCCCGGTGGGGTCATTTCCCGCCAACGGCTATGGAATTTTCGACATGTCCGGCAATGTCTGGGAATGGTGTGCGGACTGGTACACGCCTGACTATTACAAAAACAGCCCAGCCAAGAATCCGCCAGGCCCCAAGACGAGTCACGACCCCAATGAGCCCGGTGTGTGGAAGCGTGTGCAACGGGGGGGCTCCTTCATGTGTACAGACCTCTATTGCGGAGCTTTCCGTCCCAGCCATCGGATGAAAACCTCACCGGATACCGGCCTGTCCCACGCCGGCTTTCGCTGTGTGGCCTCAGGCTTTCCGCCCCCCCCGAAAAATCCCTAGCGGCCTCCCGGCGGGGTCGCCTTGGTCAACGGCCAGTGGGTGGAGCGGGTGCGCGCGGTCCGGAGGAAGTTCTCGAACTTGATAATCACATCCGGATGTTGCGCGGCGACATTTTTGGTTTCCCCAATGTCTGTTTTCAGGTTGTACAGCTCCAGCCGGTCGCCCAACGCGGGTCGCACAACTTTCCAATCGCCCATCCGCGCCGCCTGCTTGCTGCCTCCCTCGTGAAATTCCCAGTAGAGGAACTCATGTTTTTGGGTTTGTGGCAGTCCTTGCAGTGTCGCGAGGAAAGAGACGCCATCCAGATCGCGCGGCGCGCGTGAACGGGCAATTTGGGCAAGAGTGGGCATGAAATCCCATGCACCCACCGGCAGTTCGCTGATGGTGTTCGCCTTGGTCTTTCCGGTCCAGCGGATGATCAGGGGAACCCGAATGCCGCCCTCGTACAGGCTGCGCTTGATCCCGCGCAACGGGCCGGCGCTACCAAGATATGTGGGGTTCACTCCACCTTCCGCATGCGGGCCATTGTCGCTGGTGAAAATGATGATGGTGTCTTTCTCCATCTTGTACTGTGCGATTTTGTCCACGATCTTGCCCACGTCAGCATCCAGCCGGGTGATCATGGCCGCTTTGTTCCGCTCCGGCAGTGGCCAGCGGTATTGGCTGTATGGCCGGTTGTGGGGCACTTCCATGCCGTTGCCAGTCTTGCTGAAGAGATCATTGTTGGCGTGCGGCGTAGTGTAGGAGATGTAGAGGAAAAAGGGTTGGTATTTGTTGTCAAACGCCGGTCGATAAATGCGGATGGAATTCAGCGCGGCCTTGGTGATGAGATCCTGCGAATACTCCACGCGCCGGCCCTCGCGATTGCGATAAATCGGCACCATACCATGAAAGGCGTTGACGCCCTTGAAGCCAGGCTCAAACCGCCACAGAAATTGCGGATAATAATTATCCGCATGCTCCTGTGTGGTGAATCCGGCCCAATGCTCAAAGCCCTTCTTGAAGGGTTCGCCCGTGGTGTTTTCTAGTCCCAAACCCCACTTGCCCAAGGCGATTGTCTTGTAACGCGCCTGCCGCAGCACCTCGGCAATGGTGATGTCCTTCGCGCGCAACGGAATGTTCTTGTTGCCGCGAATATATGTGTGCCCCGTGTGTAGGCCGGTCATCAGTGAAGCCCGGGCCGCGCCACCAATGGGCGCTCCCGCGTAGGCATGGGTGAAACGCATGCCTTCGGCCGCCAGCCGGTCGAGATAGGGCGTCTTGATGTACTTTTGACCATAACTGCCCAAGTCACCATATCCCAGATCGTCGGCAACGATCATGATGATGTTTGGTCGGGTGGGCCCTTGTTGGCCCTTGTTGGCCTTGGGCAAGACAGGGCCTTGGGCCGAGAGATTTTGCGAAACCAAAAACGCAAACGCCAAGGAACATGCGAAACGCAACTTCTTTATCATGTACAATCCTCCTTAAAAGGTCGTGAACGACCGTGGCCATTTATTAAAGGGATTCGGCC
Organism: Verrucomicrobiales bacterium; assembly: GCA_002721895.1. The sequence goes on from PBLV01000068.1 coordinate 69,747, forward strand.
TGATGGGAATCCAAAATTATTCACACACAGGCCGGTCTATGGGGATTAGTGGCAAGCCCGTTGCCATCACCCAAAACCACCGCCACCCAGCGTGATCCACTTGCCGCGCTGGAGGAATTGTGTTTTATTCACACCATGCGTTCCGTCGCAGGGAGGTTGCGTCAGGCATTGATCCTGGCCGTCTTGGCCATGGCGTCCGCATGCGCCGTTGTCCCTGGCACGGGTCGCATGCAACTCAACATCATTTCCCCCGCCGAGGAACAACGCCTCGGTCGGCAGGGCTTTGCGGCCATTCGCCAGCAAATGCCGGTTAGCCAGGACGAGAACGCCACCGCCATGGTTCAGCGTGTCGGCCAGCGTATTGCCGACGTCGCCGATCTTCCCAAGGCCGAGTGGGAATTTGTCCTGTTCCAGAATCCTGAGCCCAATGCTTTCTGCCTCCCTGGCGGCAAGGTAGGCGTGCATACCGGCATGTTGCCCATCACACAGGACGACGCGGGATTGGCGACGGTCATCGCCCATGAGGTGGCCCATGCCGTGGCCCATCATGGCGCGGAACGCATGAGCGAACAGATTCTTTTGGAAGGCATCGCTGTGGCCCTGTTCACCGGCTTGGCCGACTTGGACAACGAGACGCGCATAATCCTTTTTGCCGCCTACGGTATTGGCACCACCCTCGGCCGCGTGCTGCCCCACAGTCGTCTGCAGGAAACCGAGGCAGACCGCATAGGCCTCATTTACATGGCGCGTGCCGGCTATGATCCAGCGGAGGCCGTTGCCTTCTGGGAACGCTTTGCCGAGTATAAAAAACAGCAGGGCGGCGCCAAGCCCCCCGCCTTCCTGAGCACCCATCCCATGGACGCGCAGCGCATCGAAAACCTCAAGCGTTGGCTGCCCCGGGCCAAACTCCAGTATCGTCCGCGCTGAACCCCAAAATGGCTTGCGCGCGCCAATCCGCTGCGCCAGTATGCGCGCCCCATTGGCGGGAGTGTGGCGCAATGGTAGCGCACCGGCCTTTTAAGCCGTTGGTTGTGGGTTCGAGTCCCACCGCTCCTACCATCACTTTTTCCCCATAAACCCTCTATTTATGGGGTTTATTGTGTGTATTCACACCTTTTTTGTTCAGTAAGTAAAAGTTCCATAATGCCCCATAATACCCCTAAAGTGCCCCGTGGAACGTGATAATTCGTGATACCTATGAACACAGGAACAAGGACAATGAAGGGCAAGG